>CAINTJ010000028.1 GCA_903853385.1 uncultured Gammaproteobacteria bacterium
CCACAAAGTAGGCAACTTTAAGATTGAGATTGTCGGCAAGATCACCCGTAAGCTGGACTTTGCCGCATGGGATTCTATCAAGGATCAGTTTCCAACCGAATTACGTCCGATCAAGATCAAAGAAGAGCTTGATGAAAAGGGCGTTAAATACCTTCAGCAGAATGAGCCTGAGTTATACAAGCTCCTTCCGTTGGAGATCAAACCCGCGAAGACCGCTGTTAAAGTGGTCGTAGCATAACTAACGAGGTATCGACGATGGCATTTGATCTAAAGTCGATTCGGCGGGGCAAGTCCGTACATGCCCCTCGGATCTTTCTATACAGCACTCACGGCATAGGTAAGTCCACCTTTGCCGCGGGCGCACCTGACCCAATCTTTATCTGTACAGAAGACGGATTGGGATCTATCGACACGGCCAGCTTCCCATTGGCCAAGTCATCTGATGACGTATTGAACGCCATCAAGACCCTGTACACCGAAGATCACCAATTCAAAAGCGTGGTGCTAGATTCTGCTGACTGGCTTGAAGCTATCCTTCAGCGTGAGATCGAGACAAAGCACGACGCTAAAGAGCTGGCCTTTGGTAAGGGCGCCTTGATACTGGCCGAGAAGTGGCGCGAGATCCTAGACGGTCTCAACGCGTTACGTAATGACAAGAACATGATTGTTGTCATTATCGGTCACACCGAGATTAAGCGCTTTGACTCTCCTGAAGTCGAACCGTTTGATCGTTACCAACCCAAGCTGCAGGCACGCGCAAGCGCGCTTGTGCAGGAATGGGCTGACGCTGTCTTGTTTGCCAACTTCCGCACCATCGTTAAGAAGGATGATGTTGGATTCAATAAGACTGTTGCCAGAGGTATCACCACCGGTGAGCGCCTGCTGTATACATCGGAGACACCGGCATACCTAGCGAAGAATCGTTATGGCCTGCCTGCTGTGTTGCCGCTTTCTTGGGACGCGTTTTCTGACGCATTGACTGCTTCTGCATCTTAATTAACGAGGTATTGACGATCATGGGTAATTTAACCGATTTGGATATGAATGACGTTGCTGAGCAACGTGAGTTTCGCGCACTTCCTGCTGGTAGCTATGTTGCTATTGCCACCGAATCTGAAAAGAAGGTGACAAAGGCAGGCACTGGCCACTATCTGCAGTTCACATTCGAGATCATTGACGGCGCCCAAAAGGGCCGTAAGCTATGGTCCCGCATGAACCTGTGGAATCCTAACCAGACAGCCGTGTCTATTGCCAAGCGTGAATTCAAGGCATTTTATGGCGCCGCAGGTTTCACTGATCTCCCTACCGACTCCTCTGACTTGCACAACAAGCCAGTGACACTGGAAGTGGGTATCGAGATTGATGATCGCAAGCGCGAGAGCAATGTCGTGAAGGGCTACAGTGCTGCTAACAGCGGCATTGTAAGCAAAGCAGTCAACGCCGTGAAAGATGCGGTGACCGGTAACTCAACGCCTCCTTGGATGCGTTAAGTTAGTCCAGTGGCCGAAAGCGTTTTGACTCCTCGTGAGTAGGCCACTTTCTTATTGGGGTATAGCCAAGCGGTAAGGCAGCGGGTTTTGATCCCGCCATCCGAGGTTCGAATCCTTGTGCCCCAACCAACCTACAGGACATCATGGCTAATTTGTCTGATCTTGAAGAAAAAATAGAACCTATCATCAAGGCGATCTATGAGACTTATGAAAAGAAA
The DNA here is from genome assembly GCA_903853385.1 of uncultured Gammaproteobacteria bacterium. GTDB lineage: Bacteria > Pseudomonadota > Gammaproteobacteria > Pseudomonadales > Pseudohongiellaceae > CAILUG01. The sequence goes on from CAINTJ010000028.1 coordinate 1,709, forward strand.
GAAGCCACTGAGCAAGCTCGCGGCTACATTGGCGCGTCAGTTATTGGTAAAGAATGCAAGCGCGCACTATGGTACGCATTTCGCTGGGTGGATCGCGAGCAATTTGATGGCCGTATGCTACGCCTATTCCAGACGGGTCATCTCGAAGAGCCGCGCTTGGTCGCCGATCTACGTAATACTGGGGCGACTGTTTGGGACTGCGACCCAGCGACGGGTAAGCAGTTCAATGCTCAAGATCACGGCGGTCATATGCGCGGCCATTGTGATGGAGTTGCTAAGAACATACTTGGTACAGATCGCTCACCTCATCTTCTTGAGTTCAAGACACACTCTACGAAATCATTCGCGGAGCTGATCAAGAAAGGTCTGGCCGATGCTAAGCCAATGCACTACTGGCAGATGCAGTGGTATATGGGCCAGATGAAATTGGCCAAGGGCTTATACATGGCAAAGAACAAAGACACCGATGAATTGTTTGCTGCATATGTAGAGTTTGATGAGGCGCTGTATCAAAAGATACGCGACAAAGCTGAGTCGATTATCTTTTCTGATAGGCCTCCTGAGAAGATACATTCAGATGGCAAGTACTACATATGCAACATGTGCAGCTTTAAGGACGTCTGTCACGGCACCAAGCCGCCTAAGTTCTCATGCCGCACCTGTGTACATGTGACACCTGAGCCTAATGGTGACGCACGGTGGTCATGCGCTAAGCGTCAAGACTTGGATGGGTTAAGTATTGAAAGACAGCGTGCAGGATGTGATGAGCATCTTGTTATTCCTGACCTGATCAACTTTGCTGATGCAATTGATGCAGGCGATGGCTGGATTAAATTTAAGCGCAAGAATAATGGCCTTGAGTTTATTGTTGGATTTTTAGATAGCGAATTACCGATGTACACAAGTCACGAATTATGTTCTGCACATGATCACAACTCGATTGGCAATGAAGACATCGACCGAATCAGAAAACATTTTGGCGCAACGATTGAAGGTTAAAAATTATGGTAACACTCCGACCCTATCAACAGGCAGCTGTACAAGCGGTCTATGATTACTTCGGCACGCAGGCTGGCAATCCGTTGCTGGTCCTGCCTACCGGAGCAGGTAAGAGCCTCACGCTGGCAGCATTTATCAAGCGGGCACTGGAACAGTACCCGACGACGAGGATCATTGTCCTCACTCACGTTAAAGAGCTGATCATTCAAGACGTGAACGCTATTAAGCGCTACTGGCCAGAGGCACCGGTCGGAGTATGGTCGGCGGGCGTGGGTAAGAAGGAACAGGCACAGATTACAGTCGCCGGTATTCAATCTATCCACCGCCTGCCTGCCACTTTTGCAGGCACTGACCTTGTCATCATCGACGAGGCACACCTGCTCAGCAAGAATTCTGACACGATGTATGGCCGGTTTATTGCTGGCCTGAAATCATACGCGCCACATCTTAAGGTCATCGGCCTGACCGCTACTCCTTACCGCATGGATAGCGGGCTCCTGATTGACGGTGATGAGCGTATCTTTACAGACATAGCCTACGAGGCGGATGTGGGAGATCTCATCAATGACGGCTTCCTGTGCCCGCTGATTGCCAAGAATGGCGTCACGCAGGCCGATCTATCTGAGGTGCATACACGCGGTGGTGAGTATGTAGAGAATGAGCTGCAGGATGCGATGGATAAGGATTACCTGATTAACGGCGCCTTGGATGAGGTCGCGCAGTACGCGCACGATCGTGAGCATGTCCTTGGCTTCTGTACTGGCGTCGAGCATGCCAAGCACTGCGCAGAATTTGCACAGGCGCGCGGCTGGTCCGCCGATTACGTGACCGGTGAAATGTCCGCTTGTGAGCGTGATGCCAAGATTGACGCATTCAAGGCTGGCAAGACGCGGTACCTGTTCAATGCGATGCTGCTCACCACCGGCTTTGATTTCCCTTCGATCGACTGCATCATCCTGCTGCGTCCAACGAAGTCCACAGGCCTCTACGTACAGACCTTGGGTCGCGGACTGCGTAACGATGGCAAGAAGGCCAACACGCTGGTGCTGGACTTTGCTGAGAACATTAAGCGGCACGGTCCAATTGACCAGATCAAGATCAAGAAGAAACGAGGCAAGAGCGAAGTCTCTGTGGCGCCAGTGAAAGAGTGCACGCACTGCCACGAGCTAGTCGCGGTATCCGTTCGTGAGTGCCCAAGCTGCGGCAATCTATTCCCTGAGCCGGAGCGCGAAGCGCACGGTACTGAGGCCGCTGCTGGTGTCATTGTATCAACATTGAAGCACGACCCTATCTGGTGGCCTGTTAATGACACAATGTACCGTATTCACAAGAAGGCCGATAAGCCCCCAACACTACGCGTGACATACTTTTCTGGCCTGCACACATTCGAGGAGTTTGTACCTATTGAAGACCCGCGTCCATTCGTGCGTAAGCATGCTGTGACGTGGTTCTGGCGACGGGGCATGCCATGCCCTAAGACGGTTGCTGAGGCTCACCAGACGGCCTCAGCGGGGCGCATACAGTCACCAGCTAAGATACTGGTGAAGCCCGATGGCAAGTACTGGAGGGTGATTGATATTGAGTTAGGTGAAGACAGAACGCTGCGAGGAGCATTCAAATGATACCGACCAAGAAAGTTGATATACTAAAGCGGATAGACGAGCTAAAAAGCGAGCTAGGATTTCTGGAATCTATCAATACCGGATGCCAGAAGTGCACAAACTTTGACCGCGGGGGATGCAGGATGGCTTCTGGCCATACCCCGCCACAAGAGATCCTTGAGTCAGGGTGCAATGAGTGGGTGTGGGATGAGGTGCCGTTCTGATGAAATTTTCATTGTGGGTAACGATAGAAAATCATAAGTATTATCAGCACAATCGTAAGCTGTCTACCCGTAAGCGTGAATCGCTAAACTGGTTTATGAAGCGCACGCCACTACCTTATGATTTGCCATCTTTATTAAAACGGCAGGTTTAATTATGAAGACAGAGACTAAAGACAAGATCATGGATTTTATTGTTGATGTAATTATGATCGGTCTTTTATTGTCTTTGTTGTTTTCAATTGTTGAGGTATTTTTTATTATGCTGAAACCTGTAAAGAGGTTGTTTACATGAACAATGAGATGTATAAATCCACGGTTAGCAGCCTACTGCGTGAAAATGCGCGTCTGCGCGGGCTATATGAAGCATCGCAAAAAAAGATTGACGATCTGTTAGCGGAGCGGACGCGTCTTAAGGCCAGTCGGGGGGCTGTCTTAAAATCGTTAGATATTAAAGGTCGATTGAAATCAATTATTGAACGAACGAGGAGAACATAGATGGCTATTTTGAAAAGTATTGAAGGCGTTATCTTGCGTGGACCGCCTTACACAAAGAAAGAAGATGCTGCGTTTTACAAACGTATAGGCAGCATCAAGTCTCTTACTGTTGCGAGTCCTCTTCCTTCTGAGAGGAAAGCCCAGCGGCCAAAGGCGCCAAAATCCCAGCGCCAACGGCAGGAAGAATAGTACCTTTTTTGAGG
>CAINTJ010000029.1 GCA_903853385.1 uncultured Gammaproteobacteria bacterium
AATTCCGGCATATTGGCAAAGGCGGGCAGCATTTGTGGATACAGTCCACTTATGTACCTATCAAGAACAGCCGGGGTGAAGTGCTGAAGGTTGTTGAATACTGCACCGATATCACCCAGCAGAAAGAAACCCAACTGGAAATCGCCCGCCTGATTACAGCGGCCAAAGCTGGCCAGTTGTCGGAGCGTGCCAATCTCGTCAACACCTCTGGCGACAATCTCAAATTGCGTGAAGACATCAACCAGATGCTCGACAGTTTTACCCACCCCTTGCAGGAAATTACCATGGTGATGAAAGAACTCACCAATAACAATCTGATGGAAACAATGCACGGCAACTACCAGGGTGAGTTGCAGGATTTGAAGCAATACGTGAATCAGGCACTGGACCAATTGCGGGAGTCGCTCGGTAAAGTGCGGGATGCCGCTGCAGTCGTGAAGACCAGCGCCCAGGAAATTGCTTCAGGCAATTCCGAACTCAGCGCCAGAACCGAATCGCAAGCCTCCACGCTGGAAGAAACTGCTGCAGCGATGGAAGAGATGACCGCGACAGTGCAGCAAACTGCTTCCAATGCCAAATTGGCCAATGACTTGGCCATCACAGCCAAAAACACTGCTGAACAAGGCAGCACGGTGGTGAGCAATGCTGTGACAGCCATGAACGAAATCATCAAGTCCAGCCAGAAGATCAGCAATATCATCGAAGTGATCGAGTCCATCGCCTTCCAGACCAATTTGCTGGCGCTCAATGCCTCGGTAGAAGCGGCGCGGGCTGGCGATCAGGGCAGGGGGTTTGCAGTGGTGGCTGATGAGGTCCGCAAACTGGCCGGCCGCAGTTCCGGTGCTGCCAAGGAGATCAAGGCACTGATCGACGAGAGCAGTCGCAAAGTCAATGAAGGTTCGGTTCTGGTCAACAACTCAGGCAAGGTGTTGGCGGAGATTTCCCAAGCAGTACAAAAGGTTTCCAGTGTGGTTTCCGAAATCATGAGTGCGGCCAATGAGCAGGCTGACGGCATATCATCGGTCAATGATGCAGTGCAGCAGATGGACGAGATGACCCAGCAGAACTCGGCGCTGGTGGAAGAGGCCGCCGCCAATAGCGAAGAACTCGGTAATCAGTCGGATCTGCTCCTAGACATGATGGACACCTTCCAGGTCTGATTTGCAGCAAAGATCACAAATGCACGGGCGGATCCCGGCAGCTTGCGATGGACGCGAAGGCGACCGTTTAGTCCCGCCGGGGCTTGCCGGCGTAAATGCCCCCCCTGAACAGGCTTTGACTATGGTCATTCAGCTGCGGTTAGCCGCTACCAACAGCCAATTGCGTTGACATTTTGCAAGTCAAATCCGGTCCTGATTACAGGCTTTTTGCCAAGTGTCGAAAGTGGTAACCTGACTCAGGTTATTGTAGATTTTCGATGCTAGAGGCTGTCATGTACGTCAAGACACGTTTGCTCTCCCTGGGTGTTTGCTGGCTGGTTGCCGGTATGTGCCAAGTCGCCGCTGCGGCCGAGCAGTTTACTGCCCGCCCATTGGCAGACAATATCCAGCTCATTACCGGACCCAGTGGCAATACACTGGCGGCAGTAGATACAGATGGCGTAATCCTCATCGAAGGAGTTCCCGCCAAGCTGGCCGGCGACTATCTGGCCTTTGTCACCAAGCTGACCGGCACCGACAAAATCAAAGCCGTGGTCAATACCCATTGGCACGATGAATCAGTTGGCCTCAATGCCAGGCTGGCCCCCAAGGGCGTTACCATCATCGCGCATGCCAACACCAGGCAATGGTTGGCAGCCACGATCAGAAAGCGCGGCGAAGAAATCCTGCACAGGCCCACTCCCAAAGCACAGCTGCCCAACAAGACTTTCCGTGACAAGCTGTCTGTGCCATTCCGTGGCGCCAGCATTGAACTGGGTTATACATTCCAGGCTCATACCGATGGTGATATCTATGCGTACTTCCCGCAGCAGAATGTGCTGTTCACCGGGCCGACCGTGCGTACCGACACCTGGAGTGCAGTTGATGAAAGCAGTAATGGCTACATTGGCGGCTTTGTGGATTCCTATGATCAATTGGCGAGAATCGTCAATGACAAGACTGTCATAGTGCCGTTGTCGGGTGCCGTCATTTCCAAAGTGGAATTTGATGAACAAAAAGCCATGTATGCGCAATTGACGAAAGAGATGGTGGCACTGTTACGAAAAAGCCGCAGTGCCGAAGAAGTAGTGGTAGCCAATCCGGCGGTCGGATTGAAGCCGCAGTGGGGTGATCCCGCCGCGTTTCTTGATCAGGGTTTCCGCAGCTTCTACGGCAATCTGCGTGATGCCCGCCATCTTGGCGGGGCGATGCCTTGAGCAGCCAGTGCTGCTTATTGCGTTTGTGTGAGTTTTGAGAGGTAGCAATGAAGACAAAAATATCAATCCCGATGCTGATCTTGGTGGCTGCAGCCATTGCCATGTCACACCCGCAAGCTGCCTGGGCAGATGCGACTTCCCATGCAGATACTGTCGCCAAATCTTTCCCTCGCATCAATGAAAGCAAACAAGGATTTGCATTTCTGGAAGAGAACTGCGGCAAATGTCATAACTCCGAAGATTGGGCTGGCAGCCTGGCCTTTGACCAGATCGCCCCCAATGAGATTGCCGATAATCCGCTGGTGTGGGAGAAAGTGATCAGCAAGCTGAATGGCCGCATGATGCCCCCGGCTGGTCAGCCACGCCCTGACAACAAGGCCACCGAGAAATTTGTTGGCTGGATCACTGAGTATCTTGATCACGCAGCCACTTCCACTGTACATGCTGGTCGGGTTGGTTTGCATCGGGTCAACCGCAAAGAATACGCCAACATCGTGCGTGATTTGTTCGGCGTGCAAGTGGATGCCAGCAGTTTGTTGCCTGCAGATTCGTCAGTGGAAGGGTTTGACAATGTGGCAGAAGCATTGCGTGCTTCGCCGTCGCTGGTAGAGCAGTCATTGATCGCGGCGCGTGTAGTGGTTTCCCAGGCAGTAGGAAATCCGGCTCCGCGTGCTGGCGGCACTACTTATTTTGCTAGCGGCAACCAGTATGCACATATTGCCGGTTTGCCGCTCGGCACACGCGGTGGCTTGCAGGTTGAGCATTATTTTCCGGCCGACGGTGAATATATTCTCAATGTCGGCAACCTGGCTGGTGCGCTGTGGGTTACCAGCCAGGAGTTCAGCCACACCTTGGTCGCCACCCTTGATGGCGTGAAATTCTTCGAGCTCGAAATAGGCGGTGGCAAGGATCTCAAGGCCATTGACCAGATCGGTGACCCGGCAGTTGACGAAATCAACAGTCATCTCAAAAACATCAAATTTGCCGCCAAAGCCGGCCCGCACAAACTGGCAGTGACATTCGTACACCGGTCATTCGCCGAGTATGAAGGTAATCTGCAGCCGCTGACGCCGGGCACTGGCGAGAATGTCATTGCAATTACCCAGGCTGAAGTGCAGGGTCCGTTCAATCCGGCAGGGTTGAGCCAGACACCTGCACGGGAAAAAATATTCACTTGCCGTCCTGCGTCTGCTGCCCAGGAAACCCCGTGCGCGAACCAGATCATCGGTCGCATTGCCCATCTGGCCTATCGAGGGCCAGTCGACAAGAGTGACATGGATAAATTGATGTCGATTTATGCGTCGGTTCGCGCCAGCGATACCTTCGAAATGGGCGTACGGCGCGCGTTGACTGCCATCATTGCCAGTCCTAAATTCCTTTATCGCGTGGAAGCCCTGCCAGACAATGCTGCGCCAGGTTCCATTCATCCGCTGAGCAATCTGGAGCTGGCGTCACGATTGTCATTCTTCCTGTGGAGCAGTGTGCCCGATGAAGAGCTGCTGTCGCTGGCCGAGGCGGGCAAACTGGTCGATGACTCTGTGTTGTCACAGCAAGTGACGCGCATGCTGAAAGATCCGCGTGCAAAATCCCTCACCACCAACTTCACCGGCCAGTGGTTGAACCTGAGTGCGATTGATGACATCAATCCCGATCCGGCCTTGTTCCGCGACGTTGATCGCGGCGTGCGTGGCCTGCTAAAAGAGGAGTTGACCAATCTCGCCAGCGACGTTTTCCTTAATGACAAACCCGTGACGGATTTGTTGACGGCTGATTACACTTATCTAAATGAAAGACTGGCCTTGCATTACGGCATCAATGATGTGAAAGGTGATGAATTCCGCAAGGTGCAATTGAGCGACTCAAGCCGCTTCGGCTTGTTGGGCAAGGGAGGCATCCTGATGGCTTCGTCCTATCCTGATCGCACCTCACCAGTATTGCGGGGCAAGTATGTGCTGGAGTACATCATGGGCACGCCACCGCCGTTGCCGCCCCCGAACGTAGAAGCTTTGGCGGACAACAAACCCGGCCAGAAGCAGATGACCATACGTGAGCGTTTGGCCATGCATCGCAAAAACCCCAGCTGTGGGGGTTGTCATGGCTTCATTGATCCGCTTGGTTTCGCGCTGGAGGGTTTCGATGCTGTAGGTCGCAGTCGCACCGTTGATCGCTGGGTGGGCAGCAAGGTGGACACCGATGGCATATTGCCGGACGGCACCAAGATCCAGGGTATCAATGATCTGCGTACAGCCCTCACGGCCAGACCGCGCCTGTTTGTGGAAAACCTGACCCGCAAGCTGATGCTCTATGCTGTGGGCCGCACGATAGATGCCCAGGACTTTCCGACAGTGCGCAGCATTGTCACCCAGTCGGAAAAGAACAAATACGATTTTTATGCGCTGGTGCAGGGCATTGTGAAGAGTGACCAGTTCCGCAAGGTGCAGGCTGAAATGCCTGGCAAAGATGCCAAGAAACAACTTACCCAGACACAGTAACGCGCAGTAAAAAACAGCTAATTTAAACAACTGATAGCCGGTCGCTCAATAAGCGACCCGATCACAACCGGAGCTTTCCCATGTTTATAGCCAGGAAACATTTGTCACGTCGTCATGTGCTGCGCGGTATGGGTGCCAGTATTGCCTTGCCATTGTTGGATGCGATGACGCCGGCGATGAGCGCCCAGGCCGCGTCCAAGTTGCGACTGGGTTTTGTATATGTTCCGCATGGGGCGGTGCAGGATAGCTGGGTTCCTGCCACCAAGGGCGAGAATTTCGAGATGAGCAAAATCCTCACTCCCCTCAAGGATTTTCGCAACTACGTGACAGTGGTAAGCGGACTGCGCAACAAACCTGCTGAAAGCCCGGATCCACACGGTATCAAGGCCGGTTGCTGGCTGCGTTGCGTGGCCCCGGCCGGTACTGCCAATCCGCAGGATGGCATCAGTTCTGACCAGATGGCAGCGCGCGTACTCGGTGCCAACAGCCCGTTCCCGTCTCTGGAAGTATCCACCGTGGAAGGCGGCTCCGGCAGCTATGCATCAACTGTTGCCTTCAAGACGCCGACCCAGCCGCTTCCCATGGAAGGCAATCCTCGCAAACTTTATTACCGTTTGTTTGGTCAAGGTGACACTGCCGACGAAAGGGCGGCCATCACGAAGGAAACCGGCAGTTTGCTGGATTTCGTGATGAATGATGCCTCCGCGCTCAACAAGACGCTGGGCAGTTCCGACAAGGTGTTGATGGCAGAATACCTGGACTCCATTCGTGACATCGAAATGCAGATGCAGAAAATGTCGAAGCAAGACATGTCGAGCGTGCATATCCCGGATGCGCCGGTGGGCACTCCTGGCACTTTCCCGGCTCACCTTGATCTGATGTACAGCTTAATGGCGCTGGCCTATCAGGCCGACCTCACCCGCGTCATCACGTTCATGTCTGATCGCGAGGTCAGCATGCGTACCTTTACCCATATCAATATTTCCGATGCGTTCCATCCGCTGTCGCACCATCAGAATGATGCGGCCAAGATGGATCGTCTGGCCACTGTGCAGCAGTGGTACATCTCGGCGTTCGCCAAGTTCGTTAAGAAAATGTCCGAGACCAAGGACGGCGATGGTTCGCTGCTCGACCACAGCATGCTGGTATACGGTAGCGGCATCGGCAACAGCAACCTGCACAACTGCGAACAGGTTCCGCTGGTGATCGTTGGCAAAGGCAATGGCAAGCTCAAAGGCAACCAGCATGTTGCCGCCAAGCAGGATACCCCGTTGGCCAACGTTATGCTGACCGTGCTCGACAAAGCCAATGTACCAGTCGATCACTTTGGCGACAGTACTGGCCTGTTGTCAGAAGTGTAAGCCAGACCCGATTTCACCAATGTTCGCAAGCAGATTCAGGTACGCAATAATCATGAAAAAACTTTTACTGGGCATGATGCTGGCCCTCAGTCTGCCGCTGCAGGCGCAAACTCTGGCTGAGTTGGTGGAAAAAAAGGATTTCACAGCTGCAGCGGCCATGATCAAGGCCGGCACCGATGTAAACCGTGCCTCGGCCGATGGCACCACGCCTTTGCATTGGGCTGCCTATTACGGCAATGCTGATTTGGTGAAAACCTTGTTGCGAGTTGAAGCCAAGCCCAACTCACATAACAACTATGGCTCCTCGCCTATGATGGAAGCAGCCACAGTGGCCAATGTTGAAATTCTCAAGTTGCTGCTGGATGCTGGTGCCGATGTGGAATCAGCCAATCCGGAAGGGCAGACAGCGTTGATGGCTGTTGCCCGCACCGGCAGTTTGAAGGCGGCTGAATTGTTGCTGAAAAAGGGGGCCAAAGTTGATGCCGCTGAACATTGGGGTGGTCAGACTGCGCTGATGTGGGCTTCTGCGAGAAAGCAGCCTGAGATGGTCAAATTCCTGATCAAGCATGGCGCGGCGGTCAACAAGCGTTCAATTGACCGCAATTGGGAACGTCGGGTGACTGCCGAGCCGCGGGTAAAAGAAATGCTGACCGGGGGCTTTACCCCGTTGTTGTTTGCGGCGCGCGAGGAGTGTCTGGAATGCGTGAAAAACCTGCTTGATGCCGGCGCTGATACTAACAAACCTGATCCTGACAACGTCTCGCCACTGATTACGGCCCTGTTGAACATGCACTTTGATATTGCCAAGTTGCTGTTGGAGCGTGGGGCAGACGTCAACCAATGGGATTATTGGGGCCGTACTCCACTCTATGCGGCAGTGGATGTAAATATCCTGCCAGCAAGTGCGCGTGGTGATTTGCCGCCAGTACAACAGACAACCGGTCTGGAAATTGCGCGCATGTTGCTTGGTCGTGGCGCTGAGCCTGATTACGCGCTCAAACTTGCGCCACCGCCGCGCAACATCGTCAACGATCGTGCCGGTGACAACCCGGTGATGACCTCGGGCTCTACCCCATTGCAGCGCGCGGCTTATGGCGGTGACGTGGATATGATCAAGCTGCTGCTTGAACACAGTGCTGATTTGACCCTGGGCAGTGTTAATGGCGTTACGCCGATGATCGCACTTACCAATAAGGGTGGAAGTCGCAATCGCAATAAAACTGAAGCAGCAGTCATTCAAGGCCTGGAGCTGCTGATCAAGGCGGGTGCCGATATCAACCAGAAAAGCGGGGCTGGTGGCGAAACACCCTTGCACACCAGCGCGCGTTTGAACTGGCTGGAAGTGGTGAAGTACATCGCTGCTCACGGTGGCGATCTCAATGCGAAAGATGGTCGTGGCTTGATTCCGCTCGACTATGCCATTGGCAAGGCTGACAGCCAATCCTTCGGCAATTTCAACGTAGTAGGCGAGTTGCCGGAAATGGCAGCATTACTCAAGGGTCTGATGGGTATGCCGAGTTTGCCCGCCAAGCAATGATCCGGCAGCTGGCCGATCAAGGGTTCGCGGTGATTGACGCATTTTTGCCTGCCACCCAGTTGCACGCACTGCAACAATCTGCGCAACGCATACTTGCCGCACAGGCGAAACCGGCAGGTATTGGACGTGGTCCCTTGCGTGAACTCGATTCCACAGTCAGACAAGATCACATCGTCTGGCTGGAAGTTGAGGACCAATGCAGTGCCGGCTTTCTCGATTGCATGGAGCGCTTGCGCCAGCAATTGAACCAGCAGCTGTATCTCGGTTTGTTCAGCTATGAAGCGCATTTCGCCTGTTACCAACCGGGTGCCTTCTATCGCAAACATCTTGATGCATTCAAAGGCGAACGCAACAGACGTTTGTCGACCGTTTTCTATCTCAATGCAGAGTGGCAGCCACAAGCCGGCGGCGAGTTGATGATTTACCATGCCGATGGCACATCAGTAGCAGCCAGCGTCACCCCTCTGGAAAACCGGCTGGTACTGTTTATGAGTGAGGAGTTTCCTCATGAAGTGTTGCCGGCTACGCGCCAGCGCCTGAGCATAGCCGGATGGTTCCGGGGTGCCTGAAAACCAGGCTGGTGTCAGCCCCTGGCGCTTTGCAAGGCCTGCAGTTTTTCCTCCAGTCCAGGGGTGTAGATCACAGTCCTGTTGCGACCACTGGCTTTGGCATAGTAGAGCGCCACGTCAGCATATTTCTGTGACAGACCGACATCATCACCAAGACCTATGATACGAATGCCGAGACTGATGGTGAACTGGATAAGTTTGCCGCTGGACGTGGTCATGCGTATGCGTGCGGCGGTTTCCCGCAGTTTTTCTGCCATTGACCAAGCCTGGTTGGCATCTGCCAGGTTGCACAGGATCGTAAATTCCTCGCCTCCCATGCGCATCAGGATGTCGCTGGGTCTGATTACTTTTTGCAGGGTTTGCACCAAGGCCCGAAGCACCAGATCACCCTGATCGTGACCGTAGCGGTCATTGATCAGTTTGAAATTGTCGATGTCGAGTGTGATGATAGCAAACGGCAGTTTGTTGCGGCGCAACTGTGCTTCCGCAATCACATAAGCTGAATCAAAGGCGCGGCGATTGAGCGCGCCTGTCAGTGGATCAGTGCGGGAATATTCCAGGAACATATCACGTTGTTTTTCCGCCATATGCAGTGATTTGGTGACCAGCTCATGGTTTTTCAACACGCTGAAAGCAAGAAAAATGCTGGCAATGATTGTGAAAAAAATTGCCAGTAGCGAATCGCGTTCCAGCAAATTTATATTCTCCCGGTAGGAGTCAGCCGAAAAGACGCTGCACAGCAGTGTGGGATCACTGGCTGCAGAAACCGGCAATGATATACAGGCACCCTGATAGTTTTTTATTCCGTTGAACGCCATGTCTTTTGCGTACCATAACCCGGTCTCGAGCACGAGCCGCAAGCCATCGCTTTCTTCCGGAGATGGGGTGTGGGGTTTCAGCAAGATACCTGATTGCTGACTAACCGGATTGGCACCGTTGGCCAGCTCGGTATCCAGCACCACGTAGAGTTTGTTGTCGCGAACCAGACGGGTAGAGAGTTGTCGTAACTCGGGAAATTGTGCACGAATACCGGCCAGCAGGCCCAGCAGTTCTGCATATTCACTACCGTTGCCGCCTTTGGCTACCAGCTGTTCATGCTTGCCGGTATCAACCACCGCGGCAATGATCCGGGTAGTGGCAACCACCTGCTTGCGAAAATTCTGATCGACCTGGGATAGGGCTGCTGTGTAATAAAGTGTAAAGCTGGTCAGCGGTGCCAACGTAACCAGTAGCAATACTACAGTCCGCCAGAAGCGCGATTTGTCCAGATACTGCCTGATCTGGCCCCTATCCTTGCGGAATTGAATATCATCCTGATAAAGCGACTGCTGGTTGGTTTGATCAGGTTCTGTCATCGGCTTTCAGTCGTAATCAGGTGGGTAGAAAAGCCAGGTGTTACCGGCATCCGTAGCCCGGACTCAATGCAATACTGCCACGCTTTTGATCTGTGCATAAAGTTGTGTGCCCTTTGCCAGTTGCAATACTGTGGCTGACTTGCGGGTGATACGCGCCAACAAGGTTTGCCTGCCCACTTGCAATCGTATTGTAGTCTGGTGTCCTGATAGTTCGGCCAATTCCAGCACCGATACCGGCAGAATATTGAGGATGCTGCTCATGGACGGAGGATTGAGAGCAAGACTTACATCCTGGGCCAGTATGCGAACCCGGACCTGTTGATTGATTTGCAGGAACTCACCGCCTACAAACAATGTACTGCCATCGCATTCCAGAATGTTCAGGCCAAATTCCCGGTCATGACCAGACACGCGCGCTTCCAGAAGGGATTCTGCATCTGAACGTTGTGCCAGACCTTGATGCAAATCGGTAAGCAGCTCGTTGGTTGGCGCCACAACGGGCCCGTGACCATGCTGAAAATAGACCAGTGCATCCGCCATTTGGCTCATCTCGGCACTGGAGTGGGTGATATAGAGCGCAGGTATGTTCAGTTCGCATAACAGCGCTTTGAACCTGGGGAGAAACCCGTGTTTGAATTCTTCATCAACAGCAGAAAACGGCTCGTCCAGCAAAAGCAGCTCGGGCTTTTGCAGCAAGGCCCGGGCGATTGCCATTTTCTGCTTTTCTCCACCGGAGAGATGTACGGGCATGCGAGAAAGCAGGGCTGACAGGTTCAGCTGTTCGATAACGCGGGCGAAAAATTCTGGTGGAGTGTGGGCACGCCTGGCGGCAAAGCGCAGATTGCCTTCACAACTCAGATGCTGAAAAAGATTATCCTCCTGGAATACATAGCCAAGTTTGCGTTGATGAACCGGTACAAAAATATGCTGATCCTGCCAGGTTGAGCCGTTGATACAAACCTGAGCATCTGCATGCCGGTCCAGGCCGGCAATGGCCCGGAGCAGGCTGGTTTTGCCGGTACCGGATGCGCCGAACAATACCGAAATACCGTTACCTGACAAATCGAGCGCGACCGGCATCCGGAAGCTGCCACGGCTGATGGTGAGTTTGATCTGCAGACTGTTCATAGCCGCACCAACCGCAGCCGGCCGCGTAAACTATAGACAGCCAGCAACAGGCAAAATGACAATAACAACATGCCACCGGCCAGCATGTGGGCTTGTGTATATTCAAGCCTTTCTACATGGTCATAGATGGCTATCGACAACACGCGGGTTTCACCAGGGATATTGCCACCCAGCATAAGCACCACACCAAACTCGCCAAGGGTATGGGCAAAGCCAAGCATGGCCGCCGTGATGTAACCTGCATGAGCCATGGGAATTACCACGCTGATAAAAGTGTCCAGCGGCCCGGACCGCAAGGTGGCAGCAATTTCCAGTGGGCGTTTGCCGATGGTCTGGAACGTGTCCTGCAAGGGCTGCACAACGAAAGGCAGAGAATAAACTACAGAACCAAACAGCAGTCCTCCAAAGGTGAAGGCGAGTGGTTCGCCGCCGAACGTCTGGATCAAGGAGCCGAGCCAGCCGTGCGGACCCATGCTCTGCAGCAAATAAAACCCCAGCACTGTTGGTGGCAGCACAATCGGTAATGCGATTAATGTTTCCAGAATATAGCGGAAGCGCCAGCGGGAATGTGCCAGCCACCAGGCCAGTGGCGTGCCGATCAGCAACAGGATGCCGGTGGTAAGTGCTGCCAGTTGCAAGGTGAGCCACAGTGCGGTGAAGTCGGCAGGAGTCAGCATCACGGCAGTGCATAGCCTGCATCTGCAATCGTGGCTCGGGCAGCGGCAGATTGCATGAAAGTCATGAAGGCCCGTGCGACAGCGCTGTCTTTCAGGATGACTGCGTCTTGTGTAATCGGACTATGCAGTTTAGCGGGGACCAGCCAGGGCGTACCTCTTTTTTGTACTGGTAATGCCAACCATTGTGCTTTTGCTATGAAACCCAGTTCTGCATTGCCGCTGTCGATGAACTGCAAGGTCTGCGCTATGTTTTCGCCTGTCACCAGTTTCTTTTGCAGTTTTTCCCACAATTGCAGTGTTTCCAGCACTTGTTGGGCAGCCGCTCCATAAGGGGCCAGTTTGGGATTGGCAATGGCCAAATGGCGGAAATCTGCAGAAGCCAGCGTGGCCTGTGCATGGGTGCCGAGGTCAAGCATGGCGCTCCAAAGTACAAGTTGCCCCAGCGCGTAGGTATAGGCGGTACCTGCTACCGCTTTCTTCTCTGCGACCAGTTGCATGGGTTTTTCACTGTCGGCAGCAAAGAACAGGTCGAACGGTGCGCCACTACTGATCTGGGCATAGAGCTTGCCGGTGGCGCCGCCACTCAACACAGCCGTGTGGCCGCTGGCCACTTTAAAATCAGCAGCGAGCTGTTCCAGCACCGGCGCAAAGTTGCTGGCGACTGCAATGCGCAGCTCTTCAGCTTGCGATGTTGGCAAGCATAACCATCCTGAGGCCAACAACACCCAGCGCAGTTTGTTGAGCGCCAATTTCATCGGGATCTTCCTGCGCCAGGCGACAAGTACAAGATCAAAGCTTCATACGACTGAACACCTTGCGGATGTTGTGTTCAAAAATGTTGGCTTTGTCCTGCTCGCTGATGCGCGCGTTGTCAATGTAGCGTTTGGTGTCATCGAAGTAATAGCCCGTCTCCGGATCTATCCCCTGCACAGCACCGATCATTTCAGAAGCAAACAGGATGTTTTTGTTGTCGATTACATCCAGCAACAGGTCAATGCCGCGCTGATGGTACACACAGGTGTCGAAATAGATGTTTTTCATCACCAGCTCTTTGAGGTTGGGCAGTTTCATCATGTCGGCGAGACCACGGAATCGACCCCAGTGATAAGGCACTGCTCCACCGCCGTGCGGGATGATGAATTTGATGGTCGGGAAATCCTGGCACACAGTGCTTTGCATCAGTTGCATAAAAGCAGTGGTATCGGCACTCAGGTAGTACGAGCCGGTGGCGTGGAAGGCCGGGTTGCAGCAACCGCTGACGTGGATCATGGCCGGCACATCCAGTTCGACCATTTTTTCATAGATCGGATACCAGTACTTGTCGCCGAGCGGGGGCGAGGTCCAATGACCGCCAGAAGGATCCAGGTTGAGGTTGCACACCACGAACCCGAATTCCAGCACGCAACGTTCCAGCTCAGCGACTGAAGTCTGCAGATCGGTACCCGGTGATTGTGGCAGGGCACAGCCGCCAATGAAATTTTTCGGATACAGCTGGGTCACTCGATAGATCAGTTCATTGGTATGTTCGGTCCAGTATTTGCTGGTGTGAGCATTGCCGATATGGTGTTCCATCCAGCTGGCACGCGGGGAAAAAATGGTGGCATCGGTGCCGCGCTCTCGTTGCAACTTCAGCTGGCCTTTCTCCAGGGTTTCGCGAATCTGGTCATCGGAGATGTTGATGATGCCTTTCTCACCCAGCTGTTTGGGGTCTTTTTTGAGTTCTGCTTTCTGTTTATTCCGATAGACGCCAAGGGCGTCTGGGGCGGTGGTGTAATGGCCGTGGCAATCGATGATCATGTAGTACTGGCTCCAAGGTGAAAATCGTCGCGAAGCGTATCAAATTTTCGGGCGTGCAGGCATGTTTGACTGCAATCGCCTGTGTCACTGTGACTGGCCATGTATAATAATCATTGCACATGGGGGCGGGAGTCATTAATGCCTGTAGCTGAAGACACATGCCAGATGGGAGACTTGCCCGATAATTCTCGTGTGCGCGCAGCCCGGGGCAGGCCAGGTCTGCGTCCGGGGATGGCAGCCCTGTTGCACCTGGTCATCCAGCAAGTGATTGCTTGTTTACTGTTGATGGCGGTATCAAGTCCGTTGTTTGCACAGGGCCTTGGCGATGAAGTCATTTTGTCGCGGCTGGGCGACCCGGTTGAGCTCGAGATTGCGCTGAATGATTGGCAACAACTTGAGATGAGCAAAGTCAAGGTGGTGAATGCCACCCGCGAGCAATATGAATCCTTCAAGCTCACCTACCTGCCCTTGCTGGATTCCCTTAATTTCAATGTAGTAGGCCCAACCCTGGCTGGAGAGGTGAAAATTCTGGTCAGCAGTCGCAAACCTGTAGCCGAACCTTATATGGATTTGCTGCTGGTGATGAAGTGGCCGGCCGGCTCGTCCATGCGCGAATATGTTCTGCTTTTTGATCCGCCCTTGCCAAATTTCAAAGGTGCGGGTGAAGCCGGTCAACGTTCCAAAGCGGCCGTAACCACGCCGCCCGCAAGCCAAGCCGATCAGCCGCCAGCGGCCATTGCAGCTGCTGACCCAGCTCCGCAAGTGCAGCCCAAACCACAGCCGGCCAAGACTGCGCAGCCGGATGTGCGCACCCAGACAGCGATCGAAGTGGAAAAAGTGAGTGCAACAGTTACTACGCCGGCAACCGACGGCCGACGTCAGTACCGGGTGCGCATCGGCGATTCATTATGGAATATCGCACGCCAATTCCATCCGGCCGGCATCGGCGAAAATCTTTACCAGTTTCTGATCAGTCTGCACGATTTGAATCGCGAGGCATTCATTAACGGCAATATTTCGATGTTGAAAGCGGACGCGCAGCTGCACATCCCCTCAGCCCGCGACATAGCCACCATCAATCCCGGATCTGCGCAGAAGGTTTTTGAACAACTGTGGCGAGCGGGAGTTAGGAGTCCGGATGTCGCTGCTGGCGGAGATGCTCCCCAGTTCAAGTCATTGAATGAATCCGATGCCCCCACGCAGACAGCAGCCTTGGCTCCGACAGCAAAACCACCGCCAGGGACCGAGCAGCAAGCCAAGACTATCCCGGCTTCGAGCCCCTTGTTGCCGGCAGCCACTGGCGCAATCCCGGCAACCAGGTACCAACAGCCACCGGCTTCTGTTGCAAGCACCCCGGCTGAGCCGCCCAATGCTCCGGCGCTAGCAGTGGTTCCCCGGCAAATAACGCAGGATTTACCCGCGGCCAGTGCTTCCAGCACAGATGCCAACCCGTTTCTGCAGAAAATCAATGAGTCGGCTACTGCCATCCAAGGTTTGCTTGAGGTTCGACACCAACGGCTGCAGGCACTTGAACAACAAATTCTTGCCCTGCAGATGCAGCTGCAACAGGCGCAAACTCGGGCGATTGAGCTCAATCAGGACGCAAAAGCCACCTTTGAGCAGAGGCGGGACGAGGTGACACGTCAAGCCATTCAACTGGGGCTGCTTGCTGCAGTGTTGCTGATTTTGCTGGGAACCGCGCTTCGTTATGCGGTGAAATGGCATCTTGAGCTACGGCGCAGGCAGGGTGGGGATCAATAATTCATCCTCATGATGTGACGCTTGCTGCATATAAAGGCCAGGGTAAATCGGCTATTATTTGCATCTCAAATTCCTGACCTAATATCTTTGGGCTTCGGCCCTGATCCGGACTTTAATGAACTCAACAGTCCTGCCATCCACCAACCTGATTGACAAATACGGCCGTCATATTGACTACGTGCGTTTGTCGGTTACCGACCGCTGTGACTTCCGGTGTGTGTACTGCATGTCGGAGAAGATGACCTTTCTGCCTCGCAATCAGGTTTTGTCACTGGAAGAAATATTCAAAGTGGCGCAGGCCTTCAGTCAGCTGGGTGTTCGCAAGATAAGACTTACCGGAGGTGAGCCCTTGGTGCGCAGTAACATCCTGTCGTTGGTGCAAAATATTGGTTTGTTGCCAAACCTGGATGAGTTGCTGATTACTACCAATGCTTCCCATCTTGAAGAGATGGCGGGGGCGCTCAAGGCGGCCGGGGTCACCCGTATCAATATCAGTCTTGATTCCCTCAATGCCGCCACCTTCAAAGAGATGACTCGCACCGGTGATCTAGGCCAGGTGCTGCGAGGAATTGAAGCGGCCAAGGCGCAGAATTTCAAAGGGTTGCGATTGAATGCGGTTATTCTCAAGGGCCGCAACGACCATGAGATCCTGGATTTGCTGCACTATGCGATGCAGATGAAAATCAACATAGCCTTTATCGAAGAAATGCCGCTGGGAGACGTGTCAGACCATGACCGGTTGGAAACCAGTTGCAGTAATGACGATGTGCGTCGCGTCATTGAAGCAGTCCACCCATTGACTGAGCTGTCTATGCAAACGGCCGGGCCGTCCCGTTATTTCAGTGTTGCCGGCAGCGAGACCAGGCTGGGTTTCATTTCGCCGGTTTCGCATAACTTTTGTGAAAGCTGCAACCGGGTCAGGGTGACGGTTGAGGGGCGTTTGTTGCTGTGCCTCGGCAACGAGCACTCGGTGGATCTGCGGACAATCCTGCGTGACCATCCCGATGATGGTCTGCTGCTCCAGCAAACTATACGAAATGCCATGGATATCAAGCCATTGCGGCATTATTTTTATGAAAAGGATGCACCACAAGTGGTGCGTTTCATGAATATGACCGGCGGCTAGCCGGTCACAGGCATTTTCAATTTCAGTGAACTGCAGGTGGACCATGGCAGACAAACCCCAATCCGAATTTCTCCCACTAAACATAGTGGTTGTTACCGTATCTGATACCCGCACTGAGGCGACCGATACTTCCGGCCATTTTTTACAAGAAGCGGTGGTCAGCGCAGGTCATCATCTGGCCGGTAAACACATCTGCAAGGATGATGTATATAAATTGCGGGCCTTGGTAGCAGGGTTGATAGCCGAAGATACGGTTCATGTCGTGTTGCTGACAGGCGGCACCGGCTTTACCAAGCGTGATAACACCGTGTTAGCAGTGACACCGCTACTGGATACCCATATTGACGGGTTTGGAGAGCTGTTTCGGCAGGTGTCTTACGAAGAGATAGGTACTTCGACTATTCAGTCGAGAGCTTTTGCCGGCTTGAGCAACAGTACGGCTGTGTTTTGCATGCCTGGTTCAACCTCGGCTTGCAAAACAGCGTGGCATAAAATACTGGCCAGTCAGTTGGATAGCAGACACCGCCCCTGTAATTTTGCCGGGCGGCTTCTGGAAAAAAGCAATTGATTACCAGTTAAGGTAACCGGTAACCCACTTTGACCAATGAGGGGGGGTATGGCGCAGGAGGGTTACCGGCAACGACCATTAAGAGAAGAGGGTCAACACTGGTACTGAAAGGAATATCATGCCTGTCAGTACTCCGATTGCTACTTCTTCGATCAGTTCGAGCTTGGTGGTTTTGGTGTTGTTCATCTGTAGTCTCCTTAAGATAGATGAGTGACGAATTTGCACTCTTGGTAAGAATGCGAGGCATAAAGTAACACAAATTTGCGATTAAAGGTAACATATATTGTTACCTTGCTGTAAAAATTGTGTAAATTGGCGTTATGGGGATCAAATTTCATCAAATTTGTTACCGCGCGCCATCTCCCCGCTCACTTTTCCATCGACTTGCTGACTTTTAGATGAGCCTGACCGATCAAGCAGCACCGCCAGTGGTAGCCGTCCCCGAATCAAGGGAGCGTGAAACCCTGAGTCTGTTATTGCGCAACCGGGGGATGCAGGTGGTAGAAGTGCCGTTGGTGGCGATCCTGGATGCACCGGATCCCCAGCCAGTTATAGCGTGGATAAAGCGTTTTATTGTTCATCCTCCTTTCTTGCTGGTGCTGCTTACTGGTGAAGGCTTGCGGCGATTGCTTGCAGTAGCTGACAGGGCAGGACTCAGGCAGCCATTTGTAGAAAAGCTAAGTCAGGTGCAAACCCTGTGCAGGGGACCCAAGCCCGAAAAGGCATTACAGGAACTGGGTTTAAAGCCCAGTTTCCGAACCTCTGTGGCCACCAGTGTTGGTGTATTGGCTGAGACACAAACGCTGGATTTGGTGGGTAAAAAAGTTGCCTTGCAACTCTATGGTGAGGAGCCCAACCCAGGGTTGGTTAATGGGTTGCTGGGGAGGGGAGCGATTCTTGATGCTGTGGCGCCCTATGTGTACGCCAGTCAGGCGGACGAAGCCAAGGTTGTCGCTTTCATAAAAGTTTTGGCGGCAGGGCAAATTGATGTTTTGGCTTTCACCTCACAATCGCAGATCAAGCGCTTGCTGGCGGTGGCAAACACGCAGGGGTTGCAATCCGAACTTGCCGCCGGGCTGCGAAGCACGGTACTTGCTGCGGTTGGGCCCGTGGTCAAAGCCGAGCTGGAGCAGGCAGGGTACCCAGTATCCATCATGCCGGAACGACTTTTTTTCATGAAGCCCCTGGTCGCTGCGATTGTCAGGTATTTGGGTCTTGAGCAAGAGGTAATATCTTGAAAATTAAATTGGGCTTGATGATTTCGTGGTGGCTGCTGACCTGGGGCAGTATGGCCCATGCCCAAAATCAGGATGAACTGGTCGCGGTTATCAATACCGTGCGAGGCAGCATGGAATTCGTGTTGCGGACTGATGTTGCGCCACTGACCGTGAGTAATTTCGTTAATCTGGCCAGCCGGGGCTTTTATGACGGACTTAATTTTCATCGTGTGGAAGCCAATTTCATGGCGCAAGGCGGCGATCCGGCTGGTAATGGTTCCGGCGGCCCAGGCTATGAGTTCAAGGATGAAATTGCCTTACGGATGAACCAGGAGGGAATTCTGGCGATGGCGAATGCTGGTCCAGGTACCAATGGCAGCCAATTCTTCATTACCCACCAGGCAGCACCGCACCTGAACGGGGCCCATACTGTGTTTGGGTTGATTCGTGCGGGCAAGCAGGTCATCAAACAGATCAAGATTGGCGATGTGATCACCAGCATCACCATTGAAGGCAGCGTGGGCCCTTTGCTGGAAGCGCATCGTCAGCAACTGGAGCAATGGAACAAGGTGCTGGATGAACGATTCCCCCAGCTGCGACCTTCACCACTGCCGGTTACTTCGGGGAATTGATCTCCGGTTTTTCCTGGTCGTTACCAGGATCGGAATTCATGTAGGGATAGATGTAGGCGATTTGCGCGATGCTGGCCAGCAGCAACAGGCCCAGGCTGCCAAAAACCTTGAAATCAACCCAGTAGGCCGGGAAGGTGAAAGCCACAAACAAATTGGCACTGCCTACAATGAAAAACACCAAGGCCCAAGCCTGATTCAGTTTTTTCCAGCGGGCATTGGGCATAGTTACCAGTTGGCCAAACATGGTTTTGGCCATGTTGTCGGTACTGAAATACTCACTGCCCAGAAAGGCTATCGCCATGATCCAGTTCACGGCTGGAGCTTTCCACTTGAGGATGGCTTCGGAACGCAAAAACAAGGTCAGACTGCCAAACAGCAGTACTGCTCCCACGACCAGCCATTGCATTTTGCTAAGGCGTTTTTCCTTGATAAGCAGTGCGCCGT
This sequence comes from uncultured Gammaproteobacteria bacterium, assembly GCA_903853385.1. GTDB lineage: Bacteria > Pseudomonadota > Gammaproteobacteria > Pseudomonadales > Pseudohongiellaceae > CAILUG01. The sequence continues at coordinate 19,021 of CAINTJ010000029.1, forward strand.
AAACCAGTACGGTTCCCAGCATCAGCACTGCGGTGGCGCTGTAGATGCCACCAAAGGTAAATGTAAAACCGGCAACATTGATTACGCGCTCTGCCAGCTTGTAGGTAAGCAGGAAGAACAGTAGTGGAATGTATTCAAGGAATGCTTTCATCAAATAGATACAAGTGAAGAGGGTGTACGATGGTAGCCAATTTCGTTGAAAAGGTCTGCAAGCTGTGATGATCAGAATATGGTAGCGTTTTCATTTTGCCAGCAGGAAATGTCATGGCTCAGGTGCTAGTTATTCATCCGGTCAACCCGCAACACCGCCTGATCAAGCTGGCAGTGGATTGCATCAAGGCGGGGGGAGTAGTGGTCTATCCGACTGACTCAGCTTATGCTTTGGGCTGTGCAGTCGGCAACAAGGCCGGTATGGAAAGGATCTCCCGCATCAGGCAGATCGACAACAAGCATAATTTTACCCTGGTGTGCCGTGATCTGTCGGAAATCGCCACTTATGCCAAGGTCGACAACAGTTGCTATCGACTGCTCAAGGCCCACACGCCCGCCCCCTACACCTTCATCCTCAAGGCGACTTCCGAGGTGCCAAGGCTCTTGCAGCATCCCAAACGCAAAACCATTGGCATCAGGGTGCCGGATCACCCGGTAGTGATAGCATTACTCAGGGAGCTGGACGGTCCGCTACTGAGCAGCAGTTTGTTGATGCCGGGTGAAACCGAGCCGCTTTTTGATGTTGAAGAAATTTCGAGAAGATTGATGCATTCTATTGATATATTTATAGATTCTGGTTTTTGTGGAATGGCAACCACAACTGTAGTCAATTTGGAGGAAGGCAGGCCGCAGATACTCAGAGAAGGAAAGGGCGATCCTGCGCCTTTTCTTTGAAATACCAGTACTTATCAATGCCAAAGCCTTGGCTAAAATCGTTATAATCAACCTTAATTTAGCGGCAGGCTGGATCTCTGCAATGCCTGTCCGCTCCTTTTAAAAAAACAAGAATCCGCTTGATGCAGTAAGCCTGGGAGATGAGCTTGAGTTCGATTGATTCACAGCGGCGCGTGTTATCCGGCATGCGCCCCACCGGACGTTTGCATCTGGGGCATCTGTACGGGGTAATCCACAACTGGGTCAAACTCCAGCACGAGTATGAATGCTACTTCTTCGTCGCCGACTGGCATGCGCTAACCACCCACTATGAAAATCCCCACGGCATTGAAGCCAGTATCTGGGACATGGTGGTCGACTGGCTGGCAGCCGGAGTTTCGCCGAGCGCAGCCACCTTGTTTGTGCAGTCAAAGGTGCCTGAGCATGCTGAATTGCATTTGCTGCTGTCGATGATGACGCCTCTGGGTTGGCTGGAGCGCGTTCCCAGCTACAAGGATGTCCAGGAAAACCTGCATGGCAAGGACTTGAATACCTATGGTTTTCTCGGCTACCCCTTGTTGCAAAGTGCCGACATCCTGATCTACCGGGCTGGTCATGTGCCGGTGGGTGCAGATCAAGTTGCACATGTGGAACTCACTCGTGAAATTGCCCGCCGCTTCAACCATCTTTATGGCAAGGAAGCCGATTTTGAGGAGACTGCGCGAGCTGCAGTGGCCAAGATGGGAAAAAAGATGGGCAAAATTTATGACGATTTGCGTCGAAAATACCAGGAGCAAGGGGATCATGAAGCCCTGCTCAGAGCCCAGGCGCTATTGAGGGAGCAGCAGAACATCACACTGGGCGACCGGGAACGCTTGTTCGGTTATCTGGAAGGCGGTGGCAAAATCATTCTGCCTGAACCTGCAGCAAAATTGACCGAGGCAGCCAAAATGCCGGGGCTTGATGGTCGCAAGATGTCAAAATCCTACGACAACGTGATCACTTTGCGTGATACCAGTGATGATGTCAGCAAAAAGATCCGTACCATGCCAACCGATCCTGCCCGCGTACGCAAGACCGATCCGGGCAATCCTGAAAAATGCCCGGTCTGGCAGCTGCATGAGATTTTTTCGACTCAGGAAACCCGCGACTTCGTACAGAAAGGGTGCAGGAGCGCAGGTATTGGTTGTCTGGACTGCAAGAAACCGGTGATTGACAGCATAGTCGCAGAGCTGGCTCCTATTCGTGAGAGGGCCGCGCAGTACGAGTCCAGCCCAGACCTGGTGAAATCAATCATTCTGGAGGGTTCGGAAAAAGCTCGTGATACTGCACGCGATACCTTGCAGGATGTACGGCAGGCAATGGGTCTCAATTACCGCTAGCTGCACATGAGCCCACAGGAACAACAGATGACCGAACCAGCGACAACCACTGAAGCCCTTGAAGCAGATGCTCCTTTGAGCCTGTTGGCGCGCGCGCGTCAGGAACCGGGCGTACAACAGGGTGAGTTGCCGTTTGCTTTTGTGGCCGGCAAGGCTATGACGGATTTGCCCAGGGATTTATACATTCCGCCGGATGCCCTGGAAGTATTTCTGGAAGCCTTTGAAGGGCCACTTGATCTGTTGCTGTATCTGATCAAACGCCAGAATGTCGATATCCTCGAGATCAATGTTGCTGAAATCACCGCGCAATACATTTCCTATGTCGATTTGATGGAAGCTTCACAATTCGAACTCGCGGCCGAGTATCTGGTAATGGCAGCGATGCTGGCTGAAATCAAATCCCGCATGCTGTTGCCAAGATCGCAAGATGAGGAAGAAGACGAAGAAGATCCGCGCGCCCAATTGATTCGTCGGTTGCAGGAATATGAACGCTATCGCGAAGTGGCAGAACGAGTGGATGCCTTGCCTCGCCTGTATCGTGATCTGTATCAGGCGTCGGCGCAGAGTCCTGAGCTCGAGCGCACCCTGCCCAGGCCGGAAGTGGATCTGCAGGATGTGCTGCTGGCTTTTGCCGAAGTGTTGCGACGGGCTGATCTCAATGAAAGTCATCATATCCAGCGGCAAAGTCTGTCAACGCGTGAACGTATGTCGCAGATACTGTTGCGGGTCTCTGCCGAGCATTTCACCCCCATGCTGTCATTGCTGATGAAAGATGAAGGCAGACTGGGAGTGGTGGTAACCTTTCTCGCCATCATGGAACTGATCAAGGAATCATTGGTGGAACTCGTACAGAATGAACCTTTTGGCCCCATTCATATCAAGGCACGTGCAGCATGATTGAAACTCCCAAATTGCAGCGAATAATTGAAGGTGCACTGCTTGCCGCGGGCAAGCCATTGCCCTTGGAAAAAATGGAAGAGCTGTTTGCGGAAGGCGACAAGCCGGAACGGAGCCAGCTGGAAGAGGCATTACAGGCTTTGGGTGAGGCTTGTGCCGACCGCGGCTTCGAATTGAAAAAAGTGTCGTCCGGCTACCGGTTTCAGGTACGCCAGGAGTTCAGTGAATGGGTGAGCCGGTTATGGGAAGAAAAACCCCAGCGCTATTCACGCGCCGTGCTGGAAACCTTGTCGATTATTGCCTACCGCCAGCCCATTACGCGTGGCGATATTGAAAAGATTCGTGGCGTGGCTGTCAGTACCCAGATTGTGCAGACCCTGCTCGAGCACGAATGGGTGCGCGTGGTTGGCTATCGCGACGTGCCAGGCCGTCCCGCAATGTATGCCACCACCAAGCAGTTTCTCGATTATTTCAATCTGGCCAGTCTGGAAGAATTGCCGGCTTTGGCGGAAATACGCGATCTGGAATCCATCAACCGTGAACTGTCACTGGATGACACCAAGCCGCTTGGGCGCATCATTGAATTCCTCGAGCCCGATTCCACTGCCGAAGATGCTGCAGTAGATGAAGAAGAGGCCGCAGCTGCAGCCATTGGCACCCGCCCCATGAGTGAAATTCTCAGCATGGTTGACAGCCAGCTGGGTATCAAACCCGAACCAGATCCAGACGACTCAACAGTTTCCGAGTGACCTTCATGCGCTGGTCCGGGTCTTGACCAATTTTGCATGGTCTGGACCGGCGTCCTAATTAATTAATTTCGTGAGAAATCAAGATGGATGAAAAATTGCAGAAAGTATTGGCGCGTGCCGGCTACGGTTCACGCCGCGAGCTGGAAGAATGGATTGCCGCTGGCCGCGTCAAGGTAAACGGGACTGTTGCCACGCTGGGTGATCGTGTCACCGACAAGGACAAGATCATCGTTGATGGCAAGAAACTGGCGCATCGGGAGCAGGGTCCGCAAACCCATCCGGTACTGATGTACAACAAACCGCTCGGTGAAATCTGTACCCGCAATGATCCCGAGGGTCGCCCCACGGTTTTTGATCATCTGCCGCGCCTGGCACATGCACGCTGGGTAGCCGTAGGCCGTCTCGATATCAACACTACCGGCTTGCTGCTGTTTACCACCGATGGCGAGCTGGCCAACAAACTGATGCATCCATCGATGCAGGTACAGCGCGAGTATATGGTGCGCGTGATGGGTGAGGTCACCGAAGAAATTCTGTATCGCCTTAAAAACGGGGTTGAACTGGAAGATGGCATGGCCAAATTCGATGGCATCCGCCACGGCGGTGGCGAAGGTGCCAACCAGTGGTATTACGTGATGCTGCAGGAAGGTCGTAATCGTGAAGTGCGTCGGTTGTGGGAATCACAAGGTCTGAAGGTCAGTCGTCTCAAACGTGTGCGTTATGGCAATCTGGTGTTGCCCAGTTTTGTGAAGATGGGCAAGTTTGTTGAATTACCCGCCACCGAAACCAGGGCTTTGTACGCCCAGGCTGGTTTACGCTGGCAGCCGCCCCCGCATACTGCTGAATACAGCGGCCGCTTTGTTGCCAAAAAAAGCGGTGACAAGGCAGTACCACCTCCGAGAGACAAGCGTCGCAGCAGTGCAGGCACCACCAAGGGCGATGCCAATAGCTGGGGCAAGGGCAGGAGTAAAAGCTAGGCTTGCTGTGAAGAGAATTGACGGCCGTTTTCTGTGCGGCTGTCATCGCCCATCAGGTAAAGATAAGGAGCCATCAACATTTCAGGTCTGGGGCGCAGCGCCGGATCTTCTGACGGAAACGCGACGCGCCGCAGTGCTGTTGCACACGGCCCTGGGTTGAGAGAGTTGACGCGGATGTTGCTGGTGCTATGCAACTCGTCATGGAACAGCTGCATGAGGTTTTCCACGCCATGCTTGGCAATGGCATAAGGTCCCCAGTAGGCCCGTATTTCACGCCCGGCTGTTGACGAGGTGAACACTACCGACGCGCTGTCAGCGCGACGCAGCAGCGGCAGACAGTGACGAGTCAGCGCATAGCTTGCTGTCAGGTTTACCTTCAACTGCTGTTCCCAGCTTTCCAGTGTCACGTGTTCAAGTGGCAGTACTTGCGACATGGTGCCGGCGCTATGCAGCAGCCCGTCAAGCAGACCAAATTCGTTGGCAATCGTAGTAGCCACTTCCTGGTAACTATTGTCATCAGCTTTCAGCAGATCCAGAACCATTACTGCTGGTTGCTTGCCGCCATGGGCTTCAATTTCGTCGTAGACAGCATTGAGTTTGGCTTCGTTGCGGCCCAGCAGGATAAGTGTGGCGCCGTGTTGTGCATATGCCAGGGCTGCAGCCCGGCCAAGTCCTGAGCTGGCGCCGGTGACCAGAATGATTTTGTTGGCGAGAAAATCGGGGGTGGGCCGGTACTCAAACATTGGGCATCCTCAATGTGAACAGGGTGGATATTACTCAGCGTGTTACAAGATTCTGCATGCACCAGCTGATCAATTCTTGCGGATTATCCACGATCAGTTCGGCTCCCCATTCGGCCAGCGGCGGTTGTTCCGGTAGATAGCCCCAGCTCACGGCAACGCCGGGCATGCCGGCACGTTGGGCGGCTTCGATATCGCGCGGATGGTCGCCGACATAAATTGCAGATCCCGGTTCCACACCCAGCTGTTGGCATGCACGTACAATACCGGCCGGATCAGGTTTGCCAACGCCGACATCGTCGGGACATACCAGCGTGCCGGAAGTGGCGAAATTTTCAAATTTGGCCAGCAGCGGTTCACTGAAGCGGCGATGCTTGTTGGTCATGATGCCCCAGCTAAGGCCATTTTCGACCAAGGTGGCAATTAACAGATCTATGTCATCGAATAAGGTGGCTTGCGTGATTGCAATCTGCTCACTGTAAAGCGACAGGAATTCCTGCAATAACCCTGGATAGGCGGGATCTGACAGCGCAATGCCGAAGCCATGCTGAACGATGGCTCCGGCTCCGGCAGAAACCGATTTGCGTACACTGGCGCCGGAGACTGGTTGTTTGCCGTGCGCAGCCAATTGCAGGTTGAGAATCAGCGTGAAATCCGCTTCAGTATCCAGCAGAGTGCCATCGAGATCGAAAATAACAGCTTGTAGCACGGTGATTCCTTATAGTCAGGTGGCAGCAGAAGTGCGCAGGTGTATCAAATAATTCACATCCACATCCTTGCCTAGCTTGTAGGCATGAGTGATCGGGTTGTAAGTCATGCCGGCCAGTTCGCCGAGTTCAAACCCATGCTGCCGGGCCCACTGCATCAATTCGGATGGCTTGATGAATTTGCGGTAATCGTGGGTGCCGCGCGGCAGCATGCGCAAGATGTATTCGGCACCAACCACCGCCATAAGCCAGGCTTTGGCATTGCGATTGATGGTGGAAACGAACAAATGTCCTTGTGGTTTCAGCAATTGCTTGCAAGCAGCAATTACCAATGAGGCATCAGGTACATGTTCGAGCATCTCCATGCAGGTCACTACATCGAAACTGCCGGCATGGCGGGCGGCAAAATCTTCGGCACTTATCTGCTCATAATTAATCTGCAGACCGCTTTCCAGCAGATGTAATTTGGCAACTGCCAGTGGGGCCATCCCCATGTCTATGCCGGTTACCCGGGCACCACGACGTGCCATGGCTTCGCTGAGAATGCCGCCGCCACAACCGATATCAAGCACCTGCTTGCCGGCCAAATCCACCTTGCTGTCAATGAAACCAACCCGTAGCGGATTGATATCGTGCAAGGGTTTGAATTCACTGTTGCGATCCCACCATCGACTCGCCAGTTTTTCAAACTTGGCAATTTCGGCAGTGTCGATGTTGGAAGTAGTCATAATCCTAGATTCCTGCTGCAATGCCTGCGCCCCAACGTCGGGCTTCTTCCATCACCTGGACCAGATCCATTTGTGACAGTTTGTGATCGACTACCAGCGCCTGGCCATTCACCCACACGTGGCTTACTTGTGCAGAAGCGGCGCTGTAGGCGAGGGTAGAACAGGGGTCGTAAACCGGCTGGGTTCGCGGGTGGTTGAGATTGATGGCAATAATGTCGGCCAGTTTGCCAATTTCCAGACTGCCAATTTTGGAGTCCAGACCCAGCGCCCGGGCACCGTTGAGTGTGGCCATTGCCAACGCATTTTTGGCTGGAAGCGAGGCGGCATCATTGTTGTTGCCCTTGCATAACAATGCAGCCAGTCGTAGTTCCGACAGCATGTCCAGGGAGTTGTTGCTGGCACTGCCATCGGTGCCGAGTGCAACATTGACTCCTGCTGCTTGTAAATCAGTTACCCTGCAGTCGCCGTTGGCCAGTTTCAGATTGGAAGCAGGGCAATGAATGACATGTGCTCCCATCTCGCTTAGTAACCTGATTTCATCATCCAACAATTGCGTCATGTGTACGCATTGCAGTCTGGGACTGAGCAGCTCCAGCTGCTTGAGTCGTTTGAGTGGGCGCATACCATGTTTGTTCTGGGCTTCGCTGATCTCTCCGGCATTTTCATGAATGTGCATGTGAATGCCAATGTCGAGTTCTTCCGACAGCACCGCGATCTTGCGCAAGGGTTCATCGGAAACTGTATAGGGAGCATGGGGTCCGAAGGCGATCGTGATGCGCTCATGATGGCGATACTGGTCGAACAGGCGAGTGGTCTTGCTGATATATTCATCGGCAGAGCCGGCCCAGACAGTCGGAAAATCGAAAACCGGGCTGGCAAGCTGGACCCGCATGCCGGAAGCATCTACAGCGGCGGCAATGGTATCCGGGAAGAAATACATGTCACTGAACGTTGTGGTGCCACTGAGCAACATTTCTGCAATCGCTAGTCGGGACCCGGCCGCTACATAATTTTCGCTGAGCCATTGGGCTTCGGCTGGCCAGATTTTTTGCTCTAGCCAGGACCGCAACGGTAAATCATCGGCATAGCCCCTTAGCAAGGTCATCGGGCTATGGCCGTGGGCATTTACAAATCCGGGCATCACAACGTGATCATCGAGAAAGTACTCATGACCGGCCATGTAACGTCCGAGCAAGTCTTTGCTGGGGCCCATATCGACGATCTGGCCATTGGTGATTGCGATGATCTGGTGTTCCAACACGCTTTGCTGTGGTTGCATGGTGATTACCCAGCGGGCATGCAGCAGGGTATCGGCATGCAGCATCAAAAGAGGCAGTTCAGTCATTCCAGGGGCCAGTGTGAGCAGTTGCAGAAGCTGGTCAGTATAGCGATTAGCCTGTCAAAGCTGTACCGCCCGCCGGGAAAATCCGCCTGGAAAACCCGTGGATAATCTTATTGGATATTTACTGTTTTTCTGGTGTTTTTTATTGCTGAAAATATGTGTCACTGTGCTAGAATCGGGCCAGTATTTTGGCGGATGTGGCGCAGGTCTTGCGGGCTGGTTTTTGCGCAAAACGAGTAGGTCGTTTTGCGCTTGGAAACGGTGCAGGCTTGTTGAGCAAAGGCGCTAATAGCTGGAAGCAAAAATCAATAAAAACGGTCTTCAAACCAGTAGTCAAACACACGCAGTCAGTCGGCAGAAAGCATGGCAGAAAATCAGGATCAAGGCGCTAGCGGTTCCCTTCCCGGCGGCAGCATTCAGAACATAACAATCGAAAGCGAAATGCGGCAGTCCTATCTGGACTACGCAATGAGCGTAATCGTGGGTCGTGCGTTGCCCGATGTGCGTGACGGGCTCAAGCCGGTACACCGGCGCGTGCTGTTTGCTATGCGCGAATTGTCAAACGATTGGAACAAGCCTTACAAAAAATCGGCACGCGTGGTCGGTGACGTGATCGGTAAGTACCATCCGCACGGCGATTCTGCAGTTTATGAAACCATCGTACGCATGGCGCAGGATTTTTCGTTACGCTATCCGCTGGTCGACGGCCAGGGCAACTTTGGCTCCGTTGATGGTGACTCTGCTGCGGCCATGCGATACACCGAAATTCGCATGGAAAAACTCGCGCATGAATTGCTGGCCGATCTTGACAAGGAGACTGTTGATTTTTCGCCCAACTATGACGGCACCGAGCAGATTCCGGATGTATTTCCCACTCGCGTCCCCAACCTGCTGATCAATGGTTCCTCCGGGATTGCGGTAGGCATGGCCACCAATATTCCGCCGCACAACATGCGGGAAATCATCAGCGCCTGCATGGCCTTGATGGTGAATCCCGAGCTGACCATTGATGAACTGATGGAGCATGTCAGCGGTCCCGATTTCCCGACTGCCGGCATCATCAATGGCCGCGCCGGTATTGTGCAGGCTTATCGTACCGGCCGCGGCAAGTTGCAAATTCGCGCTCGCACCACGATTGAGACTGATGAAAAGACCGGCAAGGAAACCATCATCGTCAATGAACTACCTTACCAGGTTAACAAGGCCCGCCTGATCGAACGTATTGCGGATCTGGTAAAGGAAAAATTGCTGGAAGGTATCACTGAGTTGCGGGATGAGTCCGACAAGGATGGCATGCGCATCGTGATTGAATTGCGCAAAGGCGAAATTTTGGAAGTTGTGCTGAACAATCTCTATGCCCAAACGCAAATGCAGGTAGTGTTTGGCATCAACATGGTGGCGCTGATGGATGGCCGGCCACTGGTGCTCAATCTCAAGCAGATGCTGGAAGCCTTTATCAAACACCGCCGTGAAGTGGTGACACGCCGCACCGTGTTTCTGCTGCGCAAAGCCCGTGAAAAAGGCCATATTCTGGAAGGATTGGCGGTGGCGCTGGCCAACATCGATGCCATCATTGAGCTGATCAAGACCTCCACCAATTCGTCTGAAGCCAAAGAAAAGCTGCTGGCACAGGCGTGGAATTCAAGTGGCGTGCTGGCACTACTCGGAGATTCACCAGTGGATGCCTGTCGTCCCAACGATCTGCCAGAGCACTTTGGCATGCATGGGGATGTGTACCATCTTTCGCCGGAACAGGCTCAAGCCATTCTTGAATTGCGATTGCACCGACTGACCGGCCTTGAACATGAAAAACTGCTGGCTGATTATCAGGAACTGCTGCGACAGATCATCGATTATCTCGACATTCTGGGTAGTGAAACCCGCTTGATGAGCGTGATACATGCAGAACTGGAAGAAATCAATGCCACTTACGGTGATGAGCGTCGCACTGAAATAACCGCTTCGCATCTTGATCTTACGATGGAAGATTTGATCACTGAAGAAGATCGTGTGGTAACCATATCCAAAGGCGGTTATGCGAAGACCCAGCCGCTGACGGATTACCAGGCTCAAAAACGTGGCGGCATGGGCAAGGCGGCGGCTACCGTAAAAGACGAAGATTTTGTCGAACACCTGCTGGTGGCAAGTTCGCATGACACCTTGTTGTGTTTTACCAACCTCGGCAAAGTATTCTGGATCAAGGTTTACATGATCCCTGTGGCCAGCCGTACATCACGTGGCAAGCCGATTGTGAATATTCTGGATCTGGGGGAAGGCGAGAGCATCACCAGCTTGTTGCCGGTACGTGAATATGCTGAAAACAAATTCATCTTCATGGCTACCGCCAATGGCACCGTCAAGAAAACCGAACTCACCGCATTCGCCAATCAGCGCACGGTAGGTTTGCGCGCCCTTGAACTGGACGAAGGCGATACCCTGGTGAAGACTGCCATTACTGATGGCAGTTGTGATGTTGTGCTTTACAGCAGCAGCGGCAAAGCCCTTAGATTCAACGAAACTGATGTGCGGGCAATGGGCAGAACTGCACGTGGTGTGCGTGGCATCCGCCTACCTGCAGGCCATCGCATGGTGGACATGATCATTCCACAAGTGGGCGGCCAGATTCTGGCAGTCAGTGTCAATGGCTATGGCAAACGCACCAGCATTGAAGAGTTCCCGGTTCACGGCCGTGGTGGCCAAGGTGTCATCGGCATCCAAGCCAGTGAGCGCAATGGCGCAATTGTCAGCGCTGTACAAGTGTTCGATGGCAATGAAATCATGCTGATCAGTGACAAGGGCACGCTGGTACGAACCCGGGTTGATGAAATTTCTGTCCAGGGGCGCAATACCCAGGGTGTCAGACTTATACGTCTGAAAGAAGAGGAAACACTGGTAGGCGTAGTGAGGGTGGATGAGCCGGATGAAACCTATCCAGCACCGCGTGCAGCTTCTCAAGCTCTCCCTCCGGCAGATGATGTTTCAGAAGCAGACCAAGCTACAGGCAGTGCTGCTGATGCTGGTGACAACTCTGCGACAGCAAACGATGATGACCATGGCGACCCCGAACAAGCTTGACCCGGGCATTGGTGTCGCTTTTCTGGGACCAGCCGGCACCTATACTCATGAAGCGGCACAAAGCTGGTTTGGGGCGGAAGCGCCATGGGAGCCAGTAACCGACATTCGTGATGTTTTCACTGCGGTGGAGACCGGCAAGGCAGATTGGGGTGTGGTGCCTGTCGAGAATTCGACCGAAGGATCCATCACCGTCACGCTGGATGCCTTTGCGGCATCTTCACTGCAGATTTGCGCAGAGTATCTGCTTCGCATCCGGCATTGTTTGCTGGCAACACCGGCAATATTTTCGTATGGCGGTATCAAGCGCATCGTGTCCCACCCGCAGTCTCTTGGGCAGTGCCGTGATTATCTGAATAAATACTATCCAGGTATTGAGCTCTGTGCAGTTAGCAGTAATGCCGAAGCCGCACGTTTGGCCGCACAAGCACACGGACAAGAAACACATGATGGTGTGGCGGCGATTGCTGGGCACGCCGCTGCCCGCTTGTATGGCTTGCAAATCGTGGCGGAGTCCATTGAAGACACGCATGACAACACCACCCGGTTCTTATTACTGGGCCGCGCGTGCACTACCAGCTCTACTGGCAAGGACAAAACATCGCTGTTGATCTCGGCACCGAATGAGCCCGGAACACTTTTTCATGCGCTGGAGCCGTTCCATCGTTATGGTGTCAGTCTTACCAAACTTGAAACCCGGCCATCACGACGCACCGCGTGGTCCTTTGCCTTTTATGTTGAATTTGAAGGGCATGTGCTGGACGAAAATGTAAAGTCGACCTTGCATGCATTGCAAACCCTCAAGCTCGAGGTCAAATGGTTGGGTTCCTATCCGCAGGCTATGGCAGTATGAGTGTGTCCCTGTCCGGCAAGAAGATAGTGATCATGGGGCTTGGCCTGATCGGTGGCTCGCTGGCACGTGCACTTAAAGATCTGGATCTGGGCTGTAAAGTATTTGCAGTCGGGCGTAATACCGAAGTACTTGCACAAGCACTGGCAGACGGCACCATCCTGGGGTGGAGTACAGATGCAAAAGACCTTTGCCTGGATGCAGATCTGATTGTGCTGTGCATGCCGGTATTGAGCATAAAACAAAATCTGCAGGCCCTGGTGCCCATGTTGGCCGCGCATACGGTAGTGACCGATGTCGCCAGTGTGAAAGGGGCTGTAGTGGAAGCAGTAATTGAAGTCTTTGGTGCCGTCCCTGTCAATTTTGTGCCTGGACATCCTATCGCCGGATCCGAACAGAGCGGGTATAGCGCCTCCAAACCCGAGCTGTACCAGGGCCGCAAGGTAATACTTACCCCGCTGGTCCATACCCTTCCATCTGCGGTGGAACTCGTCGCTGCACTATGGATGGCAGTGGGTGCCGAAGTGCTGACAATGAGTGTCGAACATCATGATGAGGTTCTGGCTGCTACCAGTCATCTGCCCCATTTGTTGGCATTTGCATTGGTAGATACCTTGTCACAACAAGGGACCCGCGAAGAAATATTTCGTTATGCAGCCGGCGGATTCCGGGATTTCACGCGCATTGCTTCAAGTGACCCGCAAATGTGGAGAGACATCTTTGTCACCAATGCCGATGCTACCGTCCGTATCCTTGATGAATACATGCTGGATCTGCAGCGACTGCGTGAGCTGCTGCTCAAGCGTGATGCTGATGCGTTGTTCCTGACTTTCAAGCGTGCCAATGCATCGCGAGACGTTTTTTTGTCTTTCAGCAAGAACCAGAATTCAAAGCATACCAAGTGAGCAGCCCTATGACTGACAATTCGCAGCCGCAAGAACATCATGACCTTGTCTACGAGGTGCAGGCGGGCGGCAGCCTTGGCGGGGAAGTGCGAGTGCCAGGCGACAAATCCATCTCGCATCGCTCCATCATGCTGGGATCCCTGGCCGATGGTCTCACGACTGTGGATGGTTTTCTGGAAGGTGAAGACAGCCTCTGCACTTTACAGGCCTTTCGTGACATGGGCGTGCAGATCGAACGCCCCAGTGCCGGCAAGGTAGTGATCCATGGCGTGGGTATGCGTGGCTTGAAAGCACCAAACAAAGCCCTTTATCTCGGCAATTCCGGCACTTCTATGCGACTGTTGTCAGGGTTGCTGGCCGGGCAGTATTTTGCATCGGTGCTGACCGGCGACAGTTCGCTTGCCAAGCGTCCGATGAAGCGTGTTTCCGAACCGCTCAAGCTCATGGGGGCCAAACTTACCTTGCAGGCAGGTGGATTATGTCCAATTCACATTGATCCCGCGTCGCTGCACGCTATTGACTATGCCATGCCAATGGCCAGTGCACAGGTAAAATCCTGCCTGTTATTGGCGGCAATGTATGCTGAAGGGGAAACCCGCTTGCTAGAACCAGCACCATGCCGTGATCACACGGAACGCATGCTGCAAGGCTTCGGTTATCCGGTGAAGGTCAATGCCAGCGAAATTCGTATTAAAGGTGGTGGCTCACTGAAAGCCGGCCATATTGATGTGCCGTCTGATATTTCCTCGGCGGCATTTTTTCTGGTGGGTGCCAGCATCAGTCCGGGCTCGGATCTCATTTTGCGTCATGTCGGAATCAATCCGACCCGTATTGGCGTGATCAATATTTTGCGGGCTATGGGCGCAGACATCCGCTATTTGCGTGAGTACGTGGCTGGCGGCGAACCAGTTGCTGATCTGCAAGTCCGCTACTCACCCTTGCGCGGCATCAGAATTGCCGAAGACCAGGTGCCCCTGGCCATTGATGAGTTTCCGGCCTTGTTCGTCGCGGCTGCCTGTGCCGAGGGCACGACCATCCTATCCGGTGCGGAAGAGCTCAGGGTCAAGGAAAGCGATCGTATCCAGACCATGGCAGATGGGTTGGCTGTGCTCGGGGTAAATCATCAGGTCAAGCCCGATGGCATTGAAATTCAGGGTGTCGGCCCAGCTGGCAAGCTGGGCTCCGGCACCATCAATAGTCATGGTGATCATCGTATTGCGATGTCATTCACGATGGCAGCCCTGCGGGCAAGTGGCGCAATCAAGCTGCTGGATTGCAACAATGTAGCAACTTCTTTCCCCGGCTTTTCCGAGCTGGTTAACCGCTGTGGCATCCGGCTCTCGCAGCACAATGAATGATAAAGGCCTGCCTCCTGTAATAACAATTGATGGCCCGAGCGGGACTGGCAAGGGCACTATCGCCCAACTGCTTGCCAATGAACTGCATTGGCACATTCTTGACAGCGGAGCTCTCTACCGGATCGTCGGCATCGCTGCTATGCATAACCGAGTGGATGCCAATGATGCGCAAGCCCTATGTGGACTTGCGCGCAACATGCATGTGGAGTTTTCCAGTGTTTTTCCCGGCTCAATCACGCTCCATGGCCTGGAAATTTCCGGGGAGGTGAGGCTGGAGCAAGCAGGTGCGCTGGCTTCCAGAATCGCCGCGATACCGCAATTGCGTGCAGCCTTGTTGCAGCGGCAGCACGACTTTCGCCAAGCGCCGGGGCTGGTAGCCGATGGCAGGGATATGGGCACAGTTGTGTTCCCCGATGCGGTTTGCAAGTTTTTCCTCACAGCCAGTGCTGAAACAAGGGCACAAAGGCGCTATAAGCAGTTGAAAGATAAGGAAGTTAGTGTTAGCCTGCCCGGCCTTTTATCTGACATTCAGGCACGTGACGAGCGCGATTCAACTCGTGCAGTTTCACCACTGAAGCCAGCAAAAGACGCGTTGATCATTGATACAGGCCCTCTGGCAATTGAGCAAGTAATGGCAATCGTCAGGCAAGAGCTCAAGTCACACCAGTTGTAGTCCTCTAGCCCGTCCAGAGACTGCCGCTGATGAACAGCGCACCAACCCGTCCTGCCAGCCCTGGCCGGGTTTCATTAACCAGACCCCCCGTATTGGCTGGAATGCGGAAAGTGTTGTGCCTGAATCCATCGTGATCAGCACAGCCCAGGAAATCCTATGAATACAACAGCTATATCTACTGCTCCAGAGAATACAGGAATGGAAAGCTTTGCTGACATGTTCGAGCAGAGTTTGAATGACCTCGACATGCAAACCGGTTCCATTGTGACCGGCACCATTATCGAAATTGATAACGACTGGGTTACGGTGCATGCCGGCCTCAAGTCTGAAGGTGTTATCGCAAAATCCGAATTCCTCAATGATGCAGGTGAATTTACCCTGCAGATAGGCGACAAGGTCAAAGTATCCCTTGATGCCGTTGAAGATGGCTACGGCGAAACCAAACTGTCGCGTGAAAAAGCCAAACGTGCTGAAACCTGGCTGGTGCTGGAAGAAGCGTTCGAGAAAGGCTCACCGGTAATGGGCGTTATCAATGGCAAGGTCAAAGGCGGCTTTACCGTTGACGTCAATACTATCCGTGCGTTCCTGCCGGGCTCTCTGGTCGACATCCGTCCGATCCGTGACACCACTCACCTGGAAGGCAAGGAACTTGAATTCAAACTGATCAAGCTGGATCAGAAACGCAACAACGTGGTGGTTTCCCGTCGCGCAGTGCTGGAATCGGTCAACACCGGCGAACGCGATGCGCTGCTGAACAGCTTGCAGGAAGGCCAGTCTGTCAAAGGCGTGGTCAAGAACCTCACAGATTACGGCGCCTTCGTTGATCTCGGCGGCATTGACGGTCTGTTGCATATCACTGACATGTCGTGGAAACGTATCAAGCATCCAAGCGAGATCGTAGCTGTTGGCGCGGAAGTTGAAGTCAAGGTTCTCAAATTCGATCGCGAACGCAACCGCGTATCTTTGGGTCTGAAACAGTTGGGCGAAGATCCATGGGTCGAAATCAAGCGTCGCTACCCTGAAAACACCAAGGTCAAGGCAGTGATTACCAACCTGACCGACTACGGCTGCTTTGCGGAGCTGGAAGAAGGTGTGGAAGGTCTCGTACACGTGTCCGAAATGGATTGGACCAACAAGAACATCCATCCATCCAAAATCGTCCAGCTGGGCGATGAAGTGGAAGTGATGATCCTGGACATCGACCAGGAACGTCGTCGTATTTCTCTGGGTATCAAGCAGTGCAAACAGAATCCATGGGATGCTTTTGCCACCAAATACCAGAAAGGCGATCGCATTTCCGGCAACATCAAGTCCATCACTGACTTTGGCATCTTCATCGGTCTTGAAGGTGACATCGACGGCCTCGTCCATCTTTCCGACATTTCGTGGGATGAGCCAGGCGAACAGGCCGTACGCCAGTTCACCAAAGGCGACAAGCTGGAAACCGTTATATTGTCTGTCGATCCGGAGCGTGAAAGAATTTCGCTTGGCGTCAAACAAATGTCTGGCGATCCGTTCGTTAATTTCCTGAGCTCGAACGAGAAGGGCGCAGTAGTCAAAGGAACCATCAAATCAGTGGATGCCAAAGAAGCCATCGTCACACTGTCAGAAGGTGTTGAGGGTATTCTGAAGTCATCGGAAATCAGTCGTGAACGTGTGGAAGATGCACGTACCGTTCTGAATGTCGGCGACCAAATTGATTTGATGATTACCAATGTGGATCGCAAGAACCGCATTTTGAATCTGTCCATCAAGGCCAAGGATATGGAAGAGGAAAAAGATTCGGTCAAGGAACACAACAGCAAGATGAGTACAGCCAATGCTGCGCCAGCTACTGTTGGCGACCTTATCAAAGCCAAGATGAACAAGGAATAATAGCTGGAATGGACGACCCGGTTACTGGTGTCGTCTTGTGAGTAACTGAGTAAGCAATATAGAGAACACCATCCGGCACGCAAGTGCCGGATGGGCTTTAGTAAGTAAGCTCGATTACCAAAGGATCGTTATGACCAAATCTGAACTGATCGAACAAATTGCAGCCAGACATACCCAGCTGTCAGCCAAAGACATTGAACTGGCGGTAAAAGCAATTATCAATTACATGACTGATGTCTTGTCAGAAGGCGGTCGTATCGAAATCCGTGGTTTTGGCAGCTTTTCGCTGCATTACCGTGAACCACGCACAGGTCGTAATCCGAAAACCGGCGAGCCTGTGGTTTTGAGCGGCAAATATGTGCCACATTTCAAACCTGGCAAGGAGCTACGCGACCGGGTCAATGCCAGTATCGTATAACTTTCAGCAGGTTTCCTGCCTGGGTGGTTGCATGCCAGCACGACCGGCAATATCCGCAATAAAATAAATGGAACAGCCTGCATCAGTGTTTTCATTTCTGCTGGTCCTCATAGCCATTGGCTTGGCATGGCTGGCTGGTTACCGAAGCCGATTTCATCATTTCCCAGGGCTCAAACGCAGCCCACAACAGGATTATTTCGTTGGCCTGAACTATCTGCTTAATGATGAGCCGGATGATGCCATCGATATTTTCATTGAAGCCCTTGAAGTCAATTCCGACACGTTGGCAACGCATCTGGCGCTGGGGACTCTGTTGCGGCGTCGCGGCAAGGTGGATCGTTCCATTGCCCATTACCAGCAACTTCTGGATAGCTCCACCTTCTCGGGCCGTGAGCAATGTGAAATAAAAATCCAACTGGTGCGCAGTTATATTGCTGCGGGTTTGCTTGATCGCGCTGAGCGTCTGCTGGAAGAATTGGTCAAAACTCCACCGGCCAGCCGTGAAATTGCACTGGGATTGGCAGTCACCGTATTCCAAAAAGAGAAAGAATGGCTGAAGGCGCTGGCTGCAGCCAATGAGTTGCTGCAAATTTGCCAGTCTCACATACGCTCGGAAATCCAATTGCAGGCATCACATTTTCATTGTGAACTGGCAGAAACTGAACTCAAGACGTGTAATTTTGATGCTGCCCGTGAAGAGTTGCGCAAGGCGATACAGGTCTGTCGACACAACGTCCGCATTTACCTGATAGAAGGCAAACTGGAATCATTGGTCGGGGCACCCAGAGAGGCAGTGCGGGCCTTGCTCAAGGTCGGTCAGTTTGATCCAGCTTTTGCGCATGAAGCTGCGGAAGATTTACGGGTCAATCTGCAGAAATCGGGAGTAGACAAACAGTTGTCTGGCTTGATGGAGGATAAAGCGGAGTTGGGCAGTGAATCCAGGCAGATCCTTGATAATGTTGCCAGCATTGCCCGTCAGCAAGGCGAAGATGAGGCTTTGAACTTCCTGTTGCCACAACTCAAGGTCAGGCCTTCGTTATCGTTGCTGGCCCAGTCGTTGTCGCTATCGATCAAGCAGGATTCCAGAATGCAGTCCAGGGTATTGGAGTTAGGCGCTTCCTTGCTTACTCAGCACCTGCTCAATTCACCACATTACCGCTGTGAGAATTGCGGGTTTGAGCTCAGGAGCATGCATTGGCTGTGTCCTGGTTGCAGTCGCTGGGGCATGGTGAAGCCACTGGATGATCGTATCAGCTACAGTCACGAGGATTTGTCCACTCCATCGTGAGGAGCGTTATACTTGCATCCTGTTTTCCTTAGCGTCCCCATTCAATTTGCATGCGTGAAACCAAGCCTCTTATCATCGCCCTTGACTTTGCCAATACCCGCGAAGCCTTCCTTTTGGTTGATCAATTGGACCCGGCTCTGTGTCGCGTCAAAATTGGCAAGGAGATGTTTACCCGTTTCGGTCCGGATCTGGTCAAGCGTGTAATCAATTCAGGCTTCGAAGTCTTTCTTGATCTGAAATTCCATGACATCCCCAATACTGTTGCCGGTGCCGTTGCGGCTGCAGCCGATCTGGGTATCTGGATGGTAAATGTCCACGCAAGCGGTGGTCGCGCGATGATGGAAGCGGCCAGAAATTGTCTGGGAGAAAATCCCACCACCAAATTGATTGCAGTGACCGTTCTGACCAGCCTTGCCTCCAGTGACCTGCATGAAGTGGGAGTGCAAGGAACCGCTGAAGAACAAGTTATGCGACTTGCCCGTCTGGCAGCGGATTGTGGTCTGGATGGCGTGGTCTGTTCTGCCAGGGAAACTGCACTGCTGCGACAGGGCCTTCAACCGGATTTTTTGCTGATTACCCCAGGCATTCGACCGGTTGGAGACAGTGCCGGCGATCAAAAACGCACTGAAACCCCTGCAGCTGCGCTGGCAATGGGCAGTAATTATCTGGTCATCGGCCGTCCGGTAACCCAGGCTACCGATCCTCTTCTCAAACTCAAACAGATCCTGCACGAAATCCACAGCAAAATCTGAGGCCTCTGCTATGTTGAGCTGGCAGCAATATCGCTGCTAATTTCTCAAGGAGGATGCATGAAAACACTAATTTCAACACAGGCTTTGAAACTCCTGCTTGTGGCCAGTCTGGCATTGGGCATTGGTATCACCCCAGTCCGGTTGCTGGCCGAGGAGCATGTCAAAGAACATGCAGTGGCCAAACAGGTGAATATCAACAAGGCAGATGCCCAGACCATCGCAGATCTGCTGGTGGGAATAGGGGTTGCCAAAGCCAAAGCAATTGTCAAATTCAGGGAGACCCATGGCCCCTTCAAGAGCATTGATCAATTGCAAGAAGTAAACGGCATTGGTGAAGCGATTATCGCGACTAACCGGCAAAGAATAACCCTGGAATAGTTGCAAAGTGAAAAGGCGTCGAAAGACGCCTTTTTTCTTGGACAAGACGAGTCAGGACACTAGAATCACGAGCATCCGTAATGATTTCCTGTATATATGAGCGGGATATTGGAGAGCTGGTTGATGTCCCTGGTTTTAATGCTAACGATAGCTTTTCTGGCGGCCTTTACGCTCACGGGGCTATGGTTGTTTGCAGCTCGCGCCAGAGCCTGGCTGGATCATCCTAATCTGCGTAGCTCCCATGAAATCCCGACTCCGCTGGGTGGCGGAGTCGGGATTGTGGCAGCATTTCTTGCCTTGTGGTTTTGGCAACAATATCCAGCTTTCAATTCACAAGAGTTTCGGGCCATTGTGGCAGTGCTGGCACTGGCGCTGGTTGGATTGCTTGATGATTTTTACAGACTCGGGATCAGATTGCGGCTGTTACTGCAAGTCATGGCAGTAGGATCACTATGGCCGTTTCTGACAGGATTGCCGCCGCTGATGTTGCCATTTGCTCTTTCATTACATGGAGACGTGTTGGCAGCGTTGTTGTCTGTGGCAATTCTGTGGTTGGTAAATTTATACAATTTCATGGATGGCATTGATGCGCTGGCTGCCGCGGAAGCCATTTTTGTCAGTTGTGCTATCTCTGTGCTGGCAATACTGGGGGGCCTTCCCGTGCTGGATTCAAAAGCACTTTATCTGGGCGCAGCTGTAGCAGGCTTCCTTTTCTTCAATCTGCCTCCAGCCCGCATTTTCATGGGCGATGTTGGCAGTTATTTTTTGGGCTTTACCATCGCAATAATAGGTTTGCAGGAAATCTCGCAGGGGAGGCTGGGTTATTGGTCATTACCAATACTGCTGGGTACATTTGTTGCCGATGCCACCACCACACTTTTGGGGCGGTTTCTGTCTGGTGCCGTGTGGTACCATCCCCACTGTAGCCACGCATACCAGTTGCTGGTCAGGCGCTGGCAAAATCATGGTCTGGTTGTGTTGTTTTATATGGTGGTAAATGCACTGTGGTTGTTTCCACTTGCATGGTGGTCGGAACGGCAACCGGATTATGGTTTCTGGATCACGATGTTGGCGTGGTTGCCGCTGGTAACAGGAGTCGCGTGGATCCGAAGAGTAAATTTTGTGCCATCCTGATAAATCATGTCGGCGTTTTGCATGGTTATCAGTGCTTCCCGGGCGTTAATAACCGGGAAACGGATTACCCTGATTGGAGAAGGATCAGCTCATGAAAATAAGCTCATTTGAATTATCAAGGTCAATCAAACAGTTGTTGCTGATGGTTGTAGATGCCACTTGCATGATGACTGCACTTTGGCTGTCAGTGATCCTGGTCAGCCCGGAATATTTCACAAACAATCCGCTGGTGGATCTGCTTCGTTTCTTTCTATTCTGCACTTTCACCAGTCTTGTTTTTTTCCAGATTGCAGGACTTTACCGCACTGTCCTTCTCTACATGGGGTTGCAATCGGTAATAGTGATTCTGAAAGGCATCTCGCTGGGCGCCCTGGTTTCTACCTGTGCGGTCCTGCTGACGGGTACGTTGAATTTTTCTCCCCGCGCCATCCTCGTTTTCTGGATGATGTCGTTGTTGATGGTGGGCGGTTTGCGCTTTGCTGCCAAGCTGGCATTGCGCAGCATGATGCAAAATTTCCGTCCGCGTGAGCCGGTTATTATCTATGGCGCCGGCAGTTCCGGCATGCAGTTGGTTGCTTCAATTATCAATGGTGATCAATATGTGCCAGTCGCTTTTATTGATGATGATGAGACCGTTATTGGCAATGCCGTGCATGGCATAAAGGTTTATGCCCCGGTTTCACTGCGTGAATTGATAGATAATTTCAGTGTCAGGCAGATTCTGCTGGCCATACCGTCCGCCACCCATGCTGAACGCAAACAAATCCTCAACAATTTGGAAAAACTGCCAGTACATGTCCGCACGGTTCCAGACCTGTTCGATATTGTTTCAGGCAAAGTCAGAGTCGATGAAATCCGCGATATCGACATTGAAGATTTGCTGGGCAGGGATATTGTCCCGCCAGATCCGCAGTTAATGAGTGCATGTATAGAAGGCAGTAATGTGCTTATTACCGGAGCCGGGGGATCGATTGGTTCCGAGCTGTGCCGTCAGATAATACTGCTCAAACCCAATCACATGATCCTTTTTGACAATTCCGAATACGGCTTGTACACCATTGAAAATGAATTGCGTGAAACCTTGCGGTCGCTTGATGTCGGCAAAGAAATCAGGATAACCGCGCTGCTGGGGTCTGTATGCAACCAGAAGCTGGTTGAACATGTGCTGAGAAAATTTCCAGTGCGTACAGTCTATCATGCTGCAGCTTACAAGCAGGTGCCGATGGTGGAGAAAAACATTATCGAAGGCGTGCAAAACAATATCTTCGGCACGCTTATCCTGGCCAAAGCGGCTGCAAAATTCATGGTTCAAAATTTTGTTTTCATTTCAACGGACAAGGCGGTCAGACCTGCCAACGTGATGGGTGCTACCAAACGCTTTGCGGAGCAAATACTGCAGGCATTGGCAGTAAAAGAAAAAACAACCCGGTTTTCAATGGTGAGATTTGGCAATGTGCTGGGTTCTTCAGGATCAGTAGTGCCGCTATTCCGCAAACAGATTTCGCAGGGTGGTCCCATCACCGTCACACACTCGGAAGTTACCCGTTATTTCATGACTGTGCAGGAAGCGGCGCAGCTGGTTATCCAGGCGGGTTCCATGGCGTCAGGTGCCGATGTG
Organism: uncultured Gammaproteobacteria bacterium; assembly: GCA_903853385.1. Lineage (GTDB taxonomy): Bacteria > Pseudomonadota > Gammaproteobacteria > Pseudomonadales > Pseudohongiellaceae > CAILUG01. The sequence continues at coordinate 41,728 of CAINTJ010000029.1, forward strand.
TTCGTACTGGACATGAACGAGCCGGTTCGTATCGTCGATCTGGCCAGAAAAATGATTCATCTGATGGGTTTTATGGTGAAAGATGAGCGCAATCCCAATGGAGATGTGGCAATCGAATATACCGGGTTGCGTCCTGGCGAAAAACTCTACGAAGAGCTGCTGATTGGTGAGCAAGTCACCGGCACTGAACATCCCAAGATCATGAGAGCAGAAGAAGATTTTCTTTCATGGGAGCAGTTGCAGGCGTTATTGGCTCGTCTGGAGTCTGCTTGTGAAGAGCTGGATCAGACCAATATCCGCGAAGTGCTGGCGGAAGCCATAGGCGGCTTTGTGTCCAAGGAAACGCCCAGTGATCCCTTGTTCGAAGTGCAAGCCTATGAGCAATCCCTGGATGCCAAACGGGCAAAAATCCTGCCCCTGTTCAAGAATTGATTGGTATTGCTAACCTGGCAGCCGCGAGAAATCAGAGCTGGTGTGAAGGGAATTCAAGATTGGCTGCCCAACCTGGGCTCGAACCAGGAACCAAGTGATTAACAGTCACCTACTCTACCATTGAGCTATTGGGCAGTGTCTGAAGCAAAAAAGTTGCGATGCGACACATCAATAATCTTGAAGGCGCGCATGGTAATTACATTTGAATAGCAGGTCAACGGGTGCGATCGCTTTCAACTACATGCTTAAGCTCATTTTGGTAAAAAAGTGCTGAAAATCCGGTTCGTGAATTAGAATCCCTGTTTCCGCTTTCCTTTTGCAGCTGCGTGAACAAGTTATTCAAACTCAAGGCACCATTCCTTCCGGCCGGCGATCAGCCCCAAGCCATCGACAAGCTGTTGCAAGGGCTCAGGGATGGCCTGGCGGCGCAGACACTGCTGGGTGTGACCGGATCCGGCAAAACCTTCACTATTGCCAATGTGATTGCCGAATCGCAGCGGCCATGCCTGTTGATGGCGCCCAACAAAACTCTGGCTGCCCAGCTCTATGCCGAGCTCAAGGAGTTTTTCCCGGACAATGCCATCGAGTATTTTGTTTCTTACTATGACTACTATCAGCCGGAGGCTTATGTTCCATCCTCCGATTCCTATATTGAAAAAGATTCCAGCATCAATGAGCACATAGAACAAATGCGCTTGTCTGCGACCAAGTCTTTGCTGGAGCGGCGGGATGTAGTGGTTGTCGCGACGGTTTCCTGCATTTATGGTCTTGGCGATCCTGCCGCCTATCTGAACATGGTGCTGCAGCTCAAAGTGGGTGCCAAGCTGGACCAAAGAACTTTGTTGAAGAAGCTGTCCGAACTGCAGTACACGCGCAATGAAATGGATTTATATCGCGCTCACTATCGGGTCCGGGGGGATGTAATTGACATTTTTCCCGCGGAATCAGATGAAAATGCCATCAGGATAGAGCTGTTTGATGATGACATTGAAAGTTTGGCCTATTTCGATCCTTTGACGGGGGCCATCATCAGCAAGGAGCAGGAACTTACCATTTTTCCCAAGTCCCATTACGTTACACCCAGGGACAGGATGCTGAGTGCTGCCGAGCAAATCAGGATTGAGCTGAAACAGCGTTTGCAAGTGCTGCTGGAAAACAATCAGTTGGTTGAAGCCCAGCGTTTGCAACAACGGACCCAATTTGATTTGGAAATGATCCAGGAATTGGGTTATTGCACCGGTATTGAAAATTACTCCCGGTTTCTGTCGGGGCGGGATGCCGGTCAGCCACCGCCCACTTTGTTTGATTATTTGCCACTTGATGCATTTGTGGTGGTTGACGAATCACATGTGGCAATCCCGCAGATTGGAGCAATGTTCAAAGGTGACCGCTCCCGCAAAGAGACCCTGGTGCAATATGGGTTCAGACTCCCATCAGCCCTGGATAACCGTCCATTGCGGTTTGACGAGTGGGAGTCTCTGGTGCCCCAGTTGATCTTTGTATCTGCGACCCCCGCGGCCTATGAAGCGGAAAAGCAGGGACAACTGGTTCAGCAGCTGGTGCGTCCCACCGGCCTGATTGATCCGGAGCCGGAAATCAGGCCCGCACTGCATCAGGTGGATGATTTGCTGGCAGAAGCCGGATTGAGAATTGCTGTTGGTGAGCGCGTTCTGGTTACTGTATTGACCAAACGCATGGCGGAAGATCTTACCGATTACCTGGCTGACCATGGAATCAAAGTCCGTTATTTGCACTCCGACATCGATACCGTGGAAAGGATGGAGATCATCAGGGATCTGCGCCTGGGAGTATTCGATGTGCTGGTAGGCATCAATTTGTTAAGGGAGGGGCTGGATATACCCGAAGTGTCGCTGGTAGCCATCATGGACGCCGATAAAGAGGGGTTTTTGCGTTCCGAGCGCTCGCTTATCCAGACCATGGGGCGAGCCGCACGTAACCTCAATGGCAAAGCAATTCTGTATGCAGATAGAGTGACAGGATCCATGGAGCGCGCCATTGCTATGACGCTGGAGCGCAGAAAGGTTCAGACCCAGTTCAATCTTGATCACGGAATTGTGCCGCGGGGCGTGCGTAAAACCATTAATGAGTCTCTGGATCAGGGCTACACAGATCAGCAAGCGAAGCAGGAGCTGGTGCTCAAGGCACGGTCTGGTAAAGGCAGTGGTTTCCTCAAGCCCGGTGAGAAGTTAACCACAGCCCAAATGAGTGCGCATATCAAGGAGTTGGAACACAAAATGTTCGAGCATGCCAAGAATCTCGAGTTTGAGGCTGCTGCCGCCATTCGGGATGAATTGGCACGATTGAACCAATTCCTGTTAACGATCTAAGGCTTGTACGCGGCCAGACTTGCGCTCCCAACAGTAATTCTCGATGTAATCAGCCAAAGCGGTTGATTTCCTTGTAGTTTGGCAGACTGGCCAATATAATCGCCAACCTTTTGCAGCCGAAGCAGGTGCGCGGAATGCTGTTTATGTATAACTCGTCGTTTGTGTCCAAAGTCGAGTTGCTACATGAGCGGTTTTTGCGGGCTTTTCGGCTGGATACAGGCGCGTAGCTCAGTTGGTTAGAGCGCTACCTTGACATGGTAGAGGTCACCAGTTCGAACCTGGTCGTGCCTACCACTTTTTGAAACATATAAATGATTGTTATTACGCTACCAGATGGCAGCAAGCGTCAGTTTCCTGCTGCTACCACAATACAACAAGTGGCCGAATCCATTGGTCCAGGCTTGGCAAAGGCTGCCCTGGCTGGCAAGGTGGACGGGCAGTTGTGTGATACCTCTCATCTGATTGAAGGGGATGCAAGCCTTAGCATCATCACTGCACGTGATGCCGAGGGGCTTGAGGTTGTCCGCCATTCCTGTGCGCATTTGATGGCGCATGCAGTCAAGAAACTGTTCCCTGCTGCGCAGGTCACCATAGGTCCGGTAATAGAAAATGGTTTCTATTACGACTTTTCCTTTGAGCGCGCTTTCACCACCGAAGATCTGGTGGCAATCGAAGCGGAAATGGAAAAACTGGTTGGTGAAGACATTAAAGTTGAACGTTCTTTGATGACGCGAACGGATGCGATTACTTTTTTCGAAAAGCTGGGCGAAACATACAAAGTAGAAATCATTGCGAGTATTCCTTCCGAACAAGGCTTGTCCTTCTATCGCCAGGGCGACTTCATCGATCTGTGCCGTGGCCCCCATGTGCCTTCTACCGGACACATCAAAGCCTTCAAGCTCATGTCGGTTGCCGGTGCTTATTGGCGTGGCGATTCCAAGAATGCCATGTTGCAGCGCATCTATGGTACTGCCTGGACCGACAAGAAAGCGCTCAAAGATTACTTACACATGCTGGAAGAGGCCGAGCGGCGCGATCACCGCAAAATCGGCAAGAAACTGGATTTGTTCCATTTCCAGGAAGAAGCACCCGGCATGGCGTTCTGGCATCCAAAAGGCTGGAAGATTTATCAGAGTATTAAAAAATACATGCAAGAGCTGCTGATTCAGCACAACTATCATGAGATCAATACTCCGCAGCTGGTCGATTATTCACTGTGGGAAAAGTCTGGCCACGCCGACAAATTTGCTGAGCAAATGTTTCAGGTTGAATCGGAAAGCAGGCTCTACGCCATCAAGCCAATGAATTGCCCTTGTCATATCCAGGTCTTCAACCAGGGACTCAAGAGCTACCGGGAACTGCCGTTAAGGTTCGCTGAGTTTGGATCCTGCCATCGCTACGAGCCCTCCGGCAGCATGCACGGCTTGATGCGTGTCAGGAGCTTCACGCAGGATGACGGGCATATCTTTTGTACTGAAGCGCAAATCCAGTCCGAAGTTTCTGATTTCATAAAGCTGGTGTACGAGGTGTATCAGGATTTCGGCTTCAATGAGATCACGCTCAGATTGTCCACGCGCCCAGCCAAACGGGTAGGCTCTGATGAAGTGTGGGACAAGGCAGAAGAAGCATTGAAAGTAGCGCTCGACAGCACTGGCCGCAAGTGGCAGTTGCTGCCTGGTGAAGGGGCTTTCTATGGCCCCAAAATCGAATTTGCGCTCAAGGACTGCATGGGCCGTGAACAGCAATGCGGCACCATCCAGGTCGACTTTTCAATGCCAGGTCGCTTAGGTGCCCAAGATGTGGCTGAAGATAACCACAAGCACACCCCGGTAATGTTGCATCGGGCTATTTTTGGCTCATTTGAGCGCTTTATTGGCATTTTGATTGAACACTATGAAGGTTCTTTCCCGGCCTGGTTGGCCCCGATGCAAGTCGAGGTAATGAATATTACCGATCGTCAGGCCCAATATTGCACAAATGTTGTGAAAGCCTTGCAAAACAACGGCTTCCGAGCAGAAGCTGACTTGAGAAATGAGAAGATCGGCTTTAAAATTCGTGAACACACAATTCAGCGTGTCCCGTTCATGCTGGTAGCGGGCGACAAGGAAGTAGAAGCAGGCACTTTGGCTGTCAGGGATCGAACCGGCAAGGACTATGGCGTCATGACGCTGGAAGCCTTCATTGAGCTGCTCACTGCAGATGTGGCAAAGCTGGGCAGACAGTCTGCCTGAAGCAGTGCAACATGAGCTGCACGACATTGGTAAAAGACCAGTAGTTGGTAAAAGACAAAAAGTCGGTAAAAGAGAAGAAGTCGACACGAGGTAATGGTTATTAACAAACGAGAAAATGACAAAAGCAAGCGCTCTCCCATAAACGAAGAGATTGATGCTGCCAATGTGCGGTTGATTCTTGACGATGGAACGCAGCAGGGCATCGTGACTCTGAAAGAGGCATTGGAAGCTGCCCGCGCCGTCAAACTGGATTTGGTGTTGATTTCTCCGGAAGCTGATCCTGTTGTATGCAAGGTCATGGATTACGGCAAACATGTATTCGAATTGAAGAAGCAGAAAGCCGCCAATCGCAAGAAACAGAAAGTAATTGAAATTAAAGAAATGAAGTTTCGCCCAGGGACGGAAGAGGGAGACTATCAGGTAAAACTACGCAACCTGATTCGTTTCCTCACTGATGGTGACAAGGCCAAGATAACTTTACGTTTTCGCGGTCGTGAAATGGCACATCAGGAAATCGGGGCCGAAATGATGTTACGTCTTAAGGCAGACTTGGCAGAGTTCGGAACAGTAGAGCAGGAAGCCAAAATGGAAGGTCGTCAACTGACCATGGTGCTGGCCCCCGGTAAAAAGAAGAAGCCATAACCCGTAACAGTTCCTGCAAATCAATGATGTTGATCAGCAGGAATGAAGTGCAGGGTTGTAGCTATCACTAAACTCAAGACCGCCTCCGTAGTGGCGAGTCTTAATGCGGAGTATGAAAATGCCCAAAGCAAAAATGCACAGTGGTGCGTCCAAGCGCATCAAGAAAACAGGATCAGGTTTCAAGCGCAAAAGTGCGTTCAAGAGCCATATCCTCACCAAAATGACCACGAAAAGAAAACGCCAATTGCGCGGTACATCAGCGGTTCATGCGTCTGATGTGGGCCGTGTAAAGCGTATGTTTCGTGAAAATTGATCTGACATTTATTGGTAGAGGAATCTAAAAATGGCACGTGTAAAACGAGGCGTCACCGCACGCCGCCGTCACAAAAAAATACTTAATGCAGCCAAAGGCTATTATGGCTTTCGTCGCAGCATCATCAGGGTTGCCAAGCAGGCTGTAACCAAAGCTGGTCAGTATGCTTATCGTGACCGCAAGGCCAAGAAACGTGTATTCCGCGCGCTGTGGATTACTCGTATCAATGCCCAATCACGCGTTCATAACATGTCCTATAGCAGACTGATCGCGGGTCTCAAACTGGCCTGTATAGAAGTGGACCGACGCGTATTGGCTGATCTGGCCGTGCACGACAAGGATGCATTTGCAGCCATCGTTTCCCGGGCAAAAGCTGCCTTGGGCGTAGGCTGATCAATCTCCCCGTCCTGCTTTGTCGCAGGGCGGGGTATTTGACCGACGATGGACTCTTTAAATACTCTTACCCAACAAGCATTGAGTGCAGTTCTTGCCTCTGGTTCTCACGAAGAACTGGAGAATTTGCGCGTTCATTATTTGGGTAAAAAGGGCATTCTTACCGAACAGCTGAAAAGTCTAGGTGCATTGCCTGCAGCGGAACGACCGTCAGCAGGTGCTGCCATCAACGTTGCCAAAGTCCAGCTCCAGGAGGCAATATCGCAGCGCAAAGATGCGCTTGATGCAGCCGAATCCGCGCGCAAACTCTCCGCAGAAAAAATTGATGTGAGCCTGCCTGGGCGTATTAGTGGTGCCGGCGGCTTGCACCCGGTTTCAAGAACTATTGAACGTATCGAAAATATCTTTATCGCAGCCGGATTTGAAGTAGTGGAAGGTCCGGAAATAGAAGACGATTACCACAACTTCAGTGCGCTCAATATTCCGGAATCGCACCCCGCGCGTGCAATGCACGATACTTTTTATTTTGATGCCAATACCCTGTTGCGCACGCATACCTCCACCGTGCAGGTCAGGGTCATGGAAACCGGCAAGCCTCCATTCAGGGTGATTTGTCCGGGCAGGGTATATCGCTGTGATTCTGATATGACCCACACCCCGATGTTTCACCAGGTAGAAGGTTTACTGATTGATGAACATGTCAGTTTTGCTGATTTGAAAGGGCTGATTGCTGATTTTCTGAAAGCATTTTTTGAAGCTGATCTGGCAGTAAGATTCCGTCCTTCCTATTTTCCTTTCACTGAACCTTCGGCAGAAGTTGATGTGCAGTGTGTTGTTTGCAAAGGCACAGGCTGCCGGGTTTGCAAACAAACCGGATGGCTGGAAATCATGGGCTGCGGCATGGTGCATCCCAAAGTTCTTGCAAGCTCCAATGTTGATCCTGAAAAATACAGCGGTCTGGCGTTTGGCATGGGGGTTGATCGTTTGACCATGCTGCGTTATCAGATCAAGGATTTGCGTTTGTTGTTTGAAAATGACATGCGCTTCCTGCGCCAATTCCACTAACGGATCATTGAGGCGAAAGCATGAAATTCAGTGAACGTTGGCTCAGGGAATGGGTCAATCCTGCGATTGGCTCGGATGAACTCAAGCATTTGTTGACCATGGCCGGTTTGGAAATTGAATCGTCCGAAGCCGTTGCCATCGATTTTTCCGGTATTGTTGTTGGCAACGTGCTGGCGGTGTCCCAACACCCTGATGCCGATAAATTGCAGGTCTGCACCGTCAGCGATGGCGAGAATCAATTCCAGGTTGTGTGCGGCGCGCCCAATGTAAGAGCGGGACTTAACGTTCCATTTGCCAAACTTGGCGCCAAACTTGGAAACGAACTGGTAATCAAGAAAGCCAAATTACGCGGCATAGAATCGTTCGGAATGCTGTGTTCTGCTGCAGAGCTGGGAATTGTCGAAGCTGCTGTCGGATTGCTGGAACTGCCGGAGTCAGCTCCGGTTGGCAGGGATGTGCGTGACTATCTGGGTTTGGATGACCAATCCTTCGAAGTCAATTTGACTCCCAACCGCGGCGACTGTCTTGGCCTGGCTGGCCTGGCCAGAGAGGTTGCTGTGCTAACCCGCACGCAAATTACTCCGCCGCAGTTCAAATCAATCGCGCAAGTGGTGGATGAACAAAGACCGGTAACCATCGAGTCGCCCGCTGGGTGTCCGCGTTATCTTGGGCGTGTTATCCGCAATATAAATCCCCATGCGGAAACTCCACTTTGGATGAGTGAGAAATTGCGCCGTTCAGGACTTAGAAATATCGATCCGGTTGTGGACATCACCAATTATGTTCTGCTGGAACTTGGACAGCCGATGCATGCATTCGATCTTGCCAAGCTGGATGGTGGAATCAGGATCAGACAAGCGCTAGCCAATGAACAGCTAGTGCTGCTGGATGGAAAACAAATCACTTTGGATCCGGAAGTGTTGGTTATTGCCGATCAAAGCAAAGTGATTGCCATGGCTGGCATCATGGGAGGCTTGCAGAGTGCTGTTGGCCCGCTGACCACTGATGTTTTTCTTGAGTCCGCATTTTTCAGTCCGGCTGCAATTGCCGGCAGAGCCAGACGCTTCGGCTTGCATACTGATGCGGGTCATCGTTATGAGCGTGGAGTTGACTACAACTTGCCAGCATGTGCCATGGACCGTGCTACCGCGCTATTGCTTGAGATAGCGGGTGGTCAGCCAGGCCCAGTGACTGTTTGTGAAGCTCAGCTACCCGCAACCATCACTGTGCGACTAAGGCGCCAGCGTATATCCCGCGTTCTTGGTGTTGAAATATCGGATGCCGATGTCGAGTCAATTTTGGCGAGACTCGGTATCCAGAAAACTGCAATGGATGGTGAAGGTTGGCACTTCCAGATCCCGTCATGGCGTTTTGATCTAAGTATCGAAGCCGATCTGATCGAAGAATTGGCGAGAGTGTGGGGCTATGACAATCTACCGGTTACAACCCCGGCTGCCAGACTGCCGCTGCACTCCAAGCCTGAATCCCACATTAGCGTAAGGCAGGTGAAGCAACGCCTGGCCAGCTTGGGATATCAGGAAGTCATCACTTACAGTTTCGTGGATGCCGATCTGGAAGCTGCTGTGGGCGAGCCAACAACTCCTGTATCCCTGGCAAATCCAATTTCCCAGGATATGGCAGTCATGCGCACCAATCTCTGGTCAGGTTTGCTGCGTGCCCTTAAATATAATCAAAACCGGCAGATGACCCGTCTTAAGATGTTTGAAGCCGGCCTTACATTTATAAATAAAAACAATGTCTTACGTCAGGATATTAAAGTTGGATATATGATGTGGGGAGCAAAAAACTCCGAGCAATGGTGTGGCTCTAATGATCAGTTTGATTTTTACGATCTTAAAGGTGATATCCAGTCCTTACTGGGTTTGACACTGGCGGCAGATGAATTTGAATTTATTGCCGATGTACATAAGGCCTTGCAACCTGGACAAACAGCCAGAGTAGTGCGGGGCGGCCAGTCGGTTGGTTGGGTAGGGGCTTTGCATCCGTCCCTTCATCAAGCTCTTGATATACCTGGCAAAGTATTCCTGGCGGAGCTGGATTATGCTGCTTTGCAGCCCGCCAGAATCCCGCTGGTGGAAGATCTTTCCAGATTCCCTTCAGTCCGCCGCGACTTGGCTCTGGTTGTTGCCAACGACATAACTGCCGCGTCCCTGTTGCAGGAATTACGAAATAGCGCCGGCCCGGATCTTAAGGAATTAACACTTTTTGATGTGTACCAAGGGCAAAATATTGAAACTGGCAAAAAAAGTTTGGCTTTAGGCTTGACCTTTCAACATGCTTCGCGCACCCTAGCTGACGCCGATATAAATCCAATAATTGATAGCTGTATCAAGGCACTAGAAGCTAAATTTAATGCAGAGTTAAGGTAGTTTCTCAAGATCGTGTTTTGAAGCAGACTGAATATCGTTCAAGGCAAGAAGGTTCTATGACTGAAACCACAATTGTTGCCCTAACAAAAGCAGAAATGGCAGAACGGCTTTTCGATGAAATGGGGCTCAATAAGCGCGAAGCCAAGGAGTTGGTTGAGCAGTTTTTTGAAGAAGTTCGCAAAGCGCTCGAGGCCAACGAGCAAGTTAAATTGTCAGGATTTGGGAATTTTGACCTCAGGGACAAGCGTCAGCGCCCTGGTCGTAATCCCAAAACCGGCGAGGAAATTCCAATCAGAGCCCGGCGGGTGGTGACTTTCCGACCAGGCCAAAAGTTGAAAGCAAAGGTAGAAAGTTATGCTGGAACCAAGTCATAACGCTGAATTGCCGGAAATACCGGCCAAGCGGTATTTCACAATTGGTGAAGTAAGCGAATTATGTGAAGTAAAACCGCATGTGCTGCGTTATTGGGAGCAGGAATTCAGCCAGCTCAAACCAGTCAAGCGGCGTGGAAACCGGCGCTATTACCAGCGTCAGGATGTAATTCTGATCCGCCAGATCAGAACCTTGCTTTATGAGCAGGGGTTTACCATCGGCGGTGCTCGCCAGCGTATGGCTGCTAGCGTAGGCAATGTTTATGATGATGCGGCTGGCAAGCTGACCCTGCAAGCGCGTAGCAGTACTCAAAGCGTTCTGGCTGCAGCGCTGGATGCACAGCAGATCAAAGAGCTCATAGAAGAAGTCGAGGAAGCCCTTTCGCATCTTGCTTGAGCAGATTTTCAACAAATCCGGAGTGTAGCGCAGTTTGGTAGCGCACTTGCCTGGGGGGCAAGTGGTCGTGGGTTCAAATCCCGCCACTCCGACCAATTCCAAGTCTCATGAAGACTAAAGAAGTACATAAGCCCGCTGCACTAGCGGGCTTTTTTTTGTCTGTTAGTTCTGTGCAGTCCAACAAAGTACCCTGTTGGCAGTCATTAAAGAAAAAGCCCTTAGGCCGGATACATACGAGGTTTTCATCGGGCGGAACCAGCAGGCTGTAAAGGGCAGATAGAATCAATCGGTAGGGCGCGTTTCTATCCCGCGTGGTTATTGTCCGGATTTGAGGTTTGGCAAGCCCCCGATATTCTAGACACTTGATAGCGTTACACTAACGCATCAAAGAGGTGTCTGACCATGAGCGGTAAACGCTATCCCGAAGATTTCAAGATTGAAGCAGTAAGACAGGTAACTGACAGAGGCTACAAGGTAGCCGAAGTCGCCCAGCGGCTGGGGGTCACAGTCAAAAGCATGCATGACTGGATCAGCAAGTACGGGGCTAACAGTAGCCAACATCAGGCGCTGACAAGTCAGCAGGAAGAGATCCGCAAGCTGAAGTCAGAGCTACGCCGCGTGACTGAAGAGCGCGACATCCTAAAGGAGGCCGCCGCGTACTTTGCCGGGGAGTCAAAGAGAAGTACGCGTTCGTAAAGGATTGGCTCCATCGCTTTTCTATTGCAGCCATGTGCAGGATATTGGATATCGAACGCACAGGGTTCTATGCCTGGCTGGCAGAGCCGCTGAGTCCCAGGGCTTTGGACAACGTGAGACTGACAGGCCAGATCAAACAGTACTGGCTGGAAAGCGGCTGTGTGTATGGCTACCGGAACATCACGAAGGATATGAAGGACGGCGGTATGCCCTGCAGTGAGAACCGGGTGTATCGGTTGATGAGAGAAGCGCGGATCGCCTCAGTGCGTGGTTATAAACGTCATCCTGGCTTCAAGGGTGGTCTGGTTTCAACAGCGGCAGCCAATACGCTCAACCGTGAGTTTGAGGTCAATGCCCCGAACAAAGTCTGGGTCACTGACTTCACGTACATCAGAACCCATGAAGGTTGGTTATATCTGACGGTAGTGCTTGATCTTTTCTCTCGACAGATCATCGGCTGGAGCATGAAGAACAACCCAAGGGCGGACTTGGTGATTGATGCACTGGTGATGGCGTTGTGGCGCCGCAAACCGAAAGAGAAAGTCCTGGTGCATTCAGATCAGGGCATTCAATACACCTGCAGTGATTGGCGCAAGTTCCTGACTGATCACAACTTGGAAGCCAGCATGAGTCGTCGCGGGAACTGCCATGACAACGCAGTAGCGGAAAGTTTCTTCTCGCTGCTGAAGACAGAGAGGATCAAGAAGCACATTTACAAAACAAGGAACGAAGCCCGGGCAGATGTGTTCAACTACATCGAGCTGTTTTATAACCCGGTTCGAAGACATGGTAACAACGACGGCATACCACCAGCGAAGTTTGAAGAGCAGTACTTTATGAAGCTGTCAGGTGTATAGGAAATCGGGGGCTTGCCACCACAGTGGGGTCATTGAACTCCTGAATCGTCCAATTACCTCCCGCGTGTTCGAGTCCTGGAAAATGGGCTTTGCAAGAATAGGGCTGGATATAAGGCTGGAGCTTACTAAAGCCATAGCTAGCACCAGTCCCGATGCCACTAATAAAACCCCTGCCAGTCTGACTTTAATGAAGAGTTTTATCAGTGCTTTGTAGTGGTCCACATTCATTTGTGCTGAATCGCCCCCTGGTTTTCTTCACTCCTTCACCGCCCATTAAAAAACCCGACGCAAGTCGGGTTTTTAAATGGCAAACGGTGGGAGGCTGGCAACGACCCCTCGCAATTACCGGGTAACTACTGCTGTTTGCTGCCCATGCCCGCGGAAAATCCGCAGCCGCGATTGCAGCGTGTCGAGGTAGGTGTACAGCACTGGCGTGATATAGAGCGTGAGCAATTGCGAAAACAGCAAGCCGCCCACCACACACAGCCCCAGCGGACGCCGTGAATCTGCGCCCATACCACTGCCAAGCGCAATCGGCAGCGTGCCCATCAGTGCACACATCGTGGTCATCATGATCGGGCGGAAGCGCACGATGGCGGCTTCGTAGATCGCCTGGGTTGCCGTGATGCCGGTGCCCTCACGTTGCAGCGCGAAGTCGATCATCATGATCGCGTTCTTCTTGACGATGCCGACCAGCATGATCATGCCGACGAAGGCATAGATCGTCAGCGGCAAGCCGGCCAGATACAGCGTCAGCAAGGCGCCGAGTGCAGCCGATGGCAGCCCTGACAGGATGGTCAGCGGATGGATGAAGCTTTCATACAAAATGCCGAGAATGATGTAGACCACAAGGATCGCCACCAGCAGCAACCAGGCCATGTTGGAGGTGGAACTCTGGAACGCCGCCGCGGTGCCGGCAAAAGTGCCTTGCACGCTGGTGGGCAGGCCGATGCGGTCGATGGTGGTGTTGACGCCGGTAACGGCATCACTCAAGGCCTTGCCGGCCGCCAGATCGAAGGACACGGTGATGGCCGGAATCTGGCCGGAATGGCTGATGACCGGTGGCATGGTGCTGCGCTCGATGGTGGTGACAGACGTCAGCGGCACCATCACACCGCCAGTGCCTGGCAAATACAGGCGCGACAGTGCAGTGGCATCGAGCTGGTATTGCGGTAGCAGTTCCAGGATCACCTGATACTGGTCGGTGGTGGCATAAATCTGCGACACCTGCTGGCCACCAAAGGCCAGCGACAGCACGTTCTGGATTTCCTGAGGATTGATGCCAAGCGCGGCAGCGCGGGCGCGGTCAATGCTGACTTTTATTGAGGGGGCCTGTTTGTCCTGGTCACTGCTGACGCCAACAAAAGTCGGATCTTCCTGCAGAGCCCGGACCAGTTTGTCGGCAGCCGTTTGCAGCTCGCCCAGGTCGAGTCCTTGCAGTGTGTATTGGTAGCTGGAGCGCGAGTTGCGGGCACCGACGCGGATCATCGGCGGATTGGTGAACGTGACGGCAGTGCCGGGAATATCGCGTGTCACCCGCCGTAAACCGGCGATGACCTGGTCGGCTGACAGCTTGCGCTCTCCCAGTGGTTTCAGCGTAATCAACAACTCGCCGCCTTCGTCACCCCTGACGTTGGAGACATTGGGATCTTTCTGCACAATGCTGGAGACCTGGCGGATATAGTTGACTGACTGGTTGAACGAGGTGCCGGTGGCGGTCTGCACGTTGGCCCTGACCATGCCGGTATCATCACTGGGCAGGAAATCCTGGGGCATGATGGAAAACAGCGCGTAGCTGGAGATCACACTGAGTACAAACACGCCCAGTATCAGCGGGCGGTGCCGCAGTGCCCATTGCAAGGTGCGGTCGTAACCATTCTGCATCGCCATAAAGGCCGCTTCGCTCCACCGGTAGAAACGGTTGTGGGCTTCGTGCTTTTCATCACGCAGTACACGCGCGCACAGCATTGGCGTCAGCGTCACTGATACGAAACCGGAAATCACAATCGCGACAATAATGGTGACGGCGAATTCGTGCAGCAGGCGGCCGATGATGCCGCTCATGAACAGAATCGGAATAAAAGCCGCAGCCAGCGACAAGGTCATCGACAGAATAGTGAAGCCGATTTCCTTTGAGCCCTTGAGTGCGGCCTGGAACGGCGTATCGCCCTGTTCGACGTGACGCACGATGTTTTCCAGCATCACAATGGCGTCGTCGACCACAAATCCCACCGAGAGCGTCAGCACCATCAGTGATAGGTTGTCGAGATTGAAGCCGAACAATGACATGCCACCGAAAGTGCCGATCACCGAGATCGGCAGCGCCAGCGACGGGATGATGGTGGCGCTGACCTTGCGCAGGAACAGGAAGATGACCGCCACCACCAAGCCGGCGGCGATCAACAGTGAATATTGCACATCATCCACTGCGGCGCGGATGGTCTGGCTGCGATCGTAGAACACCTGCATCTTGATGCCGGCCGGCAGTTGCGCGGCAAAGGCAGGCAAGACTTTCTTGATTTCGTCAACGATGGCGATGGTATTGGAATCAGGCTGGCGTTTCACGGCAATGGTGACGGCGCGGTGGTCGTTCAGCCAATCGATGGAGCGCACGCTCTCGAAGCTGTCCACAACATTGGCCACGTCACCGAAGGTCACCGGTGCGCCGTTGCGGTAGGTGACGACCTGCTTGCGGAATGCATCGGCTGAATCCAGCTGACCTTCGGTCTGGATGATTGAAGTCCTGGTGGTGCCATTAAGAGTGCCGGAGGCCTGGTTGGAATTGGTTTGTGCTACCGCATTTTGCAGATCCAGCAGGCTCATCTGGCGTGCGGCTAGCGCGGCTGGATCAGCCTGGATGCGGACTGCGAAGCGCGCGCCACCAAAGATGTTGACCTGCGCCACCCCTGGCACCGTTGACAATTGTGGCAGCAGCAGGCTGCGCGCATATTGATCCACCTTGGTGATGGGCACAGTGTCTGAATACAGTGATACCAGGAAGATCGCCTGCGAGGACGGATCGTTTTTCTGCAGTGAAGGTGGATTGGGCATTGCGCGCGGCAAGCGGCGCGATTGGCTGGAAATTGCCGATTGCACATCCTGTGCGGCAGCGTCGATGTTGCGCTCGAGCCGGAATTGCAAGGCAATATTGGTAAAACCCTGACCACTGGTTGAGGTCATCGTGCTGAGGCCGGGGATGGAGGCGAACGCATTCTCAAGCGGCGTCGCCACTGCCGAGCCCATGGTTTCCGGATCGGCTCCCGGCAGGTTGGCCTGCACGTTAATGGTCGGGAAATCGATGTTGGGCAGCTCGCTCACTGGCAGGGTGACGTAGCCAAACAAGCCAAAGATGACCAGTGCCGCCATGACCAGGCAGGTCATCACCGGGCGCAGGATGAATTGTGAGGAAATGTTCATTGTTGATTCCTCTTGCCTTCACGCTTGGGTGCTTCCAGTTCGGTGGCAGTAGGGGAGTCAATGACACGGACTTTGCCATCGGGTATTACACGTAACTGGCCTTCAATGATGACCTCGGCCCCCGGCATGAGTGCACCGGAGATCGCGGCATTGGTACCGTCATCAAACAGCACTCTGACCGGGATCTGCTTGGCCTGATCGCCAGCGATCATGAAAACAAAAGTGCCGTTGGGGCTGTCGTTGATGGCTTCGCGCGGAATCACCAGCGCGTCATGAACGTCGGCCAGTTGGACGGTGGCATTGACCAATTGCCCTGGCACCAGCGACAAATCATTGTTGGGGAAAGTCGCGCGCAACTCGATGGTGCCGCTCTGGCTGCTGACGATATTGCCGATGAAGTCGACTGGGGCGGTCAGATTATGGCCGCTAACATCCTGCACATCGAGTATCGCCAGGATCTGGCCATTGCGTTGGCGCGCCTGGATGCGGGGCAGCTCGGCTTGCGACAGCGTGAAAGAGACTTTTACCGGATGCACTTCCGCGATGGTCACCAGTGGTGTGCCATTGGCGCCGCTGGCGTTGATCATGTTGCCAGGCTGGATCAGCACGGCACCGGTCTTGCCATCAATGGGCGAACGGATTTGGGTATAGCTCAAGTTGAGCTCGGCCAGATCCACGGCCGCCTTGTCGGCAGCCACAGTGGCAGCCAGCATTGAGGCATTGGTGCTGGAGGAATCTCGCTGTTGGGCAGAAGTTGAGCCTTGCATCTTCTGGTTGAGATCCACAAAGCGCTGTTTATCGCGCAGTGCGTTTTCCAGTTGGGCCTGATCACGCTGGTAGTTTGCTTTCGATTGGGCCAAGGCCACCTCGAATGCTCTGGCGTCGATCTGGAACAGCAGCTCACCCTTTTTGACGAACTGCCCTTCCTTGAACATGGCTTTCTCCAAGGTGCCCTGAACCCGGGCCGAGACCTGCACCAAGGTATTGGCCAGCACTGTGCCGAGGCTGCGGTCAATCACTGCCATATCCCGTTTTTCAACCTTGGCAACGCGTACCGGAGCAGTATTGTTGTTGATGCGGTTGGTGTTGCCGGTTTCGGGACGGTTGAAATACCAATAACCGCCCAACACTGCAGCGAGAGTAAGTGCTCCGGCGAACCATATCTTGCCGCGCGAGCGGGTCGGTGGCGAGCCAGCAGTCGAAGTGGACATGAATGTTCCTGTAGCTGGTTGCGTTTCTTGCCAGTTGGCTTTACGCATGGGGGCTATCCTAGTCGAAAGTGGGCCAGTGCCATACCTCTGCGCGGCCGCTTCCATTAAGTTTGCAATTAGTGACGTGATGACGCTTGCGAGCGGCATAGTAATCAATGGTGCCTTCTCATTTCCGTCCATATGGCATAACGGTTGCTGATCATCCAATGGCCGCACTTTCCAGCCAGCAGTGGGCGGCGGGTTGCGGATTTGTTGCGGGAACATGGTTGTGAACCTCAATGCGAATGGTTGTCATTTGCATAAAGGGTGCCTATGAAGCCGCTATTGTTGTTACTTTACCTGGTGTTACTGACTAGCCAAGTTGCAGAAACCAGGATAACGCTGAGTATTCGTGATCACCGGTTTGTGCCGGCAGAAGTGAAAGTTGCTGCCGGACAAAAAGTCCGGCTAATGGTGCATAACCAGGATCCAACACCGGAAGAATTTGAAAGTCACCAGCGCAACCAGGAAAGCTGATCGCACCGGGTACCAACACCGGCATAATGGCCGGCATGCTCGGCGCGCTCATGGTGGCGGCTGTATTTGGCAAGTTTCTGCTCGTCCACCATCAGGCCATCCGGTACAAGGCGGCATGGTTGCTGGCGACTTCGCAGGCTGCCCACGATCACACGCTGCGCGTGCAAATGGAGTACGAATTCTGATATCGACAGCTGCTACCGATACTGCAGATCGAAGCGATCGAGGTTCATCACTTTGTTCCACACCGCCACAAACTCATGCACAAATGTCTGCAGGGCATCATTGGACGCATAGACCTCCGCGAGCGCACGCAGCTGCGAATTCGAACCGAACACGAGATCGACCACGGTGGCTGTCCACTGCAGATTTCCATTGGTCCGGTCATGTCCCTCCAGTATCCCTGCCGCGCTCGCGGATTTTTGCCAGCGGGTGTTCATGTCCAGCAGATTCACGAAGTAATCATTCGTCAAGGTCCCGGGCCGCTGGGTAAACACCCCATGCGCGCTATGATCAAAGTTGGCATTGAGTGCGCGCAGACCGCCGATCAGCACTGTCAGTTCGGGAGCGGTCAGCGTCAGCAACTGGGCTTGATCCAGCAACAGTTCAGCCGACAAGCCCTCAAGTCCCTGGCGGGTGTAATTGCGGAACCCGTCTGCATCCGGTTCCAGCACGGCAAACGAGTCCACGTCAGTCTGTTCCTGCGTTGCATCCATGCGGCCTGGTGAGAAGGGTACTTGCACAGCCTGGCCGGCTTGCTGCGCCGCTGCCTCAATGGCCGTGCAGCCGCCCAGCACAATCAGATCGGCCAGCGAAACCTGCTTGCCGTCAGCCTGGGTTTGGTTGAACTCCAATTGGATCTTTTCCAGCTGCGCAAGCACCTTGGCCAGTTCAGCGGGCTGGTTGACTTCCCAGTGCTTCTGCGGCGCCAGCCGAATACGCGCACCGTTGGCGCCACCACGCTTGTCGCTGCCACGAAACGTGGACGCGGATGCCCAGGCCGTGGTGACCAGTTGGGAGATGGAAAGCCCACTCGCGAGCAGGCTGGCTTTGAGAGCGGCGACGTCCTGCGCATCCACCAGCTTGTGATTCACTGCTGGTATCGGGTCCTGCCAAATCAGTATTTCTTTCGGCACCAGCGGGCCCTGATAGCGGGCGACCGGGCCCAGGTCACGGTGCGTCAGTTTGAACCAGGCGCGAGCGAAGGCCGTGGCGAACTGATCAGGATTTTCGAGGAAACGCCGCGAAATTTTTTCGTAGGCAGGGTCATGGCGCAAGGCCAGGTCAGTGGTCAGCATGGCCGGCGCGTGCCGCTTTGACGGGTCGTGCGCATCCGGCACGGTACCGGCACCCATGCCATGCTTTGGTGTCCACTGCTGTGCACCGGCCGGGCTTTTGGTCAGCTCCCATTCATAGCCAAACAGATTCCAGAAAAAGTTGTTGCTCCACTGCGTGGGCGTGGTGGTCCAGGTGACTTCCAGGCCGCTGCTGATTGCATCACCGCCTTTGCCAGAGCCAAAACTGCTGTTCCAGCCCAGGCCTTGTTCCTCGATGCTGGCGGCTTCCGGTTCGGGCCCGACATGTTTGGCATCGCCGGCGCCGTGGGTTTTGCCGAAGGTATGACCCCCCGCGATAAGCGCCACTGTCTCTTCGTCGTTCATCGCCATGCGGGCAAAGGTTTCACGGATATCGCGCGCCGCCGCGAGCGGGTCGGGGCTGCCGTTAGGGCCTTCCGGATTGACGTAAATCAGTCCCATCTGCACGGCCCCGAGAGGATTTTCCAGTTGCCGTTCGCCAGTGTGTCGCTGGTCGTCCAGCCATTTGTTCTCGGCACCCCAGTAAATATCCTGTTCCGGTTCCCAGATGTCGGCACGACCGCCGGCAAACCCGAAGGTCTTGAATCCCATCGATTCCAGCGCCACGTTGCCGGTGAGGATCATCAGATCGGCCCAGGAGATTTTGCGGCCGTATTTCTGTTTGATCGGCCATAACAGCCGGCGCGCCTTGTCGAGGTTGACGTTATCCGGCCAACTGTTGAGAGGCGAGAACCGTTGATTACCAGAACCGGCGCCGCCGCGACCATCACTGATGCGGTAGGTGCCGGCGCTATGCCAGGCCATGCGCACGAACAGGGGGCCATAGTGGCCGAAGTCGGCGGGCCACCAGTCCTGCGACGCTGTCATCAAGGCATGCAGATCCTTGATCACTGCCTGCAGGTCGAGGGTTTTGAATTGCTCGGCGTAGTTGAAATCCGCGCCCATGGGGTTGGACCTGGAGGAGTGCTGGTGCAGGATGTTCAGCTTCAGTTGATTGGGCCACCAATCGGCATTCGACGGCGCTGCGGCTATCGTATGTTTGCGGGCATGGCCCGGAAATGGGCACTTGGTTGCAGTGGACATGGTTCTCTCCTTTGGGTGAATCAACTAACTGGTTGCTGAGTTTTGCATCCAGGCACCGAGAGTGCCAATTGACGCTCTCAATGGGATTGATAGAGGAGACCAGTGGAGTATCCAGTGGCCATAAAGGAAGCTTTATAGACTAACCATGTTGCCGGCATGCTGATGCAGCTCAAGCAACGGACAAAAAATGCCCGGCCTTGGCAGACCGGGCAAACCCCGAGCAGTAAAGAGTTGCTAGCCGGCCTTGGCGAATCTTACGGTATTCAGTTCCAGTTGGGCTTCATACAGCCACTCTTGCACATGCGGGTTGCGCAGCAACAACTGGCAGTATTCTTCGGCTGGAGCAGTCAGCTGGGCGCCATGACTGTCGAGGGTGATGGCAAATGGTGCCAGAAAGGCATCGACGATGCTGAACTTGCCGAACAGGTAGTCGCCACCGTCACCAAATTTGCGGCGGCAGCAGCTCATGATCGAGTCGAGGCGAGCAATTTCACGATCCAGCGCCGCATCAGTGCGGGCCACCAGCCGCAGATGGCACTGCATTGGCCACTGCTGTTTGAAACTGTGGAAATCACCGTGCAGCTCAGCACACACTGAGCGGGCCGCAGCCCGCTTCTTTTGATGGCTTGGCCAGCCGCGGCCTTCCAGAAACGATTCATTCAGGTATTCGCAGATTGGCTGCGCATCCCATACCTTGATGTCATGATGAATGAGCACCGGCACCTTCAGTGACGGCGAGAACCAACCGAGTTTCTCAATGGCGTCATCACGAAACAGATCGATACTGATTTCGTTGAACGGCAGGTCGAACTGCTTCAGCAGCAGCCATGGTGTGAGAGAAGCGGCGGAAACGCTGCGATTGCCACTGACCAGGTTGAGTTCATGCATCATGGGAAGTCTCCTGTATGTTAGTACTGCTGCTGCCCCCGTGCTGGCGGGCAGGGTTGCCGGGTGTTGCCTGACTTGAGCGTATTCAACACTCCGACTCGTGCAATACTAAGGACCAAAACAGGCATCGCCCTGATCAATAGTGGCAAAATTCTGGCAAGCCCCCACAAGCCCACTCTGAAGGTGAAATTTGGGCTATATTTCTCTCCAGATGCTGTATTCACTGAGGCCCCAAGCCTTTGATCATTCAAGCAGGATTCCAAAGATGACCCGCCGTATCGCCATCGTTGAAGACGAAGCCGCCCTGCGCGAGAATTACGCCAGCGTTTTGCGTAAACAGGGCTATGACGTCAGCACCTATTCCAACCGCAAGAAAGCGCAAACTGCCTTTGAACTGCGCTTGCCAGACCTTGCCATCATCGACATCGGCCTTGAACACGAAATCGATGGTGGCTTCCTGCTGTGCCAGAGTTTGCGTTCGCTGTCGGAGGCTTTGCCGATCATTTTCTTCACAGCCCGCGACAATGACTTCGATACAGTCAGCGGTCTGCGCATGGGGGCCGATGATTATCTGACCAAAGACATCAGCATGCCGCACCTGTTGGCTCGCATTGCCGCGTTGTTTCGCCGTCAGGATGCCATGGATCAACCGGCTGCTCCGGAGAACCAGCTGGTGCGCGGTGAACTGGCGCTCGATCTCAGCCGGCTTACCGTGAATTGGAAAAACCGTACTGTGTCGCTGACGGTGACGGAATTCTGGATGCTGCACGCGCTGGTGAAATTTCCCGGCCATGTCAAAAGCCGTGATGCCCTGATGCAGGAATCCAAGATCTATGTTGACAACAGCACCATAACTTCCCATGTGAAGCGTATGCGCAAAAAATTCATCCAGGTGGATGAGCATTTCGACTGCATCGATACTGTCTACGGCATGGGTTATCGCTGGAACCAGACTCCTTTGGGCAAGACACATGACTAGCTTGCGGGCTTTGCGGCCTGGAATGCGTAGCAAGCTGCTGCTGCTGTCTTCATTGTTGCTGTTGCTGCCCTGGTTCGGCTACCAGTACGTCAAAGAGATGGAAGCCACCTTGCAGCGTGCGCAAGAACAGATGGTGGCGAGTCTGGCACAGGCCTTGTCATTGGAGCTCAACGACAAGCCGAATTTGTTCAATGCTGTGAGTGAGGGAAAACCCGGTGGGGGTTTGTATGTCTACCCTTTGCCGTTCATGCCCTCGCTGAACGATGCCAGCCTCGATGACTGGCAGCAATTCCGGCAGTTTGAACAGCCCTGGCAAGAAGGGAGTGAGAAACCGTATGCCGGTAACGCCACTACCAGTTTTCGCAGCGCTGCAGCAATACCAGGTGATCCGCTGGAATTCCGGCTGCTGCTGGGTGAACGCAATAACAACCTGTTTATCTATGTGCGTGTGCGCGACCAGTTCGTAGTGCAGTCACCATCAACCCTGCTGCATCTGGGTGGTATTGATGCCCTGGAGTTGGCGCTGGTAGCCAGTGATGGCGAAGCCAGCCGTTATCGTCTCGGTGTTTTGCCTGACGGCTCTGTGCATGCCTGGCGTCAGGGTGCCGACCGTCAAAATATGCAGGGTTATGTGCCCGAACCCCGCATTGTCGGCCAGTACTTTGCCACTACGGACGGTTATGACTACGAAGTGAAATTGCCAATGAGTCTGGCGCAGCGCTCGCTGGTACTGGCAGTGGAGGATGTCGATGACGGTACAACCGGTGTATTGGCAGCGGTGGTGGCAACAGGTGACATGACAGATACCCGGGCGACCCTGCAACGGCCCGCGAATCAACTGGAGGTCTTGCTGGCTGCACAGGCATTGCCCAATTTCCGGGTGCAGGTGTTTGATCGCAACGATCAATTGTTGTTTGCACGTGGCGATATCAATCAGGCGGCCGGACTGGAACTGCCGTTACGCCGCTTTGGTGGTAATGCCACCTGGCTGTGGGTGCGCATCAATCTGTTGCATCCACTCTATGACGGACTGCTGGCCTGGTTCGACAAGATCAACGCGCCGGAGCCGGAGCCTTTCAGCGGGAAACAGAGCCCGCAGTTGCAGACCGCCTTGCAAGGAGGCTCGCAAAGTGGCTATCACACCGATCGCGTCAGCGGCTTGCGCACGCTTGAGGCCGCATGGCCGATTTATGCTGACGGCGTCGTCATAGGCGCGGTGATGGTGGACCAGAATCTCACGGCGCTGCACAGTGCCCGCAACCAGTCCTTGTCTTCGTTGTTCGATGCAATGCTGGCGATTCTGGTGCTGACGCTGGCGGTATTAATGGTGTTTGTCAGCAACCTGTCACGACGCATCCGTTCATTGCGCGATCAGGCTGAACACAGTATTGATGAGCAGGGACGTCTGTCCAAAGCCTTGATACCCTCACGCAGCAGCGATGAAATCGGCGATCTTTCACGCAGCATCACCAACATGGTGGAACGCATTGGTCACTATAACCAGTACCTGGAAAACCTCACGGCACGCCTTTCGCATGAATTGCGGACGCCGGTTACCGTGGTGCGTTCATCACTGGAAAACCTGCGCATGCTCAAACACAGCGACAGTGAAGCCGAACTCTATATCCAGCGGGCGGAGGAGGGCATCAGCCGGCTCAACCTGATCCTGACCAATATGAGTGAGGCCACCCGGCTCGAACAGATTTTGCTGGGTTCTGAAAAGGAAACAATGGCGCTGGCGCGGGTGTTCGAGGCCTGTGTGCAGCAATACCGGCAAATTTACCCGTCGGCTATGTTTGAAGTGGATATCTGTTCGCAACCCCTGTGGATGTTTGGCAGTGCCGAACATCTGGTGCAGTTACTCGACAAAGTGGTGGCAAATGCGGTGGAGTTTTCGACCAGGGGCCGGCCGATTCGTATGATTTGCAAGGCTGACAACGGCGAGGCAGTCATGACCGTCAGCAACAGCGGCCCCTATCTGGATCCGGGCATGAAAGGCCGTATTTTTGATTCGATGGTGTCAGTACGCCCGCAAGGCAGCAAGGGTCTGCCCCATCTGGGTCTGGGCCTGCACATTGCCCGGCTCATCACTGAATTCCATCAGGGCGAAATCTACGCCGAAAACCTGCTGGGTGAGAGCGGCGTGATCGTGGTGATCAGGCTGCCCATGCTGGAGCCTGCCAAAATATAGACAAGATTCGGCTACATTTTTCCGGGAATCGGTCGATTATATATTGCGATTCGCATAAACCCCCGCTCCATAACGGCCGGCAACTGCATGTTTAATCTTGATATCTCATCGATCAGGCTGTGCGCAGTCGTTGTGATAACTGTCACACTGGTCAGTTTGTCGGCGTTCTGGCGCTTCAAGAATTTCAAAGCCAATGTGGGATGGTGGAGTGCCGGCATAATTGTTTACTGCCTGGCTTTCATTGGCGTGCTTTGGGCTCCGCAGATTCCCAGCCCGATTTTGGATGTTTTGGTAGAAACCGCCTTAGTTACCAGCGGCATGTTGTTTCTTAATGCAGTGCGGGTAAAACTGCACAAACCACCCTTGCTAAATTTCACAGTGGCACTGGTGCTGGTGACGATGGCTAATTCAGCTTTCTTTTTCTATGTTGTTCCGAATGCTTTAGTGCGTCAACAAACCTTATTCATGGTGACAGCGTTGCTGACGCTGAGCATCGTCTGGGAGATATTGCGCAATGCCAACAGCAAGCGCCAGCAAGCCTACCTGGCCTGTGCCGGGCTGTTTCTGCTTGATGGCGTATTCAACCTGGCCAGCTTTTGCTATTTCCAGTTTGCGCATGAGACAAGCCTGAATTTCTTAGCCATTCTGCTGCTGTTCACCAGCATCCTCATTGCCTTGCTTACCTGATGCGCAGTTGCCCAAATCGTACACTCGGTAGGCCCATAAAGATTCCAAAGCTGGCCGCAGCGTGGCAGCAGTTGTTGCGCCAAGGACTTGCCAAGTGCTTCGCCAATACTGATGCACAGGCGTGGTTGCAAGCCCGCAGGCCAGGGTTGGCTGCACAACAGCTGCCACAATGAAGGAGTGGCCTGCACCACATCGATGTGCTCTTGCTCAATCAGATGCAACAGTAATTCACCATCGCGGCACTCACTCGCATCACTGAGCACCAGAGTGCCGGCAAAGACCAGGGGTGCCAGCAATTCAAAAAGTGAAATATCAAAACCGAAACTGGCGCAGGCGAGATAACGCAGACCGTCTGGCAGGTCCCAGAGCTTTTGTACCGACGCAAAGAAAGCCGCCAGGTTGGCGTGACTAATCAATACCCCCTTGGGTTGGCCGCTACTGCCGGAGGTAAACATCACATAAGCCGGAGCTGCTGCCGGCAGCCTGCAGGCAGGATCGAGCATGTCGGGCGAGAAAAGCTGGTCCGGAACTTCGTCAGCAAGCGGCAGTACCACAATCAATGCAAACGGCAGGCTTTCCATCTGCAATTGCAGTTCCTGCTGGGACAGCAGAAAAGTGAGTTTGGCGGCCAGCCCTGTTTGACGCAAACGTTCGCGCGGCTGTGTCGGGTCCAGCGGAACATAGACGGCTCCGCACTGCCAGATTGCCAGCATTGCTGCCAGTAATTCAGGCCCACGCTGCATGCAAACGCCGATGCAGTCACCACTGCTGACGCCGCTGTTGCGCAGTGCGCTTACCAGCAGCTGGATCTTGTATAACAGCTGGCCATTGGTGAATACCTGTCCGCGGAAGCCAATCAGCGGATGCGAGGGGCTGCGGCTTAGCTCCACCAACAGGCTGGTGATAAAAGAGAGGGGGGGGGGAGGCTGTCCATAGCTCGCCACTGATGTTTGCTGGATTTGGCCTCAACATAGTGGATTTTGCGGGTGTTGCCATTGTTTCTGGTTAAAAAGGCCGGAATCCGGACGAATCTGGCGGGTTTTATGCTGAATAAGCAGATTTTCCTTGCTGGGCATGGGAGTGCCAGCTAATCTCGGCGACTGGAAGCTGCATTCGTGATGGTGATAGCGAAAACAGCCATTAATTCTCACCTCAACATGAAGACATTAATATGAGTAAAGGTACTGTTAAGTGGTTTAATGCCGACAAAGGCTTTGGTTTTATCACCCCCGAAGATGGCGGCAAAGACCTGTTTGTTCACCATTCTGAAATTCAGGCTGGTGGCAAATATGCAACATTGAACGAAGGCCAGGCAGTAGAGTTTGAAGTAGGCCAAGGTCAAAAAGGCCCATGCGCGAACAAAGTAAAAGCTTTGTAATTCCTAACCGGAAATCGCCATAAGCATTGAGTTTGTCCCGCCCTGCTCCGCAGGGCGGGCAAATTTGAACAAGTATTCTCCCAAAGCAGAATCTGTGTCTGCTTGTTATGCCGCTGTTTGGCCTTAGACTGCGTCTGCGTAGTAATACGTAATGTCTAGTAGGTAAACACCTGCCCTTTGTGGCTCAGGCTCAGCTTGTTGCCCTGTTTCGACGCTTCCGTGCGTCCAATCACCTTCGCTTCAATATTGAAACCTTTCGCCACTTTGATCACGGTCCTGGCTGCTGCCGGCGTGCAATAAACTTCCATGCGATGGCCCATGTTGAACACCTTGTACATTTCCTTCCAGGCAGTGCCAGAGACTTTTTGTATGGTCTTGAAGATTGGCGGCGTCGTAAACAGTTTGTCCTTGATGAAGTGGATATTGCTGCCGAATTTCAGGCATTTGGTTTGTGCGCCGCCGGAACAGTGAATCAAACCCTTGATCAAGCCGGGGTGTTCTTCCAGCAGTTGGTAGATGACCGGAGCATAGGAGCGGGTAGGGGACAGCAAGGCTTCGCCAACCGTCATGTTTGAAGCTGGCAGGGGATCCTGCAAACGATAGGGGCCACAGTAACGCAGATCGGCGGCGACATTGCTGTCGAACGATTCCGGATAGTGCTCGGCATAATACGATGACAGCATCTCGTGGCGGGCGCTGGTTAGGCCATTGCTGCCAATGCCGCTGTTTTCCGTGTCTTCATAACTGGCCTGACCGGTTGAGGACAGTCCGACAATGGCGAGACCGGGTTTGATGGTGGCGGCCGTCAGCACATCCTCTTTACGCATTACCGCCACGGCAGTGCTGTCGACCACGATGGTGCCGGTAAGGTCACCAACATCCGCAGTTTCTCCGCCGCCACTGTAGATTTTTACGCCCAGACTACGCAGCCTGGCCAGATAACTTTCACTGCCTTCAATCAGAGCGCCTACCACTTCCCCGGGACAGTTGAGGGCATTGCGGTTGACGGTATTCGCAATCAGGATGCGACCGTTGACGCCCACACACAGCAGGTCGTCGAGGTTCATCACAATGGAATCCTGCGCGATGCCGTGGAATACGCTGGCATCACCGGTTTCCTTGTAGGCCAGATAGCCGAGGATCGATTTGGTGCCGCTGCCATCGGCGTGGATCACATTGCAGCAGTCAGGGTTGCCGGTCAGGAAGTCTTCAGTGATTTTGCAGAACGCATGTTTGAACAGGCCATGATCCAGTTTGTCGACCACTTTGTGTACTTCGGTTTTGTCGGATGACACACCGCGCGCCTGGTAACGACCGATGCTGGCGTCCTGGTTGATCACCACGTAACCGCTGCGCGGCTGCGCCTGGAGCAGACCGCGAAATTCCAGTTGCCGCATCGCCTTTGCCACCGTGTTGATCGCCAGCTTGTGCTTGTCGGCCAGCACCCGGATCGATGGCAACTTGCTGCCGGGGGACAGTTCGCCGGTGTTGATCAGGAAGTGCACCTGTTCCACGAACTGCTGAAACACGGGAGTGGCGGCTTTGGGATCGAGTTTGAGTTTCATGCAGGCTCCGGGGTCTGTATCACAGATATGATACAGATAGGAGGGTGGCAGTTTCAACCCGAGAATGGCCTGCTATGGGAAATAGTGACAGGATATTTTTTCCCAGGTCGTTGCCCAGTTGTAAAGGCCGGGTAACAAGCGGCGGCCTGTTTTACAATGCCTGCACATAATTACCATTCATGCCTGTGTCGAGGTTCCAGTCTTTGCCAGCAATTTCACTCCCCCCGCAGCCCCGGCGCATTATCCTGGTCAATCCCACCCGCTATCTGGGCAACCTGTTGATCGCCGGGGGGCTGATCCAGGATTTTGCCGCGCAGTGTGCCGAGCGCAACATCAGTTTCAAACTGGTAGTGGATGCTGCCTTTGCCGATCTGCTGGCACCGGTATTGCCCGGGGATAGATTGATCCTGTACCCGCGCCGGCAAATCAAACAAGTGCGCGATTGGCGCAAGTTGCAGGCTTACTGGCGTTGTCTGCAACAGATTCGCCGCTTCCAGGCAGACATCGCATTCAACATCGAAGAAGATTCGGTTTCGCATCGGCTCACTCAATGGTCAGGAGCCAAGTTCAAGCTTGGCTGCAGCAGTACGCGCCACCGCTTTGGCTACCAGGCAGTGGTGCCGGTCAATTTCGCTGCCCGTCCGCTGCATCAGCAGCATCGCTGGTACAGCTTTCAGGAGGTGTTTGCTGTGTTTGGGTTGCCGGCAGCGCAGCCAGGCTATCTGCGGCTGCGGCCGCAAACACTGGCGGCGGATTTGCGATCGCGCCTGCAAACGCTGGGAGTGGATTTCAGCAAACAGCAAGTGGTGCTGCATGCCGGCGCCACCAAGGCCTACAAGAAATGGCCTGCCCACTATTTTGCCGAGTTGTGCCAGGCCTTGCGCCGGGCTGACCGGCAAGTGGTGTTTATCGGTGCCGGGCAGGATGCCGAGGAAATTGCTGCGGTACTGGCACAAGTGCCATTGCCTCATAGCAGCATTGTTAATTTGTGCAACCAGTTGTCGCTGGCCGAATTGGCACAATATTTTGTTGGTGTCAGCGCCATAGTAGGTAATGACAGTGGGCCGTTCCATCTGGCCGCCGCGCAGGGCGTAGCCGGGTTGGTGATCTTCGGACCGACCAAAGTTGAACTGTGGGGGCCGCTGTCACCCAATACCCATGTGCTCAAGAGCAAGGAGCTTTGCAGCGCTGAATGCACGCAGCAGGGCTGCATCCATCAGCATCGCTGCCTGACTTCGATTACGCCACAGCAGGTGCTGGCGCAACTCTCACCCTGGCTGGTGTGAAAAAAGGAGTGGCGTTGACTTCATGCCGGCCCACTCAGTGATGATGTAATTCCCACAACTTCGCATATTTCATGAAGTTGTAATACGCATGGTTCATGCTGGTGAGTATGCCTTCGCCACCATCCAGAAAAAAGCCTTTGCCGAAATAGCAGGCGAGAAAGGAGACCGGAAATACCAGCAGCAGATGCCAGATCGTGCAGCGGGCACCCTTGGCAAATTTGTCTTCGGCCTTGAGCTGGCTGTACTGGTTGGACTTGGCCATGCGCTGGCTGAAAGTGAGATTTTCAAAATGCAGCAGGGTGGCGTCTGTGCTGCGAATGCGCCCGCTGATCTCGATACGTTCATGTACCTTGGCTGCTTCATAGTGGCCACAGCCACGCCGGAAGCAGCGGATCAGCAGGTCGGGTTTGGAGAAATGGCGCGGACGCTTGCCCCAGCGGATCAGCACGCGTTCACATTGCAGGGCATCGGCATCATCGGCCGTGATCAATGCTTGCATGGCTGCCAGCAACTCCGGGGTGAGCGCTTCATCGGCATCCAGATTCAGCACCCACGGTTGCGTACATAACGACAGCGCGTGATTTTTCTGGTCACTAAAGCCGGTCCAGTCGCGGTGGCTGGCCTTGACGTTGGCAAAACCCTGCGCGACCTGCAAGGTGTCATCAGTACTGCCGCAATCGACCAGGATGACTTCGGCAAAATCCTGCAACTGCGGTAACAGTCGTCGCAGATTGTCCGCCTCATTACGGGTGATCAGATAAGCACTTAACGGCAAACTCATGTCGTAGTTTCACATTCCACATCAGATGTGCGGCACTGTAGCAAGCTTGCAGCAAGGCCGCCAACCCTGCCCGGGTTTACATGCCGGCTACTATTGGGAAATTGCTGTGATATTGCGTTTCGGGGCTTCGTGCACCGGAATGCGCGCCACTTTCCTGATGGCTTTGACATCAATCACTGACACGTTAACCCAGGGTTGCCAACACCCGCTCCGGCGTAAACGGGAACCGGTTCATACGCTTGCCGGTGGCATCGAAGAAGGCATTGGCAATGGCGGCAGCAGCGGCGGCCATTACTTCTTCGCCGGCTCCCAGCGGTTCTTCCAGTATGCGTTGCACAATCACCGGGGTAATGCGCGGGGCTTCGCTGAAGCGCAGGATCGGGTAAGTCGACCAATCGAGGCTGGTGACGTTGGTGGTATTGAATGTCACTTCCTCGTGCAGCATGCGACTGGCGGCCTGGGTCAATTGACCAATCAGCTGATTCTCGACGTTGGAAGGATTCACCACGCGGCCGGCATCGATCGCTCCGGCAATATGCAGCACGCGTACCACACCGGTTTTTCTGTTTACTTCGATCTCGGCGACCGCGCCACCCCAGGACGCCAGATGGGTGCCGAGTCCAATGCCGCGTCCAGTCACCACTTCGGCGGTTGACAATTTCTGGGCGGAAGGTCGCGCCTGCCAGTTGGCCGCTTTGGCCGCCGCCTGTAGCACACCGCTCCAGTGTGCATCGAACATGTTCTGCAAACGGAACTCATAGGCATCGCGTCCGAGTTTGAAGGCCAGATCATCAATGGCTTGTTCCGAGATAAAGGCCATCGCCAGATCGAGTGGTGAGCGCAGCCATGCGCCCTTCAGATAATCCACGCCTGGCACGTGATGGTTAACCAGTTTGATGTTGGGAATCTTGTATTGGCCGCCCAACACCAGCGGGTTGATCTGCATCGCTGCCATGGCTGGCCATTCAGCTGCCTGGGTGCCCTTGCTGCTTTGTTCGGTGCTTTCTATCAGTGACCAGTGATGCTGCCAGCCGTGGTATTCATAGGTGAGCAGCTTGCCGTCAGCAGTTGCACTGGCATTGACTTTGCCAAGATGGGCCGGGCCATAGGTATCCCAGCCATGCTCATCCCAGCGCATGAATTGCACACGTACTGGCGCGCCGGCCAGTTGCGACATCAGCGCGGCCGCCTGGGCTACGTCATCCCAGCACGAGTGGCCAAAGGTGCCGGCGCCATCGTGGTATTGCACACGCACCTGTTCCGGCTTGAGGCCAAGCAGGGCTGAGACATTGGTGCGGGTATTGTAGATGTCCTGTGATGAGCATAGCACCAGCGCACTGTCACGCTTGACGTCGGCCAGAGCACAGTTGGGTGCAAACGGCACATGGGCCTGATAGGGCCCATAGCCGGTGAAGTCGCTGGTTACAGCAGCGCTCTTGATGGCAGCGAGATCGCCTTCGTTGCGGGCGATACGATCATCAGGCGCCGAAGCTTCCATTTTTTGGAACAGCCCGGCGTTGCCGGGCAAGTTGGCGGGTTGTTGCCATTGCACCTGCAATAGTTGGGCAGCGCGCACTGCATCCCATTCCCGTGGCGCAACTACTGCCAGGAAGTTGCCTTGTCGCAACACTTTGGCGCCGCTGATGCCGGTGATTGAAGCGTTATCAACACTGACAATCTGTACGCCATCCTTGTACGCGCCCTGACCACGTGGCCTGACGATGCGGCCGTGCAACATGCCGGGCAGGCGCTGGTGTTGCATGAAAGCGTAGGTGCCTTTGGCTTTGAGCGGAATGTCAGTACGCGGCAAGGGTTTGCTGACCAAGCGGTAAGTGGATGGATCCTTAAGCGGTGCAGTACCGGTGAATGCCAGCTTGAACTGTTGATCGCCGATCAGTTCGCCATAGCTGACAGAGGCATTGTCATCACCACGCCCGGACACGATGCCGCTCTCCACTCGCAATTTATCCGTCGGCAATTGCAAACGTTGGGACGCCAGTGCCAGCAACGCCTGCCGGGCTTCGGCGGCTGCGCGTTGAACCTGAGGTGCGCCACGATGCATGGCGGCACTGGAATAGGTGCCGCCCTGATTGGGGGTGATATGAGTGTCGTGACGCACGGTCTTAATCTGGTCCATCGACAGGTCCAGCTCTTCGGCGGCTACCTGCAGCAGCGCCGTGGAACAACCCTGGCCAAGCTCAACAAAACCAACATAGATGGTGGCAGTATTGTCGCTGTGGATGGCTATCCAGCTATCGATCTGTTTGGCATCGGGGGGGCCAGCTACCGGATTGCGCGCTTGTGCGAAAGCGGCGGGCAGGAACGGGAAACTGATGATCAGGGTGCCGCCGGCTTTGAGCAATGAGCGACGATTGCGCGAGAAGGTATTCATGCTTTGCCTCTCATGCTGCGGGCAGCTTGCTCAATGGCAGTGATGATTTTGGGATAGGTACCACAGCGACAAAGATGACCATTCATCGCAGTGCGGATTTCCTGTTCACTGGGCGAGGGGTTTTTGGCCAACAGTTCAGTGGCCTTGATCTGGATGCCGTTGGTGCAATAACCACACTGGATGGCCTGGGTATCGATCAGCGCTTGTTGCAGCGGAGTGAATTCCGGCACTTTGGCCAGCCCTTTACTGGCCGCATGCAGGGCCGGCAAGCCCTCGAGTGTGGTGACAGTCTTGCCGGTGATGGCAGACAGCGGGGTGACACACGAACGCACTTCAACGCCATCCACCAGCACCGAACAGGAACCGCATTGTGCCAGCCCGCAGCCGAAGCGCGGGCCTAGCAAGTGCAGTTCATCAGTAAGTACATAGAGCAATGGAGTATCAGCGGAAGCAGTTACCGCCACTTCGCTGCCGTTGAGACTGAATTTGCTGTTGCTGGAATCGGCCATGGTATTCCCCCCGGAAGCGTGGAGGGATACTACCAGCAAAGCCAAAACCGTTGCAGTTCGGGTACGCCAGCTTTCTATGGAATATGCAGTCACGGCACTTTCATTTGCTCGCAAGTTGAAGTGATTACAGCCGGCTTGGCTACCGATTGCTGTTTCTCTACGTACCCAGAAACTGGCAGTGCTGATCTATTCGGATACCGAGCGTGACCCTGCACTTTTCCGCGTCAAGATCGACAAACACTCGCGTGCACTCAATACCCAGTTGTTGTACAGCTACCGGGTCAATGCACAGCCCCGGTTCTTTGTCGGCTACTCTGACAACTCGATGCAGGATGCAGGGGTAAGCGCACTGGAAGCCACCTATCGCACCTTATTTGCGAAATTCTCCTATGCCTGGCAATACTGAAAACGGCCAGCAACCACAGTGCGGCTGAATCAGACTTTGGCAGTCAGGTATTTGGATTTGTTCAAGAATTGTGGTGAATTTTTCTTATGCCAGTGGTTTTTTCTTGATTTTTAGTGTTTTAATAATCGAGTTGGGTTAATAACAAGGAATATCTCCATGATTGCATTGATAGTTTACGCAGCCGCGCTTTTGATAGTGATCCTGCATTTCACCAGGTTCTGGTCCAACCGCAACATGGAGTGGGTGGTACTGGTTGCACCGGTTATTGTGTTTGCAGTGAATATTCTCGATTTCCTGAAGATTATCTGAGATAGCGTTTTCGTGTAATGCTTTCGCCCTGATCCTGCCAGACAGTATCGGGGGTGATGTCCCCACCGCAGTTTTTCCGCTCCAAGTGCCGCGATGTTCTCGCAAACAGCCAAGCTGACCAGCTCCAGCTCACTGCCAGCAGTGCCAGTATCGCCAGGCCCAATGCCCGGGTTCCGAGGCGCGGACCGAGCCAGTCACTCATCATGCCGACAAATAGCGGCCCTAGCGGCAAGGCCACAATATTACTCACCAGCAAGGAATAGGCATGGGCCAGGGCTCGTTGCTGTTGACCACCGAGCAATTGCAACAGTGTCAGTACCGGACCCACATTCATGTGCATCAGTACTGCGAGGCCAGCCAGAGCGCACAAGGCAAGCTGGGGGGCCGGATTGAGTAACACCAGTGGCAGCAACGGCAACGTGCCGCACAGTGACCATTGACACAAACGCGCAAAGGCGCGACCGCTGTGGTCCCAGTCCCAACGTTGTGCCAGCCAGCCTCCGGCCAGCGAGCCACACAGTCCGCCACCGCCATAGACTGCGGCCATCCACAGGCCGGCTTGGGTGCTATCCATGCCATAGTGACGCATGAAAAATGCAGCCATCCACAGGCCTGAGCCACTGGCTCCCAGGGTAAACAGGCAGGCGGCGGCAACCAGTGAGGCATAACCTTGGCGCTGCCATAACGCTACTGAGCATTGCCAGAAGGTACGTGAGCTGCCAGACCAAGGCTGATCATCGGTGGCGCCACGTACAGGTTCTTTCAGTGTAAGCAATAGCAAGCAGCCCAGCATTACCCCGGGCAGACCCAGCCATTGCATGGTAAGTCGCCAGCCCAGGTGTGCATTGATAAGGCCGCCGGCGAGATAGCCGACCAGCACCCCGATCGGTATCGCGGAGGCCAGCACTGCACAGGCACGCCCACGCAGTGACGGTGGAAAATAATCTGCCAGCAATGATGTGGTGGGCGGGTAGGCTCCTGCTTCACCCACTCCTACTCCGATGCGCGCGAGAAACAATGCAGCAAAACTGCCAGCCTGGCCGCACAGCATCGTCATCAGGCTCCACAGCGACACGGCAATGGCAATGATGGTGCGACGGTTATAACGTTCTGCCAGCCATGCCACCGGGATGCCCAGTACTCCGTACAACAAGGCGAACGCCAGACCGCCCAGCAACGCAAGCTGGGTATCACTGAGCCGGAATTCGGCTTTGATGGGCTCCAGCAATACAGCCAGGATTTGCAAATCGACAAAACGCAACAACGCGGCAGTCCATAGCAAGGCCAGTACATACAAACGATAGTAGTTACGGTTATGCATGGTTCCTCCGTGAACGTGACGATGCCTTTGACACCGCAGTCTAGTAGGGATTTGCCGTTTTTCCCGGAAATCTGCTCATGACGCTGGTATTGGCAGATACCTGCCATCGCAACGACCAGGTACTGGTATAAACTCGACTTATCATTTACTTCACATGTGAAGCCGTACATGAGCTCAACACTACACTCAGCGCCAAAACCCTTGTTGCAGGGGCAGGATTGGTCGGGGGCGATGGGCGAAAAATGGAATCATTGGCACCAACGCTTTGAAGCCATGCTGGCGCCGATTGGTGCGGCGACCCTGGAGCTGGCTGCCTGCCGCAACGGCGAGCGGGTGCTCGATATCGGCTGCGGCGCTGGTGCCACCACGTTGGCGCTGGCCCGGCAGGTGGGGCCGAGTGGGCAGGTACTTGGTGTCGATATTTCATCAGCTTTGGTGCAGACAGCTGCCGCGCGCGCTGAACAGAACGGAATTATCAATGCCGGTTTCTTGTGTGGTGATGCGTCCATCCTCAAGCTGCCGCACACAGGCTATGACCTGCTGTTTTCCCGTTTTGGCGTGATGTTCTTCAACGATCCGCTTGCGGCGTTCCGGAATATGCGTTTGATGCTGGGCGAGGGGGGCAGGGTGGCTTTTTGCTGCTGGGGGCCGCCGCCGGAAAATCCGTGGGTGAGCAGTTTGGCGGCGGTGGTATCCCGACATATGGCTTTGCCGGTCCCGGATCCATTGGCGCCAGGTCCTTTTGCTTTTGCCGACCAGATCCGTACCCGCACCATTCTTGAACAGGCGGGTTTTACCCGCATCCAGTTCACACCCTGGCACGGCAAGCAGATTCTGGGTGGTCCCGGCCTCGATCTGGATGAAGTCCTGCAGTTTGCGGAAAAAGCTTTTTTTGTTGGTGATGTACTTGAAGGCAAGCCCGAGCAGTTATGCCAACAAGTGCTGGCTGATGTGCGTGAGTTTCTGCGTTCACGACAGACTAAACATGGAGTCGAGCTGGATGCGATGGCGTGGTTGGTGAGTGCCGGTTGCGCTGGGAAATCATCAGCCTAGGCTGGATAATTGAAGCTGTTCCTTTAAGAGTTTACTTGAGATTTATGTTCCAGGTGCGATTGCAAAAGAGTGAAGACTATCAGGCGTTGCCGGACTCTGAGCTACTGGCCCTGCTCCATTTGGAAACAGCCATTCATGCAGGCGTTGCTAGTGCACCAGTGCAGCTTCAGCTTAACGCCGATGCTGGCGGGCTGTCATTGCAGGATGCCAGCGAGCCGTGGGCCACAGCTACTCGCGTTGATTTCCTGGATGCCACTTTGCAATACCGGCTGCGCACTACCGGCAAACGTCAGGGGCTTGGCAAAGCCGTTGGTCTTGATAAAACGGCATCCGGCCAGCAGATCTTCGTGGTGGATGCCACCGCAGGTTTGGGGCGTGATGCGCTGGTGCTGGCCAATCTTGGCTGCCGTGTGTTGTTACTGGAACAGTCGCCAGTGATGCATGCACTGCTGGCAGATGGGTTTCGCCGGGGCCGCGGGGAGGCGACATCAGCATTCCTGACGGTGCTTGAGCGCATGCAGCTGCAGCGTGCGGATGCCCGCCAATGGCTGGCAGCGGCAGCAGGCGGGGAAACCGAGCGTCCTGATGTGGTTTATCTCGACCCGATGTTCCCACCCCGCAGCAAGCAAGCGAAAGTGAAAAAGGATATTGCCTTGCTGCATCGATTACTGGGCAGTGAATCTGACCTTGGTTCCTTGTTGCAGGCAGCACTGGCGGTGGCTCGTTACCGCGTGGTGTTGAAGCGGCCAGACGGCAAGCTGCCGCCGGGACTGCCGGCGCCAACCTTGTGGATTGGTGACAAACCGACGGCGTTTGCGGTCTACGTCAACAGCAGTTTTTCCAGCAAGAGCTGATAGATTGCGGTCAGTCGCTCCAGCTCGACCACTTCAATATTTTCGTTCACCTTGTGGATGGTGGCATTCACCGGGCCCAGTTCCACCACTTCAGCGCCAGTAGGGGCGATAAAGCGGCCATCGCTGGTACCGCCGCCGGTTGAAAGCAATGTGGTGATGCCCATCACCTCTTTGATACTGTCCCGTGCGGCTGCTACCAAACGCCCTTCCGGTGTCAGGAACGGATTGCCGCTGAGCTGCCAATCCAGCTGATAGTCTCGATAATGTTTGTTGAAGATTGCTGCTGTGGTTTGCTGCAACTGCCCGACTGTCACTTCAGTGGAAAAACGGAAATTGAACAATGCTTCCATGCTGCCGGGGATTACATTGTTGGCACCGGTACCAGCATGAATATTGGAAATCTGGAAACTGGTGGGTGGGAAATAGGCGTTGCCGCGATCCCACTCCACTGCAGCGAGTTCAGTGAGCGCCGGCAAGAATGCATGAATCGGATTGCAGGCCAGATGGGGATAGGCCACATGACCCAACTGGCCATTGACGCGCAGAATGCCGTTCAGAGAGCCGCGTCTGCCATTTTTAATGACATCACCTGTCAGCGTGGTACTGGAGGGTTCTCCTACTACACACCAGGTGATTTTTTCACCACGTGCTTCCAGCACTTCCACTACGCGGCGCGTACCGTCGATGGCGATGCTTTCTTCATCGCTGGTGATCAGGAAGGCGAGGGAGCCGTTGTGCCGGGGATGAGCCGCCAGAAATTGCCGGCAGGCAGTGATCATCGCAGCCAGTGAACCTTTCATGTCGGCTGCGCCGCGCCCATACAAACGCCCGTCCCGAATCGTGGGGGTGAAGGGTTCACTCAACCAGTCGTTGCTGTCGCCCGCCGGCACTACATCAGTGTGACCGGCGAAACACAGCACGGGGCCGTGCGATCCAAGCCGGGCCCAGAAATTGCTGACAGCACCGAACGGCATTTGCTCAATGACGAAACCGAGTTTTTGCAGCTCGGCACACAATAGCGCCTGGCAACCATGATCGTGTGGACTCAGTGACGGTTGTTCGATCAAAGCCTTGGCAAGGCTCAAGGTGTCATTCATAGCTGATCCGGTTTCAGTTGTGGCTGTGCAGGGCGGCGTTGAGTTCGATTTCAGTCTTGTTGGTCAGACATTCAACGCGTCCGCTGATGGAGTTGCGGCGGAACAACAGGTCATCCTTGCCGGATAGGTCGCGTGCCTTGCACACTTGCACTTCCTTGCCGCTGTTGTCGAGCACTGTCACCTTGGTGCCGGCAGTCACATAGAGGCCGGCTTCAATCGTGCAGCGATCGCCCAAGGGAATGCCAAGGCCGGCATTGGCGCCGATCAGGCAGTTCTTGCCAACGCTGATCACGGTTTTGCCGCCGCCCGACAAGGTGCCGAGGATCGAGCAACCGCCTCCCAGATCGCTGTGGGCATTGATGAACACGCCGGCCGAGATGCGACCTTCAACCATGGCCGGGCCTTCAGTGCCACCATTAAAATTGACGAAACCTTCATGCATGATAGTGGTGCCTTCACCCAGATAGGCTCCCAGTCGCACCCGTGCAGTATCGGCAATACGCACACCGCCCGGTACCACGTAGTCAGTCATTTTGGGGAATTTGTCGACAGAAGTGACCTGCAATATTTCACCGCGCAACCTCGCTGCCAGTTGTGCCTGCGGCAATTCATTCACGGCAATCGGGCCGGCCGAAGTCCAGGCGACATTGGGCAACAGGCCGAACAAGCCTTCCAGATTGAGCTGGTGCGGACGCGCCAACCGGTGCGACAACAATTGCAGTTTGAGATATACCTCGGGCACAGTTGCGGGCTTTTCGTCATCGGCCAGCAGCATCAGCACCCGTGGTTTTTTACTGGCTGCCAGTTGCTGGCACAATTGGGCCTGTTCGGTGTCGATGCTGCGCAAGCCTTCGGCCAGTCGCAACAGCTGGTCTTGCTGCAACGGAATCGCCTGGGTGCTCTTGCTGCAGCTGAGAATCTGGCACACCTGCGTCACCAGTGCTGCCGACGGATTCAGCAAGGGGCGGGGATAGAACACTTCCAGCCAATGGCCGCTGCTGTTATGGGTGCCGGTGCCTAATGCAAAACTGAACATGCTGCTGAATTCCTGTGAAACTGATTGAAGGAGGGATTATAGCGTGCACAGCCTTGTGTGGGGGCATGGATTGCGCGAACCACTGCAAGTACTGCCCGGTAAGCGGCATGGACCCAGAATATTCAGGGATGGGTTTCCGCATCCAGGCGTGAGCGCAGAGTGGATTGCAGCGATTCTATCAGTGCGGGATCAGTGAGTTTGCAGTTCTTGTCGTCAGTGATGAAGAACACGTCTTCCACGTTTTCGCCGAGGGTGGTGATCTTGGCGTTATGCAACTGGATATGCTGCTCGACAAAGACATTGGCAATCAGCGCCAGCAACCCGGGCCGGTCAGGACACAACACTTCCAGAATGCTGTAGGGCTTGCTGTCGATGTTGGTCAGGGTGGTGACGGTATGACGATTGAAGTGGCGCTGCTTGCGGGTGGGGGCCTGCGTGCGGTTGCTGGGCAATTGCCGATTGGCGTCGGCGGCTTCCTGGATGATGCGTTGCATCTCGTGCATGCGATGGGTATTCAGTTGCAGCGGTGTGCCGTCGGATTCCAGCACAATGAACGTCAGCACGCAGACCTTCTCGTCCATTACATACATGCGGGCATCATGGATGTTGAGATTGAGCCGCTCCAGCGCAGCACTCAGATTGGCAAACAGGAATACTGAGTTGAGTGCCCGTACAAATACCTGGGTGCCCCCTTCCTGTCTGTGCTCGGTGATGTTGCGGATTATCACCAGTGGCGTCTGTTCGTCGGCGTGCAGTGCCAGTGCCTTGGTTTGCCATACGATATCGGTGACGGATTCGCGCAGGAAATAGTCTTCATTGGCATGTTGCCAGAGTTCCAGCACCTGTTGGCTGGTAAAGCCGCGTTCCTGCAGCAATTGCATGGCGCGTTCGCGGGTTTGCTGGATAAGTGTCTCCTTGCCGACGGTGACTTCGAGTCCTTCCCGCAATGCACGGCGGGTGGATGAGTACAGCTTGCGCAGCAGGGAAGCCCGCCAGGTATTCCACAGGTTGGGATTGGTGCCATTGATGTCGGCGACGGTTAGCGCATACAGATAGTCGAGATGGACCTGATCGCCCATGCGCAACGCAAAGGTTTTAACGACTTCCGGATCGTGAATGTCTTCACGTTGTGCAACGCCGGACATTTTCAGATGGTTGCGTACCAGCCAGCCGACCAGCATCGTGTCCCATTTGCCGAGATGATGCTGTTTGCAGAATTCCTCGGCGTCCTTGACACCAAGTTCCGAATGGTCGCCACCACGACCCTTGGCAATGTCATGGAACAGTCCGGCGATATAAAGCAGCTCGATCTTTGGCAGTTGCTTGACGATCAGTGCGGCCACCGGATGTTTTTCTTCGGCATCATCGTTCCAGAAGCGCCGCATGTTTTCTATAACCTGCAGGGTATGTTCGTCGACGGTATAGATATGGAAAAGATCATGCTGCATCTGGCCGACTATGCGGCCGAATTCCGGCAGATAGGCTGACAGCACCCCATAGTGCTTCATTTTGCGCAGCAGGGTGACCATGCGATAGGGCGAGCGCAGCAATTCCATGAACATGCTGGTGTTGCGAACGTCGTGGCGGTATTTGTCATTGATCAGATTGATACTGTTGCGCAACAGCCTGATGGTGGAAGCGCGTATGTTTTCAATGCTGGGATCCTGACCCATCAGCACGAAGATTTCGATCAGCGCCATTGGCGTATTGCGGAACACCCGGTTGTGGCGGGCTTCGATGGTGTTGGCGCGTTTCTGGAAGCGGGAGTTGATGACTTCCACTTTGCCCTTGTCGCCGGAACCGAGAATCTCTTCATCGAACAGTTGCAGCAGCACGTCGTTGAGGCGTCGCAAGGCCAGCACTGACTGGTAATACTGTTTCATCAGTTTTTCAATGGCCAGACTGCGGGCATCATTCTGGTAGCCGAAAAGTTCGGCCAGTTTGCGCTGGTATTCAAACAGCAGGCGATCTTCGCGCCGGCCGTTGAGCATGTGCAAACCGTAGCGCAGTTTCCACAGGAAATTGCGACCCTGGATCAATTCGCGGTATTCGCTGCGCTGCAGAAACCCGCGCAAGGCCAGTACGCGAAAATCGCCCGTGCCGAAATAATGACGAGCGATCCAGCTGATGGTCTGGATATCACGCAAACCGCCGGGAGCGGCTTTGAGATTGGGTTCCAGTGAGTACTCTATGTCATCGTGCTTGCGATGACGTTCCAGCTGTTCGGCTTTCTTGGCGTCAAAATAGCTTTTCTTTTTCCAGATCTTCTTGTGGGTCAGCTTGTCCATGACCTTGGCATGCAGCTCTTCGCTGCCATAAATAGTGCGGGATTCCAGCAGGGCAGTTGCAATGGTTATGTCGGCGGCCGCCTGCTCAACGTTCTCCTTGATGGTGCGCACGCTCTGCCCGACCTCGAGATTGATGTCCCACAGAAAAGTGAGAAAACCCTCAATGGCACTTTGGTATTTCTTGAGATTGTTGCGGGCCAGCAGAATCTGGATGTCGATATCGGAGTAGGGGTGCAGCTCACCGCGGCCATAGCCGCCGACTGCAATCAGGCTTATGTCAGTGACATCGCCAAAGCCGAACCGGCACCAGGCATGGCTGAGAATCTGGTCGATGAACCAGCTGGTATCACGGATCAGCAGTTCAACTTTTTCGCCCTCCACAAAGCGTCCGTTGAGGATTTCGCGCGCGGCCTTGATGCTGGTCTTGTAGGTTGGAATCACCGCCATGCCGCTTTCCAGCGAGCGGTTGAACTCGCGCTGGTTGAAAAGGGCCTGGCGCTTGCTGCTGATACGGGGGGGAAGTGCCATTTATACAGCCAGACTTTCGATGGAAGTGATCAAAAGGGTTCATCCTGGCGGCGGGTGAGCACTTCACAGCCATCTGCTGTCACTGCAATGGTGTGTTCCCACTGTGCGGACAGCCGGCGGTCACGGGTGGTGACGGTCCAGCCGTCAGTGGTCGACAGCTTGGTGTAACGGGTGCCGGCATTGATCATCGGTTCTATCGTGATGGTCATGCCTTCACGCAGTTGCATGCCGGTGCCTTTCTGGCCGTAATGCAATACTTGCGGGTCTTCATGGAAAATACGGCCGATACCGTGACCGCAGTATTCCCGCACTACCGAATAATTCTGGCCTTCAGCATACTGCTGGATCACATGGCCGATATCGCCGAGAAAGACCCCGGGCTTTACCAGTGCAATCCCCTTGTAAAGGCATTCCTGGGTCACACGAATGAGTTTTTCCGCATGGGCGGGGATATTGCCAACCGCAAACATCTTGCTGGTGTCGCCATGGAAGCCATCCTTGATGACAGTGATATCAATATTAACGATGTCGCCAGCCTTAAGTTCCTTGGTGTCACTGGGAATGCCGTGGCAGATGACATGGTTCACGGAAGTACAGATGGACTTGGGGAATCCGTTGTAATTGAGCGGGGCGGGGATGGCTTTCTGTACGTTGACGATATAGTCGTGGCAAATGCGGTCCAATGCGCCGGTAGTGACGCCGGGCACCACA
The DNA here is from genome assembly GCA_903853385.1 of uncultured Gammaproteobacteria bacterium. Taxonomy (GTDB): domain Bacteria; phylum Pseudomonadota; class Gammaproteobacteria; order Pseudomonadales; family Pseudohongiellaceae; genus CAILUG01. The sequence continues at coordinate 83,665 of CAINTJ010000029.1, forward strand.
TAAGGGCCAATCATCTCCAGTACTTCGGCAGCCAGACGACCGGCGACCCGCATTAGCCCGATCTCTTCGGGGGTTTTGATGGAAACGGTCATGGATTGCTGCTGAACCTCTGGATTGGGTGACTCCGGGCAGGAGTCGGCATGCTAGGGTTGGCATTCTAGTGGAGGGCTTACGCCAAGTACATGCGACTTGGAGGCCGGCGGTCACTTGTGGTATAAAGCCGGCCGCTTTGCAATGGCATTCCCCCACCGGGGACCGGCACAAGGCGGCAGGGCTTCCCTGTTTAACCCTTAACTTTAACGTCACACATATATCGTCACATCCCTCCAGGGTGCCCTGTTCCTTTTGGCCAATGAGAAGTTGGCAAGGAATCCGGGTTGGACAGATGGGGTATATGGAGGCTTAACCCTAACTAAAGGTATATACCATGTCCGTAAGCATGAAAGAAATGTTGCAGGCCGGCGTTCACTTCGGCCACCAATGTCGTTACTGGAACCCGAAAATGGGTCAATACATTTTCGGTTCGCGCAACAAAATCCATATCATTAATCTTGAACAAACACTGCCTGCGTTCCTGCAGGCGCTGGGCATGGTGCGCGGCATGGCCGAACGCAAACAGAAAGTGCTGTTTGTCGGCACCAAACGCGCTGCCGGCAAGATTGTGAAAGAGCAAGCCGCACGTGCCGGCATGCCCTATGTCGACCAACGCTGGTTGGGCGGCATGCTCACCAACTACAAAACCATCCGCGCCTCAGTACGTCGCCTGCGTGATTTCGAAACCCAGTCATTAGACGGCACCTTCGACAAGCTCACCAAGAAAGAAGTGCTGATGCGTCGCCGTGAAGCCGACAAACTCGAGAAGAGCCTTGGCGGTATCAAAGACATGGGCGGCCTGCCTGATGCCTTGTTCGTTATCGATGTTGATCATGAGCGTATTGCCGTTGCTGAAGCCAACAAACTTGGCATCCCTGTTATCGGCATCGTCGATACCAACAGCAATCCTGATGGCGTTGATCTGGTGATACCTGCCAATGATGATGCTATCCGTGCGATCCAGCTTTATGTTGAGCACATGGCCAATGCCTGTATCGAAGGCCAGGGCCGGGCTTCCATGGAACAGTCAAGCGGCAAGCAGGAATTCCAGGAAGGCGACTCCATTGAGTCGGCAGCTGAAGGTGCGGAATCCGAAGCTGCGGGTAAACCGCGCGCCAAACGTGCTCCTACCAGTGCCAAACCAAAAACCAAAGTACAGGTAAAAGCAAAAACCAAACCGGCTGCAGCAGCAGAATAAGTCGGCAGTCTCCCTAGGTAAAAAAGGGGCGTTCAGCCCCTTTTTTACAAGTTTACCGGCGTTACCCACCTGGTGGGTGCGTGATTCAACAGCATTCGTAAAGAGGATCTATTTATGGCAGAAATTACCGCAGGTGCAGTGAAGGAACTGCGTGAGCGAACCGGGCTTGGCATGATGGAGTGCAAAAAAGCACTCGTAGAAGCCGAAGGTGACCTGGATCTGGCCATTGAAAACCTTCGCAAGTCCGGCAGCATGAAAGCCGCCAAGAAAGCAGGACGTGTCGCCGCCGAAGGTATTGTGATGACCAGGATTGCCGACAACGGCAGCTATGGCGTCATGGTGGAAGTCAACAGCGAAACCGATTTTGCTGCCCGCGAAGAAAATTTCGTGGCATTTGCCGGCAAAGTGCTCGACCTGGTCTTTACTACCAAGGAAACCGATATCGCCAAATTGATGGAAATGGGATTGGAGGAGCAGCGCCTGGCGCTGGTCCAGAAAATCGGAGAAAACATCAGCGTGCGTCGTGCAGTTTTGGTGGGTGGCAGTGGCGAGACCGTTGGCAGCTATGTGCACTCTAATAACAAGATTGCCGTAATCCTGGCCCTGCAGGGTGGCGATGCGGATCTGGCGCGTGACATTGCCATGCATGTGGCAGCCACCAACCCGCTGGTTGTGAGGCCGGAAGATGTTTCCGCTGACACTCTCAAAAAAGAGAGCGAAATTTATACTGCCCAGGCAGCCGAGAGCGGCAAACCGGCCGACATCATTGAGAAGATGGTCAGCGGCCGTTTGCGCAAGTACATCGAAGAAGTCAGTCTGACCGAGCAGGCGTTTGTGAAAGATCCAGACATCAAGATCGGCAAACTGGCCAAACAGAGCAATGCGACTGTGTTGGCCTTTGTCCGCTACATGGTCGGTGAAGGCATCGAGAAAGTGGTAGTGGATTTCGCAGCCGAAGTTGCTGCACAGGCCGGGCTCAATAGATAATCCGGAGCATCAAGGTCCGGGGAGGCCTGCGCCAATGACCACCAAGATCCGCAAATATGACCGGATACTGCTCAAATTGAGTGGAGAAGCTTTGGCGGGTGCTGCCGATTTTGGCATTGACCCCAAGGTACTGGACCGTATGGCCGTGGAAATCGGCCAACTGGTGGACATGGGGGTGCAGGTTGGTCTCGTGCTGGGCGGCGGCAATCTGTTCAGAGGCGCGGCCTTGCATGAGGCCGGCATGGATCGGGTCACGGGCGATCACATGGGCATGCTGGCCACCGTGATGAATGCGCTGGCCATGCGTGATGCGCTGGAGCGTGCCGGTATTGCCACGCGTGTGATGTCGGCAATTCCAATGAGCGGGGTGGTCGAACATTACGACCGCCGTACTGCCATTCGTCATCTGCGCGATGGTGATGTGGTGATCTTCTCGGCCGGAACCGGCAATCCTTTCTTTACCACCGATACGGCTGCCTGTCTGCGTGGCATCGAGATTGACGCCAATCTGGTGCTCAAAGCCACCAAAGTGGATGGCGTTTACTCGGCTGATCCGATCAAGAATCCTGAGGCAGTAAAATACAGCCGTTTGACCTATGACGAAGTACTGGATCGTAAACTGGGTGTAATGGATCTGACGGCGATCTGTTTGTGCCGTGACCAGAACATGCCCGTGCGGGTTTTTAACATGCATAAAGAAGGGGCCCTGTTCAGCATTTTGGTGGGCAGAGATGAAGGCACCTTGATCGAGCGAGGGGTATAGCCATGATCAATGAAATTCTCAAAGAATCAGAAGAGCGAATGAAGAAAAGCCTGCATAGCCTGGAAATTGCATTTAACAGGATACGCACTGGCCGCGCCCATCCCAGCATTCTCGACAGTGTGAAGGTCAATTATTACGGCTCTGACATGCCCATCGCGCAAGTTGCCAATGTGGTGGTCGAAGACGCACGTACCCTCATGGTGGCGCCTTGGGAAAAAAAGATGCTGCACGAGATCGAGAAGGCCATCATGAAGTCCGATCTTGGTCTGAATCCTTCCAACAACGGTGACGTGATTCGTTTGCCGATGCCGATGTTGACCGAAGAAACCCGTCGTAATTACACCAAACAGGCCAAAGCCGAAGCTGAAAACGCCCGCGTGTCAGTACGCAATATTCGTCGAGATGCCAACACTCACTGCAAGGATTTATTGAAGGAAAAATCCATCAGCGAAGATGAAGCCCGTCGCGCCGAACTGAACATCCAGAAAATGACCGACACCTACGTCGCGGTCATCGACAAGAAATTCAGCGAAAAAGAAGCCGAACTGCTGGCGATCTGACAAGCTTATGGCGAAGCTTGCATTGACAGCAGAGGCCGCCGGCGTCAATTCACGTCTGCCTCGCCATATTGCGATCATCATGGACGGCAACAACCGCTGGATGAAGCAGCGTGGGGGCAGCGGACTCAGCGGTCATCGCGCCGGTGTGGAAGCTGCCCGGCGCACGATCGGGTTGTGTGCCAAACGCGGTGTCACTTGCCTTACCCTGTTTGCGTTCAGCAGTGAAAACTGGCAGCGTCCATCGCGTGAAGTAAGTGGACTCATGACATTGTTTGCCCATTTCCTGCAGGCTTCTGAAGTCAGAAAACTGCACGAAAACGCTATCTGTTTGCGCTTTATAGGCAGTCGTGAAAGGTTTGCCCCCAAACTCCTCAAAGCCATCGAAAAGGCCGAACTGCTTACGGCCGGTAACGTCGGCATGACTTTACTGGTGGCCGCAGATTATGGTGGTCGCTGGGATATTGTCAGCGCGGCACGTCAACTGGCTGAACAAGTACAAAGCGGGAAACTCGAACCGGTGCAAATCACTGAAGAATTGCTGCAGTCGCATTTGGCAGGCAATGATTTGCCGGCACCAGACCTGTGCATCCGTACTGGTGGCGAGCATCGCATCAGTAATTTCCTGTTATGGCAGTTTGCCTACACTGAACTTTATTTCACTCCGACACTCTGGCCTGATTTTGATGAAGCCGAGCTCGATCTGGCCCTGGCCGACTATGCCAGTCGCCAGCGACGCTATGGCAAGTTGAGTGAGCAGGTAGCCTCTGAGCGGGCAGGAGTCCAGTGAAATGCTGAAACAACGCGTAATTACAGCGCTGGTGCTCGTGCTGGCATTGCTGGCGGCTATTGTCTGGCTGCCGGCATCCGGCTTTGCCGCTCTGGTATTTCTCGTGTTTGCCATTGGTGCATGGGAGTGGACAGCTTTAAGTGGTGTAGCAAACCGCTATGCTCGTGCTGCCTACGTGGCCTTTATTGTTGGTATGGGGCTGTTGCTGTCCATGCTGGGGCAGCAGTTGATCAAAGTAGTACTGTTCAGCGCGGTTATCTGGTGGCTGGAAGCGCTTATGCTGATATGCCAGTACCCGCGCCCGAATCCCTTGATGAACAAGCCCGTCAGTGTGCTGCTGGTGGGATTGCCGGCGCTGGTACCGTGTCTGTTGGCGATTACCAGTCTGGGGCACTTGCCAGGTGATCGCCGCTTTTATGTATTGTGGTTCATCGCGCTGGTCGCCTCTGCTGACATCGGCGCCTATTTTGCCGGTAAGGCGTTTGGCCATACCCGGTTGGCCCCTGAGGTAAGTCCCAACAAGACCTGGGAAGGGTTCGGTGGTGGCTTGCTTGCCACCTGCGTGGTTGCCGTTGTGGGCATACACATGGAGCCGGCGTCTGCACTGGCCAACGTCAATACCGTTGTAGTTGTAGTGGCTGCGGCCTTGTTGGCGGCTTTGAGTGTTGTGGGCGATTTGTTTGAAAGCCTGTTGAAGCGCCAGCGCAATCTCAAGGACAGTGGCAGTTTGCTGCCAGGTCATGGTGGCGTGATGGACCGGCTCGACAGCATCACTGCTGCCTTGCCGTTTTATGTGCTGCTGCTCAATTACGCGGTTTTGCCATGAGCAGGCCCAGTCGTTGTGTCACTATCCTGGGTTCCACTGGCAGTATTGGCGTCAATACTTTGCGGGTGCTGGCAGAGCATCCTGGCAAGTTCTCGGTGCATGCACTGACTGCCAACAGCAACAGTGCCTTGCTGGCCAGCCAATGCCGGGAATTCTCACCCCGCTATGCAGTAATGAGGGACGCAGCGGGGGCTGTACAGCTGCAAAGCGAATTGAAAAATTCAGGACTGGCAACAGAAGTGTTATATGGCCAAGCAGCGCTGACCGCAGTAGCAAGTGCTCCGGAAGTGGATACTGTCATGGCTGCCATTGTCGGCGGTGCCGGCCTGGTACCAACCCTGGCAGCGGTAACTGCCGGCAAGAAAGTGCTGTTGGCAAACAAGGAATCGCTGGTAATGGCGGGCGATCTGTTCATGGAGGCAGCCCGCAACAGTGGCGCTGCCATCCTCCCGATTGATAGCGAACACAACGCGATATTCCAGTGCTTGCCGATGAATGCGCAAGCGCGCTTTGAGCATTCCCACTTGTCCGGCTTTGAAAAAATCGTATTGACGGCATCCGGAGGGCCGTTCCGCGCTTTACCCGCTGAACAGTTTGCGCAGGTGAGCCCGGAACAGGCTTGCGCCCACCCCAACTGGGTGATGGGCCGTAAAATTTCCGTGGATTCTGCCACACTGGTCAACAAGGGGCTTGAGCTGATCGAAGCCAGTTATCTGTTCGCTGTGCCCCCCGCCCGCATCGAAGTGGTGATTCATCCGCAGAGCATTATTCATTCCCTGGTGTATTACCGGGATGGCTCAGTGCTGGCCCAACTGGGAAATCCGGATATGCGTACACCCATTGCGTTTGGCCTGGCCTGGCCTGAGCGTATCCATGCCGGGGTTGAGTTGCTGGATCTGGTACGCACTGGCCGACTGGAATTTCAGGCCCCGGATCTTGAGCGCTTTCCCGGTCTGGCTTTGGGCCGAGCAGCTGCTGAAGCGAGGGGAGCCAGCCCGATTGTTTTCAATGCGGCGAATGAAGTCGCGGTAGCGGCTTTCCTTGCCGGCCAACTTAGCTTTGTGCAAATACCTGCTATCATTGCAGGGACTCTGGAAAGTGCAGTTTTCCCCGCCCCTTTGACCTTGTCAGATGTATTGCAAATAGATGCTGAGAGCAGGGCACTATCTGCGGAATTGATTGTCAAAGCAGCTGGGAAATCCGCAGGACCTCTACCTTGACGAAGCTAGTATGGAATTGATTGGCTCAATAATGTTCAGCGTGCTCGCCATGCTGTTCACGCTGGGTATTCTGGTGACCATCCATGAATACGGGCACTATCGCGTCGCCCGTTTATGTGGCGTTCAGGTTGAGCGGTTTTCCATTGGTCTGGGCAAAATAATTTACCGTTGGCATGGCAAGCCGGATCCGCGCAATCCGGATGCTCCCCCCACCGAATTTGCCATCAGCATTGTGCCTGTTGGCGGTTATGTAAAAATGCTGGGTGAACAGGAGCAGGACCTGGTCGATCCCAAGCAGCACGAAGCTGCGTTCAACCACAAACCCCTGTCCAGTCGCGCCGCCATCATTGCTGCTGGCCCCGCTGCCAATTTTGCACTGGCGCTCGTGCTGTACTGGCTTATGTTTGTAACTGGTGTCAGCGGACTGGCGCCAGTAGTGGGGCGGGTGGCGCCGGGTTCAGTGGCATTCGTTTCAGGCTTGCAAGCCGATGACATAATCCTGGCGGTCGATGGCGAAAAAACACCGACCTGGCAGGAAGTGCGCATGCGCATGCTCGACAAGCTGGGCGAGAGCGGCTCATTGAAACTGTTGGTGGGAAAGCATGAGGATAACATTACTCGCGAGGTGAATATTCCGGTAAAGAACTGGCTGGGCGGCAGTGAAACCCCCGATCAGCTGGCCGATCTCGGCATAGTGCCTTTTCATCAAAACCTCCCCGCCAAAATAGACAGCGTACTGCCGGACGGCAGGGCCAGGGCGGCCGGTCTGTTGGCCGGCGATCTCATCACGGAGGCCAACGGCAAACCGGTACTGGACTGGAATGACTGGCTCAAGCAGATACATGACAATCCGGAAAAATCGCTGGTTGTCGGCCTAGTGCGCGGGGAACTGCCGCTGCAGTTGACGATGCGTCCAGCAGTAAGGATGACGGATAACGGTACGCCCGAGCTGGACAGCAATGGCCAAACGCAGGGATTTATTGGTGCCTCGGTGGTAATGCCGAAAATGCCGTCGTGGATGAACCGCAATGTGCACTACAATCCTTTGGCGGCGATCCCACAGGCAGTCAAGGAAACCTGGACCAACAGCGTATTCGTGCTGGTATCGATGAAGAAAATGCTCGGCGGCCTGATTTCTCTCAAGAACATCAGCGGGCCAATCACTATTGCCCAGGTGGCCGGCCAGACTGCTCGCATAGGGTTCGAGTACTACATAAGTTTTCTGGCAGTGCTCAGCGTGAGCCTTGGCATTTTCAATCTGTTGCCTATCCCGGTCCTTGATGGGGGGCATTTGCTCTACATCGGCATGGAAGCATTGTTTCGTAAACCGGTACCGCGCCGTTACCAGGAATGGGGCCTGCAAGCAGGTCTGTTGCTGGTGGCAGGTTTCATGTTTCTCGCACTCTATAACGACGTAAGTCGTCTGTTTTAAGGTAATCCTTTCTAATGCTGTCGAAGTCCGGTAAACGATTTCTCTCTGCGTGTGCGCTGGCCCTGATGGGTCTGCCGGCTGCATTCGCCCAAAACATCACTGTTGCTGATATCCGCCTTGAAGGATTGCAGCGGGTGGCTGCCAGCAGCGTCTTTGGTCTGCTCAACGTAAAAGTTGGTGATCATGTCGGACAGGCGGAAATATCCCGCATAGTTCGTGATGTATTCTCCTCCAATTATTTCGAGGATATCCAGGTTCTTACAGAAGACAATGTGTTGATTATCCGGCTCAAGGAACGTCCGACCATTTCCGAAATAAAAATCAACGGCAACAAGATGATCCCCACCGAAGCCTTGATGAAAAACATGGAAAAAGCGGGACTTTCAGTCGGGCAGGTCTATCAGCCGTCCACGCTGGATGGCATGCAATTGGCGCTGGAAGGGGAATATGTTGCCCAGGGCATGTACGGAGCCAATGTTGAGCTTGATGTGCAGAAGCAGGATCGTAACCGGGTTGCCCTCAATATCAATGTCACTGAAGGTGATCCCTCCAAGATCGTTCATATCAATATTGTCGGCAATTCAGTGTTCAAGGATGACGTCCTGCTGAAATTGTTCGAGCTGCACACCTCGCATCTGACCTCCATATTCAAGAAAGACGACCGCTATGCGCGCGAGAAAATCAAGGGTGATCTCGAACGATTGACCTCGTATTACACCGACCAGGGCTATGTGAATTTTGCAGTGACATCTACCCAGGTTTCGCTCTCGCCAGACAAGAAAGAAGTCTATATCACCATCAACGTTTCCGAAGGAGATGTATACAAGGTCAATGATGTGAAACTGGCAGGAGACCTGGTCGACTCCGAGCAATTGCTGCGGCTGATGATCCAGGTAGGCAAAGGCCAGGTGTTTTCACAGCAACTGGTTACTTCGACTTCCGAATTCATGACCAGGTTGCTAGGAAATGCCGGTTATTTCTTCGCCAAGGTGGAAGGGGTGCCGCATACCAACGAAGCCGACAAAACCGTGGATATCACTTTTTTCGTTGAGCCGGGTGAGCGTACCTATGTGAATCGCATCAGCTTCAAAGGCAATACCAATACTGCCGATGAAGTATTGCGTCGTGAAATGCGACAGATGGAAGGAGCTCCGGCATCAAAATCACTGCTGGAGGCATCCAAGGTGCGACTGGAGCGGCTTGGTTATTTCAAGAACGATAAAGTTGAATACAAAACCGACAAGGTGGCAGGAACTGGCGACCAGATTGATGTGGAGTACAGTGTAGAAGAGCAGTTGAATGGCTCCATTGGCGGCAGCATCGGCTATGGCCAGGTGATCGGATTGCAGTTGCAGGCCAACTTGCAGCAAATGAACTTCCTGGGCACCGGCAAAACCATTGGCGTCAGTGCCAATACTTCCGCGTTCAGCACCAGCTACAATTTCAGCTATTTTGATCCGTACTACACCATTGACGGTGTAAGTCGTGGTTTCGCGCTCGGCTATACCAAGTCCGACTATGCCGAGTTGAATCTTGCCAGTTACAGCACCAACCAGATATCCCTGAGCACCAGTTATGGTTACCAGCTGAGTGAAACCTCGGCGCTGTCATTCAATCTGGGCTGGAGCAACACCAAGATTGCTGAGGGCAATGGTCCGGTACAGGAAATCAAGGCCAGCCCGGTACTGGACCCGAACATCACCCAATACTTGCTGGAGGCGCCACGTGATTTGTCTTTTTATGATCCGACCAATAGCGCCATATATCCAATCAGAGATGGTGTGGCAGCCCCGTTAAGCGCACTGCCGCCCACAGCCTTCAATACCAACAAGGGCTTCCTTGACCGCGATGGCAGCAAGTTCAACAATTTCACACTCAACGTCACCTGGAGCAAATCCTCACTGAACCAGGGCATGTTTCCTACGGCGGGGAGTGCCCAGAGTCTTTCCTTCGAATTCACCATTCCAGGCAGCGATCTGAATTTCTACCGGGTGCAGTATTTCACCGAGAAATATTTCCCGATCACCCGTGACTGGATCATCCATGCCAAGGCCAACATCGGCTACGGCGATGGCTATGGCAAGACCGAGCAGTTACCGTTTTTCCAGAATTTCTACGCGGGAGGTCTGGGCACTGTGCGCGGATTCAAGCGCAACACACTGGGCCCACGCTCAACTATTCCTGAAACCTACACTCCCAGCGGCATAGCATTTGCGAAAGATGCGGATGGCAATATTGTGCTGGATGCCAGCGGTGCGCCAATTCAGGATGTTTATCAGAAAGATGCTGAAGGCAATATAATTTATGACCCCAATACTTTTCAGCCGTTAGTGGACAGTTCACGTCTGGCCTATCTGCTTGAGCCGGCGTTGGGCGCCGATGGCAGTGTAATCACGGATGCCAGCGGCAAGATAGTTTACAAACAGAAACTTGCGCGTCAGGCGCTTTATTCGGGAGATCCGGCACCGTTTGGCGGCAATATCCAGACAGTAGGTACGGTCGAGCTGATGTTCCCGATCCCGTTTGTCCAGGATCGCAGCAGAATGAGATCCACTCTTTTCATTGATGCTGGCAATGTGTTTTCTTCCTACTGTAATGAAACCCAGCTTGCCAATAATACCTGTACCAAATTCAATCTTAATCAATTGCGGTATTCCGCCGGTTTGTCAGTTTCCTGGCAGTCTGGCGCTATGGGCATCATGACCTTCAGCCTTGCCAAAGCCTTCAATAGCAGTACCATAGACCAACATGAAGTGTTCCAGTTCACTCTTGGCAATGCGTTCTGATTTCCGCTTCCCTCCTCTCTTAACTGTCCATTTTTGGAGATTTTTTGCAATGAACATGTCGTTTTTGAACTGTGGCAAAGCCGCAGCATCCACGCTGCTGTTGGCAATGGTAGTAAGTTCGGGTGCATCTGCCGCAACTGCAGAAAAAGCCGTCGCACCTGCTGGTCCACCACAGAAAGTTGCTGTGCTTGATATGGGCGCTGCTTTGTTCAATTCCGAGCGCGCCAAGGTCATTGACCAGGAAATGCAGAAGCAGACATCTGATGACCAGTCCAAAATCCGCACTCTGGCTGAAGATGGCAAGAAACTGCAGGAAAAATTCAAGAAAGACGAAGCCGTGATGAGCGATGATGAAAAACGCAAAAATCAGGAGAAATTGCAGGAGATCGGCGTGCAGTACCAATTCCTGGTTGAAAAGCTGCAAAAGCTTACCCAGGATCGTCGCCAGCAGTTCCAGGAAACCTACGCGCCCAACCTGATCAAAGCCATTACTGAAGTGGTGCAGGAAGAAAATTACGATATCGTATTCCGTTCCGAAGCCGTGCTGCATTACCGCACTGGCTACGATATTACCGCCCGCGTCACCGAAAAACTCAACGCACAGAAATAAGCGGCTGCGTCAGGCGAGTGACCAAGATGACAGTCACAACCCTGAATTCGCTCGCCGCTGCACTGGGGCTGGAATTGCGAGGCAGCAACATTGCTGCCTCAACCCCGATCCAGGGAATGGCAGTACTGGCAGCAGCGGGTCCTGCTCATATCAGCTTCTACCACAATCCCCGCTATCACGCTGATCTTCGCAAAACCCATGCGGCCGCCGTAATCCTGCGGGCCGAAGATGCCGCCCAATGTCCGGTTGCATGCCTGATCAGCCCCAATCCTTATTTGGCCTATGCCAAGGCCTCGCAGTTGTTTGACCGGCGCCCGATCGAAGCTGCGACTATCCATGCTGCTGCGCATATTGATGCGTCAGCGCAGGTGGGTGTGGGTGTGGCCATCGCAGCCAACGTGGTTATTGGAGCCGGCGCCATTATCGGGGCGGGTACCATTATCGGGGCCAACTGTGTGATCGGCCCTGACTGCAGGGTAGGGACTGATTGCCGGCTTTATCCCAATGTCAGTCTCTATCACGGGGTGGTGATGGGTGATCGTTGCATTGTCCACTCCAGCGTAGTGCTGGGTAGTGACGGATTTGGCTTCGCCAGAGATGGTGGGCGGCATCACAAGATTGCCCAATTGGGCAGCTTGGTGATTGGCAATGACGTTGAAATCGGTGCAGGAACAAGTATAGACCGTGGCGCTCTTGCCGACACCGTGATCGAAGACGGCGTGAAAATCGACAATCAGGTACAAATTGCCCACAACGTACGCATTGGTTCCAACACTGTTATTTGCGGTTGTAGTGCAATCGCCGGTAGCTCCAGCATAGGTAAAAACTGTACCATTGCCGGAGCTGTTGGTGTGGTCAATCACGTGAATATCTGTGACCACGTCACCATTACAGCCATGTCGCTGGTCAACCACGACATCACTGAGCCCGGAATCTATTCTTCGGGTACAGGTATTGATGTAACCGGTAACTGGCGGCGCAGCATAGTCCGCTTTCGTCAGCTGGACGACATGTGGCGACGTTTGCTTCGTCTGGAAAAACACCAGAACAAGTCGCCAGGATAAGCCATCATCACTACATGTGATGAAGTTTGCATAACAGTTTGAACACAAGTTTGAACAGGATTACTACTCCATGATGTACATTGACCAAATCAAAGCCTACTTGCCGCAACGCTATCCATTCCTGATGGTGGATCGTGTGCTTGAGATTGAATTGGGCAAGCGCATCAAGGCCTACAAGAATGTGACGGTCAACGAAGAGTTTTTCCAAGGTCATTTCCCCCATAAACCCATCATGCCAGGGGTGATGATCATTGAAGCGCTGGCACAGGCTGCCGGTGTGCTGGGTTTCAAAAGCCAGGAAAAACTGCCGCGTGACGGCTATATCTATTATTTCGTGGGTGCCGATGGTGTGCGCCTTAAACGTCCGGTAGTACCAGGCGATCAATTGATGCTGGAAGCGGAACTGGTAATGGTGAAGCGCGGCATTTACAAGTTTCAATGCAGGGCCTCAGTAGATGGCGAGCTTGCCTGTGAAGCCACTATCCTGTGTGCAGAACGCAAAGAAGAATAATCGACATTTAACAACGCTTACAGCCGCTTTTTCATAGCCACTTTTTATAGCCACTTTCAAGGTGCATCTGCGTGAGCAGCAACGCCGCAATTATTGATCCTACCGCCAAACTGGGTGCCAATGTCAAAATTGGCCCGTGGTCTATTATTGGTGCGGGCGTCGAAATCGGAGATGACTGCGAAATATCTTCGCACGTGATCATCAAGGGCCCGACCCGCATCGGCAAGCGCAATCGTATTTTCCAGTTTGCATCAGTGGGTGAAGATCCGTCTGACAAAAAATTCCATGGTGAAATCACCTGCCTGGAAATTGGCGATGACAATGTCATTCGTGAAGGCGCCACCATCCACCGTGGCACCGAAATCGGCGGTGGTGTCACCCGTATTGGTTCCAACAACTTGTTCATGCCCTATACGCATGTGGCGCATGACTGCATCGTGGGCAACAACACTATCTTTTCGAACAATGCCGCGATCAGTGGCCATGTGATTGTGGAAGACTGGGTAATCCTGGGTGGATTCGCCGGTGTCTACCAGTTCTTGCGCATCGGCGCCCACAGCTTTATCGGGGCACAGACGCATGTGAACATGGATGTGCCGGCCTACATCATGGTCAATGGCAGTCCACCCGAGGTGAAGGGTATCAACACCACGGGTCTGGAACGGCGCGGCTTCAGCAAGGAAAGCATTCAGCTGCTGCGCAAGGCTTTCAAGATTCTCTACCGGCATGGCAACACGCTTGACGAAGCGCTGGCAGAACTGGAAACCCTTGCGCCGGGTTCACCCGAGCTCGCTACCCTGATTGACTCAGTAAGAGCTTCCACCAAAGGTATTCTGCGCTGATGGGCGCACCGGTTCGGATCGGGATTCTGGCTGGAGAAAGTTCCGGCGACATTCTTGGCGCCGGGCTGATGCAGGCCCTGCTCGCAGTAAACCCCCATATTGTGTTCGAAGGCATAGGCGGACCGTTGATGACGGCGCAAGGCTTGCTGTCGCAGGTTCCCATGGAGCGGCTCTCGGTGATGGGACTGGTAGAGCCTTTGAAACGCTTGCCGGAATTGTTAGGCATCCGGCGTGACGTAATTCGCCACTTCATGCTCGATCCTCCGGCCGTATTTATTGGCATTGATTCGCCCGATTTCAATCTGGGCATTGAATTGAAGCTACGCAACGCCGGTATCAAGACTGTGCACTATGTCAGTCCATCGGTATGGGCATGGCGCCGGCGGCGCATTCATAAAATCGGCAAAGCCGCTGATCTGGTGCTGACGCTGTTCCCGTTCGAGGCGGATTTCTACCGGCAGCACCGGATTCCTGTGAGTTTTGTCGGCCACCCGTTGGCAGACCTGATTCCGCTGCAGCCGGACAAGGGCGCGGCACGCAGCCAGTTGCAGCTTGCCCGCAACGGCAAAGTGCTGGCGTTGCTGCCGGGTAGCCGTGCCGGCGAAGTGGCAAGACTGGGGCCGGTTTTTTTACAGGCTGCGGCTTTGCTGGTCGAGCAGGACAGCAACCTCCAGGTAGTGCTGCCATTTGCCACTCCGGTATGCCGGTCGCTGTTGCAAAAAATGCCCCACTATCAGGCACTGCTTGAGAGCGGCAGATTGCGGGTGTTTGATGGAGACTCAAGACTGGCAATGCAAGCCGCCGATGGCGTGTTGCTGGCGTCAGGCACCGCCGCACTGGAAGCCTTGTTGCTGAAATTGCCCATGCTGGTGTGCTACAAGATGGCACCCTTGTCATATGCGATCATTTCGCGAATGTTGAAAGTGCCATATTTTTCCTTGCCCAATTTGCTGGCGGGTGAAAAGCTGGTGGATGAACTGGTGCAGGAGCAAGTACAAAGTGCAGTGCTGGCGGAAAAAATGCACGCACTGTTGGCCGGGGCTGACAACAGTCGATTGCAAGCGCGCTATCTGGTCATTCATCAGTCATTGCGGCGGGATGCCAGCTCACGTGCTGCCGAGGCCGTACTGAAACTTCTATGATGCAACCGCAACTCTTGTTTGCATTTTCCACGCAGCCACTGCGACTGGTCGCCGGGGTGGATGAAGTAGGGCGGGGACCACTGGCGGGTGATGTGGTCGCTGCGGCAGTCATCCTGGATCCGGAACGACCGATCGGCGGCCTCGCCGATTCCAAGCAACTCACAGAAGCGCAACGGGAACGGCTGTACCCGCTAATCATTGCCAATGCGCTTGCCTGGGCTGTGGCCAGAGCCTCGGTCGAAGAGATTGACCGCATCAACATCCTGCAGGCTTCGTTGCTGGCGATGACACGGGCGGTGATGGCATTGGCAACCCAGCCTGATTTTGTTTATGTCGATGGCAACCGCTGTCCGCAATGGCGCTATCCCAGCGAGGCAATTGTCAAAGGGGACAGTCGCATTGCCGAGATTGCGGCTGCTTCCATTATTGCCAAGGTTACACGTGACCGGGAACTGGTGGAGCTGGATGCTGTCTATCCCGGCTACGGTCTGGCCCGCCACAAAGGCTACCCCACCCGGGAGCATATCCAGGCCCTGCAGCAACTGGGGGTGACGCCCATCCACCGACGCAGTTTTGCGCCCGTGGCGCAAGCACTGGATGGGAAAGAACCGCGCCAATTGTGAGTTTGTTGGCTTGCTTCTGGCCATGCCTGCAGGTACTTTGTTGACCTGATTGTTCCACTTTTCCCCAGACATAATCCGGAATTCCATGAGCAGCAAACCCGGCTTTGTCCACCTCAGACTCCACTCGGAATATTCGATTGTGGACAGTCTGATTCGCATCAAGCCGCTGGCTGCACGCGTGGCCGAATTAAAAATGCCGGCAGTAGCCATTACTGACCAGGTCAATTTCTACGCACTGATCAAGTTTTATATTGCAGCCAACAACAAGGGCGTCAAAGCCGTTTGCGGCTGCGATTTGTTCATAGTCGAGGATGACAACCCTGACCAGCTGTCCGTGCTGGTAGTGCTGGTCAAAAACCTCAAGGGCTATCGCAATCTGGTGCAGTTGATTTCGCGTGCGCATCTGGAAGGGCAGGCGCGCGGCAATATCACGGTGCGGCGCAGCTGGCTGCAGGGCAATACCGAAGGTCTCATTGCCTTGTCCGGAGCTGGCAAGGGCGATGTAGGCCAGGCCTTGCTCGCCAATGACATGGCGCAGGCCACCAGGTTGCTGCAGGCATGGCTGCAATTGTTTCCCGACAATTTCTATCTGGAATTGCATCGCACCGGCCGTCCCGGCGAGGCCGAGCATGTAACCCGTGCAGTAACATTGGCGCTCGCCACCGCCACTCCGGTAGTGGCTACCAATGATGTACGTTTTCTCAGGCAGCAGGATTTTGAAGCCCATGAAATAAGAGTCTGCATCAATGAGCGCCGCACTATTGATGACCCGCGCCGGCCACGGACCTATTCCGAACAGCAGTATTTGCGCAGTACTGAAGAAATGCAGGAGTTGTTCAGTGATTTGCCGGAAGCGCTGGAAAACTCGGTTGAAATAGCCAAACGCTGTAATCTGGAACTGCAACTGGGCAAGCCATTCCTGCCCAATTATCCGGTTCCGCCCGGTCTCACACTGGCGGATTTTTTCCGGCTGGAATGTACTAACGGTCTTGAGCTGCGTTTGCAAAAACTTTTCGATACCAGTCGCAGCGATTTCACAACCATCAAACAGCGCTATCTCGACCGGCTGGAATTCGAGCTTGGCATCATCAACCAGATGGGCTTTGCCGGTTACTTCCTCATCGTGATGGAGTTTATCCAGTGGTCGCGTGACAACGATATTCCGGTGGGGCCGGGCAGGGGCTCAGGTGCCGGCTCGCTGGTAGCCTATTCCCTGCGCATCACTGATCTGGATCCACTGGCCTATGACTTGCTGTTCGAGCGCTTTCTCAATCCCGAGCGTGTGTCGATGCCGGATTTTGATGTGGATTTTTGCATGGATGGCCGTGATCGCGTGATTGAACATGTGGCCGATCTCTATGGTCATGATGCGGTGTCGCAGATCATCACATTCGGAACCATGGCGGCCAAAGCCGTGATTCGCGATGTCGGCAGGGTGCAGGGCAAGCCCTATTCGCTGGCGGACAAACTGTCGAAGCTGATTCCGTTTGAAGTTGGCATAACGCTGGAAAAAGCCCGCAAGGATGAGCCGCAACTGGTCGAGTTCCTGGCTGCTGATGCCGATGCGCAGGAAATCATGGAAATGGCCGAGCAACTTGAAGGCCTGGTGCGCAATGTCGGCAAGCATGCCGGGGGCGTGGTAATTGCTCCCACCAAGCTGACCGATTTCACGCCGCTGTACTGTGATGAAAGCGGTGGCAACCTGGTGACCCAGTTCGACAAGAACGATGTCGAGAGCGCTGGTCTGGTCAAATTCGACTTCCTGGGGCTGCGCACGCTGACCATCATCGACTGGGCGGTGCGCATGATTGCCGAGGCCCATCCGGACCAGCCGCGTGTGAATATATCCACACTGCCTCTCAACGATCCCAAAATCTTTGCGATGCTTGAGAAAGGCGAAGCTTCCGCGGTATTCCAGCTGGAATCCCGCGGCATGAAGGATCTGATGAAGCGGCTCAAGCCCAGTAATTTTGAAGACATCATCGCGCTGGTGGCACTGTTCCGGCCCGGGCCACTGGGGTCGGGCATGGTGGATGACTTCATTGATCGCAAACACGGTCGCAAGGAAGTGAGCTATCCGCATCCGGATCTGGAGCCGGTGCTTAAAAACACCTACGGCGTCATCCTGTACCAGGAGCAGGTAATGAAAATCGCGCAAGTGCTGGCCAATTACACATTGGGCGGTGCCGACATGTTGCGTCGCGCGATGGGCAAGAAAAAGCCGGAAGAAATGCACAAGCAGCGCGTGATCTTTCTCGCAGGTGCTGCCGCCCGCCACATCAATGCCGATCAGGCCAGTGCCATCTTTGATTTGATGGAAAAATTCGCCGACTACGGCTTCAACAAATCCCACTCGGCTGCCTATGCGCTGGTTTCGTACCAGACCGCCTGGCTCAAATGCTATTACCCGGCTTTTTTCATGGCGGCCGTGTTGTCGGCAGATATGCAGCACACTGACAAAATCGTGGTAATGGTGGAAGAAAGCCGCCGCATGGGTTTGCGGGTGCAACCGCCAGACATCAATCACGGCAATTTTGCTTTTGTCGGCGACAAAAGCGGCCAGATCGTCTATGGGCTGGGCGCGATCAAGGGTTTGGGAGAGGGTCCGGTACACAACCTGATCCAGGTACGAGAGCAATCGGGCCCGTTCTCTGACCTGTTTGATTTCTGCAAGCGGGTCGATCTGGCGCTGGTCAACAAGCGCGCGATTGAGGCGCTGATCAGGGCCGGTGCTTGTGACAGTTTCGGTGCCGATCGCGCCGTGCTGCTGGCCAGCATGCCGGAAGCGGTACAGACCGCAGAGCAGAATTCTATGATGCAGCAAAGTGGTGTCGGCGATCTGTTTGGCGAGAGCATTACTGCTGTGACCACCGGCGACGTCTACGCCAATTTTCGTCAAATCCGCCCGTGGAGCGAGCATCGCCGCCTGCAGGAAGAGAAGGAAACCCTGGGCCTGTATTTGTCAGGCCATCCGATTTCCGCTTGCCTGCCGGAGTTGTCACGCTTCGTGCGTCACAATATCAACAACCTCAAGGCCGAAAGGGGCCAACAATTGGTCGCTGGTCTGGTGCATGAGGTGCGCTTGATCAAGAGCAAGAAAGGCGATGCCATGGCGGTGGTAACCCTCGATGACCGCAGTGGGCGCATTGAGGCAACCTTGTTTCCTGATAATTATCAGCAATATCGGGAGATTTTGAAGGTGGATACCGTGGTGGTGGTGGAAGGCTCGGTAGCGATGGATGATTTCAATGGCAACAGCAAGCTCAAGGTAACCGCCCGCCGCGTGATGAGGCTGGAAGAGGCCCGCCGTGAATATGCCAGAACCCTCAGCCTAACCTTGCAAGCCCATCAATTGCAGGTAGAATCGCTGGCCGCTCTGGAGTCGCTGCTGGGCTCGTTCCGGCTGGATGCTATGCCCCAATCACCACCGAGGCCGCCACCGTCCCGCCCGGCCAGGGAGGGGCGCCACAATGGCGCAGCCGAGGCTGAGGCCAGAGAGCCCGGGTGCACGATCTTGCTGCATCTGGAAAAAGCCGGTGCGGCCGGTGGTGTAAAAGGAATAATCAGTCTTGGGCCAAAGTGGCGTGTGCAACCGGACGATGAATTGCTCGTGCGCTTGCGAGAGCGTTTTGGTAGTGCCAGTGTGGTGCTAAATTACCAGTAGTGTGACTGTAACGTAACTTATGAACCCTGATTATCTGGATTTCGAACAACCGATTGCCGACCTTGAGATAAAAATCAATGAGCTGCGGCTGGTTGGTTCCGACAACAAACTCAACATCAGCGATGAAATCAGCAAGCTGCAGGACAAGAGCCGCAAACTCACCGAGAAAATTTTCGGCGCGCTGACACCCTGGCAGATTTCCATGCTGGCGCGCCATCCGCTGCGCCCCTATACCGAAGATTACATCCGCTTCATTTTCAATGATTTTGATGAGTTGCATGGTGATCGTTATTTTGCTGATGATCCGGCGCTGATCGGCGGTGTCGCCTATCTGGAACAGACACCGGTCATGCTGATAGGTCACCAGAAAGGCCGTGGTACTACCGAAAAAGTGAGGCGTAATTTCGGCATGCCCAAACCCGAGGGATACCGCAAGGCGCGTCGACTGATGTTGCTGGCCGAACGTTACCGAATGCCAGTGCTGACTTTTATTGATACGCCAGGAGCTTATCCCGGTGTGGATTCTGAAGCGCGCGGCATCAACGAAGCCATTGCCGAAAACCTGGCCGTGATGTCGCGCTTGCGAACCCCCATCATTGCCACGGTTACCGGAGAAGGCAATTCCGGCGGAGCCATTGCCATCGGCGTCTGTGATCATCTCAACATGCTGCAATATTCCACCTATTTCGTTATTTCACCGGAAGGTTGTGCCACTATTTTGTGGAAATCATCTGATCACAAAGCCTCGGCCGCCGAGGCCATGGGTGTCACTTCTACCCGTCTGGAAGAGCTGGGGATTGTTGATCAGACCATTGCCGAACCATTGGGTGGCGCCCATCGTGACATGGAGGTGATGGCGGAGCGCTTGAAAGGCCAGTTGATCGAGCAGGTAGACCGTTTCAGCAAAATGAATATGGAAGAACTGCTGGAACGTCGCTATCGCCGCCTGATGAGTCATGGCGCCCAGCGCGCCCGCTGATCCGTCCGAGGCAGGCGATTTACAGCCCCCGGGGCTGCTCTCGCTGTGTCCTGCGTTATCGTCTGCCCAAGCCCTGTGCGTGGCTGTTAGCGGCGGTCTTGATTCCACCGTGTTGTTGCACTTGCTCTGGCAGCTGCGAGCAAAAGGCCTGCTCACAGCGCCACTGCGGGCACTGCATATCCATCATGGCCTGCAAGCCGCTGCCGATAGCTGGCTTGAGCATTGTCGCCAACAATGCCGGCAGTGGGATATTGCCTTTACCGGTAAGCATGTCAATGCCAGTGCCAGCAGCGGTGAAAGCCCGGAAGCAGCAGCACGTGAGGCACGCTATCAGGCGTATGCGACAGAATTGCAGGCAGGGGAGGTGCTGGTATTGGCCCATCATGGTGATGACCAGGCCGAAACCCTGTTGCTGAGGTTGATGCGTGGCAGTGGGGTGGCAGGGCTCGCTGGTATGCCGCAGGCCCGGCTATTGGCCGCAGGCAGCCTGCTGCGGCCGCTGCTGGGGCTGCGCAGGCACCAGCTGGAACATTATGCGCAGGCCCAAGGCTTGCAGTTTGTGGAAGACCCCAGTAACGCGGATCATCGCTTCGACCGTAATTTCGTCCGCGCAGAAATCCTGCCACGGCTGCAGCACCGCTGGCCTTCAGCCGCAGCGTCGTTGCTGCGATCAGCAGAACTCTTGCATGAGGCCGATACACTGCTGCAGGAACTGGCAGCGCTGGATTTGCTGGCGGCGGTTCAGCATTTCCCCAACCGCTTGTCACTGCCAGTATTACGCCAGCTGAGTCCGGCGCGGCAACGCAATTTGTTGCGTTACTGGCTGGAACAGCAGCCAGTCGAGCTGGCCGGCCCGGCTCCGTCTTACCAGCTGCTGCATCGCTGTGTGCGTGAATTGATCAAGCCGGCTTCAGCTGAATATCTGATGATGGCATGGGGCAAAGGCAGCCAGGCCCGGCAATTGCATCGCTATCGGGATACGCTCTATTTGCTGCGACCTTTGCCGCCAGTGCCCGCTGCCTGCAGCTGGAATCCACAGACCCCCCTGCAGCTGCCTACTCCGCTGGGATCCTTGCACTGGGACATATCAAACATTACCGGCACGGCGTCATTGTTGCCGCTAAACGTGAAATTCCGCGGTGGCAGTGAACGTGTAACCAAAGCCGATGGACACCACCAATCTCTTAAACATTATTGGCAAGCTCGTGGCATTCCGCCCTGGCTGCGCGGCCATGTGCCGTTGCTTTATCACGGATCGGCGCTGATTGCGGTTGGCGAAGAAATAATGCCTGATACAATACTGGCTCACGTGGTAAAAAATGTGAGTCCTTTGTATTGGCAAAGATCACATTTGCTTTGCGGATGGTAAGCCCATCTGCTAATCTGGCCTCCCATCACGTACCTTGCCAAGTCTGATGGGCTGTTGATGACGAATTATATTTTTATTACCGGTGGTGTAGTTTCTTCTCTTGGCAAAGGCATCACTTCTGCCTCCCTTGCCGCAATCCTTGAAGCCCGTGGTCTTACCGTGACCATGCTCAAACTTGACCCTTATATCAACGTCGATCCTGGCACGATGAGCCCGTTCCAGCATGGCGAAGTCTATGTCACTGATGACGGCGGCGAGACTGACCTTGATCTTGGTCATTATGAGCGCTTCATCCACACCACCATGTCCAAGCGCAACAATTTCACCGCCGGTCGCATCTACGAAGAAGTGATCAAGAAAGAGCGCCGTGGCGATTATCTGGGCGCGACCATCCAGGTCATTCCGCACATCACCGACGAGATCAAGGCGCGTATCACCGAGGGCGCTGACGGTGCCGATGTGGCGCTGGTGGAAATCGGAGGCACCGTGGGTGACATTGAATCCCAGCCATTCCTGGAAGCAGTGCGCCAGATGAAGGTGGAGCTGGGCTCAAACCGGGCCTTGTTTCTGCATCTGACGCTGGTACCCTACATAGCCACTGCCGGTGAAACCAAAACCAAACCTACCCAGCATTCCGTGCGTGATCTGCGCTCCATCGGTATCCAGCCGGATATCCTGGTGTGCCGCTCGGATCACGAAATTCCTGAAGCTTCTTTGCGCAAGATATCGCTGTTCACCAACGTCGAACTGCAAGCAGTGGTGCCACTGCCGGATACCGCTACCATCTACTCGGCGCCGCTGTTGCTGCATGCTACCGGTCTCGATGAAGTGATCGTCAAACGCTTTGGTCTGCAGTGCAAGCCTGCCAATCTGGATGAATGGCAACGCGTGGTAGATGCAGTGCTCAAACCTGAGCGTGAAGTGACAGTGGCGATGGTTGGCAAATACATGGAGCTGCTGGATGCCTACAAGTCATTGATTGAATCGATGAAGCATGCCGGCATCCAGACCAAGACCCGCGTGAAGCTGCGTTACATTGATTCCAGTACCCTGGAAACCGAAGGGACCGACGTGCTCAATGGTGTGGATGCCATTGTAGTACCCGGGGGATTTGGCGAGCGCGGCATCAACGGCATGATCCTCACTGCCGAATATGCCCGGGTAAATAAAATTCCGTATCTAGGCATCTGCCTGGGCCTGCATATTGCAGTGATCGAATTCGCGCGTAATGTGCTGGGACTCGCACTGGCTCACAGTACCGAGTTCGACCGTAACACCCCGGACCCGGTGATTGCGCTGATAACCGAATGGACCAATGCTACCGGCGGTACTGAACTTCGCAGCGAGAGTTCCGATCTGGGTGGCACCATGCGGCTGGGTGGTCAGCAATGCCGCCTGCTCGAAAATTCTATAGTGAAGGATTGCTACCAGAAAGATGTGATTGTCGAACGGCATCGCCATCGTTACGAGCTGAATAACAATTACATCGAAATCCTTGAGCGCAACGGCCTGCGTATTACCGGCAAATCCATCGACGGCAATCTGATGGAAGTCATCGAGATTACTGATCATCCCTGGTTTCTTGCCTGTCAGTTCCACCCGGAATTCACCTCGACTCCGCGCGGCGGACATCCGTTGTTTACCGGCTTCGTGAAGGCGGCAATCAAACAGCATGCGTTGCTGGAACAGCGAGCGGAAGCGTAAGTGGTGACAGACTCTCCTGCACAGATTGCGTTGCAACTCGGGAAGATCCCCATCGCCAATCACTTGCCGATGCTGTTGATTGGTGGCATGAACGTACTGGAATCGGAAGAGCTGGCGCTGGAAGTGGCAAGCGAGTTCAAGCGCGTGTGCAACAAGCTCGGCATCCCGTATGTGTTCAAGGCCTCCTTCGACAAGGCCAACCGTTCCTCGATACATTCATACCGGGGACCTGGTTTGGAGAAAGGTCTGCAGATCCTTGATCGTATCAAACAGCAATTGCAGGTGCCGTTGCTGACGGATGTGCATGAACCTCAACAGGCACAAGCCGTGGCGCAGGTGGTGGATATCCTGCAATTGCCGGCTTTTCTTTCACGCCAGACTGATCTGGTGCTGGCGCTGGCAAAGACCGGTGCGATGATCAATATCAAGAAGGCCCAGTTTCTGTCCCCACGCGAAATGAGCCACATTCTCCGCAAATTCGAAGAGGCGGGTAACAGCAAGCTCATGCTGTGTGAACGCGGCTCCAGTTTTGGTTATAACAATCTGGTGGTCGACATGCTGGGTTTTCCCATCATGAAAAAATTCGGCTATCCTGTACTGTTCGACGTGACCCATTCCTTGCAGATGCCGGGAGGGCGCAGTGACAGCGCCGATGGTCGCCGTCAGGATGTGCTGGCACTGGCGCGGGCCGGCATCTCGCAAGGTATTGCCGGATTGTTTCTGGAAGCGCATCCTGATCCGGACAAGGCTAGGTGCGATGGTCCCTGCGCATTGCCGCTGGCGGTGCTGGAGCCGTTTTTGCAGCAGTTGCAGGCGCTGGATAACCTGGTCAAAAGCCAGTCTGAACTCGTGATCCGCTGACCCTGACGGAAGCACCGGATTTGTATAAGCGGTATTGGTAAAGAGGTAAATGAACGTGAGTGAACCAACAACCCGGATTGCCAAAGTTATAGCCCGTGAAATACTGGATTCCCGCGGCAATCCTACTGTGCAGGCTGATGTGATCCTTGCTGGTGGAGCCAGGGGAACTGCTTGCGCACCTTCCGGAGCCTCCACGGGTTCGCGCGAAGCACTGGAACTGCGTGACAAGGACCCGGCTCGCTACATGGGTAAAGGAGTACTCAAAGCTGTAGCGGCAATTAACAATGACATTGCGGCTGCCTTGCACGGCATGAACGCATTGGATCAGGCTGCGCTGGATGCCTGCATGATCAAGCTGGATGGCACCGAAAACAAAGCGCGTTTTGGCGCCAATGCCATCCTGGCTGTCTCGCTGGCCGCAGCCCGCGCTGCCGCCACCGCCACTCACAAACCCTTGTATGCCTATCTGGCCGAAATGAATGGCTCTGCCGGTATTTTCAGCATGCCGGTACCGATGATGAACATCATTAACGGTGGTGAGCATGCCGACAACAACGTCGATATCCAGGAATTCATGGTACAGCCGGTGGGTGCTCCCGATTTCCGTGAAGCCTTGCGCTATGGTGCCGAGATTTTCCATTCCCTGAAATCTGTGCTGAAAAAGCAGGGGCTGAATACTGCAGTGGGTGACGAAGGCGGTTTTGCTCCCAATCTGCCATCCAATGCCGCCGCGCTTGATGCGATCATGGAAGCGATAGCCAGTGCGGGTTTTACCGCTGGCAAGGACGTATGTCTGGCGCTCGACTGTGCGGCTTCCGAGTTTTACGTTGATGGCAGATATGTACTTGCGGGGGAAGGGAAAAGTTTCACCAGCGAACAATTCGCGGATTACCTGGCCGGACTTGCCCAACAGTACCCGATCCTGTCGATCGAAGACGGCATGCATGAAAGTGACTGGGACGGCTGGGCCGTGCTCACCCGCAAGCTGGGCGATAAAATCCAGCTGGTCGGGGATGATTTGTTTGTAACCAACACGGCAATACTGGAGCGGGGCATCAAGTCTCACATTGCCAACTCGATCCTGATCAAGTTCAACCAGATTGGTTCGCTTACCGAAACCCTGGCAGCCATCCGAATGGCGCGTGCAGCCGGCTACACGGCGGTGATTTCACATCGTTCGGGTGAAACTGAAGACACCACGCTGGCAGACTTGGCGGTGGGCACTGCAGCAGGCCAGATCAAGACCGGATCCTTGTGCCGCTCTGACCGGGTTGCCAAATACAACAGATTGCTGGTGATCGAAGAAGAGTTGATCGGCAAGGCACCTTTCCGCGGTATGGCTGAGTTCAAACGTGGCTGACACTTACAGTCTGCAGGGTTGAATTATGAAAATCGTCCTGGCAATCCTGATTGTGGTACTGGTGGCGCTGCAGATTCGTCTGTGGCGCGGCGAGGGCAGTCTGTCGGATATCGAACGGCTTGAACATGAGATCGCCAGCCAGACCACCACCAATGCCGGTCTAGACCAGCGCAACAAAAGGTTGTTGCAGCAAGTCAGCGATCTGAAGACCGGACTGGATTCAGTGGAAGAGCATGCAAGAAGCGAGATGGGACTCATCAAAAAGGGTGAAACCTACTATCTGATCGTCGACAAGAATCAGACGCGCAGTGCGATGGCAGTCGCGCCCACGGCTCAATGAGCACATGAACGATACGGTGTCAGCGGGCACAAGGTTCCATCTGGTGCTGCCTGCTGCGGGCAGTGGCGAGCGCATGGGTAGTACTCGCCCCAAACAATATCTGGAACTTGGTGGTCGCTCCTTGTTGCAGCATACGCTGGAACGCCTGGGTACCATGGATTGCTTCAGCAGCATTGTGCTGGTGCTGGCTGCTGATGACCCCTGGTGGCCGGCAATCAAGACCGGACTGGCTTTGGCCCTGCAGAAAAAAATAGTGGTAGTGACCGGTGGCCAGGAGCGTTGTGACTCGGTTCGCTGTGGTTTGCTGGCGCTGCAGGACAGTGTTGACTCCCATGATTTTGTGCTGGTACACGATGTAGTACGTCCATGCGTGCGTCAGAGTGATGTCCGGTTATTGATGGATGTGCTGGGCAATGAAGTGGCTGGGGGCTTATTGGCTACTCCGTTACGCGATACGCTCAAGCGTGCCGATGCTGCGGGCAGGGTTGCCATGACCATTGACCGTTCCCGGCTGTGGTGTGCAGCGACACCGCAAATGTTTCGATATCACATTTTAAAGCAGGCGCTCGAACTCATGGCTGATACACAACGTAAAGTGACGGATGAAGCCGAGGCCGTAGAGGCATTGGGCTACAAGGTAAAACTTGTGCAAGGTCACGCTGACAATATCAAAATAACCTATCCGGATGACTTGCCGCTGGCGGCTTTGATTCTGGCAGCGGCGGACTGAATGCAATTGCGTATCGGTAATGGTTATGACGTGCATCGGTTCGCTGAAACCGAAGAGCCGTGTGCCAGCATCACTATTGGGGGAGTATCGATTGCCAGCAAGCGACGTTTGCTGGCGCACTCCGATGGCGACGTGCTAGTGCATGCCTTGTGCGATGCCTTGCTGGGTGCGTTGGCGCTGGGAGATATCGGGCGGCATTTTCCTGATACCGATCCTCAATATCGGGGTATCCGCAGTTTGTTGTTGCTGCAGCTGGTAATGAAGCAAGTGCGTGATTTGGGTTGGGATATGGTCAATGCCGATATCACCCTGGTTGCGCAGGAGCCGCGTTTTGCTCCGCATGAATTGGCGATTCGTCAAAGTTTGGCTACTACACTGGGAGTTGAAATCGACCAGATCAGTGTGAAGGCCACTACCACGGAAGGGTTGGGCTTTGCCGGCCGTAAAGAAGGCATTGCTTGCCAGGCAGTGGCGTTGCTGCAAAGGCAAGCGCGCGCATGAATTGGCAAAACGAACTTGCCGGCTTGCGTCATGCACATGGAGAACCGGTTTTACGAGGAGTGTTTAAGCAGTTTCCCGAAGATTTTCAGGTGGAAGAAGAGCTGGGTTTTCAGCCGGATGGTGCCGGCGAGCACGAATTCCTGTTCATCGAAAAAGCCGGCCTGACCACGACCCAGGTGCAGATGGAGTTGGCGCGTTGTTATCGCTTGCCGGTTCAGCGTGTCAGTTTTTCCGGGATGAAAGACAAGCAGGCGCTGACAAGGCAGTGGTTCAGTGTGCATGAAGGCACCAGCAAGCCAGCTATGCCGGTCGAGGTTGTAGTGGCTGGAGTAAAAGTATTGCAGCGATGCCGCAACAGTCGCAAATTGCAGCGAGGTTCACACAAGTCAAACCGGTTTGTGGTGACTGTGCGTGAATGTGTTGAATTGGCAAGCGGCAGCTGGCAACAACGTTTGCAGCTGATAGGCCAGCGAGGTGTGCCGAACTATTTCGGACCGCAACGTTTCGGCTGGGGTGCAGATAATCTTGAGCAGGCTGAGCGGTGGTTCGCAGGGGATGCGCCGCCGCCGCTGTCCCGGACCCGCCGCAGCATGCTGCTGTCGTCGGCACGCAGCCTGGTTTTCAATGCAGTACTGTCGGAACGGGTTGCTGATGGAAGCTGGGACAAGATACTGCCGGGTGAGTTGGTGGCGCTCAGTGGCAGCTCCAGCACCTTTGCTGCCAGTCAGGCGACGCCGCCCGAATTACAGCAACGCCTGGAGGAATTTGATATTCATCCTACCGGGCCACTGTGGGGTGCGGGCGATACGCGTACTGGTGGGCAAGTGGCAGAATTGGAAACGGCGGTGACGAGCCGGTTTGCCGGATTTACTGGCGCACTGGTACGGCTTGGCCTGCAGCAGGAGCGCCGCGCCTTGCGCTTGCAGGTACAGGAACTGCAGGCGGAGTTAAGCGACGGTGTTTTGGTCATGTCATTCAGGCTGACGCGAGGCGCTTATGCGACGGCCGTTTTACGCGAATTTTTACATTTGGAGAGTCAATGAGTTTGCTAGTGTCCAATGATGATGGTGTGCATGCCCCGGGCTTGCAGGCCTTGGCCCAGGCGCTTGCCGCCGCCAGTCTGGTATTCACTGTCGTAGCGCCTGATCGTGATCGTTCCGGAGTGAGTAACTGTCTTACCCTTGATCGCCCGCTGCAGGCTGTGCGCCTGGACAATCGTCATATTGCAGTGGATGGAACCCCCACCGACTGCATCCATCTGGGAACATCCGGCTTGTTTCTGCCCGAACCCGAACGGGTGTTGTCAGGCATCAATTTTGGCGCCAATCTTGGCGATGATGTGCTGTATTCCGGGACAGTGGCAGCAGCAATGGAAGGGCGTTTTCTCGCCAAGCCGGCACTGGCAGTTTCACTTGCAGTCACTGATTACGAAGGTGCGGTTGTCAGGCGTTTTCTGGCTGCGGCCACCATTACGTTGTGGCTGCTGCAGCAAGTTGATAATTTGCCGTTACCACCCCGTACGGTGCTGAATATCAATATACCGGATTTGCCATTATCCGCTATCAAGGGCATCAGACTTACCAGGCTGGGTCAACGCCTCAAAGGCGAGAATCCCATCGCAACCTCCAATCCGCGCGGCAAGACCTTGTACTGGATCGGCCGGGCCGGCGGTCCGGTGGCACGCGAGCCGGGCTCGGATTTTCATGCAGTGGAAGCAGGTTTTGTTTCCGTGACCCCCATTCATGCTGACATGCACAGCGCTGAAGCGATGCAGATGGCAGCGGCAGCCTTTGACTCACTCAGCCAATCATTTGGCAATGGGCGCTCATGAGCAGCAGGCCTCATCAAGGTATAGGCATGACTTCCCAGCGCACCAAAGAGCGAATGGTGCAACGCTTGGGAGATCAGGGGATTGCCAATCTGCGGGTGATGGAAGCCATGCTGCATGTGCCGCGTCATTTGTTTGTGGATGAGGCCTTTGCCCAGCGCGCCTATGAAGATGCCGCGTTACCGATAGCCTTCAACCAGACCATTTCCCAGCCCTTGATCGTGGCCAGGATGACCGAGATTCTGGTTAATGCATTGCCCGACCAAAGCCCCCGCATCCTGGAAATCGGGACCGGCTGTGGTTACCAGACTGCGATACTTGCCCGCTTGTTCGATCATGTATACAGCATTGAGCGCATTGCGGGTTTGCTGGAAAAAACCCGTGTCAGGTTGTCGGGGCTGGGCATTGCCAATCTGTCCTTGAAATGCGCAGATGGCAGTTTTGGCTGGTCTCAGCATTCACCATTTGACGGCATTCTCATAACAGCGGCTGCTCCGGAAGTGCCACCGGCGCTGGTCAAGCAGCTGTCTGATGGGGGGGTGTTGGTGGTGCCGGAGGGTACCAATCAGCAGGTGTTGCGGGTTTATCGCAAGAATGGCAACTCCCTGGAAGTGCAAAATCTTGAACCGGTCCGGTTTGTGCCGTTACTGGGAGGGGTGGAACGTTGATGGCTAAGCGCGGGCAAAAGCCTCCAAGGCCAAATTTGATGGCAAATCAAACAGTTCCACTGCCTGCCATGCAAATAGATTTTGACAGTAAGGGGATCGATCTCTATCATGCGCGCCCATGTTGTCGGTCCAATTCCCAGAACGTGTAGATGCAGCCAAGTTGTTCGCACGCTTTGGACGCATTGATGCAGCTATAACTCTCACGAGATTCACTCGGCTTGTGCCCTATCTGGCTGGCTCAGAGGGTGAGGTGCAAGTGAATTTGCAATTCGGTCTGGATGCAGAAGGGCGCAAATTGCTGACGGGTTCGATTGCTGCAAGTCTGGAGCTGGTTTGTCAGCGCTGTCTTAAAGGCATGCAACAGTCAGTAGTCAGTGAGCTTTCGGTGCTGGTTTTTGCCAACCAGGCTGAACTGGAACAGCAAATGAGTGCGCAGGCGCAGGAAAGTCTGGAGCAGGATGTACTTTTGCTTGATGAAATACAGTCATCCGAAGCGGCTTCCACCAAGTCGCCGGACAAGACTCCGGAAAAGTGCGATCAGGAACTGGACGTGATTGCGGTGGTCGAAGATGAACTGATACTCAGTTTGCCCTTGGCGCCGATGCATGAAGACATTGACTGCAGCAAGGTCTGGACACAAATTCGTGACCAGGAGCCGCAGGAAGACGGGCAAGGTTTGGATAGCGTTGGTAACAGTCCGTTTGCTATGCTGGCCAAATTGAAAAAAGATAACACCTAGCGGCTGCATGCAGCTGGTAGTTAAAGAACGACGGTTATATTAAGCTTTAAGTATGCTACGTAACTGGTTGAAAATAAGTAATAATTTATCTGCAGCACGCAGATAGGAGCGACCGCCATGGCAGTACAACAGAACAGAAAAACCCGATCCAAGCGTGACATGCGCAGATCCCACGATGCACTGACTGCATCTACCGTATCCACTGACAGTGAAACTGGTGAGCGTCATCGCCGTCACCACATGACTGCTGACGGTGTTTACCGTGGCCGTCAGGTTGTTCAGCTCAAGAAAGACTGAAACCCTGTTGTGTCCTGCCTTTAGCGGAGACACAGTATGCAAAAAACAGCTCATTTGGGCTGTTTTTTGTTTTGCCCTTTCACGATTTCACTTACAGAAGTAACTCTAACTAGCTATGTCGACACCATCAGCCGGTAAATTTGGCATGGTATTCCCAGGCCAGGGTTCCCAGCATGTCGGAATGCTGGCCGAACTTGCCGCCAGTTTTGCTACTGTCCAGGCCACATTCCGTGAAGCTTCCGCCGTGGTCGGCTATGACCTGTGGCAACTGGTGCAAGCCGGCCCTGCCGACCAACTTGCCCTCACCCATGTTACCCAGCCGTTGATGCTGACCAGTTCAGTTGCCGTTTGGCGTGTGTGGCAGCAGCAGGGCGGGCGCCAGCCGGTTTTGATGGCCGGGCATAGTCTGGGCGAATATTCAGCGCTGGTATGTGCTGGTGCCCTGGATTTTGCCTCCACCGTTATGCTGGTACGCCAACGTGGTGAATTCATGCAAAGTGCTGTGCCTGTGGGTACCGGCACCATGGCAGCTGTACTGGGTCTGGATGATGCGGTTGTCGTGCAATGTTGTGCACAAGCCAGTAACCATGAAGAAGTAGTTACCGCTGCCAATTACAATTCGCCTGGACAAATCGTCATCGCAGGCCATGTCGCTGCCATTGAGCGGGCTGTGGCACTGTGCAAGGAAGCGGGCGCCAAGCGTGCCTTGCTGTTACCGGTGAGTGCGCCGTTCCATTCCCCCCTGATGGCTCCCGCGGCAGCACAATTTGCGGCAGTGCTCGCCGAAGTCGCCGTGCAAGCCCCCAATATCCCGGTCATCCAGAATTATGGCTTGCAGTCTAGCAGTGCACCGGATGAGATACGCCGCAATCTGGTAGCCCAAATTGCCAACCCTGTACCTTGGGTGGCAACCATGAATCAGTTTGTCGATCGCAAGGTAGTACAGTTGCTGGAAATTGGTCCTGGCAAGGTGCTGACGGGCCTCAACAAGCGTATCAATTCCACACTGGAAACTATTGCAATCAACGATCCGGCCAGCCTTAATCAGGCCTTGGGCCATATTGCAGCACTGGGTTAGTCGTCACCAGCAGCCAGGAATCAAACATGAGCATAGCCAATAAAATTGCAGTTATCAGCGGCGCCAGCCGCGGCATAGGCAAAGCCATTGCACTGGAGCTTGGCAAGCGTGGTGCTGTCGTTATCGGGACCGCTACCAGCGAAGCCGGCGCAGCCCAGATTTCAGCTTATTTGTACGAAGCCGGTATCAAAGGGCAAGGATTGGTACTGGATGCCGGCTCTGATGTTGCTACCGAAGCTTTTGGCAAACAAGTCCTGGACCAGTTCGGCGTGGTGGAAATCCTGGTCAACAATGCTGGCATTACCCGCGACAACCTGATGCTGCGCATGAAGGAAGAGGAGTGGGATGCTGTTATTAATACCAATCTCAGCTCGGTATTTCGTTTGACCCGCAGTTTCCTGCGTGGCATGGCCAAAGCCCGCTGGGGGCGCATTATCAGTATAAGTTCGGTGGTAGGCTCCAGTGGCAATGCAGGACAGGCCAACTACGCAGCTGCCAAAGCCGGTATGGAAGGGTTTTCACGTGCCTTGGCCATGGAAATTGGCAGCAGAGGCATTACCGTCAACTGCGTAGCGCCCGGGTTCATTGATACTGACATGACCCGCAATTTGGCTGCTGAGCATGCAGAGGCACTCAAGAGCAAGATTCCGTTGGGCCGTTATGGTCAACCGGAAGAGATCGCGGCAGTGGTCGGTTTTCTGGCCTCCCAGGAGGCTGGATATATCACTGGCGAAACCATCCATGCCAATGGCGGGATGTATATGGCATAATCCTGTCCGTTGCCTGAATGCTTGATGAACAACACAATCACCTCATACAACCCATACACAACAGCAACACCCAATCTGCGTACCTGGAGCTTAAAGCAATATGAGTAGCGTTGAAGAACGAGTCCGTAAAATTGTCTGTGAACAACTCGGCGTCAAAGAAGAAGAAGTAAAAAACGAAGCGGCCTTCGTTGAAGATCTCGGAGCCGATTCGCTGGACACCGTTGAACTGGTCATGGCCCTCGAAGAAGAATTTGAAACAGAAATCCCCGATGAAGAAGCTGAAAAAATCACTACGGTTCAGCTGGCCATCGATTACATCAACAAGCACCTCACCTGATTTGTCGGCCAGGTTTGGCCATAGTCTTGACCAACATCCGCAAGATGCTGTGTTATCAGACACACGTTGAGAAGCTGCTCCGGTCTCCCCGGAGTGGCTTTTTTCATGAATGGGGTTTACTGGCAGGAGAGTGCAGTGTCGCGTAGAAGAGTGGTAGTGACCGGCATCGGAGCCCTTACCTGTCTTGGCAATAATTGCGCGGATACATGGAAGGGATTGTGTGAAGGTAAAAGCGGTATAGCACCTATCACGCACTTTGATGTTTCTGCTTTCACCACCCGCTTTGGTGGTTCAATCCGCAATTTTGATGTCACCGAATACATGCCTGTGAAAGAAGCCCGTCGCATGGACGAGTTCCTGCACTATGGCATTGCTGCCGGGCGCCAAGCGGTAAAAGATGCCGGACTTGAACAAGCGGGTTACGATCCACTGCGTGTGGGTGTTGCTGCCGGCTCTGGCATCGGTGGCATTACTTCGATTGAAGATGCACTGCATACCATTGACCGCAGCGGACCTCGTAAAATTTCACCTTTCTTTGTGCCGGGATCAATCATCAACATGATTGCAGGTACACTTTCAATCCAGTTCAATTTTCAGGGACCGAACATTGCCATTGCCACGGCTTGCACCACCGGCACCCACAACATTGGCATGGCAGCGCGTCTGATTGCCTATGGCGATGCCGATGCAATGGTGGCGGGCGGTTCAGAAAAAGCCAGTTCACCGGTTGGGCTGGGTGGCTTTTGTGCGGCGCGGGCACTGTCGACGCGTAATGATGATCCACACACAGCCAGCAGACCCTGGGACAGGGATCGTGATGGTTTTGTGCTAAGCGACGGTGCCGGCATGCTGGTGCTGGAAGAATATGAAGCTGCCAAAAAGCGCGGAGCACCAATTTACGCAGAGCTGGTGGGTTTTGGCATGAGCGGGGATGCATTCCACATCACTGCACCTGCAGAAAATGGCAGGGGAGCAGCAGCATGCATTCGCAATGCCTTGCATGACGCCCGCTTGGATCCGGGAGCTGTCCAGTACATCAACGCGCACGGCACCTCTACTCCTGCAGGCGATTTTGCAGAAACGCAGGCGGTACACCAGGTGTTCGGTGCCAATGCCGGCAAAGTGGCGATCAGTTCTACCAAATCGATGATTGGTCATCTGCTGGGAGCTTCAGGTGCAGTAGAAGCGATTTTCAGCATTCTGTCATTGCGCGACCAGGTGGCGCCGCCGACGATCAATCTGCAAAATCCTGGCGAAGGCTGTGATCTTGATTATGTGCCCAACACAGCTCGTCAAATGAAAATGGATGTCGTAATCAGCAACTCGTTTGGCTTTGGTGGCACCAACGGTTCGCTGGTGTTCAAACGACTCTGACCCCGATGTTGCTGAACGGACAGCCCGCATCCGAAATCAATTTGCTGGATCGTGGTCTGGCTTACGGGGATGGTTTGTTCGAAACCATGCTGATTCACCAGCACAAAGTGGTTTTTCTGGCAGAGCATCTCACGCGCTTGCAGCGGGGTTGTGAACAGCTTGGCATGGAGCTGGATCAGGCTGCGCTCGACGCCGAACTGGCGCTGATGCTGGCAAGCTCAACTGCAAGCAATGGCGTGCTGAAAGTAATGGTGACACGGCATGCCGGTGGTCGCGGTTATCGTCCCGGCGCTGCCACCTGCAATCGCATTCTTACTATGCATCCCGCGCCGGACTATCGTGATTCACATCCCGAGCAGGGCATCGCCATGTTCGTGTGTCGCCAGCGTTTGTCACGACAGCCGGCCCTGGCAGGACTCAAGCACTTGAACCGGCTGGAACAGGTGCTGGCCAGTCGCGAATGGCCGGACGAATCTTGCATGGAAGGCTTGATGCTGGATACGGAAGGGCTGGTGATCGAAGGTACCCGTAGCAACCTGTTTGCGGTCATCAAAGGCAAATTGTTGACGCCGGATTTGTCACTTTCCGGCGTTGCAGGTGTCATGCGTAATGTGCTGCTGGCAAATTTCGGTGCAGCAGTGACGGTTTCCACGCTTACACTGGAACAAGTGCGGCAGGCAGAGGAAATATTCGTCTGCAACAGCATCAACGGAATTTGGCCGGTGCTGTCGTTGCAAACCCCGGGCGAGACCTGGCACTTTACCAGTGGCCACCGGGCCCAACAGGCTCAGGCCTGTTTTGTGGAGGCACTGGTGTGAAGGCCTGGATCATATTGCACTGGCGACAAGCGTGTGGGTTGCTCGCACTGCTGCTGACAGTCGCGGTGGCAGGACGTTGCTGGCTGTTCATGCAGCACTTGAAAGCACCGTTGTTGCTGCGCAATTCGTATGTGCTAACCGTTGAAAATGGCAGTAATTTCACCCGTATCCTGCGCCAACTGCAAAGGGACGCCGTCATCGACAATGATGATCTGCTCTATTATGTGCGTTACAACCATCTGGGCAGCCACATCAAGGCCGGCGAATATGAACTGGTGGCTGGCATGACCGCACTGGGTCTGGTGCAACTGCTGCAAGAGGGCAGAGTGATTGAATACCAGGTGCGCATCGGTGAAGGCTGGAAGTTGCATGAAGCGATCCAGGCGCTGCACGCACATCCGGCCGTGAAACCCACACTTGATGCCGATGATGCGCTGGCGTTGCAGAATGCATTCGGCATGGAGCATTATCCGGAAGGCATGGTATTCCCGGAAACCTACCAATTTGAGCGCAATACGACTGATCTGGAAATCCTGCAAAGAGCCAGATCGCTGATGGACAGGATTCTGCAAGCCGCGTGGGCCGAGCGGGATGCAGGCTTGCCTTACCAAAGTCCCTATGAAGTGATGATCATGGCTTCAATCATTGAGAAGGAAACCGGATTAACTGCCGAACAACCGCAAATCAGTGGCGTGTTCATCCGTCGTTTGCAGCAGCATATGAAGTTGCAGACTGATCCCACCGTTATTTATGGCATTGGCGCGGCATTCGATGGCAACCTCACGCGCCTGCACCTGCAGATTGACACACCCTACAATACATATACCCGCGAAGGTCTGCCGCCTACTCCCATTGCAATACCTTCACGTAATGCGATCTTTGCCAGCGTGCATCCAGCCCAAGGTACTGCGCTATATTTTGTGGCAAAAGGCGACGGCAGCCACTATTTTTCAGCTACGCTTGCAGAGCACAATGCAGCAGTACGTCAATACCAGAGCAGCAAAAAACCATGAGTGAACACGAACAACCAGGCCGAGGCAAATTCATTGCCATTGAAGGCGTCGATGGCGCCGGCAAGGGCGTGCAGAGCCGATTGCTGCGGGATGCGCTGCAAAAGTGCAATGTGCCGGTGTTGCTGACGCGGGAACCGGGCGGTTCCGCCGGCGCTGAGCAAATACGCACTTTGCTGGTCAGCGGTGACACCGATAAATGGGACAGCATGACGGAACTGTTGCTGGTCTATGCAGCACGCCGCAGCCATTTGCTACAAACCATTCTGCCGGCTTTGGCAGCGGGGACCTGGGTGATCACGGACCGCTTTGCAGATTCCTCACGCGCTTTTCAAGGTTTTGCCGGCGGCCTCGGGCTGGAGGTGGTAGAGAAAATTCATCAGGAAGTTGTCGGCACCAATGACCCGGATCTGGTGCTGGTACTGGATCTGGACCCGGCAACGTCTCTGGCCCGTGCCAGACTGCGCGGCACGGGAGAAGATCGTTTTGAAAAAAAAGGTGAAGACTATCAACGTAAAGTGCGCGAAGGTTTTCGCATGCTGGCGCAACGCTCACCCAGCACGCATCGTGTGATTGATGCCAGTAGCAGTGTCGAAACTGTAGCCCGGTGCATCCGGCAACAAGTGGCCCAGGCGCTGTGCGTGCCAGCTTTGATTGCAGTAGGGTAGGCATATGTCGGATGCAGTAATCCCAAGCAGTCTCTTGCCGTGGCAGCAATCGCAGTTCCAGCGCTTGCAAATTCTGGCAAGCAACAACCGGCTGGCACATGCCTGGTTGTTTGCCGGCAAGCCCGGCATTGGCAAGCTGGCGTTTGCCCAGCACTTTGCACGTTATTTGTTGTGCCGCAAGGCCGGCAACCACGGTCCGTGTGGCAGTTGCCAGGACTGCCATTTGTTCAGCGCGGGTACGCATCCGGACTGGCTATTGTTACAGCCTGAATTGCGACAACTGAAAATAGAACTGATTCGCGATGCCATCAGCTTCGCGCAGAATACTTCCCAGCGCGGTGGCGCCAAGGTCATCATCATCACTCCGGCTGAATCAATGAACAACAATGCCGCCAATGCCTTGTTGAAAATTCTGGAAGAACCGCCGGCGCAAACTTTTGTCCTGCTGGTAAGCGAGCAGCCGGGCTTGTTGTTGCCTACCTTGCGCAGTCGTTGCCAGCGGCTCGATTTCCCGGCGCCGCCAGCCGCGCAGGCCCTGGCTTGGCTGCAGACCCAGGCCGAGGCAGGCAAAAACCCGGCTTTCCATCTGCAATTGGCCCAGGGAGCGCCTTTGCATGCGTACAAACTCATGCAGGCCGGAGCAGAACAAGGCTTTGGGGTGTTGATGAATAATCTGGAAGCGGTAGCGAATGGCGCGTCCACGCCCGTGCAAGCCGCGAAAAATTGTGACGAACTGGGATTTGCCACTACTATCGACTACCAGTTGTTGGGAATGTCTTTGTTGCTGGCAGTGCTGCAGGGTGGTGCTGCGCTGGTCGTACCCCCGCTTGAACCATTGTTGTCCAGGTGTAATCAAGTGGCCGGAACCGGTATGATCCGCCGCCTGCACGATTATTATCAGAGTCTGGTAAAGGCCAGAAAAACAGCAATGGCCACCAATAACGCCAATCCCCAGTTGATGCTTGAGGCACTGTTCGCCGAATGGAGCCGGGTAGTGGCATTCAAACGGGCAAGTGCCCACTGATATCCTGATATGGAAGCCAACACTCCTGCCGCCGGCAGCAAACACGGAATTCTGTCGATCAGCATCAAGGATCTGGCGGTACTGTTTTCCGCATATATGCCCTTTATTGAAAATGGCGGTTTGTTTATTCCCAGCCGCAAGCCATATGAAATCGGTGACGAGGTTTTCATTCTGCTCGGATTGATGGATGAACCGGATCGTATTCCGCTGGCTTGCTCAGTGGTATGGCTGACGCCCCAGGGGGCCCAGGGTGGCAGAGCCCAGGGCATCGGCGTCAAATTCAATGACAAGGACAATCCAGCCAAACAACAAATCGAAAAATACCTGACAGGTATGCTCAACAGCGATCGCCTCAGTCATACGCTTTGATGCACGCCATTCATTCTGTGCTTACAGACTTTCAGTAATTCGGAGTTCTCCATGAAACTTGCAGATTGCCACAATTTCCAGCATTTCCGTCAACTGGCCAAGGAGCGTTTGCCATCGCCGATCTTTCATTACATTGATGGCGCCGCTGATGATGAACTGACTTATCGCCGTAATACGGCCGCCTACGATGACGTTGATCTGGTACCCAATGTGCTGGCAGGAGTTGAAAACATCGATATGTCGGTGACCTTGTTCGGCAAGAAGCTGGCAATGCCGCTCTATTGTGCACCCACAGCCTTGCAGCGTTTGTTTCATCACGATGGTGAACGGGCGGTGGCAAAAGCTGCACAGAAATTCGGCACCATGTTTGGGGTCTCGGCGTTAGGTACCGTCAGTGTCGAGGAAATCGGTGCAATGATTGATACGCCCAAAATGTTCCAGTTTTATTTCCACAAGGATCGCGGGCTCAATGACAGCATGATTGATCGTGCCAAAGCCGCCAAATTCGATGTGATGGCATTGACAGTGGATACCATTACCGGTGGCAATCGTGAGCGCGATTTGCGCACAGGTTTTACTTCTCCACCCAAACTTTCACTGGCCAGCCTGCTGAGTTTTGCCACGCGTCCGGAATGGACCATCAACTATCTGACGCATCCCAAGTTTGATTTGCCACATCTCAGTACCCACGTGAAGGAAGGCTCCAATGTGGCGATGTCGATCGGCAGCTATTTCTCGACCATGCTCGACCAGTCGATGAACTGGAAAGATGCAGAAAACATTCGCGCACGCTGGGGTGGACATTTCGCGCTGAAAGGGGTCATGAGCGTTGCAGACGCCAAGCGGGCAGTGGACATTGGTTGCACCGGCATCATGGTGTCCAACCATGGTGGACGCCAGCTTGATGGAGGCCGCAGCTCGTTCGATCAGTTGGCAGAAATTGTCGACGCCGTGGGTGACAAGCTGGATGTGGTGTGTGAAGGCGGCATCCAGCGCGGCACCCATGTGCTGAAGGCGTTGTCTCTGGGAGCCAAGGCCTGCTCCGGTGGCCGTATGTATTTGTATGCACTTGCTGCTGCCGGTCAGCCAGGAGTAGAGCGCGCGCTCGGCCAGTACCGCATTGAAATTGAGCGTGCCATGAAACTGATGGGCGTCAAATCTGTCAGCGAACTCAATCGCGGCAATCTGCGCTTTCGCTAGACATTTCCACACATAAAAAAGCCGGGTTTAACCCGGCTTTTTTATGTGCAAAAGAAGATTATTTCTTTTTAGATTTTTTCGCGCCGGCCGGTTTTTTGCTGCTTTTTATGGCATTTTTGCCGTCATCTTTTTTGTAGGTATCAAGGCCGGGCTTGAGTTTCTTTTCATCGAGAAAGGCTTTCATGGCACCGTTACGGAACTCACCGCCGCTACGTTTCTGGGAGCCGTCTGATTTGGCGTAGATGTAATCGTTGGCTGTTTCCCAATCCATGTAGCGCACACGCTTGAATACTTCCTTGGCGGAACGCAACACAATTGGATCCTTCTCCATCAGCACCTTGGCCAGTTCACGCACACGCTTTTCAAGCTGCTTGGCAGGCACTGATTCATTGACCAGTCCCATTTTTGCTGCTTTTTTGCCATCGAAAGTTTCACCGGTCATTATGTAGTAGAGCGCATCACGCTGCCCCATGGTGTCGGCCACTGATTTGGTGACATTGCCACCGGGCAGAATGCCCCAGTTGATTTCCGACAGGCCGAAAGTGGCATCGTCAGAGGCAATTGCGATGTCGCAGGAAGTGAGCGGGGTAAAGGCGCCGCCAAACACCCAGCCATTAACCATCGCGATAGTCGGCTTGGCATGATTGCGCAGCTTGATCTGTTGCCAGGCTGCCGCTTCTTCACGAATGCGCATCTTGAAAGCATCGCTCTCATTGTCGGTTTCACGGAAATATTCCTTCAAGTCCATGCCGGCCGACCATGCAGCACCGCGGCCGGTGAGAACTACCACCTTGCAACGATCATCCAGCTCAAGTGCGTGCAGGGTTGCATACATTTCACGGTTGAGTGTGGGACTCATGCAGTTTTTCTTGTCAGGGCGGTTGAAATAGACAAACGCGATGCTGTCGCTGAATTCAACATCTACCGTGTTGCCCCAGGGCTGTTTGGTCGAGCTCATTGCTAACTACCTTCAGGTTTATGAATTGAAAACTTTGGTTGGTGATAGCTCAGTTTTTGAATTCGCTGCCATCATCAAGCTTGATTGTGCGGAGGAAAAATTTGGTTGGGTCCTCAATCAGGGGAGAGCCAACGGTAAATATGTGGGTGCCTGGCAGGATCATTTCAGGTCGCAGACCGTTGCGTACCAGCATATTGGCAGGAGCACCCTGGATAAATTCGACCAGTTTTTCCTTGCCGTCGTTGCCTTTGACTTTCAAGGTAAGCGCTATATGGGGATTGCGAAACTTCACCGAGTCCACGATGCCTTCAAACGGAGTTTCGATCTTGAAATCGAACACGGCAAAGGAGTGGTGCGCGAAGGCGGCAGGTGTTGCAAAAGCCAGTGACATGATGCCTGCAAAGGCCAATGATTTAAGCATGGATTTCATCGACTCATCCCCCCCGAATCTGTGTATATGTGACTATATCATGGACCTGAACGTCCATAAACTGGCGCTAAACCCGATTGGCACAATCGATAATCCTGCACTATGTTCCGCTTTAGGATAATACCGTGGGGATTGCCAATGTCCGAACCACTTTTCCGGGAAGTTGCCATTGCCCAACAGGGACAAAGACTGACTGGTGAGCTGCTGCTGAGCCAGCCAATCTCCATTCGCTGTTTGGCCTTGTTGCTGGCGGTGCTGACCCTGGTCACATTGCTATGGCTTGGATTCAATACCTATCAGCGCAAGGTGCCGGTGGCCGGTACGGTGGAACCTGAGTTCGGAGTGGTTGAGTTGCTTGCTCCCCAGCTTGGCATCATTGCCGAATTGGCAGTCGGGCTGGACCAAAAGGTCACCAAGGGGCAGAAACTGTTTGTTTTGGACTCTGCACGTACACTCGAATCCGGGCAGAGTCTGGAAGCGGGGTCGTTGCTGGCGCAGCAACAGCAATTGGCTGCACTACAGCAGCAAATCCAGCTGGAGCAGCAAAAACTGCAGGCTGTGACAGCCAATTTCTCCCAACGCATAGCGCTGGCATCTTCGATGGCTGCCATGTGGTCTGAAGCCAGGCAGCATCAGCAAGAACTGCTGGAACTGCGTCAGCGCCAGTCTGATCGTGGTTTGCAGTTACTGCATCAAGGCGTGCTGGCTGCGGCCGACCAGGAGAGTCTGGCTGCGCAATTATTTCTGCAACAACAATCGATAGCTGAAACTTCCATTCAATTGCAACGGGCGCAGGCCAATATCACCGATCTTGAGATCGAACGGGATGCCCAGCTGCTGCAAGCCCGCCAGCAATTGACAAAATTGCAGGCCGAAACAGAGCTGAATCACAGGCAATTGCTGCAATTGCAACTTGAACGCAGGCAAGTGGTAGTCGCACCTGCAGACGGGATGGTGAGCAGCCTGCAGCTGCGACAGGGCATGCTAGTAAAACCCCAGCAACCAGCCCTCAGTTTACTGCCGTCAGCCTCCCGCTTGCAGGTCGAGTTGAAAGTGCCTTCACAAGCCATGGGCTTCCTGAGGGCAGGGCAACGCATAGCGCTGCGGCTGGATGCCTTCCCCTACCAGAAATTCGGCGTGCAGCATGCCACTCTTGCCAGCATGGCGCACAGTACTGAATATTCCAGCCATCCGGGACCAGGCGGTGGCATGCCCTATTACCGTCTTATCGCTGATCTTGATAAGCAAACCATTCTGGCCTATGGCAAAGAATTGCCTTTGCGGCCAGGCATGCAACTGGCGGCCGATATCAGTGTGGACCGACGCTCACTGCTTGAGTGGTTGCTGGAGCCGCTCTACAGCATTCGCGGGCATTGAATGCTTGCCACATGACAGGGAAGGTTGAACATGAAATTGCTGTTTCGTAAACGCATGTCGTTGCCTGTGATCCTGCAGGCCGAGAGCAGTGAGTGTGGTATCGCCTGTCTTTGCATGGTGCTGAATTATTTTGGCCATGTGATCGATATCAATACCCTGCGCATGCGCAGTAATAATTCAGCCGTGGGTGCAACGCTCAAGACGCTGATCCAGCTGGCCGACCGCATGCACCTGTCCGCACGTCCGCTGCGGCTGGAATTGCAAGAACTGTCAAAATTGAAAATCCCGGCGATTCTGCACTGGGACATGAAACATTTTGTGGTGCTGAAAGCTGTCAAAGCCAGCACTCTGATTTTGCATGATCCTGCCAAGGGTGAAGTAGTCATGTCGATCAGGGAGGCCGACCGGCACTTCACTGGCATTGCCCTGGAGTTGTTTCCAGCCAGTGACTTCCAGCCAAAACTGGAACGGCAACAGTTGCGGCTGCGCAATTTGTGGCAGCACAGTGAGGGTCTGTTCGCTAGTTTTTCACAATTGCTGGTGTTGTCATTGTTGTTGCAGACGTTTGCACTGGCATTGCCGTTCTACACCCAGCTGTTCATTGATGATGTGCTGGTCAATCAGGATTATGACTTGCTAAAAATCATGGCGTTCGGCTTTTTCATGGTGACACTGGCGCGCAGCGCCACCGAATATTTGCGGGCCAGAACTGTGCTTTACCTGGGAAATTCAGTAGGTTTCCAGTTTGCCAGCAATGTGTGCCGTCATTTGTTGCGGTTACCACTGGTCTGGTATTCACGTCGTCATCCAGGCGATATTTTGTCGCGTTTTGGCTCCCTCAACCAGATCAAGGATTTTCTCTGCTCGGGCATCGTTGAAGTGTTGATCGACGGTGTGATGGTGATAGGCACCCTTATCCTCATGTTTGTTTACAGCAGGTTGCTGACAGTAGTCGCGCTGGTCTCGGTAGTAGTTTATGTGTTGCTGCGTTGCCTGCTGCATCGGCAGTTCAGGTTGAGGAATGAAGAGCTTCTGCATGCAGGTGGCATCGAGAACAGCAATTTTCTGGAAAATCTGCGCGCGATTCAGGGCATACGCATCCACGGCAAGGAAGCAGAACGCTTGTCCGGTTGGCAGAACCTGCATGCCGAGGTGATCAATGCCGGTTTCCGTTTGCAACATCTCGGCAATCTGCTGCGGCTGGCCAATGGTTTGCTATTGGGCTTGGAGAACATCGTGCTGATGTTGCTGGGCGGCATTGCG
Organism: uncultured Gammaproteobacteria bacterium; assembly: GCA_903853385.1. Lineage (GTDB taxonomy): Bacteria > Pseudomonadota > Gammaproteobacteria > Pseudomonadales > Pseudohongiellaceae > CAILUG01. The sequence goes on from CAINTJ010000029.1 coordinate 126,825, forward strand.
GTGCTCAACAACGTGTTGTCCATCGGCATGATCATGGCTTATCTGAGTTTCAAGGATCAGTTCTATAACCGGGTATTTGCACTGGTGGACAAACTGTTCGAGTTCCGACTGCTGGAATTGCATTTGAGCCGTCTGGCCGATATTGCCTTGCAGCCGCAGGAATCTTGCCTGCATGGTGTGGGAGCGCCGCCGCTTGAAGTGTGCCTGCAAGGTGGTTTGCAGGTAAAAGGACTCGGTTTCCGTCATGATGATTCAGCCCCGTGGCTGTTTCGCCAGCTTGATCTGGAAGTTGGCAATGATGAAGTGGTGGCAGTGATCGGTCCCACCGGTTGCGGAAAATCCACATTGCTGAAGCTGATCATGAGCTTGTTGCAACCGACCGAAGGTACGGTGAGCATGCATGGCGTACCCGTGCTCGGCATGGGCTTGCAAGCCTATCGTGAACGCATAGCGGGTGTGATGCAGGACGATGCGCTGTTGTCTGGCACCATTTTCGAGAACATCACATTTTTTGATCCGGCGCCTGATCGTGAACGGGTCGAGCTGGTGTCCAGCCTGGCTGCCATTGCCAACGATATCAGGGTCATGCCAATGCAATACAACACCTATGTTGGCAGCATGGGTACCGCGTTATCAGGCGGCCAGATCCAGCGGCTGCTGCTGGCACGAGCGCTCTACAAGGGGCCGCGGCTGTTGGTGCTCGACGAGGCCACCAGTCATCTGGATGTAAATACTGAAAAAGCAGTCAACAAAGCCATCAAGCAGTTAAAAATAGCCCGTGTCATTGTTGCTCACCGGCCGGAAACCATCTTGCAGGCCGATCGCATACTTGAACTCACTGCCCGGGGTTTGTGTGAAGTAAAACACGCCGATGTGTGCGCCAGGCTGCAAACTGAACACTGGCAGGCGAGGCGACTCGCTGTGTAAGCTTGCTGCTAGGTCTGGCACGCGAGGAAACAGCTATGCTGCCTTGGTTATGTGCAGTGTTCTGGTGTTGGCTGTGAGTCGGGTCGTCGGCATGGTCGGCACAGGTTTTGGGTGCCAGCCTCCAGTGTGTCGATCCCGGCAGTACGATGCTGTGGCAGGTGCAGGGGCCTGCATCGCCAGGTCGCAAGGTCAGTGTGCAGTTGCTTGGCTCCATCCATGTCGGCCAACCTGAGCCCGGCAGCGGCGACTATTTTGTGACAGTCGGAGCCGGTCACTTGCTGGGTGATAACAGCTTCGTAAGCCAGTTGCAAAGCAAGGGTTTACTGTCACCCCCGTGCACAGCCAGCCCTGACAATGCCAGTCACAAAAATGAATGAAAGCCAAGGTTTACTATGGCCGGTTAACTACGGATAATGCCGACCCTTCGGTTTATGGTGTCTCTTGTCGGTCCCCCCGCAATGCAGGTTGTGAACCCCGTCAGGCCCGGAAGGGAGCAGCGGCAGCAATTTATGCATGTGCCGGGGTGTGGCTGGCAAGAGATACCACCCGATCAGCGTTTCCCTCAACACTTAGACCTTCGTCAACCATGAGCTATCAGGTCCTGGCCCGCAAATGGCGTCCGCGCACTTTCCGCGAGATGGTGGGGCAGGGCCATGTGTTGCAAACGCTGATCCATGCGCTGGACACCCAGCGCCTGCACCATGCTTACCTGTTTACCGGCACCCGCGGCGTCGGCAAAACCACGATTGCCCGCATCCTGGCGCGCTGTCTCAATTGCGAAACCGGCATTACCTCTACCCCCTGTGGCGAGTGCAGTGCCTGCCGCGAGATCAACGAAGGCCGCTTTATCGATCTGATTGAAGTCGACGCAGCATCCCGCACCAAGGTGGAAGACACCCGTGAGCTGCTGGAAAACGTGGCTTACGCGCCCAGCCGGGGCCGCTTCAAGGTCTTCCTGATTGACGAAGTGCACATGCTGTCCAATCACAGTTTCAATGCGCTGCTGAAAACACTGGAAGAACCGCCGCCGCATGTGAAATTCCTGCTGGCCACCACTGATCCGCAGAAACTGCCGGTTACTGTGCTGTCGCGTTGTTTGCAGTTCAATCTTAAAAATCTCAGTCCCGAAAAACTGGTCGAGCATGTCAAGCTCATCCTGGGCGAAGAAAAAATTTCCTACGAAGAGCCGGGTCTTTGGCAGTTGGGCCGGGCGGCGCAGGGCAGTGTGCGTGACTGCCTGACCTTGCTGGATCAAGCCATCGGTTTTTGTGAAGGCACACTCACCACGGCCGGCATCAGTGAATTTCTCGGTAGCATTGACCAGACTGTGATCCGCGAGTTGATGGATGCGCTGATTGCTCAGGATGCGGCAGCCGCACTGGCCTCGATCAGCTTGCTGGCCGAACGTTCACCGGATTTTGCAGTGGTTTTGCAGGAACTGTTGTCGTGGTTGCATCGGGTGGCGATTGCGCAAGTGGTGCCGGACGCGATAGATAACAGCCTGGGTGACCGGGAGCTGGTGCTGGCGCATGCTGCTGCCCTGAGCCGCGAGAATGTGCAGCTCTATTACCAGATTGCCCTCAAGGGCCGGGAAGACCTGCCCGCCGCCCTCGATGCCCGCAGTGGTCTCGAGATGACCTTGTTACGCATGTTGGCTTTTACCCCCCAGCTACCTGGCAAGATCGCAGCTCCCACCTCTAGCAATGACCCGGCCACCACCGGGCAAAAAAAAAAGCTGACGGTTGAGTCCCCACCGCCAGTGCTGGCTGTGCCACAGGCAGCGATTCCGGCAGTCAGGCCGCTGCAGCAGGTTATTCCCCAGGATAGTGTGCCGACAGTGCCAGTCGAAGCAGCTCCAATAACGGCAGCGGAAACTTCAATCATCCCAGTGGAATTGACACCGGCGGCGGTCGAAAAGCCGGTAGCGCCGGCCACGGCGGCGATGAGTAACAAGCCGCTGTTGTTGGCAGAGTTCACCGCAGATACCTGGCCCCAGGTTTTTCTGCAATTGGGCCTGTCAGGCGTGACCCGCAGCATCGCCGGCCACTGTGGCTTGGCTGCGGTCACTGACAACCAGGTCAAGCTGGTACTGGACACCCGCCATGCGGCCTTGTTCAATGAAGAGCACGGGCGGCGACTTGAGCAAGCCATCAGTGATTATTTTGGTGTTGCCCTCAAGCTGGGCGTGGAGCTGGGCACACCGGCCAGCGAAACACCTTCGGCACGCCGGGTGAGGGTAGAGGACGAGCAGCGACTGGCAGCTGTGCACGACTTCACCCATGATCCGGTTGTACAGGCCTTGGTGTCGCGCTTTGATGCCGAAATCAATTACGAAAGCATCATTCCGCTCAATCAGGATCACCACTGACATTTGCAGGTAAACCCCATGGCAGATATGAATCAGCTGCTCAGGCAAGCACAACTGATGCAGGAAAAAATGCAGAAGGCGCAGGAAGAGCAGGCCAAACAGCTGGTCACCGGCGAATCCGGCGCCGGGCTCAATCTGCCACGCGGATTCAAGTTGCCGTTCTGACATGCAGCATTCACCACTTATCCAGCAACTGATTGACGCGTTTCGCCGTTTGCCCGGTGTGGGCGGCAAAACTGCTCAGCGCATGGTGCTGCATTTTCTCGAGCGTGACCGCGATGGCGGCCGCAAACTGGCCGTAGCGCTGACGGCTGCTATGGACGGTGTTGGTCAATGCCGCTTATGCCATACGCTGGCAGAGGACGAGTTGTGTCTGGTTTGCGCCCATCCTGGTCGTGATGTTCATACCATTTGTGTGGTGGAAACCCCTGCAGATGTTTACGCCATCGAACAAACGGCCTCGTATCGCGGTCTGTATTTTGTCTTGATGGGACATTTGTCGCCGATAGATGGCATTGGCCCTGACCAGCTCGGCATTGCCGGTTTGGTCCAGCGTGTGCGCGATAATCCCGTGCATGAAGTTATTCTTGCCACCAACCCGACTGTCGAAGGCGAAGCCACTGCCTGGTATGTGGCGGAACAGTTGAAATCAGAGGATCTGCTGCAGCGTGGCCTGCGCATCAGCCGGATTGCCCATGGTGTGCCAATGGGCGGCGAACTTGAATACATAGATGGCAGTACCTTGATGCATTCGCTGAGCGGGCGCCTCTTGATCAACAACCCCGGTCGCAACCAGTAAAGAGAATTCATGGAAAGTAGTACTGCAGTAATGCCCCCGCTGGCCTACATAGTGATTGACGATGACGTTGCCCTGGTCAATGCCTGTGCCATCTGGCAACACAGTCCGGCCTTGGCAATGGACACTGAATTCATGCGGGTGAGCACGTTCTATCCGGAAGTCGGCTTGCTGCAGATTGCTGATGCCACTGCCATTACCCTGATTGATCCGCTCGGCATCAGCGACTGGTCGCCGTTCAAAGCGTTGATGATGGATATGCGTATTACCAAAATCCTGCATTCCTGTTCGGAAGACATGCTGGTGTTTCTGACTTTTTTGCAGGCCCTGCCGGTGCCGGTATTCGATACACAGATTGCCTCAGCCTTGCTCAATGAGGGCGCTTCACTGAGCTACCAGAATCTGGTCAAACAACGTTATGGTGTGGAGTTGCCGAAAACCGAAACCCGTTCCGACTGGCTGCAACGTCCACTGACGCGGGAGCAGCTCGACTATGCAGCGCTGGATGTGGCCTATCTTTACAATATCTGGCAAACCCAAGTCGAGGCATTGCAAAAGTTGGGACGTGCAGACTGGATGCTGGAAGAATGCGAGCGTATGCAGGAAAACTACCGCACTGAAGCCAGCGGCGATTTCAGCAACTACTATCTGAATTTCAAATCCGGCTGGCAGTTGCGCCCGCACTCATTGCTGGCGTTGCAGAAACTTGCCAACTGGCGTGAGCAGCGTGCCCGCAAGCGCAATAAACCCCGCAACTGGATTCTCAAGGACAGCGCCGTGTTCACCATTGCCAGCTCGATGATTACCAGCAGGACGCAGTTGGCCACAGTGGAAGAGGTGAATGACAATTTTGTACGACATGAGGGCGATGCAGTGCTGGCCCTGGTGCAGGAAGCCGCTGCCGCCACGGAAGCCGAGTGCCCGCCACGGCAGGAGCAGCCGCTCACCAATGGCCAGAAGCAGCAGTTGCGACGTATGCAGGATCTGGTCGAGAGTCGTGCCCAGCTGCTCGGCATTCCACCGGAACTGCTGGGCCGCAAGCGCGTATTGATGCCATTACTCTATGCACTGTCGAAATCCCCGGCCGGCACTGCGCTAGCTGACAGTGAGGTGCCGCCCGAATTGACCGGCTGGCGTCGCAAGGAGATTCTCGAACCCTTGATGCAGTTGCCAAGACCATGAGTTACGCAACAGCGAAGCCGCTCATTTGCACTGTTTATCGTGCCAGCCGTGAAACGGAACTTTACATTTATGTACGTCGGGATGAAGCTCTCACGCGTCTCCCCGAAGAGTTGTTGGCCAGGCTTGGCAACATGAGTGAAGTGCTGACTTTGAAGCTGACCCCGGAGCGCAAATTGGCACGCGTCAGGGCTGCCGATGTATTGGCCGCAATAGCCGACAAAGGCTTTTATCTGCAATTGCCGCCCGATTTCAATCCTTCGCGTTTCACGCTGGGAGGCTAGCATGAGCAACCGGCCGTTCTGGGAAAGCAAAAAGCTGAACGAAATGACCCGCCCTGAGTGGGAATCACTGTGCGATGGCTGTGCCAAATGCTGTGTGCACAAGCTGGAAGACGAAGAAACCGGCCTTGTCCACTACACCAGTGTGGTGTGTCGCTATCTCGACCAGGACAAATGCAAATGCACCGTCTATGCCGAGCGCCGCAAACTGGTGCCCACCTGCCTGCAGCTGCAGCCGGAAGAACTTGATCAGCTGCACTGGATGCCATCCACTTGTGCCTACCGCTTGTTGCATGAAGGCAAAGGGCTACCAATCTGGCATCCGCTTATCACCGGTAACCGCAAGGAAATGATCCGCACCGGCCATACTGTTACCGGGAAAGTGATCTCAGAGGACTTTGTGCATGAAGAAGACTGGCAAGATCATATTGTGCCCTGGTCCTGACCTGGCCACAGCCAACCACAGGAGAGCCTGATGGATTCATCCGATTATCTTGTTGCCTGGGGCGTCTATGTAGTGGCCGGCATCGTAGTGGGATTGCTCGGCTGGCGCCTGCTGCAAAAATATTTGCCACGCGAACTGGCCTATTTGCTGGAATGCATTCTGCTGGCGCTGATGTTTACACCGGCCGCAGTAATGCCTGAGCAAACCATCATGGCACCGGCGCTGATGGTGGCAGTAATGGATGCAGTCACGATTGATCATAAGGCCGGTATCAGGGCACTGATACCATTGGTGCTGGCACTGCTGGCCGCACTGGCAGTGACAGTGGTGCTGAGTGTGATCCACCGTCTGCGTCGTCGTCGCAAGGTCAGTGCAGAAAATTCACAGCTCTGAGCCCGGTTCTTCGGCAGAGTCGGCAGCCTATGTGACTTCCCGCAATTACAAATTGCAGCGCGAATTCAAGAGCATGTCCTGACAAGGTGGTGACAGGCCTGGCTGGGTGGTATTGTCATTACGCATGAATATTGCTGAGGTCAACACCATTTGCGGGTCTTCATCCACGGCGGGTCGCTGTTGGTGGTGCACCAAACTACTGTTGGCGTTACCCCCTGAGATGATTAAGCCGGCAGAGCGGTGGAAACAAACCGCAGGCTCATACTCAATCAGCCTGGCCACTGGCATTGCCGATTGCGGCTGGCCTATACTCGGGTGGCTGTTCACCACCAACCCAGGGATAACATCATGAAAAAACTGAAACTGGCTGCAACACTTTCCTCTGCTCTGCTCGGACTGGCTCTTGCGTCGCACACGTTTGCACAAGAACCAGTTGTGGGCGTTGCCAATCCTGAGTCCTTGTTTGCCGACAAAGACCCGCTCAAGAACACCAACAAGCAGGCCGCTCTGCACATCATGAAAGAACTGCTGCAGTGCAACCATTGGGCCGATGCCGGCACCTGGCTTACTGACAAATACCTGCAGCACAATCCGAACGTGAAGTCCGGCCTGGCACCTGTAATTTCGTTTTTTACCTCTACCCGCAAACCCACACCAACTTGTGACAAGTTGACCACACCGGTAGTAGCTGTGCTGGCTGAGGGCGATCTGGTTACAGTGGTAATCGCGCGTGAATACGATCATCCGGTCAACAAGGGGCAGAAATACACCAGCACCTGGTTCGACATGTGGCGTTTCGTAGGTGGCAAAGCCGATGAACATTGGGATGGGGCCACCATCGCAGCACCTGCCGCACCTGCTGCCGCAGCAGCACCAGCGGCCGCCCCCGCTGCCAAGAAATAAACCAAAACTACAACATCAGGGGAGCCCCCACGCGCACTTATGCAAGGCAGTTGTTAACCGGCCTTGCAGCAGGGGGCTCATCCTCCTTCTCGCCAGTTGTAATAACCACACTACAGTCCCTGGTACCAAAACGGTAGTCGCTACAGCAGCGCGTTCGCTAGAAGAAACGCCAGCGGTGGGTGATTCACTGGGCGCAGCCAAGGTGGCGTTGTATCAGGCGATGTACGCAAGGCAGTGGGGGTGAAGTAATCAGCCCGACTTAGCATTGGCACAGGGATGGTGCGCGTATGCACTAACAAAAGTTTAGGCAACATTCTCCCCCCGGTGTTGTCTGACTCTTTAATCAAGGGGTAATAGAGAACAATATGTTTTGTCCAAAGTGTGGCCAGGAAAACTCGGTAGAAGCAAAGTTTTGCGGTAGTTGTGGTATTAACATCTCCGCACTGAACATATCCAGTCCTGGTGTTGCTGCGACTTGCGTACCAAGCCAACAAATGACATTTAGCAAAGCGATAGCTACATGCTTCGGGAAGTACGTTGATTTTAAGGGCCGGGGATCAAGGCCGGAATTTTGGTGGTTCTACCTCTTCACAATCCTTCTCAGTTGGGGATCAATACTTGTTGATTCGTCACAAGTCCTTTCTACGATCGTCAATCTTGCAGTGTTCCTCCCTACTATGGCAGCAGGTTCAAGAAGGCTGCACGACACCAACAGAAGTGGTTGGTGGCAGCTCATTATGCTTACGATAATTGGCCTCATCCCTTTAGTTATTTGGTGGGCAAGCAAAGGTTCTGATCAGGATAATCAGTATGGAAGCCCAGTTTGAATAAGGTAAAGTTCGCGCTGGTGCTGCTGTAATACTCTCAAATTATTTGCCTGACACTGTTGCCTGTGGACAGTAGTGTCAGGCATCGAAATAGAGAGTAACGGAGCTGACCGTGCGCCTTGCTCCTATGTATTGCGAGTAATACACTGGTCATGATCAAGTCATTGAAGTGCAAAGCGTATTCATCAAATCGTCAAAGAGCGGCGCGCGGTCACTGCAGCCTGAAGTCGGTTATGGGCAATGAAACATTGTCGTACGATGCGCGTGTAGTGGAATTGAAATCAGAGTGGAGTTGCAGTGATCTACCATACCAACATTACCGGCCCCGGCAAGGAGGGTTTCCTGCAGGGCTTTATCAAGGCTTTGGAGCTGGCGGAGCAGGAGGGCACCAATCAAGTGCTGTTCTCGGTCCACACCCTGTCCAATTTTGATGAAATCATCAAGGACTCGCTGGGCGATGATTTTTTCAAGCGGTTCCGGCGCGACCGAGAATCGCTCTACGAAGGCATAACGGTTTATCTGGAAACAGCCGCAACAAAATCGGCCTTCAGTCAGGGCGTGGCCTTCACGCCGTTCATATCAACGGAGCGGCTGGCCGGAATTCTGGCAGATGTGCGGGTTATGGATATTGTATATGTGCCATGGGCACTTGCCGATTTGAGTAGTCATCAACAAGCACATGCCGGTTCACTGCAGTTTTGAGTGCGACGGGGGCAAAGGTGCAGTGCAAGCATTACAACTTTGCCTGTGGTGCCTGGTCAGATCATTGCGTCCACAACGCATGAATGTAGTAAGGCAGCGACACTGACACCCCTTCAATGCGCATGATGGCACCGTTCTCGATCTTGAATAGGTCGAGGTGGCCGCGTGAGTTCGGAGTTGGCACCTGCACGGTGAGGGTCTTGCCACCGGCGATTTTGTAATCGAGATAGCGGGTGGCGTGATCTTCAATCGACAAGGCCACTACCACACCGGTTTCTTCATTTACTACCGGAAAGCGACGGGCTCGGATGCGGTCTGCCGGTTTGTAGACGCCGGCTTGCATTTGCGCTTCACAGCCCTGCACAGCTTTGGCTGCCCAATATACATCACCGGCAGTGGTGCTGACGCCATTGGTTTTTTGTGAGCAATCATTGGTGAACGCAGTAAACAACTGGCCGCTGTTTTGTTGCTTGGTGTTGAAATAACCGTCAACCAGCGCTATCAATTGCTCGCGGCTGCGACGAGCTGTGGCAGGCACAGTGGCTGTGAAAGCTGCGTCGGGTTTGAAGCCTTCGGTTGGCGCAAATACTTCCTGCATTTCCTTGCGGGCGATATAACTTTCCACTTCGCTGATTTGTTTGTTGCTCACTTTAATTCGCAAACCATGATAGGCACTCTGGCCGTGTTCAGTGGAAATGCCAAACCACAC
>CAINTJ010000030.1 GCA_903853385.1 uncultured Gammaproteobacteria bacterium
GCGCCCCGGTTCACCAGCGCCGAAGCAAACGAGTGCCGCAGGTCGTGCACCCGCACATCGCGCAGGCCGACCGCACAACGCGCGGTGTTCCAGCTTTCGTAGATGGAGATAAATGGCCTGCCGGTAGCCGGATTCGGAAAGGCCCAGGGACAGCCCGCCGCCTCAGCGCCCAGCTCATTGTGCAGTATCTCGCGCACCTGCTTGAGCAGATTCAGCGCCCCGGCCGACAGGGTCACATAGCGCGGCGCCCCACTCTTGGACAACGGAATGGTCAATTGGCCCAAAGTCAGATTGATGTTTTCCCAGCGTGCGTCGAGCACCTCACGCTTGCGACAGCCGGTCAGCAACAGGAACGCGATGATGGAGGCCAGCATCTTGTTGGGAGAGGCGTTGACTGCGCCCAATAAACGCAGGGCCTCCTCGGGTGTCAAAAAGCGCTCGTGGCGATGGTTGTTGGGTAACTGCTTCACGCCGTGGGCCGGGTTCTTGTCCAGTCCGCCAATGTCCCACTCGATGGCACGGGTAAAAATGGCCTTGAGGCAGTTAAGCAGCCGGTTGATGGTGCCGGGTGCCAGCTTGGTGGGAATCTTGCCGTGGATGAAGGCAGTGATCTCGGCCTTGGTGATGTCAGCCAGCGGCCGGTCTTTGAAGGTCGGCAGAATGTGCTTGTTAAGGATGGAGAGTTCCGCTGCGAAGATGCGCTTGGTGAGTTTTGCGTGGGGTATGTAGCGCTGCTTTAGAAAATCACCAAAAACTATGGTGGTCACTGCCGCGATAATTGGCAGAGACTTTGCCTGGATGTCTTCTCCTAACAGCAGCCGCGAGCCAAGAGTTTTGGTTATGTTTCTGGCCTGGGCGAGGCTGACTAGCAGGGTGGAGCCAATGTTATAAGTGCGCTGTTTGCCGCACTTCATGGTGTACCTAAAGCGGTAACTTTTTCCGGTCAATCGTATGTCGAGGTAAAGCCCCTTGCAGTTAATGTCAGCAATTAAACGCCGCTTGGCGGAGGTGGCCAAGGTTACTTCGGACTGGGTTAATCCGTTAATCATAATGCCACTGACAATGTGTATTCAAAAACATCTTAACTGACGGTGACATTATGGAACGTAAGTAAATGAAACAAATTCGCCCGGCAAGCAGGTGTGCAATCTATGCGGGCAGGCTTAGACAGCAGGGTGTAATAGCCACAACATTGAGTAGAATAGCTGAGGTAGGCAGCATGACCGGGCCTGCGGCGGTTAGCATCAACCGCGACCACTGACGGCCTATGATTTCTGAAGGGATGGCGGCAACACATGACAGATATACGCGTACTGACCTACGGCGAATATGCGAATAAGCGCTGGTTCAAGCCAACCGACTTCCGCTTCGCGGCCAGTGACCGCACGGTGCCGATCGGATTCAGCGAGGTGCCGCAGGCAATGCTGTCGCTGCCCCTGGGCTTCATCAAGGTTGAGCAGTCCTACCAGACGGTGATCGTGCAGGGGCTGCTCCAGGGTCAAAATTTGCTGGTCGACGCCAACGGCCGCTGGCTGGCGGACTACCTGCCGCTACTCTACCGCGCCTACCCGTTCCGGCTGGCCAAGAACCCCGAGGGTCAGTATGTGGTGTGCGCCGATCACGACAGTGGGCTGGTGACGGATGCCCCGGCCGGGCACCAGTTCTTCGAGGAAGAAAAAAACCTGGGCAAAGAGGCCGGCGCGATGGCGAGTCTGTTGATGCAGTTTGAGACCGAGCGGCCCCACATGGCCAATGTGTGCCAGTTGCTGAGCGATAACGAGCTGATCGAACCCTGGCCCATCCAGGTGCAACAAAGCGACGGGGTAATTGTCGTCGAAGCACTGTACCGGGTGAACGAGAAGCGGCTGATGGAGTTGTCGGTAGATGCGTTGGCTGCAGTCAGGGGCTGTGGCGGACTCATGCTGTGCTACGCCCAGCTACTGTCAATGGCCCACCTCAAGCAGCTGGCCACCGCGGCCCAGCGCACCCACTGGGCTAACAAGGCCGCAGTGCCCGCGCAAAAGGTTGCCCCCCTCAACATAGTCGATGACAATGGCATCCTCTCGTTTGCCAACATGTAGTACGCGGCCGGCAACCCATAAAAGTGCTGGCGGTTGGCAAAAATGGCGGAGTGAAACCATGCACAAGATTACAGCAGTTTTGTCGTTGCTTCTGCTCGCCGGCGCTGCGCTGGGGCAAGAGCTCACGCTGTTTGAGCCGGCAGAAACACCAGCGGCTGAAGATAAAACCGCACCCGCGCCAACCGGCCTGGTCAATCAAAACGGTCAACCCGTCTACAGCTTGCGCAGCAGCACCCGCATTGGCGACAACTACACGGTGGAGCTGGTCGACCGCCAAGGCAAAGTCGTCAAGGTAAACTGGCACGCGGGTGATCACACGCCCATCGCTGGCACGAGTGGCGTTACCATCGAAGATATCCAGCAGCGCACCGTAATTCTGGCACTGCCTGCCAATGATCCCTGTGTGAATTTGCCCAGCAAGGGTGTGAGCTGCCTCAATGGCGGGCGTGCCAAGCTGAGTCTGTCCACCGCGGCCCCGCTGCCACTGACGGCGCAGGGCGGCCCGCCGCAACCGCGCGGCGGCACGGCCCTGGGCCCCAATCAGGGCGGGGTACCCCAAAATCCGTTCGAAGCCGCCATCCAGGCCCAGCAGGCACAAGCTGCAGCACAAGGCTTGCCAGTACCAAATGCGGGCGCCCCCGGCACTTTTGTGAATCCTTTCACGGGCAAAGTTGAGGCCGCCGATCAAGTCTCGGCCGCTGACCAGGCCGCGCGCGATGCGCGCCAGCGCGCCCGTTCCGAGCGCTTGAACCGCGTTGACCAGCAGCGGATTCCGGATAATCAGGTGCCGGCCGGCATGAGACGGGTCACCACCCCTTTTGGCGACAGGCTTGTTCCTGTACGTGAATGACAACTGCAGTGCATGAAAACCCCGCGGTCAGCCTGAGCATCTCGCTTGTTTGTTACAAGTCCGACCCTCAGCTCTTACTTGCTACCCTCAATAGCCTGCGGGCAGCGCTGCGTTATGCCGAGCAGCAACGCGCACTGGTGACTACCCTCACCGTAGTCGACAACGGCAACGACAGCGAGTCGCTACAGCGGCTGATAACGCAAAGCGGCCTGCAGCCATACTGTGAGCTGATCAGCAATGATCACAATGCCGGTTTCGGCAAAGCCAACAATCAGGTTATCGACAATGCCGCCAGCGATTTCCATCTGGTGTTGAATCCTGATGTGGAGCTGGATAACGCTGCGCTACAGCTGGCAATCAGTTATTTGCAGCAGCAACCGTCAATTGCCGCCGTTACCCCGGCCTGCCGCAATGGTGATGGTGCTACTGAGTATTTGTGCAAACGGTATCCGTCGTTGCGGATGTTGTTCTTGCGTGGTTTCGCACCGCACTGGTTGCAACGCCGCTGTGCGGACGCAATGGCGCATTATGAGTGCCGGGAACTGGCAGCTTGCACCCGCGCTACTGCGGTGGAACTAATTAGCGGCTGTTTCATGTTGTGTCGAACCGCGGCCTTGCAACAGGCGGGAGGATTCGACGAAAGCTACTTCCTGTATTTTGAAGATTTTGCGTTGTCGATTGAGCTGGCACGTATCGGAGCCATTCATTACTTGCCGTCTTGCCACATCGTGCATCACGGCGGCAAGGCCGCCAATAAAGGCTGGCCGCATATCGGCTATTTCCTGCAGTCCGCCTGGCATTTTTATTGCGATTATGGCTGGAAATTGTGGTGAGCACTTGATGAGAATCCGCTGATGAAAATTCTGGTTACCGGCGCCAGCGGCTATGTCGGCTCCACACTGGTGCCGCTGTTATTGCAACAGCAACACCAGCTAACCATAGTGACGCGCGCGGCTGCCAGGCTGCCGCAGGCGTGGGCACCGTCAGTGGAAATCATTGAAGGCGATTTGTGCAAAGCCGCGGTATGCGAACAGGCAGTTGCCGGCATGGATGCAGTAATGCATTTGGCCGGGCTGGCTCACGTCAGTGCCAGCTGGCAGCGTCATCAGCAGGAAAATTTTTTAAACACGCGCCAACTGGCGCTGGCCGCGCTGGCCGCGGGCGTGCAAGTGTTTGTGTACGTGAGCAGCAGCAAGGCCAATTTTCCCGACCACTCCAGTTACGGCAAGTACAAGCGGGACAGTGAGGCCATGTTGTTGTCGCTGGCAGGCGCCATGGCAGTGGTGTGTTTGCGGCCCGGCATCATTTATGGTGCCGGCATGCGCAACAATCTGCGCAGCTTGTTGCGGCTGCTGAGCCGGCCGGCGCTGCCCATCTTCGTCAGATCCGCCAACCCCATCAGCATGATCAGCACGCAGGATTGCTGCCGCGCCATCATGGCGGCACTGACCAACCGGGCGCTGGCCGGCAAGGTGTGGGAGCTGAACGATGGTGAGACTTACACTTTGGCAGAGCTCGTCATACTAGTGCGGCGCCATCGGCAATTACCGTTGCCGCTGTTCTATGCTCCGCGCTGGCTGGCAGGTCTCGCTCTTGCCGCGGCGGGAGTGATTCCGGCCTTGCGCAAGCGCGGGCTGGGCTTGCACACCTATCGTGCGCTTTACTGTGAGCCGGCCGCGCTGACAACTGAGTTTGCCGTGGTGAGTGGAATCCAGCCATCCAGCCGCTTTTACGAGCTGTTGCCTGAACTGCTGGTGCAAGAGCAGTAAGCGGATTTTCTGGTTTTCCCGGTATTTTCAGGGGGAAACATGATGAAGGCCTCACCCAAGGGGTGGAAGATATGCAAAAATGTCGCAGTGCTTATTCAAGCTCAGTGCTGATTCAAAGAGGCAAAGGTGATTAAAAAAGGCATTATTCTGGCCGGCGGTTCCGGCACCCGCTTGCATCCGATTACTGCCACGGTCAGCAAGCAATTGCTGCCGGTGTACGACAAGCCAATGATCTATTACCCGCTGGCCACGCTGTTGCAGGCCGGCATTCGCGATGTGCTCATCATCACCACGCCGCAGGATGCACAGGCGTTCCAGCACTTGCTGCAGGACGGCAGCCAGTGGGGCATCAACCTGCACTATGCGCAGCAGCCCAAGCCGGAAGGTTTGGCGCAGGCTTTCATCATCGGCGAACAGTTCATCGGCAAGGACCGCGTATGCCTGGTACTGGGCGACAATATTTTCTACGGCAGCAATATTGAACAACGGCTGCAAGCCGCGGTGAAACGCAAAAGCGGCGCCAGCATTTTTGCCTACTATGTGAACGATCCGGAACGCTATGGTGTGGTGAGTTTTGATGGCAATGGCAATGCCGTGCATCTGGAAGAAAAGCCGTCAAAGCCGCAGTCCAATTATGCGGTCACCGGTTTGTACATGTACGACAATCAGGTTGTGGACTATGCCAAAAACCTGCAGCCCTCCAAACGCGGCGAGCTGGAAATCACCGACCTCAACAAGGTTTACCTGGAGCAGCAGACGCTCAACGTGGAGCTGTTCGATCGCGGCACCGCCTGGCTGGATACCGGCACCGTCACGTCCTTGCTGGACGCGGCCAACTTCATCCGGGTACTGGAAGAGCGGCAGGGTTTGAAGATTGCGTGCGTGGAAGAGATAGCCTGGCGCAAAGGCTGGCTCACTGACGAACAATTGCTGTCCCTCGCCAAGCCGCTGGCCAAGAGTGGCTATGGCCTCTATCTGCAAAACCTGCTCAAGCATGAACGTGCCGGCAGAAACCAGCAGCAGGTGTAGGCATGCAACTGATCGCCACCTCTCATCCCGACGTATTGGTGCTGCAGCCGCAAGTCCACGGCGATCATCGCGGGTTTTTCCTGGAAACCTTCCGCAGCAGTGTGTTTGCAGCCAGCGGCCTGCCTGATGTTTTTGTGCAGGATAACCACAGCAAATCCGGCGCCGGTATCTTGCGCGGCCTGCATTACCAGGTCCGGCAGCCGCAGGGCAAACTGGTGCGCTGCATCAGTGGTGAAGTATTCGACGTGGCAGTGGATATTCGCAAGAGTTCGCCCAATTTCGGCCAGTGGGTGGGCGTGCATCTGTCCGCGGACAACAAGCTGGCGTTGTGGGTGCCACCGGGTTTTGCGCACGGGTTTCTGGTGCTGTCGGCCAGTGCCGAGATTACCTACAAATGCACTACTTACTATGCGCCGGAACATGACCGCAGCCTGCGGTGGAATGATCCCGACTTGAACATTGCCTGGCCGCGGACGAGTGAGCTGGTGTTGTCAGACAAAGACCGGCTGGCGCCATCGTTGCAACTGGCAGAGCTGTTTCCCTGACATGAAAATTCTGTTGACGGGCGCCCATGGCCAATTGGGCCAAGCACTACAACAACTTGTCACTGCCGACGTGCAACTGGTGGCGCTGTCGTCACAGCAACTGGATCTGGTCGATGCCGGCCAAGTGCAAGCAGCAATTGCGCAGCATCAGCCCGCGGTGATCATCAATGCCGCCGCCTACACCCAGGTCGACAAGGCCGAGTCGGAAAGTGCACGCGCGTGGGCTGTCAATCAACAAGGGGTGGCCAATCTTGTCAACGCAACGACCGCCGCTACCCGCCTGCTGCACATCTCCACTGACTTTGTGTTTGACGGACTTGCACACACTCCCTATACGACCACTGCTGCCACCCATCCGCTCGGGGTCTACGGCAACAGCAAGCTGGGCGGTGAGCAGGTATTGCTCAGCCAGGCGCCTGAGCGTAGCTGCATCATTCGCACCGCCTGGCTGTATTCCGCCGGCAGCAAGAATTTTCTGCATACCATGTTGCAGTTGATGCAAACGCGCGACAGTCTGCGCGTGGTAGCCGACCAGCGTGGCACGCCGACTTCAGCGGCCGGGTTGGCCGCAGCGCTATGGCGAGCAGTGCAACTGCCGGCAGTGACGGGCCTTCTGCACTGGACTGACGACGGTGAAACCACCTGGCATGGCTTTGCCTGCGAGATACAGCGACTTGGACTGCAGTACGGCTTGCTGCACCGGCAAGTGCCGATCCATCCGATCGCCACCCATGACTATCCAACACCGGCACAACGGCCCGCGTACAGTGTGCTGGATAAGGAAAGCACTTTTGCGGCGTTGGGCCTGCGTGCATTGCCGTGGCAACGGGCACTGGCAGAAGTCATTCAACAGAGAGCAGCATGAGCAAATTATTGGTCACCGGCGGCGCCGGCTTCATCGGCAGCAATTTTGTGCATTTCTGGTTACGCCAGCATCCAGCTGACATGGTGGTGGTGCTGGATGCGCTGACCTATGCCGGCAACAGGCACAATCTAGCCGCTTGCCAAAGCAATCCGGCCTTTCAGTTCGTGCACGGTTCCATCAATGACCAGGCGCTGGTGGAACAGCTGCTGACACAGCACAGCATCGACACCATTGTGCATTTTGCCGCCGAAAGTCATGTTGACCGTTCCATCAGCGGCCCCGATGCCTTTATCGAAACCAATATCATCGGCACCCACACCATGCTCAAAGCGGCGCGGACCGTGTGGTCGGCGCAGGGCGGTTTTGCCGGCAAACGTTTTCATCATGTTTCCACCGACGAAGTTTATGGCACGCTCAAGCCGGATGATCCGGCCTTTACCGAACTGACTGCGTACGCCCCCAACTCGCCCTATGCTGCCAGCAAGGCCGCCTCCGATCATCTGGTGCGCGCCTATCACCACACTTACGGCTTGCTGGTGACCACCAGCAATTGCTCCAACAATTACGGCCCGTTCCAGTTTCCCGAAAAGCTGTTGCCGCTGTGTTTGCTGAACATTCTGCAAGGCAAACCCTTGCCTATTTACGGTGACGGCATGCAAATCCGTGACTGGCTGCACGTTGACGATCACAACCGCGGCATAGAATTGGTGCTGCTGCAGGGGGTGACAGGCGAGACTTACAACATTGGCGGCAACAATGAATGGGCCAATCTGAATACGGTGAAACTGCTGTGCAGTATTGCCGATGCATTGTTTGCGGAAGACCCCTCGCTGGCAACGCGCTTTCCCGACAGCCCTTGTAGCAAGGGTAATGCAGCAGAATCATTGATCAGCTTTGTCACCGATCGTCCTGGCCACGATACCCGCTATGCCATTGATGCCGACAAGATCAGCCGGCATTTGGGCTACAAGCCGCAACAAACATTCCAGAGCGGGCTGCGCAGTACCGTGCTCTGGTATTTGCAAAATGAAACCTGGTGGCGCGGCATCCAGGACCAGAGTTATCGTTACTGAACCACTGTCTGCCAGCGTGCAGTCTGCATCACAGAGCAACCATGCCTAGCTACCGATCCCGCCAAGCTTATGCGTCCGCCGCCGGTTGCTGGCTGTGGCTATGCCTGTTGCTGCTCACCACGACAGCCAAGGCTACCGTGCTGGAGGATTTCAGCTTTGAGCAGTTGGTGGCGCAATCGTCGTTCATCTTTGTCGGCACAGTGCAAAGCTCGCGCGAACAACAACAGGATGAGCTGGTCTACACACTGGTGAGCTTTACGGTTGAACAGACGGTCAAGGGTGCCAGCCCCGCACCCACCATCGAATTGCGTTTTGTCGGCGGAGCCGCCAAGGGTGTCAACCTCAAAGTGGCAGGCCAGTTCGTGCCGGCAGTGGGCGCGCGCGGTGTGTTCTTTGTCGCCAACCTCGACAGCAAGCAAATCAATCCGCTCAGCGGCTGGCAGCAAGGCTACTTTCCGCTGATGCAGGATGCCAGCGGCGCGGACTTCCTCGACATGCGGCTGCGGCCCGACCTGAAAATTCCGGGGCTGGAAGTGGATCCGCTGGTGAGCAAGATGTTGACGATGGGTTTTAGCGCCCAGGCCATCGATGCCAAAGTGCCGCGCGCCTTCCTGTTCTCGTTGGATGATTTCCGCATCGCCATCGTTGATCAGATGCGCCGCCCGCAAGCGGCGGCGCAATGACAAGCTTGCGCGGCAGGCGCCTCGGCCAAGCCGCGTTGTTGCTGGCGGCGTTTGTGTTGCCGGCCGTGTCTGCTTACAACTCTAACGGCAAGCGCTGGTTCGATGGCTCCACTACTTTCTATACCGGCTTGCCCGGCATCTCCCCGTCCGGCACGCACTGGTCTGCGGCGTTTGAAGCGGCCATGCAGCAGTGGAGTGACAAGACCAGCTTCAAATTCATCGCCAACAAGGACTACCTGAATCCGTGCAACAGTTATAGCCGCAGTGGCACCGGCTCCGATTTTCCGAGTGGCCCCGGCGATCTCAAAAATGGGGTCGATTTCCGCTCCACTGTGTGTGGCAACGATTGGGGCAGCGGCGTGCTGGCGATTACGCTCACATTAACCACCAGCGGACAGTTCGGCTTCGAATACTTGCAGGAAGCCGACATCCTTTTCAACGACACCTACAAGTGGGACGTTTACAGTGGCGCCAAGAATTCCAAAATCATTGATTTTGGCAGGACGGCCTTGCATGAACTTGGCCATGCGCTGGGGCTGGGTCATGAGCTTACGGCCAAGGCCATCATGGCGGCGCAAATCAGTGACTTCAACGAGTTGCAGCCGGATGACATTGCTGGCGCCGAATCCGTCTACGGCAAGCAGACCCTGTGTCGGATCACTACCTTGTCAATGAACCATGTGATCAAGGACAGTCTTGGCGGCACCGATTGCCGGGTCAATCAGCTGTTCGGGGGCGGTTCCGATGACAGTTTCGTGGATGTCTATCGTCTGTCATTGGCCGCCCCGACCCGGATCTTTGTCGACATGCGCTCACCCCAGATGGATGCGGTGCTGGTGTTGACCGACTCCAAACTCAGGGAGCTCGACATCTTTGATGACTATCTGGGCTCTTGTAACGCCCATATGGACAAGACGCTGCCAGCCGGAGAATACCTGCTGCTCGCCAATACCTATGCCAAGCCCGCCAAGTGCGGCTCCAATGTGGGCAGTTACACGCTCACCGTCTCCGACAGTCAGCCAGTGTTGGGCGAAACCCGCACCACCAGCGGGGTGGCGTCTGCCGCCACCTTGATCAGCGGCGGCGCCAGTGCCGATGGCGGATTGACCTACCCGAGCAGCTTCACGGCCCAGGACAGCATTACCGTCAGTGCCCATCTCGCGCTGGATCCGGCCCAGATCGGCCAGAACGGCAAAATCTTTGTACTGGCCCAGCTCAGCGATGGCAGTCAGTACAGCAAGAACAGCAGTGGTCAATTTGTGCCTTACCATGGCGATCTGAGCCAGATGGCCAGTTACAAGAGTGGCCCGCTGGCGGCACAGGAGCAGGTCGACATTATCCAGAAGCTGCGCGCTGAAGGCGGCTGGCTGGCTGGGCTGGGGTTTGTGGTTTATGTCGGCTATGCCCTCGATAGCAAGCCGGCCGACATCCAATATGGCAGTGAGCCCATTCGTTTCAACATCACCCGCTGACAAATCCGGCCGATTCCGGTTCCGGCCGCGGCCATTTCCCCCTATAATTCGCGCCGTTTTGTGCTCCCCAATTGTGAGGACTGTTGCGTGTTCAATGCCAAACCATCCCTGCTCGTGTTAAGTCTGGTCGGCCTGCTGCTGGCTGTTCCCACCTCTGCGGCCGTCAAAGACCAGATTGCGGCGCGCCTGGAGCCGGTCGGCAAGGTGTGTGTGATGGGTGAAGACTGCGCCAAGGGCATGAAAGTGGCAGGCGCGGCAGCCTCCGCCCCCAAAACGCCGGAATCGGTTTACAACACTTTCTGTCAGGTCTGCCATGCCAAGGGCGTGAACAATGCGCCGACCTTTGCCGACTCCAAGCTGTGGGCGCCGCGCATCGCCAAAGGCAAGGATGTGCTGTACCAGAGCGCCATCAACGGTTTCAACAACGGTGCCATGCCAGCGCGCGGCACCTGTGTTGATTGCAGCGATGACGACATCAAGGCCACCGTGGATTACCTGGTCAGCGCCGCCAAGAAGTAGTTGTCAATCCAGCAAACTCTTCATGCGCGCCAGTGCGTCTTTGCCGCGCGCTGCGGCTTTTTCCGGTGTCTGGTCGCTCTTGCGACCATCCCACTGCAGCAGATCCGGCGGCAGCTCATCCAGGAAGCGGCTCGGCGAGGTTTCTGATACATCGCCGTATTGTTTGCGATGGCGTGCCATCGTAAAAGTCAGCAGATGCTTGGCGCGGGTGATGCCGACGTAGGCCAGGCGTCGCTCCTCTTCAATGTTGCCGCCCTCCATGCTGTTGCGATGCGGCAGCAACTCTTCTTCCATGCCCATGATGAACACCACCGGAAACTCCAGCCCCTTGGCGGCATGCAGCGTCATCAATTGCACGCGGTTGCTTTCTTCTTCCTGTTCCTGCTGTTCCAGCAAATCCCGCAGGATCAGTTTGTTGATGGCGGTTTCCAGGCTGTCGTCTTCGTCGTTGCCGCGTGCTTTTTCCATGCTGCCTTGCAAGGACGTCAGCAAGGTCTGCACATTGCCTTGCGCACGCTCCGCTGCCGCCGGCGTGGCGCATTGCTGGCGCAGCCATTCGTCGTAGTTAATGTCATCGAGCAATTCGCGCACAATGCGCATGCCGTCGCCGCGCTCCACGTGTTCGCGCTTGGCCTCCATCCACGCGGCAAATTCGCGCAACTTGTCGCGCTGGTTGTCGGCCACATGCTGGTTGAGACCCACATGACTGCAGGCAGCCAACATGCTGACATTGGCGGTTTTTGAATAGAGCCCCAGCGCTTCCAGCAAACTGGGCCCGATCTTGCGGCGCGGCGTGTTGATGCAGCGCAGAAACGCGTTGTCGTCATCCGGATTGATCAGCAGGCGCAGGTAGGCCATCAAATCCTTGATCTCGGTGCGCGCAAAAAACGAAGTACCGCCGGTCAATACATACGGCACCTGCTGCGCCTGCAAATGGATTTCCAGCAGCCGCGCCTGGTGATTGCCGCGATAGAGCACCGCGAAATCCTTGAAGCGTAAACGCCGGTGTGCGGCCAGCAGCAGGATTTCAGTGGCGATGCGTTCCACTTCCGCTTCTTCGTTGTTGCAAACCAATACGCGGATCAGATCGCCGTGGCCGTATTCACTCCACAAGGCTTTTTCATAGACGTGCGGATTGTTGGCGATCAGCGCATTGGCAGCAGTGAGGATGTTATTGGTGGAGCGGTAATTCTGTTCGAGCTTGATGACGCGCAGTGACGGGTAATCCTGCTGCAACAAATCCATGTTTTCCGGCTTGGCGCCGCGCCAGGAATAGATGGACTGGTCATCATCACCCACCACTGTCAGACAGCCGCGATCCCCGATCAGCTGTTTCACAAAGTGATACTGCATGTTGTTGGTGTCCTGATACTCATCCACCAGCAGGTAGCGGATATGGCGCCGCCATTTCTCCAGCACCTCCGGCTTGGCCTGGAACAGTTGGGCCGGCAGCAAGATCAGGTCGTCGAAATCCACCGCATTGAACGCGCGCAGGCTACGCTGGTAATCGGTATAGACGCGCGCGGCCAACGCTTCGTCGGGCGTGGTGGCGCTGGCCAGTGCTTGCTCGGGCGTCATAAATGAGTTTTTGAAACGGGAAATGAGGCCGGCCAGCAGCTTGGTTTGATCGTCGGCCGCTTCATTGTCTTTCAGCATCAGCTCTTTGAGCAGCGATATACAATCAGTCTCGTCAAAAATGCTGAAACTGGATTTCAGCCCCAGATGCCCACACTCACGCCGGATGATGGTGAGGCCGAGATGGTGAAAGGTGGAAATGATCAAGCCGCGACTGTTCTTGCCCTGCAACAATTTGCCTACGCGTTCCTTCATCTCGCGCGCGGCCTTGTTGGTAAAGGTCAGCGCGGCAATGTGGTTGGGCTGATAGCCGCACTCATTGATCAGATAGGCAATTTTCTGCGTGATCACGCTGGTCTTGCCGCTGCCGGCACCGGCCAGCACCAGCAGGGGACCATCGAGATAGCGTACGGCGCTGTGTTGGCGGGCGTTGAGGGTAGTCATGCGGGCAGGATCAAGCGGTGGCCGCGCATGATAGCCAGTTTGGTCGTTGCCAGCCACGACAGAAAGTTGGCAGAAACGACAAAATCAATGCCGTGTTTTCAATCGGCGCGGATTTCTGGCGTGATGCATGGCCGCCACGACCACAACAGCGTCAGGCCTTGCAATAAAGAAAACTCCATAGGGGAATCGGTTGACGATTGCTCGACGCAACTGCCGGAATATGCACGGAAAGTGATATGGATCAGAAAGAACTGAAGTGATTGTAAAAGAAACTGCAGCCATAAACTCCAAACCAAGGCCTTGCTGCTTATGCTCGTACCAGTCGTATCCTTCGGTAATATCTATTTCCGCGTCCGGGCGGATGACAAGCCGCACAACTCAACTCCTTTTGAGTATTCTTTCCTTAACCTCATCCCATGAGGTGCCAGCCTCGGGATTTTTTTCATACTCTGCAAGGCGCCGGTCCAATTCGGCGGCTTGCGCTGTGGTAAGCGCTAACTGATCCGGGGATTCGGCAATACTGTCCCAGATCGCTTCCACCAGTTTGAGGCGTTCAGCAACAGATAAGTCTCTGGCTTCCGATAGGAGAGTTGATTTCATGGCTTGCGGTGGTTTCTGGTTTTCTGTAATTGGAGATTTGGTTATTGAGCAGAATACCTGCAGTATAGAAGCGTTTAGGGGGCGGCACCAAAATAAATTATCTTCGGCCACTCGCAATTTAAGCTGAATAAGGCAGCGCGCCAAGATGTTCATCCTTTCCTGTGCATAGCATGGCGTAATGAAAGCTTGGTTTGCATTGACAGAAAGTTGGCAGAAACGACAAAGCTGAACTACCTTGAGGCACAGCAAGTCTGTAAGAGTGATGCGCATTGCCGTGTCGGCACGCGCCTGGCTTGGGTTACTGTTAGCTGGCAAGGATGCAACATGGCACTCGCAATCGTGCACTCACGTGCCACGCTCGGCATTGAGGCCCCGCTCGTCACCGTCGAGGTGCACCTGTCCAACGGCTTGCCGAATTTCACCATCGTCGGCCTGCCGGAAACCGCGGTGCGCGAAAGCCGCGAGCGCGTGCGCAGTGCGCTCATCAATTCGCAACTGCAATTTCCGCAGCAGCGTATCACCATCAATCTGGCGCCGGCCGAGTTGCCCAAGACCGGCGGCCGTTTCGATCTGGCCATCGCCATTGGCATCCTGGCCGCTTCGGGTCAGCTCGATGCAACACTATTGGCCAACCGCGTATTTATCGGTGAGCTGGCACTGTCGGGCGAGGTGCGCAGAGTAGGTGGCTTGTTGCCGGGCTTGCTGGCGTGCTTGCGGGAACAACGCAGCTGCATAGTGCCCACCGACAACAGCCTGGAAGCGGCGCTGTTGCCGGATGCCGATGTGCGGCTGTGTTCGCATCTGCTGCAAGTGTTGCAGTATTTGCGCAAGGAAATCGAGCTGGATAAACCGCCACCCTTGACGTCAGTTGAAGCCGCGGCGATGCCGGACTTCCGCGAAGTAATCGGCCAGGATGCCGCCAAGCGCGCGCTGCTGATTGCGGCGGCCGGCGGCCACAATGTTTTGCTGCGCGGCCCGCCCGGCACCGGCAAGACCATGCTGGCCTCACGACTGCCCGGCATCCTGCCGCCGCTGCAGCAGGCCGAGGCGCTGGAAGTGGCGGCGATCCACTCGCTGGCCCAGCAGCAAACTTCGCCCAGACTCTGGCAGCAGCCGCCGTTTCGCACCCCGCACCACACCAGCTCGGCGGTGGCCTTGGCCGGTGGCGGCAGCACGCTGCATCCGGGCGAAATCAGTCTGGCCCACAATGGGGTGCTGTTTCTCGACGAGCTGCCCGAGTTCAGCCCGCGTGTGCTGGAAGTATTGCGCGAACCGCTGGAATCCGGGCAAATCCAGATCGCGCGTGCGCGTTACCGCATCCGGCTGCCCGCACGTATCCAGCTGGTGGCCACCATGAATTTGTGTCCATGCGGACTGCAAGGCGCCGACGACCAGCGCTGTACTTGTTCTGCCGAAAAAATCCGCCAGTATCAGCAGCGCGTGTCAGGGCCCTTGCTGGATCGCATTGATCTGCATGTGAGTGTGTCGCGCCTGGCGGAAGCTGATAAAGCTGCGTTGTTGCAGCGCGCTCCAGCCGGCGCATCAAGCAGCAGCGAACTGCGTCAACGTGTGATGGCGTGCCGAGAATTGCAATTGGTGCGCGGCGGCCGACTCAATGGCCATCTGCAACACCAGCAACTGGGCGAACTCTGTGCGCTTTCAAAGTCTGATGCCAGTCTGCTCAATGACGCCGTGACGCGCCTGCACCTGTCGACGCGTTCATTTTTTCGTATTCTGAAAATTGCGCGCACGATCGCCGATCTGGAACCGGCACCACTGATTGCCACTGCGCATTTGCTGGAGGCCATCAATTACCGGCGATTTTGAAGGGACAAGTTAACGAAGCTCATAGCGACGATCCCTTCAATATACCGGAAACCTTAAGTTATGGGGGCCTAAGCAAGGGGACTCGACAACTCCTACTTGAGTCATGGTGTCAGTCGCACAGTAGTAGAGAAATGTGACTCTGCCCCGGGTTTTCCTTATATTTTTATTACAACTTGAACTTGCCCTCAGCAAACACCTTGAGGCAGGCAGCTGCCACCTGCGGGTCATAGATCGTTCCGTTTCCACGCTTGATCTCGTCCAGCGCCGAGTCTACCCCCAGACCCGGGCGATATGGCCGGTGTGATGCCATCGCTTCGACCACATCAGCCACGCACAGAATGCGCGCCTCTAGTATGATCGCTTCTCCTTTGAGTCGCCAAGGATAGCCGGAACCGTCCAGCCGTTCATGGTGTTGCAACACCATCTGCGCAATCGGCCAAGGAAAGTCGATATCTTTCAGAATGTCATAACCGGCTTGCGGGTGAAATTGAACTAACTTGTACTCGGTTTCATTGAGTCTTCTGGGCATGGCGAGTATCTCGGCAGGTATCTGGATTTTGCCCAGGTCATGGACAATGCCACCAAGACGGATGCCGTGTATCTGTTCATCTGGCAGCCCCATTTCCCTGGCGATGGTAACCGCCAGTTCGGCCACTCGCTGCTGGTGTCCGGCAGTGTAGGGATCACGCAATTCAACGATAGTCGAGATAGCCTCTACGGTATCTTCCAGGTTGCTTTCCAGTTTGACCAACTGTTGCTTGATTTGTAACAGGCCCGTGTCACGTTCATGGCGGGTCCGCAATGCACCCACACCGAAAGCCAGATCTGAGGCCATCTCTTCAAGCAGTTTGACCTCTGCCTTATTGAAGGCATCGGCATGGCCAGAATAGATGGTCAGCACGCCAAATACCTTTTCATGCAGAATAAGGGGCAGGCAAATACTGGCTGCATAGCCGCGCTGTGCCGCTTTTGCACGCCACGGCAGGATGCGATCGTCGGTCAGGAAGTTTTGTACAACCTGAGTCTCTCCGCTACGTGCTGCGATTCCTGATGGTCCGCGACCGTGCTCGGTATCCGACCAGACGATGTGGGCCTCCTCAAGATATCCCTCTTCAACGCCATCTTTTGCAACGACACGCATGGTCTTGGCTTCATCGTGTTCCAGATAGCCCACCCAGGCCATGCGGTAGCCTCTCTGCTTGACGAGGGCTTGGCACAATGTCGAAAGAAATTCCAGTTCGTTGGTGGCACGTACCAACAGGCGATTCACCTCGATTAATGTTGCAAGTGCGCGACTGGTATTTGATGCTTCGTATTCATATCGCTTGCGCTCGGTGATATCAACAGCCAATGCATAGACAGCGTCATTTTCAATCGAGGCGTTGGCGGACCAGTTCAAGGTTTTATACAAGCCATTCTGGTGACGGTATCGGTTCTCAAATAAGAGCGTCTGATTGCCTTTGCCAAGGCTCGATAATTCTTCGATGGTTTTATCCTTGTCATCGGGATGGATGAAATCGAGGATATTGGCCCCGATGAATTTATCCAACTCATAGCCCAAAATATCACTCCATGCCGAGTTCGCCCGCACTACTTCGCCATTTAGTTTGCAGACTATGTGCAGTGCCATCGGCTGTTCAAAAAATTCTTCTGCCACTTCTTGATACTGCTTGCGGGCAGTGTTGTCGGTGCCAATCAGCAGGTAACCGATGATTCCGTTTTGCGCATCGCGCAGCGCCGTGACCGAAACGATGGCCGGGAAGCGGCTTCCGTCCTTGCGGACCTTGGTCAGTTCGTAGATATCCTCAATGCCGCGCGCGGCCTTGAACACCAGCGCCTCGAACCCAGGTGCAATCGTTGTACCGAATTCAAGGCTCAACTTCTTCGCCCGCGCGATCAGTTCCTGCGGGTCGGAGATGGCCGCCGGGGTGATCTTGTTCATCACTTCAGCGGCCGTGTAGCCCAGCATGCGCTCGGCGCCGACGTTGAAGATCTGGATCACGCCCTGGGCATCAGTGGCGATACTTGAGAAGTTGACGCTGTTGAAGATCGCGCTCTGCTAGGCGCCTGCCTTGATCAGTGTCTCTTGGCGTCGAATCTCAGTTAAGTCTGCATCAGTACTTAACGGTAGATTGCGATTATCCTTATGCAAGGAAACCTCCTTGAAATACGTTCCATGAACTCAGCGTTTTTCCAGCTGCGCAATACGTTGTTCCAGCTCGGCAACACGCTCATTGGCGCGCGCCAGAATTTGGCGTTGAGCATCAAACTCTTCGCGCGTGACCAGTTGCAGTTTGCCGAGGCTGGCCTGCAACAAGTCATGCAGTTCGTGCTGCAGTTTGTCGCGCGCGGCCTCGGCGGCCGGAAACAGCGTGGCAGCCTTCTGGCTGAGCTTATGCAGGAATTCATTGTTGAGCATGGCGTGGACCTCTGGCTGGCTCGGTGCGCCAGAGTAAACCAGGACCGCCTTTGGCAACAGGGCTTTGCTTGCGACGCGCTTGCCCGGAAAAATCACAGGAATCGTAATTTGGCAGGAGCTGCCTTATACTGAAAGCACCTCGCCTTTACTGTCAAAGGATTACCCAATGAAAATGATCACAGCGGTCGTCAAACCCTTCAAACTGGACGATGTGCGTGAAGCATTGTCTGCCGTCGGTGTGCAGGGCATCACCGTCACGGAAGTGAAAGGTTTTGGTAGGCAAAAAGGCCATACCGAGCTTTATCGTGGCGCCGAGTACGTGGTGGATTTCCTGCCGAAGATCCGCTTGGAAATTGCCGTAGAAGATGACCGCGTTGAAGCCATCATCGAAGCGCTGATCAAATCGGCCGCGACCGGCAAGATTGGCGACGGCAAGATTTTCGTGCACAACCTGGAACAGGTAATCCGCATCCGCACCGGCGAATCCGGCCCCGACGCCATCTGAGCGCAGCTCGCCGGGTTTTGTTCAGCCCGGCTCTCCCCACAGATATTGCAGTAGCGACAGCGCCGCCACCGGCGCTGTTTCGGTTCTGAGCACCCGCGCACCCAGCCGAATCCCGACAAAACCGGCCTGTTTGGCCGCAGCAATTTCGGCCGGAGCCAAGCCACCTTCCGGCCCGATCAGCAAACTGACCCCGGCGGCCGGGCGCGGCCCGGACAAACGCCCGCTTTCTTCATGATCGAGCAGCAGCCGCAGGGTGCCGTCTGCACGTGCCAGCCAGCTGGCCAGGGTTTGCGGCGCCTCGATCAGCGGCACTTTGACGCGCCCACTTTGTTCACAGGCACTGATCGCCACCTGCTGCCAATGACTTTGCCGCTTGTCGACACGTTCGCCGCTGAGCTTCACCTCACAGTGTTCCGTGAACAGCGGCACGATCAGGCTGACCCCCAGCTCGGTGCTTTTCTGGATTGCATAGTCCATGCGCTCGCCGCGCGAAATGCCAAGCCCCAACACGGTGTACAGGGCTGATTCGGTGGCGGGGGCAGTGGGCGTGCCGATGTTCACTTGCACCACATGCTTGCCTACATTTATGACGGTGGCGGGATAGTCCAGGCCATCGCCACCGAACAGCACCAGCGCATCGCCTGTGCCCACGCGCAGCACCTTGCCCAGGTAGTGGGCGGTGGCATCCGTCAACTCAAGCGAGCAGTTGGCGCCAAGGGGCTGGGTGGTGAACAGGCGGGAAATACGCATAAGGTGCCAGGCTTCCTGATATCATGTTTTACAAATGAACAGATCGCATTCTACAACCCACGCCCCTGCTGTCGATTGTGACATCCTGATCAATGGCGGCGGCATGGTGGGGCTGTGTTTGGCGCTGGCGCTGGCAGAACAGGGCTTCGAGGTGGTGGTGCTGGATGCACAGCCACCGCCGGCCGGGCTGGCCCAGTTGCAAACCACGCTGGCCGAACCGGCCTTCGACAGCAGGGTGAGTGCATTGACCCCGGCCAGTCAGGCCTGGCTGCAGCAACTGGGGGTGTGGGAGGCGCTGGCGGCTTTGCGAGTGTGCCCGTATAGCGACATGCAGGTATGGGATGCCGATGGCACCGGTGCCATTCATTTTACTGCCGAACAAGTACACGCCCCCTGCCTGGGCCACATCGTGGAAAACCGCCTGCTGTGTGCGGTGCTCTACCAGGCCTTGCGCCAGCTCCCGCAAGTCAGCTTGCACAACGGCCATACGCTGAAGCAGATTGAACAGTCAATCGACGACAGTAATTCCACCCGCGTGCTGTGTGATAACGGTGCCAGCTTTCGCTGCCGCTTGCTGATCGGTGCTGATGGCGGCAATTCGGTGGTGCGCACGTTGTGCGGATTCACCACACGGGAGTGGAGCTATCAGCAACAAGCCATCGTCTGCACAATAACAACCGCCAGCCCGCATCAGTTCACCGCCTGGCAGCGCTTCACCACCGCTGGCCCGCTGGCGGTATTGCCGCTGCTGCTGCCGGGCGCGCCAAGCCAGCATTGCTGTTCGATCGTGTGGAGTTGCGACAACGACCAGGCCGCAGCGTTGATGGCCTTGCCAGCAGCGGACTTTGCCGCGGAGTTGCAGCGGGCGTTTGAATCCCGACTGGGCCCGATGGCTTTGCTCACTGCGCGCGTCGCCGTGCCCTTGCAGCAACAACACGCCACTACTTACACCAAGCCCGGCGTGGCCTTGGTGGGCGACGCGGCCCACACCCTGCATCCCTTGGCAGGCCAGGGGGTCAATCTGGGCCTGGCGGATGCTCGCTGCCTGGCCGAAGTGCTGGCCCAAGCCCGGCAGCGGGGTGAAGATATTGCCGCCCTGCAGACACTCAGCCGCTACCAGCGGGCACGCACAGGCCCCAATCTGGCGATGATGCTGAGCATGGAGGCTTTCAAGCGCGCCTTTGGCAGCGATAGCCTGATGCTGCGCTGGTTGCGCAATGCCGGCTTGAAGGTGGCCAACCGGAATCTGGCCTTGAAACGCACGCTGATCCAGCAAGCCATGGGCCTGTCACCCTGATAAAACGGCTGCCGGGGTGGTCAACCTTGCACCCGCACTGCCTCTTGCCTATGATGCCAGTCATGTCATTTTGGAGGGGTTAGTTACACACCATGAGCGCCGCACCTACCGAACTTTATTACACGGCTGCCCATATCTGGCTGCAACTTGAAGACGCAGACAACGCCCGCGTCGGCATCACTGAGTTTGCCCAGTCGCAATTGGGTGATGTGGTGTTCGTGGAGTTGCCGGAAGTAGCCAGTGTTGTCAGAGCCGGAGAAGAAGTCAGTCTGGTGGAGTCGGTCAAAACGGCTTCCGACATTCCGGCGCCGGTGGCGGGCGCAATCACTGCGGTGAATGAAGCCTTGCGCACTACACCCGAGCTCATCAATTCCTCTCCCTATGACAAGGGTTGGATTTTCAAAATCCGCATCAGTAACAAAGGTGAAATGTCAGATCTGCTGGATGCCGGGACTTACCTCAAATCCTGTGTCGACTGATTGCTGCCGCTGGCAGCGCTGACCTCACCACCAGACTGTGTGCAGTCTGGAAATGCAGGCCATAAACGTGATTGATACTGACGGTTACAGGCCCAATGTCGGGCTGATCATCTGCAACGGCACCGGCAAACTGCTGTGGGCCAAACGCATAGGGCAGGAAGCCTGGCAATTTCCGCAGGGTGGCATCCAGCGTCATGAAACGCCGGAAGCGGCGATGCTGCGCGAACTCAATGAAGAAGTGGGGCTGGAACCTGCGGATGTCAGCATTCTGGCGCGCACCAGCGACTGGTTGCATTACAAGCTGCCGCCGCATCTGGTGCGGCACAAATCGAATCCGGTGTGCATTGGCCAGAAGCAGTTGTGGTTCCTGCTGCAGCTGGTGGGCGATGGCGAAAAAATCCGCTTCGACCGCGGCAACAAACCTGAATTCGATGCAGTGCGCTGGATTGACTACTGGACCGCGGCCGAAGAAGTCGTGGAGTTCAAGCGCGACGTTTACAAATCGGCTTTGGCCGAGCTGGAAACTTCTTATCGCAAACAATTGGAACTTTAATGCTGCAGATCCTGCACAGCATCATGACCGAGGTGAACGGCGCCCGCGATCTTGCGGCGACGCTGGACATTCTCGTGCGCAGTGTGCAGAACGCGCTGGCAACCCGCGTATGTTCGGTATACCTGCTCGACCGCAGCATCGGCCGCTATGTGCTGATGGCAAGCCAGGGCCTGGATGCCGCCGCGGTAGGGCGCGTCAGCCTGGCGCCACAAGAAGGCCTGGTGGGCCTGGTGGCGCAACGGGCCGAGCCGGTCAATCTCGACAATGCCAGCGCGCATCCGCGTTATCACTACATCCCGGAAACCCGTGAAGAAGAATATGAATCATTTCTGGGTGTGCCGGTCATCCATCATGCGCAAGTGCTGGGCGTGTTGGTGGTGCAGCAGAAGGAGCGCCGCAAGTTCAACGCCGAAGATGAAGCGTTTCTGATTACCTTGTCAGCGCAGCTGGCGCCGGTGATTGCGCTGGCTGAATCCAAAGGCATGGCGCAGGGCTTCACGCCGTCCGGCAAACGTAACCGCAACCCGTATTTTGACGGCGTGCCAGGAGCGCCGGGCGTGGTGATCGCGCAAGCCATTACCGTGTTTCCGCCGGCGGATTTGTCGGTGATCCCCAATCGCAGCTGTGTCGACATCAAGGCCGAGATCAAATTTTTCAATGGCTGTCTGGAAGCCGTCCGCGTTGACATCAACGAACTCAAGATCAAGATCAAAGGCCAGTTGCGCCCGGAAGAGCGCGAGTTGTTCGATGCCTACCTGCACATGCTCAGCGACAGTGCGCTCGGCGCCGAAGTGGTGTCGCTGATCGAACAAGGCAACTGGGCACAGGGGGCGCTCGCGCAAGTGGCGCAGGCCCACATCAACAATTTCGCCAGCATCAACGACGACTATCTGCGCGAACGTGCCACCGACATCAAGGATCTGTGTTCACGCGTGCTGTATTACCTGCAGGAAAAGCAGAAAAAGACCCGTGTTTATCCGCCCCGCTGCATCGTCATCTGCGAAGAGCTGTCGGCGGCGATGCTGGCGGAAGTGCCGAAAGGCCAGCTGGTGGGCGTGGTGTCGGCAGAAGGTTCGGCGCATTCACATGTGGCAATTCTGGCGCGCGCGATGGGATTGCCGGCGGTGATGGGCGTAGCCAATTTTCCGTTCGCTGAACTCGATGGCCACGAAGTGATCCTGGATGGCCACAACGGACGGGTCTATACCGACCCCACCGATGAAATGCGCCAACGCTTCCAGGAAATTGTGCGCGAAGAAGTGCAGCTGACCGAAGAACTGGAATCGATCAAGGAGCTGCCGTGCGAAACCCTCGACGGTCATCGCGTGCAATTGTGGGTGAACACCGGCCTGCTTACCGATGTGCTGCGCTCGCGTGAGCGTGGTGCCGAAGGCATCGGCTTGTTTCGCACCGAAGTGCCGTTCATGTTGCGCGAAAGTTTCCCAACCGAAACCGAACAAACCGCCATCTACCGCGACCAGCTCGAAGCCTTTCATCCCAAGATGGTAACCATGCGCACGCTCGATATCGGCGGCGACAAGCCCTTGTCATATTTTCCGATCAAGGAAGACAACCCGTTTCTGGGCTGGCGCGGCATCCGCGTCAGCATGGACCATCCGGAACTGTTTCTGAGCCAGGTCAGAGCCATGTTGCGTGCCAGTGTCGGTTTCAACAACCTGCAAATTCTGCTGCCGATGATCAGCCAGGTTGGCGAGATTGATACGTCCACCATGCTGATCCGCCGCGCCCAGCGTGAATTGTTTGAAGAAGGCCATGCCGTGCAGATGCCGCCGATTGGTGTGATGATCGAAGTGCCGGCGATGGCGTGGCAGGTGGCGGAGATCGTCAAGCGTTCTGACTTTGTCTCCGTGGGCAGCAACGACCTGACGCAATACATGCTGGCGGTCGATCGCAACAACCCGCGCGTTACCAACCTGTTTTCCAACTTGCATCCGGCCGTGTTGCGCGTGATGAACAAAATCGCCGAAGAAGTCACTGCTGCCGGCAAGAAGCTCAGCATCTGCGGCGAAATGGCCGGCAATCCGGCCGCCTCGGTGCTGCTGATGGCAATGGGCTTCGACATCCTGTCGATGAATGCCACCAACCTGCTGAAAGTGAAAGCGATGATTCGCGATATCACGCTGGCGCAAGCCAAAGCCTTGCTGGTGCAGGCGCTGCAGCAGGAAGACACCGAAGCGGTGGTCAGTTTGCTCGACCGCGAACTGCATGGCGTCGGCCTGGATCGCCTGCGTCGCGAAGTGCGTGAAGGGCAGGACTGATCCAGCGCAAGTTACCGCCTGGTAATTCAAGCTTTAATCAGCGTGGAAATTTCCCGGGTAAGGCGGCAGCCTCAGGGAAAGTTCCCAAGCCAAACAGGAGCTGAATATGACAACCCAGGTTGAATCCCTAACAATCACGCTGGACATCACTGGCATGTCGTGTGCCTCGTGCGTGGCGCATATTGAAAAGGCACTCAAGCAAGTGCCGGGGGTAAGGCAGGCCAGTGTCAATCTCGCCACGGAAAGCGCCACTGTGCAGGGTGAGGCTTTGCAAACAGCTGTGCTGGTCAGCGCGGTGGAAAACGCCGGGTATCACGCTGCCGTGAGAACCTCTGCAAAAAAGCCGCTAACCGCTCAGGGGAGTAATCCTGAGCGGAACCAGTTTGTGCTGGCGGCAATACTGACCCTGCCGTTGCTCTATCCGATGGTGCTGAGCTGGTTTGGCCAGCATCTGATGTTCAACGGTTACCTGCAACTGGCACTGGCCTCGCCCGTGCAATGGTGGTGTGGCCGTCGCTTTTATATCGGCGCTTTCAAGGCGCTGCGCAGTGGCACCGCCAATATGGATACACTGGTGACGCTTGGCACCTTTGCGGCCTATGGACTGTCGCTGTTTCATTTGCTGGGTGGCAACAGCGGCATGGATGCGCTGTATTTTGAAGCGGGCACCGTCATCATCACCCTGATCCTGCTGGGCAAGTGGCTGGAAGCCCGCGCCAAACAACAAACCACCGCCGCGATCCGCGCCCTGCAGGCCTTGAGCCCCGAGCGCGCCAGCGTCATGCGCGCAGGGGCCGAAATTGAAGTGGCCATTGCAGACCTGCACAGCGGCGATGAGCTGGTCATTCGCCCGGGCGAACGCGTGGCCGCAGACGGCACCATCCTGCAAGGTCGCAGTCTGCTGGACGAGGCGCTGATCACCGGCGAAAGTGCGCCGGTGCTGCGTGAAACCGGTGCGCCGGTGATTGGTGGATCCATCAATCTTGATGGCCTGTTGCATGTACGTGTAGGTGCCATCGGTACCGAAACCACGCTGGCACGCATCATTCGCCTGGTGGAAAACGCACAAGCCAACAAAGCGCCCATTCAACGCTTGGCCGACAAGGTCAGTGGCGTGATGGTGCCGGCAGTAATCCTGATTGCCGTGCTGACCTGGCTGGCGTGGGGGCTGGGTGCGGGTGACTGGTCACAAGCCACCATCAATGCGGTATCGGTGCTGGTAATTGCCTGCCCGTGTGCGCTTGGGCTTGCCACTCCCGCGGCACTGATGGCGGGCACTGGCGTCGCGGCCCAAAGCGGCATCCTGATCCGCGATGCCGAAGCCCTGGAAAATGCGCAAGCAGTGACAGTAGTCGCTTTCGACAAAACCGGCACGCTCACCGAAGGCAAACCGCGCGTGGTGCGCACGGTGGCGTTCGATGGCAGCGATGAGCTCTTGCTCGCGCAAGTGGCGGCGGTGCAGCAAGGCAGTGAGCATCCACTGGCGCAGGCGGTGTTGCAGGCTGCAGCGCACTCAGTCAAATCCGGGATTACCGCGACCGAGTTGCGCACACTGGCCGGGCGTGGCGTGTCGGCCCGCGTCGATGGCAAACCATTCTGGTTTGGCAATCAGCGCCTGATGGAAGAACTGGGCTTTGCTGCCGCTATGCTGGTGCAACGCGCGCAGGAATCTTCCAGTGAAGGCTACACCTTGTCGTGGGCCGCCATAGAGTCCGGCGGCAATAAACAATTACTTGGCCTGCTACTGTTCCAGGACACCCTGCGCGCCACCGCCCGACAAGCCGTTGCACAATTACGCCAGCTTGGCATCCGCACACTCATGGTAAGTGGCGACAATCAAGCCAGCGCCGCTGCCATTGCCAGCGCCATCGGGCTCGATGACGTGCGCGCCAATGTATTGCCCGCACACAAAGCGCAAGTGATCAGCGAGCTGCAACAGCAAGGCGAACGCGTGGCGATGGTGGGTGACGGCATCAATGATGCACCGGCGCTGGCCGCTGCCGATGTCGGCATCGCGATGGGCGCCGGCACTGATGTGGCGATGCAAACCGCCGGCATCACCTTGATGCAAAGCGATCCATTGCGAGTGGCAGATGCGATTGCGATTTCACGTCACACTTACCGCAAAATCCGCCAGAACCTGTTCTGGGCCTTTGCCTATAACCTGCTGGGCATACCTCTGGCCGCCGCCGGCATGCTCAACCCGATGCTGGCCGGCGCCATGATGGCGTTCAGCAGTGTCAGTGTGGTCAGCAATGCCGTGCTGCTGCGTTATTGGCGTCCGAGTACTGTGGCCGGAGTTTAGCCCTGACCCCATCAGCGGTTTTGGCTATACTCACATTAATATCCCTCTTGTGAATGCCTGGCCCCATGATCGTTTTGCCTGACCTGGATCCCGTCGCCCTTGCCCTCGGCCCGCTCAAAATCCGCTGGTATGCCCTCACCTATTTGTTCGGTTTTGCGTCAGTCTGGTGGCTCGGCAGTAAACGCGTGGCCCGCCCCGGCTCCGGCTGGACCCAGCAGCAGCTGGTCGATCTCATCACCAATGGCATGCTCGGCGTCATCCTGGGCGGCCGGCTTGGCTACATCCTGTTTTATGATCTGGATGCTTATATCGCCGAGCCGCTGCGCATGCTGAAATTATGGGAAGGTGGCATGTCGTTTCATGGCGGCATGGTGGGGGTCATCATCGTGATGGCGCTGTATGCGCGCAGCATCGGCAAGAGTTTCATGGAAGTGGCGGATTTCATAGCGCCGCTGACGCCGATTGGGCTGGGGGCCGGCCGTATCGGCAATTTCATTAACGGCGAGCTGTGGGGCCGCAGCACGGATGTGCCGTGGGCCATGGTGTTTCCGCACGATCCGGCCCAGCTGCCGCGGCATCCGTCACAGCTCTACCAGTTGGTGCTGGAAGGCATGCTGTTGTTCACGCTGCTATGGTGGTATTCCAGTAAGCCACGGCCGCGGTTTGCGGTGGGTGGCTTGTTCATGCTCGGCTATGGCGCCCAGCGCATCGTGGTCGAATTCTTTCGCCAGCCGGATGCCCAGCTCAATTTTGTGATGTTCGACTGGATGACGCGCGGCCAGCAATTGTCGATCGTGATGGTGCTGATCGGCATCGCCATCATGGTGTGGGCTTATCGAAAGGAGGCGCGCTGATGCAGCAATATCTGGATTTGACGCGCCGCATACTTGCCGAAGGTGCGCGCAAGCAAGATCGCACCGGCACCGGTACGCTGTCGGTGTTCGGCCATCAGATGCGTTTCAATCTGGCGGAGGGCTTTCCGCTGGTCACCACCAAGAAATTGCATTTGCGTTCGATCATCCACGAGCTGCTGTGGTTTCTCACCGGCGACACCAATATCAAATACCTGCAAGACCACGGCGTCAGCATCTGGGACGAGTGGGCCGACGCCAATGGCGATCTGGGGCCCGTCTATGGCCGCCAGTGGCGCGCGTGGCCCGGCAAGGACGGCACCACCATCGACCAGATCAGCAAGGTGCTGCACAGCATCAAGCACAATCCCGATTCACGCCGGCACATGGTAGTGGCGTACAACCCGACCTTCGTTGACGAAATGGCGCTGCCGCCCTGCCATTCACTGTTCCAGTTCTATGTTGCCAACGGCAAACTGTCGTGCCAGCTGTATCAACGTTCGGCCGATACCTTCCTGGGCGTGCCGTTCAATATTGCGTCCTACGCACTGCTCACGCACATGCTGGCGCAGCAGTGCGCTTTGGATGTGGGTGATTTCATCTGGACCGGCGGCGATACCCACTTGTATATGAATCATATGGAGCAAGTGCAAACGCAGCTGGCGCGCACGCCGTTCCCGCTGCCCACGCTCACCATCAAGCGCAAACCGGCGAGTTTGTTTGAGTACCAGTTTGAAGATTTTGAAATTGTGAACTACCAGTGCCACCCCGGCATCTCTGCCCCGATAGCCGTGTGAGCCCTATGCTTGTTTCCCTCATCGTTGCCTGCGCACGCAATCGCGCCATCGGCCTCAACAACCAGATGCCGTGGCATCTGCCGGAAGACCTTAAATATTTCAAACGGGTCACGCTCGGCAAGCCGGTGGTGATGGGCCGTAATACCTTTGAATCCATTGGCCGCCCCCTGCCGGGACGCCCGAACATTGTCATCAGTCGCAATGCAGATTATCCGGCGCAGGGAATATCACTGGCATCTTCGCTGGCAGCGGCGCTGGCAACAGCGCAGACGCTATTGCCGCCAGACCAGCATGAGGTGATGGTGATAGGGGGTGCGCAGATTTATGCACAGGCCTTGCCGCTGGCGCAGCGACTGTATCTCACCGAAGTCGAGGCCGAACCAGAAGCGGATGCATATTTTCCGGAGTTCACACGCAGTGAATGGCTGGAAGTCTCGCGCGAGTCGCACACGGCGACCGCACACAATCCCTATCCTTACAGTTTTGTCGTGCTGGACAAGAAGCCATAGCATGCATTGGTAAACAACAATCAGAACTGTATTCACTACAGTCGAGCCAGAGGGGATAAGCAGTGAGCCAAAATCCGATCCCGGTTCTTATTGTTGGCAGCGGCGCTGCCGGCAGCATGCTCGCGCTCGAGCTGGCACGCTTCGGCGTTGACTATCGCTGTGTCGATCGCTTGCCGGCACCTTCGCG
This sequence comes from uncultured Gammaproteobacteria bacterium, assembly GCA_903853385.1. GTDB lineage: Bacteria > Pseudomonadota > Gammaproteobacteria > Pseudomonadales > Pseudohongiellaceae > CAILUG01. Next base: position 28,264 of record CAINTJ010000030.1, read on the forward strand.
CTATTCGCGCGCTGTCACTGTGCATGCCCGCACACTCGAGATGCTGGAGCGTATTGATACGTCGCTGATCGACCGTTTTCTCAAGCGTGGCGTGCACAGCCCCGGTTATGTGATGCATTTTATCGATGGCACTGGCGCGCGCAGCGAAGTGCGGCCGGGACTGGATTTTACCCAGCTGACTTCGTCGCGCTATCCGCTGCTGCTGTTGCACAGCCAGGATGAAACCGAAGCTCATCTGCGCAATGTGTTGCAGGAAAAATATGGTCGCACTGCCGAATGGGGCGTGACCTGTACGTCGGTAGTGCAGCAGGCCGATGGCGTGCTGGCCACGCTGCAACATGCCGATGGCCGCGAAGAACAAGTGCAGTGCCGATACCTCGTTGCTGCTGACGGCGGCAACTCACGCATCCGTGAGCAACTGGACTGGCAGAAAGACGGCACCGATTACGCCAGCACTGTGCTGCAGAATCTCGATGTCTATCTGCATGACTTTCCCGATCACAAACAGTGGGTGCATTACTGCATGGGCCCCGGTCATTTCGTGATGGTAGTGCAATTGCCCGGCGGCTATTTCCGTTTGCTGATGAGTCAGCCGGCCGACAAGGCCGATGCCGCGGAAGTGCCGCAGAAAGTCTTCAGCGACATTCTGGCGCAGCATTTTGAAGGCATTCGCCTGGGCGACACGGTGTGGCATTCACGCTGGGGCAGCCGTATTCATCTCGCCAATAGCTATCGGCAGGGCAACGTGTTTCTGGCCGGCGATGCCGCGCATGTGCATTCCACCGCCGGTGGCCAGGGCATGAACTGCTGCATGCAGGATGCTTACAATCTGGGCTGGAAACTGGCCTATGTGCTGCAAGGCCTGGCACCAGCGACGCTACTGGACACCTATGACAGTGAACGCAAACCGATTGGCAGCCAGGTGATTGCGGCAGCATCGACGATTCACGAATTATTCATGGCCGGCCGCAACAGTGATCCGGCCGCGTTGCTGGCGCTGCAGGCGTCCGGCAAATTGCAGGCGTTGGTGGGCCAGGTCAGTGGTCTGGATTATCACTATCGTGCCGCAGGCGATGACAAGCCCGGTTTGCAGGCGGGTGACCGCATGCCGGATCTGCAACTGCCGCAGGGCCGCTTGTACGAGCTGAGCCGGCACCCATGCTTCACGTTGTTGCTGGTGTCACAGGCCGTGACTAGCCCTGCTCAGTACGCGCAGCTTGAGGCCCTGGTGCAACGCAATCCACACGCTTTGCAGCTGCTGGCGCTTGATAAGGCGCCTGCACAGTTTCTGCAGGACTCCGATGCCCGCCTCTACCTGATTCGCCCGGATGGTTATCTGGCGCTGCAAGTGCCGGCGTCAGATTTGGAAAGTCTCGAGCATTGGTGTCAGGCTCACCTGCTGCTTTGAAAATCAACTGGCTGCCAAAACGGTTGTCAGCGTAAAAACCCTTGAAAATTATCTAAAACCCGGCGTAACTGGCAGGGTTAGGACCCTGACCCTCAATTATCTTACCGGGCACTGCTTTGGCTGAACTGATTCCCTCTCTTAATACCTGTCTGCCGAAGATGACGGCGGGCGCGAAGCGCTTTGCGCGGCGTCTGCTGGAGCTGCTCGAAGACGACTACCTGCTGTGGTACGACATCCCGGTTGCCAAGCAACGGCGTTATCCCGATTTCATGATTCTGCATCCGGCGCGCGGCCTGCTGTTGCTGGAAGTGAAAGACTGGAAGGCGGACGCCTTGCAAACCATCAACAGTGTGGAAGCAGTACTGCTCACCGATACCGGCCTTAAAACCGAGCCCAATCCGCTCGAACAAGCGCGCCAGCGCGCTGTCCAGGTGGTCAATCAACTGATTCGTGATCCGCAGTTGCGCACCAGCGGCAGCCGTCAGGCCGAAGGTCTGGCGTTTCCGTTCGGCTATGGTGTGGTGTTTCCCAACATTACCCGCAAACAATTCAATGAGGGTCTGCCGGAAGGTGATCGCCAGAAAGTGTTGCCTGATCATCTGCTGATCTGTCGTGATGATTTTACCGACAGCGCTGATTCGGAAGATTTTCAAAAACAGCTGTGGCATATGTTCAATTACCAGTTCCGGCACAAGCTGAGCCTGCCGCAAATCGACCGCATCCGCTGGCACCTGTTTCCGGAAATCCGCATCAGCGCGCAGCAGGGCGGGTTCTTTGACCAGGATCCGCAAACACCTGACCTCGCGCAGCAACTGCCGGAGCTGATCCGCATCATGGACATCCAGCAGGAGCAGCTGGCCCGCAGTATCGGTGAAGGCCATCGCGTTATTCACGGTGTGGCTGGCTCCGGCAAGACGCTGATTCTCGGCTATCGCTGCTTGCAACTGGCGGAGGTGTTGCATCAGCCGATTCTGGTGCTGTGCTTCAACATCACGCTGGCTGCACGCTTGCGCGCGTTCATTGATGAGAAAGGCATCAGCAGCAAAGTGCAGGTCTATCACTTCCATGACTGGTGCGGTGAACAATTGCGCGCCTATCAGGTCAACATGATCCGTTCAGAAGCGCCTTACTGGGAGCGGCAAGTAGCATCAGTGATCCAGGGAGTTGAGCGTGGCCAGATTCCCAAAGGCCAGTATGGTGCGCTGCTGATCGACGAAGGCCACGACTTCGAGCCCGAGTGGCTCAAGCTGGTGGCACAGATGGTGGACCCGCAAACCAATTCGCTGCTGCTGCTCTATGATGATGCGCAAACCATCTATCAACGCAAAAACAAACTCAAATTCAGTCTCAGCAGCGTTGGCATCCAGGCGCAGGGCCGCACCACCATTCTCAAACTGAACTACCGCAACACCCGTGAGATCCTGCAGTTCGCCTATGAATTCGCCAAGGAATATCTCAGCCACGGCGATGACGAGATCCCGCTGGTCAAGCCGGAAGCCTCGGGCCGCAATGGCGATGCGCCGGTGATTGAAAAATGTGAAACGCTGGAACAGGAAGTGGCCTTTGCGCTGCACTGCTTGCAGGTGTGGCAGAGCAAGGGCATCGCCTGGCATGACATCGCCATTCTTTATCCCGGCGGCATGGCTGGCACCGGCATGGCCAAGGCCTTGAAGCAGGCCGGCATTGCGTTTTTCTGGCTGGCTACCAGCAGCAACAAGAAGCAGTACCGTCCGGAGGAAAATCGGGTAAGCCTGATGCCGATTCCCAGCAGCAAGGGCCTGGAGTTTGACCGGGTGATCATTCTCGACAGCAGCTATATTCCGAAGAGCCGGGCAGAACAGCTGGCACCGGTCGATGAAGAAGTGCGCAGGCTGTATGTGGGTCTGACCCGCGCCAAATCACATCTGGTGCTGAGCTATCACCGCGACAATGCGCTCAGCCAGGCGCTGGCGCTCAGTAGCGCACAAAAAACGGCGCCGCCATAAGTGCCGCGCCTATGACTAGCAACCACAGCGTGTCTGACACAAAATACGGAAATGCCATGAGGCCGATGCCGCATGCCAGTGCTACCGTGTGTTTTTGCTTTTTGCCGTAGCTGAAATAGCCAAGGCCGAAGCTGCCGAACAGCATGCCCCACAAAAGGCTGTTGTCATCCATTCTTCACTCCAGGGGGTCCAGGTGCAGGCCATCATCAAACATCGGGATGCGAGCGCAGAGTACTATACCGAAGAGCGCTGTCATATCAACGAACTGTCCAACAGCCTGGCCGATCCTGCCGTGTCGATTGCGCAGGCGCGGGTGATGCCGGGTGACACTACCCGCTGGCATCGCCTGCACGGCATTGTCGAACGCTATGTGATTACGCAGGGCGCCGGGCTGGTGGAAGTGGGTGAGTTGTTGCCACAGCCGGTACTGCCGGGTGACGTGGTGCTGATTCCGCCCGGCTGCCGGCAACGCATTGCCAACACCGGCAAACACGATCTGGTATTTTTGGCGATTTGCTCGCCGCGCTTTGAACAGCAGTATTATCAGGATGCCGAAAATGAACCGTCACAACTCTAACGGAGTGTACAGCCCAATGAAAACCAACCAGAACAAACTGATGGCAGCCACCGCCCTGTTGCTGCTGGGCATTGCCGCCGCCCAGGCAGCGCAACCGCTCACCTCCTTGCAGCGCGGCGTTGACGAGGTGCTGGTCAAATCGACTGCGCCTGGCCTCAACGGCGGCACGGCCCGGCTCTATGTGCGGCAAGTGAGTGCGGTCAAACCCAAGGAAAAGATCCCGGTGCTGTTCGTGCATGGTGCCGGCACGCCGGCCGAAGTGGCGTTCGATGTGCCAGTGGCCGGCTACAGCTGGATGGAGTATCTGGCCGAACACGGCTTTACCACCTATGCCACCGACATGACCGGCTATGGTCGCTCCACGCGTCCGCCGCAGATGGGTGATCGCTGCAATCTCAGCACCGAACAACAGCAGCAGGAATTTCCCGATGTGTGTGCTGCCACCTATGCCTCGGCGCTCACCACCATGGCCTCCGACTGGGACGATATCGATGCCGTGGTGGAATTCCTGCGCAAGAAACACAAGGTCAGCAAAGTGAATCTGGTGGGCTGGTCGCAGGGCGGGCCGCGCACGGCCGGTTATGCCGCGCTGCATCCGGACAAGGTCTCCGCCGTGGTGATCCTGGCGCCGGCCTACAACCGCCAGGCCGCTGCCACTGAGGCGGAAGCGCCCATCGCCGGTGTCGCGCTTACCAAACAATCGCAGCAGGATTTTCTGAAACAGTGGGAGGGCCAGACCGGCTGCGTCAATCAATACGATCCAACGGTAGCTGCTGCCGTGTGGAAAGACATGCTGGAGTCGGATCCGGTCGGCGCCAAGTGGGGCACCGGCGTGCGCCGCGCCCCGCGCGTGCCCACTTTCGGCTGGACCCCCACACAAGTGGCTGCCACCAGGACGCCGATCATGCTGGTGACAGGTCTCACCGATGGCCAGGTCAACCCCGAGCGTGTGCGTGAAATGTACGCCGATCTTGGTGCCAGCAAGAAAGTGCTGATCGAACTGCCCTGCGCTTCCCACAATGCCATGTGGGAACACGGCAACGAGCGGCTGTTCGACGCCAGCTACCAGTGGCTGCATGCCACCCGCTACCAGGGCAAGACCACCGGCAAGTTTGTGCTGGAGTCTGAGCTGGCAAAGAAATAGAGTCAGCCCGCATTTCAGTTAAAACAGCTTGGTCAAAATAAGAGGAACCTCCCATGTCAGCCAGCCACACCACTTGTTTCAGAGCCGCGCTCATCCCTGTGCTTGCCAGCGTGCTGGCTTTCACCGCACCGGTCGCGCACGCGCAGCCGAAGCCGGTCAGCTACGGCGATGACTATGCCCACATTGTCGATCTGCAGGGCCGCTACATTTTCGCGCAAGACTTCAACGATGCTGACGGCTACGCCGCCGTGTTCACCGAAGACGGCGTGCTCGATTGGGCCGGCGGCGAAATCAAAGGCCGCGATGCCATCCGCAAGTTCAAGGCCGACGGCGTCTACAATCTCAGCAAGAATGCCGAAAACGCCGCCTGGCCCGCCACCACCCGCCACTTCATCACCAACACCGTGGTCACTGTTGACGGCGATACTGCCAAGGCATGGACCTACTGGTTCCAGGCCAACAACAACACGGCTGACCGCAAATCTTTCTACGGCCTGTATGGCCACTATGAAGATGATCTGCGCCGCGTCAACGGCCAGTGGTTGTTCTCACGCCGGGCTATCTACAATGAAGGCGTCAAAGGCCGCACCAAGGCGGGCACCAAGAATCCGGTGAAGTGAGTATTGGCGATGACGGGCCTGGTAACAGCGGTGTGTTTGAGTCCCAGGCATAATTTCAGCAAGTCCGAACAGCTGCTTATCCGGCTGAGCCTTATCAAGTGCTGGTGCCAGTCTGATAAAAGCAGTGAAAGCTGCCCTACTCCGCTATCAGATTCTTCACCAGCCAGTGCCCATAAGCCGGGGCCAGTTGCTCTTGCAGCAGCGGCAGGATCGCGCGCATCTGGCCTGGTAGTGTGAACGGCGGATTCACCACCAGCATGCCGCTGGCCGTCAGGCCGTGGCCGATGCTGTCGGGCGCCACCCCCAGTTCAAACTGCCATAGATCCTTCACGTTGCTGCGCTCCAGGCCGGCAATCATGCGCTCGATATCACCGCGCGCCACCACCGGATACCACAGCAGAATCTGCGCCGAGCGCATGCGTTGATGGATTTCCGCCACCAGCTTCACCACCTGCTTGTAGTCGCCATCAACTTCATAGGAAGGATCGATCAACACCACCGCACGTTTCTGGGCCGGCGGCAGCAACGCCAGCGCACGCGCATAGCCGTCGACTTTTTCATAGCGGATACGTTGGTCGCCGCGTACTTCTTTTTGCAGCAAGTCGAAATCGGCAGTATGCAGTTCGCACAAGTGCAGATGATCCTGATAGCGCAGCACCGCAGCTGCCAACACCGGTGAACCCGGATACTGGCCGCGCTGCAAAAATTGCGAGAGGTGCTCGTGATAAAGCCGCATCGCAGTGCGGTTGTCGCCATCGAGCTGGTTGAGCAGTTTCATGAAATCCAGTTTCAGGATGCCCTGCCCGGCTTCGCCGGTTTTTTTGGCCTCATTGGATTGCAGCGAATACATGCCGGCACCGGCGTGGGTGTCGAGATAAAAAATCCCGGCCTCCTTGCGGGTGGCATAGTGCAGGGTGTTGACCAGCACCAGATGCTTGAGCACATCGGCGTGGTTGCCGGCATGGAAGGCGTGTCGATAGGAGAGCATGTTCAGTATTCGCTGTATTTGGTGGACTTGCCGCGCACGCGGTCGGCCGGATATTTTTCGGCATTGCGCTGCAGTTTGCTGGCGGCCGCCTCGGCCAGATCGATGTTGAGCACATCGGCAAGACGGCACAGGTAGAGTAGCACATCAGCCAGCTCCTCGGCTGCGTGAACGCGCTGCTGGTCATCGAGTTGTGCGGATTGTTCCGGTGTGAGCCACTGGAAAATTTCCTGCAGCTCGGCGGCTTCCTTGGTGAGCGCCATCGCCAGGTTTTTCGGCGTGTGGAATTGTTCCCAGTCACGGGCGCGTGCGAATTCACGCAGTTGTTGTTGCAGTGTGGTGAGCATGTGGTCGGTCATGCCTGCTTCCTCATGAGTGTGCTGCCGGTTCTTGCTGCGACAATTCTTGCAGTGCTGCATGCATGCGCGGATCCGGTACCAGCCACATCAGCGCAACCACGCTATAGGCGGCAAATCCCAGCCAGGGATTGATCAGCGTGAGTGCGATGCCGGCTATATAAAGTGCCAATGAACTATTGCCCTTCAAGTCTTTGCCGAAGGCATGCGCGAGTGGAGAGTCCTTGCCGTGATGGGCGATCAAGGCTCTGGTAAAAATGGTATAGGCCAGTCCGCACAGCAACAGATTGATGCCGTACAGCAGCATCGGCTCCTGCGCAAAATGATTTTCTCCCAGCCAGCCGGAAGTGAACGGCAACAATGACAGCCAGAACAACAGGTGCAGGTTGGCCCACAAAATGCCGCCATCAACCGAGCGCGTGGCTTGCAGGGTGTGATGATGGTTGTTCCAGTAGATACCGACATAAATGAAACTCAGCACATAACTGATGAATTTCGGCACCAGTGCCTGCAAGTCCGCCAGATGCTCGGCTGTCGGCACTTTCAGTTCCAGCACCATGATGGTGATGATGATGGCAAGCACGCCATCAGTGAACGCTTCCAGTCGGGTTTTATGCATGTGCCTCTCCTGCGCAGGGGCAAGTAATCATAAGCCGTACTGCAGCTTTTTCTGCAGATTCTTCCAGTGATGTCTGAGCAGCAGTTTGTGGGTTTCCAGCATCGGCGCGGCTTCCAGTGCCTGCGGCCACAAGGTGCGGGCCCGCTCAACTGTATCAAGCAGTTGTGGCCGCAGCACGCGCCACGGCACGCCCACTGCCCTGCCCCATTCGGCAAAATGGCTGAAATCAAGGCTGTACCAGTCACGGCAGCCGCCAATCGCCCATGGCTGCTGACGGTCCTGGGGCAATACGGTTTGGGTACACAGCAAATCATAAGCGGGCGCCAGTTCGGCGTGGACTTTGTCCGGATACACCAGGCTCCAGTTTTTCAGATGGGCATCGCCATTGCCCAGCAAAACATTCACCAGCAAGCGGCGCGCCAGTTGCTGGGTATTGGCAAGCGCGCTGTGGGTATAGCCATGCACCACCTGGCCAAGCGCAGTGGCGCAGGCAGCGCTGTATTTTTCCGCAGGAGTTTTAAACAGCACTTGCGCAAAGTCTTCGGCATGGATGCGGTCCCCGCGCGCGCTACGGTCAAAGCGTTGTATCGCCAAACCGAATTCATCCGGGTTAGTGTGCAGGGCTGGCGGCAGTGGCAAATCACCCAGGCGCAGCAAGCGCAATGCGGGCACTTCCACCCCGGCCATTTGCGCCAGCCTGGATGCGGTGTATTCGTTTTGTGGCAGTCCGCCCAAATCGCGCGAGGGCAATTTGAGAATCCAGGTTCCCGGATGTTGCCGATCGGCAACACTGAAGGCGCCATTGTCTTCATGCAGTAACAGTTTGTGTTGGCTGCCGGCCAGGGCAAACACGGGCTGAGCAGTTGTGGCCGGCAAAGCCAGGGTCACTGCGCTGGCATTGAAGTCCAGCACTCCGGGCGGGATCGCCGCGGGAGCCAGCGCCTGTACCTGCAGCGCGCCAGGCAAATCTGCGCCCAGCGCCGCCAGCAGTGCAAAGTCATCATCGGCGGGCACGCATACAAGCGCTGCCATCCCGGCGCGCAGGCCGCTTTCCGGCAACAGATTGGCCAGCACCGGGTGCAAGCCATCAGCGCGTAACCAGGGGCGATCAAACAAGTTGGCACTGGCGGGATGTGCGTGCGTGCCGCACAGAGTAAAAGCCGGGCGGTGGTTGCTGGCAACCCAGGCCGGGTCAAACACCAGTGCTGTGGCCTGCCCGGCTTGCACCAGATGGCCCAGCACCGCGTTATGCAGTGTAAGTTGCAGTACCGCTACCGGGCCCGGAGGCCGCGCGCCAACAAAGTGGGGGGACTGGCTGGTCATGGGGGCCTCAGCGGCCAGCGCTGCCGAGAATGCCGGCCCAGGGGTCGAGATCGGTTGGTGGCGGTGGCGTCGCCGGGGCTTGACTGGCCGCCAACTCGCCACCACCCAGCACGGCCAGCACTTGTTCCAGCTTGGCCTGGGGAATCAGCATCAGTTCGGCTTCCAGCCCCTGGGCAATAAGTGCCAACGATTCCAGTCGCGGATTGCCGTTGGCTTCTATGCGCTGGTATTGCTGCTGGTTCATGCCGATGCGCAGCTGCATGTCGCTTTGCTGCAGCCCCAGCGCTTTGCGGCGCTGTTTTAACTGGTCGTGCAGATTCATAAAGGCAGTCCCGCGCGGGATAGTGGGCGCTTGCCAGTATTACACCATATTTATTGTTAATAAAATGAAAGCTGTATTTATAATGTCAAAAATGCAGGGAATGGTAATGATAGAGGAAATATATACATCATATATAATGTAATATTATTAATATGATGTAATATTCACTCGCCCCAGCGCTTGATATCCCCGCCCAACTCGAACAGATCCAACGCACGGCCGACGGTCTGGTCCACCATGTCCTGCAAACTGGCGGGTTTGGTATAAAAGGCAGGTACGGGCGGCATTACCACCGCTCCCATATGGGTCACGTTGAGCATGCTTTGCAGATGGCCGGCATGCAGCGGGGTTTCCCGCACCATCAACACCAGCCGGCGCCGTTCTTTCAACACCACATCCGCCGCACGGCTCAGCAGCGAGGACGTCACTCCGGTGCTGATTTCCGACAAGCTGCGAATAGAGCAGGGCACCACCAGCATGCCCATGGTGCGAAAGCTGCCACTGGCGATGGCGGCGCCTATATCAGCATTCTGGTAGTGCACGTCAGCCATTGCACACAGCTCGGCGTATTTGAGGTCGCTTTCATGTGCGAGCGTGACGATGGCTGACTTGCTGACCACCAGGTGGGTTTGGATGCCCAGCTCGCGCAACTGCTTGAGGGCAGTGATGCCATAGACAATGCCTGAGGCGCCGCTGATGCCAACAATCAGGCGGCGCGGCACAACTTGGGGGGAATGTGGCGTTGAATTCATGTATGCTCGCCGCTCTTTTTTTGCCAACCGCCACAACGGCGGGTCTCGGCCCCATTGTAACCACACGCCGCAGCTTTCCCCATGCCACTGTTCCGCCTTGCCGACATCTCATTAGCCTATGGCACCCAGGTGCTGCTCGACAAAGTTTCGCTGACGATCCAGCCCGGCGAACGCTGGGGCTTGTTGGGCCGCAATGGCGCCGGCAAATCCACGTTCATGAAACTGTTGTGTGGCCAGATCAAGGCCGACGGAGGTGAGTTCTGGACCGAGCCGGAAATCAAGATCGCCTATCTTGACCAGGAATTGCCACACTCCACCGAGCAAACCGTATTTGACTACATTGCCGATGGCCTCGCCGGCGCGGGTGCACTCATCAAGGAATTCCATCACCTGATTGAGCAGGAGCCGACACCACAGGTGCTGGCCAAGCTGGAGCAGGTGCAGCACGACATCGAAACCCAGAATGCGTGGGGCGTGCAGCAGCAAGTGGAAAGTGTGATTTCAATGCTGCAATTACCAGCCCAGAAAACCATGGCGGAATTGTCCGGCGGCTGGATGCGGCGGGTGGCCTTGGGTCGCGCGCTGGTCAGCAACCCGGATGTGCTGTTGCTGGACGAGCCCACTAACCATCTCGACATCCCTGCCATCCAGTGGCTGGAAAAACAGTTGCAGGACTATCGCGGCGCCGTGGTGGTCATCACCCATGATCGCAGCTTCTTGCAGGCCGTTGCCAATCGCATCCTCGAACTTGATCGCGGCGCATTGCGGGTCTGGCAGCATGATTACCGGCGTTTTCTGGTGTTCCGTGACCAGCAGCTGGAGGCTGAAGCCAAGTCCAACATGGAATTCGACAAGAAGATGGCTCAGGAAGAAGTGTGGATACGCCAGGGCGTCAAGGCCCGCCGTACCCGCAACGAGGGCAGGGTGCGTGCACTCGAAGCCATGCGCAATGAGTTCCAGGCGCGTCGCAATGTCGAAGGCAAGGCCAGCATGCAGCTCAACAGTGCGGATGCCAGCGGCAAGATTGTGATCGAGCTGGAACACATCACCCAAACCTTTGGTGAGCGCACCATCATCAAGAATTTTTCCACCAAAATCATGCGTGGCGATAAGATCGGTTTGATCGGGCCCAATGGTGCCGGCAAATCCACCTTGCTGAAAATACTGCTGGGCCAGCTGATACCCGATTCCGGCGCAGTGAAAATAGGCACCAAGATCGAACTGGCCTATTTCGATCAGCTGCGCGGCGAACTGATTGGCGACAAAAGTGTGCGTGACAACCTGAGTGAAGGCAGTGACTACATCGAGATCAACGGCCGTCAAAAACATGTGATTTCCTATTTGCAGGATTTCCTGTTCACGCCTGATCGTTTGCGCCAGCCGGTGAAAGCACTGTCCGGTGGTGAACAGAACCGCCTCATTCTCGCCAAGCTGTTCAGCAAGCCCGCCAACCTGCTGGTGATGGACGAACCGACCAACGATCTTGATCTGGAAACACTCGAATTGCTGGAAGAGCTGCTGCTCGAATTCAACGGCACCTTGTTGCTGGTGAGCCATGACCGCGAATTTCTCGACAACGTGGTGCAAAGCTGCATCGTGTTCGAAGGCAAGGGCAAAGTAGGGCGTTATGTGGGCGGTTATGCCGACTGGCTGAAGCAGGGCGGCAGCTTTGCCGATGAAAATGCCGAAGTGAATGCCAGCGCTTTACCCGCCGGTGCGGCGCAGACGGAAACCCTGGCAAGCGAGTCCACTCCGGTTGAAGTAAAGTCAGCAGCGCCGGCCCTCAAAGCCAAGCGCACCTACAAGGAACAGCGCGAGTTGGACCAGCTGCCGCAAAAAATCGAAGACGCCGAAAAAGCCATTACTGCAATTGAGCTGGTGATTGCGCATCCCGAGTTCTATCTGAAATCACGCGCCGACAGCGAGCCGGTGTTCAAGAAGCTGACCGCAGCACAACAAGAGTTGGAAAAACTCTATCAACGTTGGCAGCAGTTGGAGTAAAAAATCCGGAGCTGCAAGCAGCTCCGGTAAAACCCCAGGTGGGGCAGGGGAGAAAAACGTTAGCGCAAGCAAGACCCCAGCGCCCGACAGCAAAACCTCAGCGCAAGGAAGTCGCGCCTGCTTCGGTGCCTTTGCGATAGCGGCTGACAAAATCCGGCACCGGCATGCCGTTGCAAGCCAGTTCAGATTACAGATTGGCATCCTTGCCTGCGCGCTGACGCAGCAGTTGCTGATACTGATCAAATGACGACAAAGTCTTGTAGCAAAGCTCGGTCAGATCACTTTAATCCTTCTTTTTGAAAACCACGTTTCTGGGCGCTGTAGCGGTCTGTGCTTTTAAACTGGCAACGAAGCGATCCAGCGTCATGCCATTGCAGCGGATTTCACTCATTTCATTGGCTTTGATGCCGTGAGCTGCTGCAAGCTCCAGCAAAGATTGATCAGAACTGGCAGCGATAATGCACAGCGCGCTCAGATTGGAACTGTCGCCAGCAACCAGACGCGCAGGTTCTGCTTGGGCAGTTGTGAAGGAAAAAACAAGTGCAGACAAAACAAACAATTTCTTCATAAAAGACTCCTGTTAAAAAATTAAGATGAGGAAAAGACCAAAATACCCCTCTATCACGTGCAGACCATGATTTCTGCTACTGCTTCCGTGCGTGGCAAATTATGGGCGCGCTGTTGGTAGCTTGAAGAAAAGAAGAATTAATTTTTGATAAATCAGGAAGGGAGCAAACGCAGCTTGCCAACTACGCCGCAGTTGACATGGAGAAATTGCAGATGAAACACAATCGCGTAGAACCGCTCAGCGCACCGCAGTGGCTTCTATTTCCACCATCAAGCCCGGAATCGCCATGGTGGCCACTCACTGGACTCACAGCTTGCTTTGATCACCATAAACAATCTTGCCACCCACCAGCGTCAGCACCGAGTGCAGTGTCTTCAGTTGTTCATCACTGACTTTGGCCGGGTCAAAATAATTGCGGTCCAGCACCACCAAATCAGCAAGTTTGCCGGGCTCGAGACTGCCGATGTCATCTTCACGCAAGAACCAGCGGTTGGCAGCGGTGTAAAGACGCAGCGCATCACTACGTGACAATGTCTGGTCGCCGTTGATCAGTTCGCCGCGCGCATTCTTGCCTGTCACCACATAGTAAAGCCCGATCCATGGATTCATCGGCGAGATTTGCATGCCGTCCGAACTCATGCCCATCGGAATGCCGAGCTTCTGCAGTGTGCGGAACGGCGGGCCATTGTTCTTTTCGGTGCCAATCACGTAACGCCAGCCGCCCAACACGCTGACGCCGCCACCGAGCGCTTTCAGTTTAAGTGCATATTCCTCAGTGATGAACGGCACATGCGCCACCACCCAGCCCAGCTTCCTGATGCCATCGCCGCCGATTTCGTCGTTGATCTTCTGCCAGCCGTCAATAATGGTTTTGTAGTCGGTGGCAGTCAGCGAATGGTTTTCATTGCGCCAGCCGGCTTTGGCGACCAGGCGTGTGCCGTTGATCCATTCTGGTGTCTGCTGCAAGACGATCGGCGAGGCGCTGGCGGTGAACTCACCAATGCCGACGATCTTCAGCATGTCGTCACCGAATTCCGGCAGCGAATTCTTCAGCCTGGCCTGCAACAGCGGCGTGGCAGGATCGCTTTCCATATAAAGGTAGTTGATACGCATGCGATTGGGCAGTTTGCCTTCGTGGTAAAGCGACAGCAGCGCATCGTAGGCGCGATAGCCATCAAAGCTGGCAACACCATCGGCATCGGAATTGGTTTCCGGGAAGCCACCCTGATCAAGCTGGGTGGTGAGGCCAAGGCTCACTGCATAGTTCAGTGCATCCAGCGTGCCGCGCTTTTTGTCGGCTTCGGTTTGCAGCTGCTTGAGTGCAAACAGGGCTTTGGTGGAGGCGTTGGGGGTGGCGCCACCCGCGAGCGAGCCATCGGTACCTACCGTGATGCCTTTGCTCTCGAAAAACAGTTTGCCGGCACTGTTGGTTACCGAGGGCCCGGAAAAACCCTGCTGTACATAGATGGGATGTTGCGAGCTGGCAGCATCGAGTTCAGCCATGGTTGGAAAACGCGGCTTTTCCGGCGGCGGCGTGAACTGGTTGATATCGAAACCCCCGATGGCGGTGATCCATTCTCCTTTCGGCACATTGGCGGCCCGCGCTTTGAGTGTGGCAACCAGTTCGGGAATTGACGTAGCACTTTCCAGACGGGTGTCATGACCGGGACGCAAGCCCAGCAACACAATGTGGTTATGGTTGTCGATGAGGCCTGGCACCACTGTGTGGCCTTTCAAATCAATTGTGCGAGTGCAGATGGTGGTGGGCGGCTGGGTGTTGCCACTGCCGACGACACGGCCATCCTGGATGCGCAAGCTCGCCACCACGGTGTCGGCGGCATCCATGGTGTGAATAGCGCCATTGGTCAGTTGCAGATCATTGACCTGTTTGCAACCAGGCGCCTGTGCCAGTAGCTGGCAGCTCGCCAACACCAGCGCGGTGGCGAGTGCGCAGTGGAGCCAAGGTCGCGGACTGTTATGGTCTGTATGCATGATGATTTCCCCTGGTCCTGGATGTTGCGATCAATGTTTGTATTCGTAACCAATCAATGGAGCCTTGCGTATCCACTTGTCCACTGCCAGCAGAGCGGCAGGAATGGTGCCCAGCATGAAAAAGATATTGTGCATGTAAAACGCGGTACCGATGAAAACCCAGGTCAGCGCGGTCCAGACGATCAGCGCGACAATGACGTTACGCACCGGCAAATACGCGGCTTTATGACAAACACTGCAGGATCTTGGCTGCAGCCACAGCAAAGTGAGCTTGTGCAGGTCGGAAAAGGTGGACTGCCGGCAATGAGGACATCGGTGCATCACGGTGAAGAACCTTCAAATAAATGTGACATCAGGGGGTGGGGCGTTAATGGTTGACGCGAATCAATGCCGCAGGTGTTGAAGGATTGCACAATGGTGTGCAATTTGTAAAACAGGAGACAGCTCGTGAACACCTTGCAACGCAACTTTACCTTATTGGTGCTTGGTCTGTGCGCAGTGATGATATTGCTGGCCGTGCTCAGCCTGGGTATTGCCGGCGCACATCATCCCTAGTACTCATTTGACCAGCTTAATCCATTGCCCGGCTTTGGGTTGACCAGCCGGGTAATCACCATTCATCAGGCGCAGTGTTGCTTCCGGAAATTCCGGCAACCGGCTCTGGCGGGCCAAATCGGCGTAAGTGCTGCGACCATCGGCCTGGATCCAGCTGATATGCAGCGGATCGGCATAGACAGCTTCTTTAGCGGTGGTCGGGCGCAAGCTCTTGATGGAGTCGAGCAGCGCCGCATTTACTGCATCGGTCGGGCCGCTGGCGGAAATGCTGTAAGCACGACCCTCATGGTAGAGCACCGCGATGCGTTCACCCGTGGCGGGATTGATGCCGGTGTAACCTGCAAGGCCGTACTGCTGCAAAGCTTCACCTTGCGCCAGATCGGCGATCTTCAGCACGTCGTGAATAAACTGCGGCGGGGTTAGCGACTGTTGCAGGCGCTGCGCTTCAACTTTGAGAGTGCCGTGGCTGCCAGCCGGAGCTGTGGCCGTCAGCGTGGTGGTGGTGGCCTGCTGCAGCCAGGCCTCCGGCAGCACCAGCGTGTAGTTGAGCAGGGGCTGGTAATAGCGGTTACGGCCCTGACTGCCCGCCAGGTTCTGCACTGAGGGGCCTACCAGCAAGCCCGTGGTGGCGATTCTGAAATCTTGCGGATTTACTGCCACCGGGGTCCGGGTTTTCAGGGTGTTGCTCTGGGCAATGGCGTCGTGCAGGCGGGTATCGTTGCTGGGATGCGTGGCAAACAAACCGTGATAGGCCGGCGCCTTTTTGGCGTTTTTGCGGTTGAAGTCTTCCTGGTTCTTCAGCACGGTGATTACTTCCACCATTGCATTGGGATCATAGCCGGCTTTTGCCAGATATTCGGCGCCCAGACCGTCGGCCTCCAGTTCCATCTCGCGTCCATAACCACTGATCAGTGCTCCGCCAAACAGGTCGGCAGTGTTGCCCAGCGAGCTGACCCCGGTGGCCAATACCGCAGCGGTGCTGAGAATTCTGGAAGTGGTTTGTGCGGTATTTTGCCGCACGGCATGACGGGCAGTGACATGGCCTATCTCATGCCCCATGACCGCAGCCAGTTGTGATTCCGAAGTCAGGACATCGAGCAGGCCGCGATTGACGTAGATATAGCCGCCCGGCAATGCGAAAGCGTTGATGTCGGTGCTGTCGATGATCGTAAAGTGGTAGTGCAGCTCGGGCCGATGCGAAATGGCGGCCAGACGCTGACCGACTTTTTCAACCAGCGCCTGCAGTTTTGCGTCGTGGTAAATCTGGGTGGAAAGCAGCAGTTTTTCATGTTCGGTTCTGCCGGTTTCAAGTTCACTTTTTTCGCTCATTAGCACGAAATTGGCACCGCCCGTGGGATTGCCGGCACAACTGCCAAGCAGGAGGGCGCACGCCAGCGCGGCCCAGCGCAGCAGCACGCCAGCACACAATCCTGGTTTTATACGGGGTGAGTTCATGGATGACCGGAGCTGCAACTGCCGTTGCCGCCGATAAATTGCTTGAGCTGGTTGCTAAGACCGCTGCAGGCATTGGCTTCCACGCGGGCTGGCAACATGGGGAGTTCCCTCAGGTCGTTCGCAGGCGGCTGATCAGCTCATCTTCTGCATATTGTTCGGTATCCAGCACCAGCCGGTCTTGCACCAGCTGCAGCTCGTGAAATACATACATCACCAGGATACACAACGTCAGTGCCGTGAAAGTAGAGTTGAATGACAGGCCCAGGCCGGAAGTCAGCGCGGCCGGGTTGGTACTGTTCAGCACAAACTGAGCACTTTCCAGCGCTTCTCCCAAGCCGCGCACGGTACCGACGAAACCGATGGCCGGGATCGACCACACTGCAAAACGTATCGTCGATAATTCGGCATCGAGGCGGGTGGCCTCAATTTCGCAACTGTGGTGCACGGTGGTGGCGGCATCCTGGATGTTGCGGGTGGCGCCAAAGCGCTTGAGGGCCGACTTCAATACGCGCGGCACTACCGATTCCTGCAAATGTTTGGGGAGTTGATCAAAGCGGCGCAGGTGATCGCGCGCATCATCGGGCAGGATGCAGGCGCCCGGCTGCAATTGCAGGATGTCGTCCTCCAGCAATTTTCTGGAACGCTTGGCGTTGGCTACCCGCAAGCCGGCCAGCAGCAAGGCCCACACGGTCACGATGACGGAGGTTTCCGGCTCCGGCTCGGCAATCACCACCAGAATGGAGCGGGTGGGTTTGTATTTGGAGTCGGCATCAACCAGCGCCTGTTGCTGCCCGCGCCATTCCACTGCCGAGGGGCGTACATAGACGGCATAGGTAAGCTGGACGACCAGGGTCACCACCAGCAACAAGGCAATACTCATGAAGCGGTCCAGCGTCTTGTTGGTCTGCAGCACGCCCAGCCAGTCGGAAACATTCATTGTGTTGCTACCTCAATATTCGCAAACGAGAGTAAACGCGCTATTTGCCCAAGTCCAGCCCATTCGGGCCGATAAAAACCGTCTGGCAATGGCGGGTGGCAACAATGCCAGAACCCGGCAATAGTGCAGTAAAAATCAGCAGATTCTTAAGTCCGGGTTCAGCTAAAACCAGAAAGATGAAGGTCTTGGGCGGGCTTTGGGGCTATAAATCAACTTCTTGCCACAGTGTTGGGCAAGGCCCCTGAAATCAGGGGATAATCGGCCCAGTCTGCCAGTGCTGGCTTGCACCATGGCCGGGTCAATGATCGAAACCAATCTGCATGAATGAACCAACCACAGCACCGTCGTCTCCCCCGGCTGGGAGTGCAGCGCGCAGCAGCGAAGCCCCCACCCTTGGCATGAGCGAGCAGCTCAAGCTGCGCAACGCCCAGCAAAAGACCAATGTCGTATTGTGGGGAATTTTTGGCTTGTTGCTGGTTCTGGTGGCGATAGTGATTTTTGTGCTGCCGGGCTATCTGGGCACGGCAACCCCGAAAGTGGCGGCCGTGCCGGCCACACCCGCTGCCGCAGTGACTGCCACTGCCCCGACTCCCGGGCTCTCGCCGTTTGAAGAAGCACAACGATTGCGTCAGCGCGAAGCTGCGCAGACGACCCTGGCCTCCCTGCTGGAAGTGCAGGCTGCCCTGGAAGCCAGACAAGTCACCAACTGGGCCGAAACTGCCTACAGCGCAGCACTGGTGCAGGCCAGGAGTGCTGATGACTTATATGCCACCCAGCAATTTGCCAAAGCCAATGAGCTTTACCAGTCGGCACTGACAGCGTTGCAAAAAATCAGTAACAGCCAGAGCGCGGTGTTTACCGAGGCAATGAATGCAGCCAGTGCAGCCTATGCAGCGGGATCAGCGGTCACCGCCGAAACCGCTTATCGCAAGGCGCTGGTGTTGCAACCTGACAGCGCGGAAGCCGCCAGCGGTTTGAAACGCTCGCTGGTGTTGACGCAGGTAAACAGACTGATGAATGACGGACGCAGCAAACAGGCCGCGCAACAACTGGAAGCCGCCCGCGATGCCTATCAGCAAGCGGCAACCCTGGATGCCGCCTATAGCGCTGCTGCCACCGCTGTGCGTGAAATGAACACCGCCATCGCGGATCGTAATTTTTCCGCCGCCATGTCGCGCGGTTATGCCGCCTTGCAAGCGGATCAATATGAACAAGCCCTGGCCGGATTTCATCAGGCGCAAACCATGCATCCCAATGCCAGTGAAGTCAGTGCCGCGATTCAGCAGGTCAACGACAAGCAGACTTTTGCCAGCGTGAACGTGCATATGGCGGCCGCAGCCAAATTCGAGGCTGATGAAAACTGGCAGAGCGCGGTGGAGGCGTGGAATCAGGCGCTGGCGGTGGATGCGAATCTGGTGAAAGCCCAGCAAGGCCTCAAGCGCAGCCAGAGTCGCAATCAGCTCGATACATTTCTGAATGCCACCATTACGGCGCCGCTGCGGCTGGCGGATGACAGCGTTTACAAGCAGGCCGAGCAAGTACTGGCAGAGGCAGGCAAGCTGGCCTCTGCCGGCACCAAACTGCAGGGTCAGCTGGGCAAGGTGCGTGACTTCATGACCCGCGTGCGCATTCCGGTGCAGGTGCAGCTCCAGTCAGACGGACAGACCAAGGTAACGATTTTCCATGTGAGCGAACTGGGGCTGTTTACCAGCCAAAGTGTGAAGCTCACACCGGGTACCTACACAGCCGTGGGAATACGCAATGGCTACCGGGATGTGCGCCAGGAATTTTCAGTAAGCATTGACGGACAAGCGCCCGTTGTAACAGTAACCTGTAAAGAAGCCATCTAGTCACTTCCGGCCCGCTATCCATGTCAGAGTTTTCCAACAATCATAATGGCCACAATCAGGATGATGAACCCATTGTCCCGATTGAGTTCACACC
This sequence comes from uncultured Gammaproteobacteria bacterium, assembly GCA_903853385.1. Classification (GTDB taxonomy): domain Bacteria; phylum Pseudomonadota; class Gammaproteobacteria; order Pseudomonadales; family Pseudohongiellaceae; genus CAILUG01. The sequence goes on from CAINTJ010000030.1 coordinate 47,807, forward strand.
ACTCATCGCCTCGCACCAACGCTGGCGCCGGCCCAATGTGGTCAGTGTGGCGATCGGTTGCGGGTTGCTGGTGTTTGTGGCACTCAGCTGGTTTGTGGTCACCGCACGCTCGGTGTCGTTTGTGGTGAATCCGCCGGAAGCGCTGGTGTCATTGTCTGGGCAAATGGCAGTGAAAGTCGGTTCGCGTTATCTGATTCGCCAGGGTGAAGTCGAGCTCACTCTGAAAGCGCCGGGTTATTACGATCACAACGCTACGATTACCGTTGGCGAAACCCAGACGCAGACTTTCAGTATGGCCCTGGATCCCTTGCCGGGCTTTCTTGATGTAGATACCGGCGCAGTCACCGGAGCTGAAGTGATTGCCGATGGTAAAGCGGTGGGCACCACGCCACTCAAACATCTCGGACTCGAAGCGGGCGAACACACACTGACGCTACGCAGCCCGCGCTATGAGCCACAGCAAACCCACGTGCTGATCAAGGGCCGTGCAGCCGAGCAAAGCCTGTCGCTGGAATTGTTGCCGGCGTGGGCGGCAGTGGCATTTGCCACTACGCCGGTTGGTGCCACCGTCACCATCGATGGCGCCGTGGCCGGACAAACGCCGCTCACCACCGAGGTGCTGGCAGGTGAGCACGAAGTCGTGGTGAAGCTGGTGGCCCACAAAGCCTGGACCGATAACCTTACTGTGGTTGCCCGTCAAAATCTCACGCTGCCTCCGATCACGTTGCAGCAGGCTGATGGTCTGGTGCTGCTGCGTTCCTCTCCCAGCAAAGCCAGTGTGACCGTGGATGGTGTGTACAAAGGCCAGACACCACTAGAGCTGACGCTGGCACCGAGTCGCGCACATCAACTTACCTTTTTCCTGAACGGCTACAAGGAAGCCAGTCAGCAGGTGCGCAGCAGTGCTGCCGAAGAAAGTACCGTCAATGCCACACTTGAACCCTTGTTGAGTTCGGTGCAAGTGAAGGCTACCCCGGACGATGCCGAGCTGTTCGTCAACGGTGTGTCGAAAGGCAAGGCCAACCAGAGTATTGAATTACTGGCCGCCAGCCAGACCATCGAGGTGCGGCGTGAAGGCTACGTGCCTTTTACTACTGCTTTCATCTCGCGCCCCGGCATGGAGCAGCAGTTGAACGTAGTGCTGAAAACGCTGGCACAACAAAAGCAGGAATCCGTCAAAGCGCAAATCACCACCGTCAACGGCCAGGTGCTGAAACTGTTGCATCCGGGTAATTTCGTAATGGGATCTTCGCGCCGGGAAGCCGGGCGCCAGGCCAACGAAGTGTTGCGCAATGTGTCGCTGACCAAAGCGTTTTATCTTTCACTCACCGAAGTCACCAACGCGCAGTTTGCTGCCTTCGATGCCAAACATGTGTCTGGCATGGTCCAGAATCATAGTCTTGCCACCGACAACCAGCCGGTCGTGCGCGTGACCTGGGAACAAGCCGCGCGTTACAGCAATTGGCTGAGCGAGAAAGAAAATCTGCCGCCGTTTTACAAAGTCGAAGGCCAGACCATTGTGGGTAACAATCCCGACAGCACCGGCTACCGGCTGGCTACCGAAGCAGAGTGGGAGTGGGCTGCGCGCGTGAATGGCGACCCCAACTCGCTGATGAAATTCCCATGGGGCGATACCTTGCCGCCACCGCCCAATCAAGGCAACTACGCCGATATTTCGGCCGGTACATTTCTGGGGCGGGTGCTGACGGATTACAACGACGGCTTTGTGGTCTCGGCACCGGTGGCCAGTTTCGCGGCCAACGCCAACGGGTTTTTCGACATCGGCGGCAACGTGGCGGAATGGGTGCATGATTTCTACGGCATTAGCACCGCTACCGGTAATGCCATTGAACAAAATCCGCTGGGTCCCGGCACCGGCACCTATCATGTGATTCGCGGCTCCAGCTGGGCACACGGTTCAGTGACAGAGTTGCGTCTTTCCTATCGTGATTACAACAATGCCGAGCGTGACGATGTGGGTTTCCGCATTGCCCGCTACCTGGGAGAATAAAATGCGTAGGCAGATGCTTGCAATGTGCTTGCTGCTCGCCTGGGTGGCGCCCGTACCGGCTGCCGACACTGCCGCGCCGAAAACCGCCATTACCAAAACCGTCACCACAGCCAGGCCCAAATCCGACAAGCTCAGTGCCAGCGAAATCAAGGAAGCCGAAGACATGCTGGCCAAAGAGGCGGCAGTACAGGCGGCTGAAGCCAAAGCCGCTGCAGCCGCGCCGAAAAAGCCGGAGCTCACCAATCCAGCCACGCCAGCCAAGGCCGCGACCGGGCAGAGCGCGAAAGCCAGGAATGATGAAGACTTCGTGCCCACCACCAAGATCTCGGAAGATCTGCCGGTGGCGTTCCCGGCTGACATATAACGTGATGACTTCAACTGCCTTCGATAAACTGCAAGAGTGCAACCCACCGTGACCGAGTACTTGATCGAACTTCAGGATCACAATCTCTGCATACGCTCATCGCAGCAAGTACTGGTGCGCAGCCCGGGCTTTGCCAATATCGCTGGCCCGTTGCCGGTGTTTGGCGAAGCGGCCCGCAGCCAGGCGCGCCAGCATCCTCGCCACAGCTTCAACAATTTCTGGGCCCAACTGGGGCTGGATCCGCTCACCATCAAGAACAAGCATTTTCGCCACAACGCCGACCTTGCCTATGGCCATCTCAATTCCCTCGTCAGCGAATTGAACCTGCAAGGCAGCGCGGTGCTGGCAGTACCTGCCAACTACACACGCGCGCAATTGGCGGTGTTGCTCGGCGTCGCCAAACAGTGTGCATTCACTGCCGTCGGGCTGGTGGACCTGGCCTTGTTGCAAGCTGCCGGCAGCGTTGCTGACTACGACAGTGACTGCATCATCATCGACCTGCAACTGCATCAAACCGTGCTCACCAGTTTCCGCAAAACCGGCGCGCATGTGGTGCGAGATCGGGTGGTGCAGATACCGTTTGCCGGCTTGCTGGCCTTGCAAGACGCCTGGCTCAACCTGATCACCGATGAGTTCATCCGCCAGTGCCGTTTCGATCTGCAACGTGATGCCGAATCCGAACAATACATAGTGAACCAGTTGGGCGCCGTGCTGACTACCAGCCGCAACCACAACGAACTGGTGCTTGATATCAATCTCAAGGGCGCGGTGCAGCAGGCGCACTTGACCTTCCATCAGTTCGAACAAAAAGCACTGCCGGTGTTTGCCCGCATCAACCAGGAACTCGCAGCGCTGCGCAATCCCGGCACCAGTGTGCAGGTGGCTACCGAGCATGTGAATCTGCCGGGTCTCACCAGCAGCATTGCAGGCCTGGTGGCTGTGGATGACGACATTGCGATGAACATGCTGGTTCGCCATTTCGCCCACATCAAACAAAGTACCGACAACATGCAGCTGGTAACCAGGTTGCCGCTGGATCAGGCGGCGGCACCCGGCAAGCAACCAGTTCCCGCACGCATGCCAACCCATGTGCTGCTGCAGCACAAAGCCCACGCGTTGCCGACCGGCCGGCTCTTGCTGGGTGCAGCAGCAGCGGGCATAGAGAGCGCACGCATCATGCCGCTGCAGATTGAAGGCTTCACTGGCGCCATTGCCCTGGTGCGCAGCGCGCGCGGCCTGCAACTCGAACTGCATACGACCACACCGGTGCTGCTCAATGGCCACAGCGCGCAAAGCGGACACATGCTGGCGATGGGCGACACGCTGGTGTTGGGCACCAGCGGCTTCACCGTGCAATTGATCGTGGTGGAGCACGGCACATGAAAAAGAAACGCGGCGTTGACCCGGTCAGCATGTCGTTTCTGGATGTGATCTCCTGCGGTTTTGGCGCAGTCATTCTGCTGTTCATGGTGATGAAGCATTCCGCCAATATTGATCCGGCTTCTGCCAATCCGGCCACCGTTGCAGAAACCAATTTGCTGGAGGAAGAAATCAGGAATGGCAGGGAAGGCCTGGTCAGAGTGCGCAACATCATTTCCGATGTGGATGAGCAAATGGTGAAGGCGCAGGGGCTGGCACGTTCGATCCAGGACGACATCAAGAAGAATCTTGATGAAGTGAGCAGCAAGGAAGGTCGCACGCTGGCTGAACAGGAAGACATTGCCAAGCTGAAAGCCGATCTTGATTCGAAGGAAAAACAACTGCAGCGGCTGCGTGACAGTGACGACAAAATCAAAGGCAACAACATCCGCGAGTTTGTCGGTGACGGTAATCGCCAGTATCTGACCGGCCTGATCCTGGGTGGCAGCCGCATCCTGATTCTGGTGGACAACTCGGCCAGCATGCTCGACAACACCATCGTCAACATTATCCGTCGCCGCAATTTGCCACTGGCCGAACGACTCAGCTCGCCCAAGTGGGTGCATGTGCGCAAAACCGTGGATTGGCTTACTACCCAAATGCCGGTGCCGAGCCAGTACCAGATTTACACGTTCAACAATGAAGTTAAACCGTTGCTGCCGGGTACTGAAGGCAAGTGGCTGGAAGTGGCCGACAACGCGCAGCTTAGCAAGGCGGTAACCGCGTTGAGCCAGACTGTGCCCAGCGAAGGTACCAATCTGCAGAACCTGTTCGCCACCATCCGCCGCATGAACCCGCAGCCCGACAATATTTATCTGATCACTGACGGGCTGCCCACGCTGGGCGCGCGCGGCAAGACCCAGGGCAATGTCAGCGGTGCCGAACGCGAGAGCTTGTTTGAACAGGCCTTGAAAGAATTGCCGCCCGGCATCCCCATCAACACCATTCTGGAACCGCTGGAAGGCGACCCGATGGCAGCAGGAGCCTATTGGAAACTGGCGGTACTGACCAAGGGTTCTTTCCTCATGCCTTCGGCCGACTGGCCGTGAGCAGCACAATCATGAACAGGGCATGCATTTAACATGGCACGCAGAAGACGAGAAGCCGATCCCTTCACGATGTCGTTCCTCGACATCATGTGCTGTGGTTTTGGCGCCATCATTCTGTTGATGATGATCTCCCGCTCATCGCCGAATACCTCGCCGCCCAAGGCGCTGGAAGTGTCGGAAACGCCTACCAGCGGCACGGTGCTGGATCGCCAGAAACAATTGTTTGCGATACGCGGTGAAACCAATACCTTCAACCGCGAACTCAATGCCAAGCATGAGCAGTTGTCGCAGTACAACGAACGCATCGCGCGGCTCAAGGGCGAACTGTCGGAAATCAACGGCAAGTTCAACGCTACCTCGGCGCAGTCGACGGAATATGAAAAACAGCGCGGCAAACTGGCGCTGGCGCAACAGCAGTTGACGGATGAAATGAAACGCCTGCAAGCCAGTCTCGGTGAGCAGATGGATACCCGTTCAGTGGGTGGCGTGCCGGTTGACAGTGAATACATTATTTTTCTGATCGACACGTCCGGCAGCATGTTTGATTACGCGTGGAACCGCATGATGGCGGCGATGACGCAAACCTTGAAGGTCTACCCGGAAGTGAAAGGCATCCAGGTGATCAATGACCAGGGTGAATATATGTTCTCGTCCTACCGCGGCACCTGGATCCCGGACAGTCCGGCCCGTCGTGCTGCCATCATGCAGCGTTTGCGCACCTGGAACCCCTACAGTGAAAGCAGCCCGGTGAACGGCATCGTGTCGGCGATTCGTACCTATAATGATCCTGCCAAGAAAATCAGCCTCTATGTGTTTGGCGATGATTTCAGCGGCGACTCGATCAAAGACGTGGTGGCCACAGTCGACCGCTACAACGTGGATGCAGCCACCGGCAAGCGCGTCATGCGCATCCATGGCATCGGCTTTCCCACCATCTTCTCGCAGATCCCCAAATACCAGACCGGCGCCTACCGCTTCTCCGCACTGATGCGCGAGCTGGCGCGCAAGAATGGCGGCACCTTTGTCGGGCTGGATGATTTTTATTGAGACAGATTCACTATCAGTGCGGCGGCGGCTTCGCTGCGATGCAGGTAACTTTTGCTGTTTTCGTTGATCTTGTCGGGCGCCGGGGTGGGTCAACCCTGCAACATGTTGTAGCATGGAATCATCACTGACCCGTTGATTCGATACTTGTGATTCCACTTCACTTTCAATATCCCCTCCGCTGGCTGGTATTTTTCCTGATCTGTGCCGGCTTGGGCTATCCCACCTTGCAGCGCTATGACCCCAGAACGACAGGGGGCATCACCGATGCCCAGGAATACTACGCCCTGGCGAGCTCGACCGATTTGTTCACGGCCAAATCAATTCTCAGTGAGGAAGATCCGCGTCCGCGACTGCTGGTGCCCCTTATTGCCCGCCTGGCGGCATTCTGTTGGTTGGCAATTCACTGTGCAACGATGTGATGGACAAGGCCTGGTGGGGGCGGGTGCTGATACGCGGCGGCTATTCAATTGCCCGCTATTTCGCCGGCCATCCCCGGCTTGAACTGCTGCAGGAGTGCGAGTTGGACGATCACCTGGATTCGGTGTTTCGCAAAAGGTGACTTCACAATCCAGGCTTCGGTGCCGGTTTGGCAGCCGACGCTGACAGGTCACCAATCTCGGTGCTGTAGATGTCGGCCAGGATTTCGCGCCACTGTTTGTATTGTTCCTGCACGTTGCCTTTGAGCGTAACCACATGTTCATCCAGATCGATGGTATGCGGCGCAATTTCCGCACCCATGGAATTGCCCAGCTCGGCCAGTGATTGCGCCTGCATTTGCGCTTCATCTTTCTTGTTGAAGGAATCCTTGATCAGATAGCCGCCACCGAGCAACGCACCCAGCCCGACGTTGTTCACGTTGGCGTCATTGCGTCCCAGTGCATAGAGTCCGCCGACAATGGCGGCCACGCCCAGCACCATGTTGCGCGTAGCTTCGCTTTTCAGCTTGTCGTACTTGATGATTTCCGCGTAGCTGCGCGAGCGGAAGTCGTTGTAAGGGCCTTGCATCTGGCGGGCAAAATTGCCGTAGTATTCCTGCAACGCATCCACATACAGATAATCGCGTTCGCGAATGGTGTCGATGCGCTTGAGCATCGGGTCATCCGCGGCCGGCAAACGGTTGAGCTTGATCTGGCCCCGGCCGCTAGTCGTTAAATATTGGTCAAAGGCCTGTGGTGCAAAACTGCGCGCAAACAACAGGCGGGAAATGGTGCGAATGCTGAGCAGCCCGTTGCGATCCAGATTTTTTTTGCGATATGCCAGCATGTCGTTGGCGATGCGGTTGTACAGTCCCAGGAAGGCATCTTCAGTGCGTCGCTGGCGCGGGTCGTAGCTGTATTTGCCAACCACCTCCTTGTATTCCTTCTCATACCACTGCTGGCCCGAGGCATCCTTGACCGACACTTTCACCAGCATGGTCTGGCCATCGCTTTGCAAAATGGTGCCATGCACCGCGACATCGGTATTGGACTGGTCATTGGGAATCACCCGCACCGTGCCCCAGGCGCCGCTGCTTTGCAGGGTTTGCACCAACTGATAAGCCGCGTACTGGGTTTCTGCCATGCGCACATCGGCAAAGGTCAGCTCTTCACGTTTGCTGGGGATGTCATCAAGGCCGGGCTCAAATACGGTCACGCCCACATCCAGCAATTCGTCTTCGTTGAGCTTGCCGGTTTCCGCTGTCAGCTGCGTGAAGGCAGTAGTGGAAATCGTTTGCGTGCTGCATGCCGTCAGGCTACCAACCAGCAACAGCGAAGGCAGCGCCAGCGTGAAGTAATGTAAATAAAGGCGCAGTAGTGAGTGGTGCCAACGTGAAGGAGGTGCTGCTTTCATCAACTTTATTTGCTCAAGCCTGTGTATTTACGGTATTCGGTCCACAGTTTTTCGCGCAGGTCCGCATCGGGCTCATGGGTGGCAGCTTCCCGCAGCTGACGAGCCACCACGTCATCATCGTTGCCGCTGGGGATGTCGGCGGGGGCCGGGTAAGCCGCCTGGGCCTGGCCGGTATATTCACCGGTGTGGGCGATGGCCGGCGCATTGGGTAGCGTGCCATTGCCACCGGTGCCATTGGCAGTGCCACCACCGCCACCGCCACCGCCAATGCCTGAGGTTTTCGCAGAGGCCAATACCGGGGAATTCTGGCCATTGCCGCCGGCCCCGCTGCCTTCGCCTTGTTCCCCCTTGCCGCCCCCAGCCGCCCCCATCACTTTACTGCCCGCGCTGTTGGCGGCACCGTCTGCACCCTGACGTGAAGAGATGATCATGCCATCAAAAGTGCCGTAACTTTTTTCCAGGCGCGCATCAAGGGCGGCGCGGCGTTCGGCCGCAGTCAACACTGCTGCGCCTGCACCCCCGAGTCCGGCGAAGGGATCGCCAGCTTGCTCACCGTTGCCTCCTGCTTGGGTGCCGGCCGTGCCGCCACCCGCAGTGGCAGTTGCACCACCTGCTGCGCCCTGCGAGCCAGACTTGCCGCCGGCCGCTGCTGGTTGAGTTTCCGCAGCGCCTTTGGGCCCACCGGCACCCGCCTGTTGAGCCCCGGTCGCGCCTTTGGGTCCACCGGCGGTAGTGGCCGACGCAGTACCCGCTGCGCCCTTCTGACCTGTAGCCCCGATGGTGGACTGGGTAGCCGGTGTGCCTGCTTGTCCACCCGCAGCCTCGACGCCTTGGGCACTTGCTGCGGCTTGCGCTCCCCCGGCGGCGGCATTGGCGGCAGCGCCTGCATTGCTGGAGCTTTCACTCGCACCCGAACTGGCGCTTACGCTGACGGGCGCTTGCGAACTTTCCGGGATCGCAGCGCTTTGGCTGGCAGAACTGCTGGAAGCTTTGGCTGACGAGGCCGGTGGTGGCACCGACGCCGACGACGGCGAAGTAGTCGGCATGGCCGGCGGCGAGCTGCTGGTGTCCTGTTTCTTCGGATCATCACAACTGCTTACCAGCACGGCCAGCAAGAGCCCCAGCGCCAAGCGGCACCCTCGTGAATGAGTGGTGAATGAAGGAAGGGGCATGGCAGTCTCCAGATGGCGGTACAGACTTTGGCGATACAGACAGATAAGTGTAAAGTCTGATTCAGAAAAACTGACCTGGCGGCTATGCTCTGACTTAAGCGCGATCAGGTCAACACCCCCGCAGAGCCGGGGACAAGCAGTAAGCCAGCCGCCAACTTAGGTGGCCGGCCCTTAACCCGGACTTAACCGGACACCACCGGGTATTTAGGGTAAAAGTGCGCGCAGGACTTATAGCAGTGGGGAGGTCCAATGCCTGAATTACCTGAAGTAGAAACCACCCGCAGGGGCATTCTGCCTTACCTGTTGAACCGCAAAATCATGAAGGTGGTGGTACGCGAGCCACGCCTGCGCTGGGAAGTGCCGGCCAGTCTGGCCAGCGAGCTTGCCGGCCAGACCGTGTCGGGAATTGAGCGGCGCGGCAAATACCTGTTATTGCGCACGCGCAAAGGCACTGCCCTCATTCATCTGGGCATGTCGGGCAGCTTGCGACTGGCGGTGGTGGGTGAGCCGCTCAAGAAACACGATCATGTGGATCTGGTGCTGGCCAGTGGTCGCTGTCTGCGTTTTCACGATCCGCGTCGTTTCGGCTGTATTTTGTGGATCACGGGCGATCCCTACCAACATGCTTTGCTGGCTGAGCTGGGGCCGGAGCCCTTGAGCCACGATTTTTCCGCTGACTATCTGTTGGGAAAATGCGCAGGGCGCACCACCCCGATCAAGACTTTCATCATGGACAGCCACATAGTAGTTGGCGTGGGCAACATCTACGCCAACGAAGCGTTGTTTGCCGCCGGCATTGATCCGCTGTGCAAGGCCGGCAGCATGACCATCGAACGCTGTGAATCGCTGGTCCGTGAAATCAAAACCGTGCTGGATCGAGCCATCAAAGTTGGCGGCACGACCTTGCGTGATTTTGTGGGGGGCGACGGCAAGCCGGGTTATTTCAGCCAAACGCTGCAGGTGTATGGTCGTGAAGGCCAGCCCTGCGTGAATTGTGCGACACCCTTGAAGGATTCAAGACTGGGCGGCAGAGCAACGGTCTACTGCCCACGTTGCCAAAGTTGAACAAGGGAAAACCCGCTGGAGCCGGGTGGATTACACCGCAAGGCTGATGATGCGCTGATATTTGGCCTGCAACTGTTCGCGGGTTTCCTCGTGGGCCGGATCCAGCGGAATGCAGGCGACCGGGCACACTGCCACGCACTGCGGCTGGTCGAAATGGCCGACGCATTCAGTGCACAGCTGCGGATCAATCTCGTAAATCAATGGCCCCATATAGATGGCATGATTCGGGCATTCGGGTTCACACACGTCGCAGTTGATGCAGTCGCTGGTAATGATCAGCGCCACGGGCTCAGCCTTTGGCCAGTTCAGCGCGCATCGCAGCCACTACCGCCGGCGCCACAAACTTGCTGATGTCGCCGCCGTAGGTGGCGATTTCACGAATCAGCGTGGACGAGATGTAGGACAAATGTTCCGCCGGCGCCAGAAACACGGTTTCTATTTCCGGCGCCAGCACGCGGTTCATGCCCACCAATTGAAACTCATATTCAAAGTCGGCCACGGTGCGCAGGCCGCGCAAAATCAAGGTGGCGCCTTTGGCACGCATGAATTCCGTCAGCAAATTGGTAAAGCCGCACACTTCCACATTGGGCACATGCGCCAGCACGGTACGGCACAAGTCCACGCGCTGGTCCAGCGACATGCGACTGGCCTTTTGCGTGCTGGTACCGACGCCGACGATCACATGGTCGAAAATACGGGACGCGCGCTCCACCAGATCGGTGTGGCCGTTGGTAATCGGATTGAACGTGCCGGGATAAACAATGGTGCGCATGGGCAGACTCTGGCTATAGCGTGTGCCAATTATAGCCCAGGCTGATCAGCACTGCCGGTGACAGGTAGAATGAAGCCCCTACCCACACTGCAGGTAACCGCCATGCGCCAGGCCACACTGTCCCGAAACCTCGCCAAACCCGCCTTTAAATACAGCCATGTGGTGAAAGTGGGCCCGCACTACTATTTCAGTGGCCTGTTGGCGCAGGATCGCCAGACCGGTGCGATGGTAGGTGAGACCGTAGGAGCACAAGCCGTCACGATTCTGGCCAACGCCCAGGTGCTGATGCAGGAATACGGACTCGGTTTCGAACATCTCGCCATTGCCCGCATCTTTACCACCGAGATGGACAAATTCAGTGAGATCAACGCGGCCTGGGAGCAGGTGTTCAACAACATCCCGCAGGCACCGCCGGCGCGCACCTCGATCGGGGTGGCGGCTCTGCCGCTGCAAGGGCGGGTGGAAATCGAGTTTACGTTCTACAAGGAGTGAGGTGCCGGCCTGAGCGTTCCCATCATCCGGTCCCAGAATGTGAAGTAGAAGCTGTAGTTGCCATGGCCGTAACGATGATGATGCGCATGCAGTGAGGAGGTATTGAACCAGCGCCCCAGCCAATGGTGGCGCGCCGATGGGGGCAGGAAATCCCGGCCGCAATGACCATAGACGTTGTAGGCAATGGCGATGGTTTGGAAAATCATAAAAGCCAGCAGATGCACAGGAATAATAAAGACGATGATTACCACACTGATGCCCTCGGCGAACGCTTCCAGCCAGCCGAAGCTGTAGGCAGTGAAGGAGGTGGGAAACAGGGACTCGTGATGCGGGCGATGGCAAAGTTCAAACAGCAAGCGGCTGTGCATGGCCCGGTGCAACCAATAGAAGAAAGTGTCATGCAGCAGGATCATCACCGGAATGCTCACCCAAAACCACCACAGCGGATGGTCACTGATCTGGTAGTAAAGCCGGCTCGATCCAATAAGCCCGTAGCCAAACAGCACGGCAACGATCAGCGTGAACGCAGTCAGCGTGAGCAGCGCTTGCTTCAACTCGCGGCGGATATTCAGTGGCAGGCTGAAGTTGGCCGGGCGCTCCAGACTGTTGTAGCCGATGCGGGGATGGCGGGACGGGTCCACGCTGAAAAATGCAATAGCAGCAAACACCAGGTAGCGCAGGCCGTATGAAACGAAGACCAGTATCGCGGGTTGCACAAAGCCGTGTTGGGGCAGCAGGGTCATCATGTGACTGGTCGCGTTGACAAGTGGTCGGGACTGGTTGGAATTATCCCGGCAGGTGCGGCGCAAAAAAATAAGCATACAGCCAGAGCAGGGAGAAACCCAGCGGCAACACCAGCGGCGTGATGCGTACCAGCGCGTGGATGCGTCCGCCGATCACCCGTCCGGCGGCGCTGGTGCGATGTTCGACCATGGTGTGCTGGTAGGAGTCCAGCGCGAGCATTTCGGTCGGCGACAGCGTCATTTCCGTTTTCAGCCGCGCTACCAGTGCTGCCTGTTCGCGCAGATAGGCATCCTGCGCCCAGGTTGCTGCATAGGTCGATGCCAGAATCACGGCCGACAGCGCGATGGCAGCCAGCGGCAGCGTGTCATGGAAGAATTGCGGCCATACGAAGTTGGCATTCCAGGACTGGGCATAAGCCGTGAGCAGAAACGCCTGCGACGTCACATACCAGGTGACCCGGCCGGCTATCAGCGTGTGCTCGGCCTGGATATCTTCACGCAGCCCCTTCAGCCGGTCGGCAATCGTGAGCGAATGCATGTCCATCAGTTTGAGCCTCTTGAGTATGAATGGGGAGCCCGCCGGCTTGGCAATGCTGAACCGGATAATAACTGAGCAGCGCGAAATAAAAAGTCCGGGTTCATGTCCCTCTTGGCTTGGCTCTGTGGGTTGCTTGCGCGCTCCTCGGATCATCCGGCCACGGATGGCGCGGGTAGCGTCCTTTCATTTCCTTTTTGACTTCAGGGTAAGTGCGTTGCCAGAAGCTGTGCAGGTCTTGTGTGATCTGCAGCGGTTTGCCGCCGGGTGACAACAAATGCAGTGTCAGCGCGATCTTGTTGTTGGCGATGCGCGGGGTGGTGGCGAGGCCGAACAGCTCCTGCAGTTTTACCGCCAGCACTGGCGGGGCGCCAGCCTCGTAATGAATGCTGCGTTCCAGCCCGGATGGCACGGTGATGCGTTGCGGCGCATGGGTGTCGATCAATGTTCGCCTATGCCAGTCGCAGCCGGCTTTGAGGGCTTCGCCGAGTTCTTCGGTGCTTAATGCATCCAGGCGGGTTTTGCCAACAAACGCCGGCTTCAGCCACTGCTCACGCGTGGCCAGCAAGGTGGTGTCATCCACTGCCGGCAAATCCAGCTCGGGCAGCCATTGCTGCAAACATTGCACGCGCTGCCGCCATTGCTGCAGCGCTTCACTCCACGGCAGGCAGGCCAGCCCATAATTGGCGACAGCATCGCACAAGGCTTGTGCGGCCAGGGCCGGATCAGGCCGGCCAGCCGGTTTTGAACTCAGCACAATCTGGTCAAAGCGGATTTCACGCCGGGCAATCAGCGAGCGGCTGGCGTCATCCCAGCGCACCAGGTCGGCTTCGACAAAGCGCTGCGGAAAATCTTCGCGCAGGCGGGTTTCGTCCACCGGTGCTGCCCGTAGAATCAGGCTGTCTTTGCTGTCGAAGCGCAGTTCGCTGGCCACCAGCCAGGGCTCACCCAGCAGCGCACTGTCATCATTCAGCCTGGCCATGCGGCCGTTGCTGAGCTGGTAACGGTTACGCGCGCTGGCATGCTGGCGTGCGATACGGTCGGGATAGGCATGCACCAGCACATCGCCCAGCGCGCGGGCAGAAAAATCCGCAGGAGGTTTGGCATCCACGCGCACACGCCGGCGCCACTGCGTGGCGGTTTGTTCAATGGCGGCCACGGCGCCGCGCGCAACACCGGGACTGGCGGGATCGCGCGTGCGATGGTGGCGCTGGTCATTGAGTGCCTGCCAGCGACGCTGCCAGTCGTCACCGCGATAGCCAATCAGGGGGTCACGCGCATCCACCAGTGCGGCCAGGTCGCAGGCGATCGCAGTTTCGACCGGCGAGTGCGTGCACAGCAACATGGCAGCCAGCCGCGGATGCGTACCCAGCGTCAACATTTTCTGGCCGAGTGCGGTCAGATGTTTGCTGTCATCGAGCGCCCCCAGCGTTTGCAGCAAATCCTGCGCGGCGGCAAATGTGCCGGCGGGTGGGGCATCCACAAAGCGCAGCGCACTGCTGCCCCACGCGGCCAGTTCCAGTGCGAGGCCGGCCAGATCGACATTGGAGATCTCGGCAGTGCGGGCCAGTTCCAGCCGCTGCGACTTCGGCCACAGCCGGTAACTCCAGCCGGCCGCGACGCGGCCGGCGCGGCCGCTGCGCTGATCGGCGGAGGCTTGCGAAATTGACGTGGTTTCCAGCCGCGAAAAGCCGGAGTTGGCATCAAAGCGCGGCTCGCGTGCGAGACCGGAGTCCACCACCACGCGCACGCCTGGCAAGGTGACGGAGGATTCGGCCAGATTAGTGGCAAGTATCAAACGGCGCTTGCCGTCGGGATCAGGCGCCAGCGCAGCGCTCTGCTGTTCAATCGGCATGTCGCCATAGAGCGGAATAATGCGGCACTGCGTGAACGGTTCACGCTCCAGCTGGCGTGCCACCTCGTTGATTTCGCGCTGGCCGGGTAGAAACACCAGCATATCGCCCTCATGCTTGTGCAGTGCGTCTTCCAGCGCGCGCCGCACATGCAGTGCCAGCATTTCCTCCCGCTGCGCCGGGAAGTAGTCGATCTGCACCGGATAGCTGCGGCCGGCACTGGTAATGCGCTGCGCATCCAGAAACGCTGTGAGCCGCTCGCCGTCCAGCGTGGCCGACATCACCACCAGCCGCAGGTCGTCGCGCAAACTGCCCTGCACATCCAGCGCCAGCGCCAGCCCGAGATCGCCGGCCAGATGCCGCTCATGGAATTCATCGAACAGGATCGCGCCCACGCCTTCCAGCAGCGGGTCGTCCTGGATCATGCGCGTCAGGATGCCTTCGGTCACCACTTCCACGCGTGTGCGTGCCGACACCTTGTTGTCGAAGCGGATGCGATAGCCCACGCTGTCGCCCACCTGTTCACCCAGCTGCTGCGCCATAAACATCGCCGCCGCGCGCGCGGCCACGCGGCGCGGTTCCAGCATCAGGATCTTTTTGCCGGCGCACCACGGCTCATTGAGCAAGGCCAGCGGCACCTGCGTGGTTTTACCGGCGCCGGGCGGCGCTTCCAGCACCAGACGGGTGTGCGTAGCCAATGCCTGCCTGATGGCCGGTAGCACTACATGGATGGGGAAATCATTGTTGTTCACGTAATTATTGATCCGTGGCAATTGCCGTATGTCCGCATTACTACAAGATGGCGCTAAGATAGTCTGTGCCTGCCAAAGAACACGAGCTTGCTATGTCCACCACCACTCTCACCTGCGCTTTCTGCACTACCACCAACCGCGTGCCCACCGACCGCCTGGGCGACCAACCCAAATGCGGCAAGTGCAAGCAGCAGATTTTGCAGGGTCAGCCGCTGGAACTGTCGTCTTTCAACGTGACGGCGGTCATTACCAACAATTCTGTGCCGGTGCTGGTCGATTGCTGGGCGCCCTGGTGCGGACCCTGCAAAAATTTTGCGCCAGTGTTTGCGGCAGCCGCGCAGCAGCTGGAGCCACGGCTGCGCTTTGCCAAGCTCAACACGGAAGCAGAACCCAAGCTCGGCGGACTGTGGAACATTCAATCAATCCCCACGCTGATACTGTTTCGTGAGGGGCACGAAGTGGCGCGCATGTCAGGCGCGTTGCCACTGAATCAATTGAAACAGTGGCTGTTGCAGCAAGGCGTGTGAATCAGGGCAGTGCCGGATAGTCGGTGTAACCAATCTCGCCGGCGGCATACAGTGTTGGAAAGTTGACCTCATTGAGCCCGGCGCCCACTGCAAAACGCTGCGGCAAATCCGGATTGGCGATGAAGAGTTTGCCATAGGCCACGGCATCGGCATCGCCTGCGGCCAGCACCGCATTGCCACTGGCCAGATCAAAACCTTCATTGGCCACATAGACGCCGCTGAACAGTTTTCGCAGCTGGGGGCCAATGCTGTCCGCGGCCTGTTTTTCACGTACCGCTATGAAGGCCAGCTTGCGCTTGCTCAATTCGCGGACGACATGGCTGAAGGTGCCAAGCCGGTCGGAATCGCCCAGATCGCCGGCATCGCCGCGCGGCGCCAGATGCATGCCCACACGCTCGGCACCCCACACACTGATGACAGCATCGGTTACTTCCAGCATCAGGCGTGCCCGATTGGCGATGCTGCCGCCGTAATCATCGGTGCGCTGATTGGCTTTGTCCTGCAGGAACTGGTCGAGCAGATAGCCGTTGGCGCCGTGGATTTCCACGCCGTCAAAGCCGGCGGCTTTGGCATTGGCAGCGCCGAGCCGGAACGACTCAACGATGCCGGGCAGTTCCTCACGCGTCAGTGCGCGTGGCACTTCATAGGGAGTTTCCGGGCGCAGCAGGCTGACCAGACCGGCGGGTGCGATGGCGCTGGGTGCGACCGGCAGTGCACCATTCAGAAAAGATGAATGCGAGATGCGGCCCACATGCCATAGCTGCATAAAAATGCGGCCACCGGCGTCGTGCACCGCGCGGGTAACCAGTTTCCAGCCTTCTATCTGTTCAGCCGACCAGATGCCGGGCGTGTCGGTATAGCCAATGCCCTGGGCTGACACCACGGTGGCTTCGGTCAGGATGAGGCCGGCGCTGGCGCGCTGGCGGTAATGCTCCGCCATCAACGCATTGGGCACGCGGGTCGGGCCGGAACGGGCACGGGTGAGCGGGGCCATGAAAATACGGTTGGGCAGCTCGAGGTCGCCCAGTTTGAGTGGTGAGAACAGGGTAGTAGTCATGCGGTGTTCCTGGGAGTAAGCGGGAAGAATGGATGGCACTTATCTGGTGGCAGGGTGCGACCTTTGCAAGGGAACTCAGCTGATCCTGCCCACATCCTTGCCACGCTGGTAGGCCGGCCGCGCCGTAACCCGTTGGCGCCAGCCGCTCACATTCGGCAGTGCCGCCAGCTCCAGCGCTGCACCGGCCCCGTAATAATGCTCCAGTCCTTCCACCCACGGCACCGTGGCCATGTCGACAATGCTGTAGTCGCCGATCAGGTAGTCGCGCTGCTGCAGCCGTTGTTCCAGCACTGCCAGCAGACGCTTGCTTTCATTGAGGTAGCGCGTGACGGCATAGGTGTCGCCGGTCTTGTCTTTGGCGAATTTGAAGAAGTGTCCGAGCTGCCCGAACATCGGCCCGATATGCGCGGCCTGGAAGTTCATCCACTGCATGCCTTCGAGGCGGGCGCGGTAGGTGCGCGGAAAGAAGCGGCCGGTTTTGTCAGCCAGATATTGCAGGATCACATTGCTTTCCATCAGATAGACCAGCTCATCTTCGGGGCCGTGCGGATCCATGAGGGAGGGAATCTTGCCGTTGGGATTCAGCTGCCGCACGTAGTCGGCATCAAACTGGTCGCCCTGGGTGATGTTGACGGTATGCGGCTCGTACGGCAGGTCCATTTCTTCCAGGCAGATGCTGACTTTCTGGCCATTCTGGGTATTCATCGTATAGAGCTGGATCAGGTCAGGATCCTGCGCGGGCCAGCGAGGCGGAAACCAGGGGGACATAACGCTGCTCCTGAAGTATTCGTGTAAAAGACACTCAGGATTGTAAGGGGCTTGGCGCTAGAATGCGCCCTTTGAAATTGACTGCGATCCCTGCCATGGCTGACCTGCTTCCCTGCGTTGAAATTGAACCTGCCACTCCCGCCACCGCCAGCGTCATTTGGCTGCATGGCCTGGGCGCCGATGGTCATGACTTCGAGCCGGTGGTGCCGGCGCTCAACCTGCCTGCCGAGCTGGCGATCCGCTTTGTGCTGCCGCATGCGCCGCTGTTGCCGGTGACCTTGAATGGTGGCGTCGAGATGCCAGCCTGGTACGACATCATGCGTCTGGGTGAAGAGCGCCAGTTCAATCGCGCCCAATTGATCCTGTCGGCCCAGCAGGTGCAGGCCTTGATAGAGCGGGAAATCGCCCGCGGCGTGCCCAGCCATAAAATCATGCTGGTGGGTTTTTCGCAGGGCGGCGCGGTCTGTTATCACGCCGGGCTGAGCTATAGCGGACCATTGGCAGGCATTGTGGGGCTTTCCACCTATTTCCCGACTTTTGACACCGTGGTGGCTAATCAGGCCCAGGCCGGAATTCCGGTGCTGATTTGCCATGGCACGCTCGATTCCGTGGTGCCCATCACCATGGGGCGCAATAGCCGCCGCAATCTTGAACACATGGGCTTGAGCCCGGTGTTTCGCACCTATGCGATGGCGCATACCGTGAGTCCGGACGAGTTGATTGATATTGCAGGCTTTATCAAGCAATGCCTAGGGAGCACAGCCACGCCGACCTGAGCCTGGGGCGCTGCAAGGTGAGCGGGAGCAACTAGCAGCGGATATGAACAGTTAACTCCAATTATTTTCATAATTGTGTGGGCATAATGGAGCCCGTCTGCCAGTGCTGCAGATTCATAGCATGAGGAAGAGTGCGTGGTAGTTTCAAAATCAAGGTGCGCAGTACCGCATGGTTCGGGTCAGCAATTCGGTTCGTCATCAAGTTTGCGCCGGGTGCTCGGCAGAACAGCGACTGGCACTGCGCTGTGGGCTGGCTTGCTCGGTCTGTCCCTCAGTGCTCCCGTTTTTGCACAAGCGCTGGCCAGTGATGCCGAGTTGCAGAAACTGACCACCACCTACTGCAGTGAATGCCACAACGGCGATGATCTCTTTGGTGGTCTTGATCTGGACAGCTTTGATTTTGCCCAAGCGGGCAAACAAGCCCAGACCGGCGAAAAAATAATTCGTAAACTCGGTGCCGGTGTCATGCCTCCTCCAGGCAAACCTCGCCTGAATGCGGCAGACCATGCCCGTTTCATCAACACGCTGGCCAGCAAGCTGGATGCAGCCTGGCAGAAGGCACCGGTACTGGTTCCGCCCGGAGCACACCGCATGAACCGGCAGGAATATGCCAACGCGGTGCGTGATCTGTTGAGTCTGCAGGTGGACCCCGCCGGCCTGTTGCCGGTTGATGACACCAGCTATGGCTTTGACAACATTGCCGGCTCGCTCAGCTCCTCACCGGCACTGATCGAAGCCTACGTTTCAGCGGCCGCTTCTATCAGTCGTCTGGCGCTCGGTCACGAGCTGGCTGCCACCAGCAAGGAATTCCATGCGCCGCCTGACTATTCACAAAATCGTCATCAGGAAGGGCTGGCGTTCGGTACGCGTGGTGGTCTACAGGTTGACTACTACTTTCCTGCAGACGGCGATTACAAATTCAACTGGACTCCGGTGCGGTCCAATGCCGGTGGCTTGTTCGGCGCTGCTGAAGGCGAGCAACTGGAATTGGCGATCGACGGCAAGCAGGTGAAGGTGTGGGATGTGGCGAAGGAAAATCCACGCAACATGACTGATGAGCGTTTTGTATTCAAGCTGCCTGTCACTGCCGGGCTGCACAAAGTAGGACTCAGCTTCCTTGCACGCACCCACATGCCAAGCAATGACTTCAACCAGAAATTCGAACGTACCACGCTGACACAGGATGTGGTCGGTTTCACCTTTGCACCGCATGTGAATGCGATGGCCATCAGCGGTCCCTTCAACGCCAAACGTCCGCAGCACACCACGTCGCGCGACAAGGTTTTTTCCTGCTATCCCGCCAACAGTGATCAGGAAAGCGGTTGTGCCCGCACGATAGTCGGCAAGCTGGCAACGCAAGCCTACCGCCGTCCTTTGCAGGATGCTGATACCAAGCAATTGATGGCGTTCTTCGAAGCAGGACGCAAAGGCGGTGATTTTGAAAGCGGTATTCAGCGCGCCTTGCAATTCATTCTGTCGGATCCCGAATTCATCTATCGCATGGAAGGTGAGCCGGCCAACAACACCGAAAAATATTTTGCTGTCAGTGAGCTGGAACTGGCATCGCGTCTGTCGTTCTTCCTGTGGAGTTCGGCTCCTGATGCCGAACTGCTGAATCTGGCGACCCAGGGCAAGCTGCGCACTGCCGGGGTATTGCAGAAACAGGTTGAGCGCATGCTGGCTGATCCGCGCTCCGATGCGCTTGTCAGCAATTTTGCCGGCCAATGGCTGCAGCTGCGCAACTTGCAGTCGGCATCGCCCGTAGCAGATTTGTTCCCTGACTTTGACGACAACCTGCGCCAGGCCTTCCGTACTGAAACCGAAATGCTGTTCGCCAGCATCATGCGCGAGAATCGCAATGTCACCGAACTGCTCGACGCCAACTACACTTTCGTCAATGAGCGGCTGGCGCGCCACTACGGCATTCCTGCGGTCTATGGCAGCCAGTTCCGCCGCGTTGAACTCGGGCCGGAACTGGACATGCGACGCGGATTGCTTGGCAAGGGCAGCATCCTCACAGTTAGCTCTGTCGCCGACCGCACCTCACCGGTATTGCGTGGCAAGTGGGTGTTGCTGAACATTCTCGGCGTAGTGCCGCCTGATCCGCCGCCGAATGTGCCAGCACTGGAAGTCAGCGATAATCCTGCCGCCGGGCCACAGACGATGCGCGAACGCATGGAACAACATCGCAAGAATCCGGCCTGCAGTTCCTGCCACAAGATGATGGACCCGATCGGTTTTGCGCTCGACAAGTTTGACCGCATCGGTCGCTATCGCAGCACCGACACCGGCCGCACACTGGATGCCACCGGCACGCTGGTCGATGGCCAGAACTTCGATGGACCGTCTGAATTGCGTAAAGCCCTGATGCATTACTCGCCGCAGTTTGTACAGACGATGACGGAACGCTTGCTGACTTATGCATTGGGACGCGGCGTTGAGTATTACGACATGCCGGTGGTGCGCAGCATCGTGCGTGAAGCAGGTGCCAACGACAACCATTTCTCGGCGTTGGTAATGGGCGTAGTGCAAAGCAAGCCGTTCCAGATGAATCAGCGTGCCGAGCCGGCTGTAACGACGGCCGGCTTGTAAACCGAATAAAGGCAAGAGGGGAGCAGATATGTTTATTACCAAAAAATATCTTTCACGTCGGACCGTTCTGCGTGGTGCAGGTGCTGCAATAGCGTTGCCGTTTCTGGATGCGATGGTGCCGGCTAGTACGGCACTGGCGCAAACTGCGGCCAATCCCGTGCCGCGTTTTGTGGGTGTGTTTTCCTCGCATGGCTGGTCACCCACTTACTGGCAGGATGGACGCCCGGAGATTGCCCCGACTGCAGGCCGCAACCTTGGCCTTGGCTTCGTGCATGCCCCGCTGGCACCCTTCCAGGACAAGCTGACGATTTGCTCGGGTCTTGATGCGACTTCATCGATGCCACCGCCCGGCACCAGCGGCGGTGATCATGCGCGCGCTGCCGCTTCGATGACCGGCGCGGCACCGAAGAAAACCGGTGGCGCTGACATTCAGTGCGGCACCAGCGTTGATCAGTTCATTGCACAAAAATACGGTCAGGGCACTTTGCTGCCGTCGATCCAGCTTGGCATCGAAGATCCGGGCTCCAACACCGGTGTGTGCGGCTGGGGCTATTCCTGTGCCTATTCGAATTCCATTTCCTGGGCCGGTGCCAACAAACCGCTGCCGCATGAAGTGAATCCATTGGTAGTGTTCGAACGCCTGTTTGGCGATGGCGCAACGCCGGAAGAAAGGCAGGCGCGTCGTCTGGCCAACGCCAGCATTCTCGATGCAGTTACCGGCAAGATCGGCAGCCTGAAAAAAACGCTGCCTGCCGGCGACAAACTGAGAATGGATGCCTATCTGGAAAACGTGCGTGAAGTGGAGCGTCGTTTGCAGATTGCCACCCAAAGCACTTCCGCTGCACCGACCATGGAAATTCCATTTGCACCGCCACAATCAATCGACGCCCAGATCAAGCTGATGTGGGATTTGCAGGTGCTGGCATTCCAGGCCGATATCACCCGCGTTTCCGCGCTGCTGTTCTGTCGTGACGAAAGCGGTACTTCTTATCCGGGTTCTGGTGTTACCACCGCCAACCACAGCTCTTCGCATCACGGTGAAGATCCCAAACGCCGCGAAGACTGGGCCAAGATCAATCGCTACCACATGCAAACCCTTGCCTACTTCCTCGACAAGCTCAAACAGTCACCGGATGGCGAGAGCAACTTGTTCGAAAACTCGCTGGTACTGTGGACCAGCAACATGGGCAATGCCAACCAGCACAGCCATGTCAACGTCGGCCAGTTGCTGGTGGGCGGCGCCACGGGTCGCCACAAACCGAAACAGCTCAATCTTGCCGACACCGGCCCGACCGCGAACCTCCTGTTGAGCCTGTTGCACATGTACGGCATCGACAAGACCAGCATCGGCGACAGCACGCGCGCGACCTCGCTGGGCTGAGCAGCCAATTCCGGAGTAGAAAAATGCAATTCAAGAAGACGCGACTGGCACTGGCTTTCATCGGTGGACTTGCAGTATTGACCCAGCAGGCGCTGGCGCAGTCGCCGCTGGCAGATGCGGCGGAACAAAAGAATTTCCCGGTCGTGCAGAAACTGCTGCAGGAAAAAGCCGATGTGAAAGTTGCGCAAGGTGACGGCAGTACGGCGCTGCACTGGGCGGTGTATTGGGACAATCTCGCGACTGCCAAAGCGCTGCTGGCCTCCGGTGCTGATGCCAAGGCCGCCACGCGGCTGGGTGCAACACCGTTGTATCTGGCTGCGGTTAATGGCAACGCGGCAATGTTGCGAGTCTTGCTCGCAGCTGGCGCCGATGCCAAAGCCACGATATTGCAGAATGAAGAAACCCCGTTGATGTTCGCGGCCCGTTCCGGCAGCGTCGAAGCAGTGAAGGTGCTGCTGGATGCCGGTGCCAAACCGGATGACAAAGACGCCTATCGTGGCGCCACCGCGTTGCTGTTTGCTGCCGAACAGAATCACGCTGACGTTGTGCAGCTGTTGCTTGAACGCGGTGCCAATGCCAATGCGCGTGACAATACCGTGGTCACCGCAGCCCGGCGCGGCCCCTCGGCACCCACCGGCGGGCTCAATGCGCTGATGCTGGCCACGCGCGAAGACGGTATTGAGACTGTCAAGGTGCTGCTGAAACACCATGCACTCGTCAACCAGCAATCAGCCGGTGGCCACACGTCACTGCTGACTGCCGTACAGAATGTTCATATCGAAATCGCCAGACTGCTGATCGATGCCGGTGCTGATGTGAACCTGGCCAATGATCGTGGCTGGAATCCGCTCTACATGGCGGTAAAAATGCGTTCGCCGGAAAAAGGCACGATGCCGAATCCGTACGTCGACATGAATGGCATGTACCAGCTTGTCGAAGTGCTGCTGGCCAAAGGTGCCAACGTCAACGCACGCCTGCTGGATGATACAGAGGTCCACAACTCGATCCGCTCGACCTGGCTGGATGAAGCCGGCGCTACCGCATTCCTGCGCGCCTCATTGTGTGGTGATTTGAAAGTAATGAAGCTGCTGCTCGCCCACGGTGCCGATCCGAAGATTGCTACTACTGATGGCACCACTGCGCTGATGGCGCTGGCGGGTGTCGGTTATACCAAGGGATTTATGCATGACATAGGTTCACTGGCAGAGTCGATGGAAGCCATGCAGATCCTTATCAAGTCCGGCATTGATATCAATGCCAAAAACACCGATCAGGTGCGCGCGATCCACGGCGCTGCCCACAAGAATTTCGTGCAGGGCATTCAGCTCCTCGTCGACAGCGGTGCTGACCTGGCTGCGCACAGCAATCGTCGTGGCCAGTTCCAGGGCGCAGGCACGCTCGAAGGCAATACCGTGCTCGACTGGGCCGACGGCTTCCAGACCGGCATGGAGTCGGCCATCTACAACGCCGAAGCAGTTGAGCTGGTGGAAAAACTGTTGACCGCACGCAAGCTGCCGCTGGAGCGTTTGGCTGGCACCATCGGTGGACGCGTGGTGCAAAAGTAAAAGCAGCCTACAGCTTCCGGTAACCTTCGATGCGGTTTCTTTTCATTTCCTGCCTGTTGGCAAGCGGCCTTGTGCAGGCCCAGACCACGACGCTTGATGGCGTTTACACAGCCGCGCAGGCTCAGCGCGGTGCGCGCACCTATCAGAAGATCTGTGCCAATTGCCATGAAGGTGGCGAGCCGGATGCGGCGCCGCTGTTTGGTCTCGACTTCGTTGAACGCTGGCGCGAAGCCCCACTGGACTTCCTCTATGGTTTCATCAGCAGCGAAATGCCCGGCGATGAACCCGGCACCTTGGGCACGCCGGTCTATCAAGACGTAATGGCCTATCTGCTGCAGGAAAATGGCTTTGCGGCTGGCAGCAAGGAACTCAATGCGCAGCAGGTGGCAGGTATTGTGGTGGTGGGCGCGCAAGGCGCTGCACCGTTACCTCCTTCAGCACTGGTGCGTCTGGTGGGCTGTCTGCAATCGGTAGGTGGCAATTGGCAACTGAGCCGCGCCACATTGCCGGCGCGCGTGCGCACGGCCGACAAGTCCACTGCGCAGGAGCTGGCCTTGTCAGCCAGCACTGCGATGGGTCAAGCAAACTACCTGCTGCAACACGCTGAAAACTTTTCGCCTGGCGCGTTGCAAGGCAAGAAGGTTCAGGCCAAAGGCATGTTCAATAGTGAAAAAGGTGCTGCCACGCTGGGTGTATTGTCGCTGGTGGCTGCGGGAGACGGATGTTGAAAGCCGCATTGGCTGTGCTGTTGGTGTTGCTGGCTCCACAACTGCTTGCCGACAACAGCGTGACGATTCTGGATGGCGTGTTCAGCAAGGCACAGGTGCAGCGCGGCAAAAGTGCCTACACCCGCAACTGTTCGGGGTGTCATTCCGGCAATCTGCAGGGCGAAGGCATCGAGCCACCGCTTATTGGCGAACTGTTCATTGATGCCTGGCGCGAAGACAAACTGTTCAGCCTGTACGACTTCATGCAAACGCGCATGCCGAAAGAGGGCAGAAACTCTATCCCCGGCAGTCTTGCGCCCCAGCAGTATCTCGACATCCTCAGCTATATGCTCGATAGCAACGGTTTTCCTGCTGGCACACAGGAACTGACCCAGGAGCAGCTCGCTGTCACGCAGTTTGTTGGTACAGGCGGCCCCACGCCACTGCCACCGGGTGCCATGGTGCGTTGGGTAGGGTGCTTGCAAGTGAATGACAAGAATTACCAGATCACACAGGCCAGCGGACCAACACGCGTAAGAGTGATAGACGAAACCGACAGTCGTGAGGTTGCACAATCGCACGCTGCAGCAGCTGGCACAGGCGCAATTGCCTTGACCAATGTTCAGCAATTGCAGCCGGCAGATCAGATCAAAATGCTGACTGGCAAGCGAGTGCAGGCCAAGGGAGTGCTGAATCTGGACAATGGCAGGAGCAGCCTGCAAGTGTTGTCGCTGGTCGGCACGCAACAGGAGTGTTCGGCCGGCGCCGGTTAGAATGCAAGGCCTTGCTTTCACTGTTAATTACGTATTGCCGGCTTTACATAAAGGGGGCGTATGGCTAACCTTGCCCCCCTTCCTTTATATGCAAAAAAACAACATAAGCCGCCAGATCTGTCTGGCATTTTGAAAACCCGACATGAATCCCAACGCATTTGCACTGCTCAATAATCCCCGTCTCAACAAAGGCACCGGCTTCACCATGGCCGAGCGCGATGAGCATGGCCTGCACGGACTGCTGCCGCCACGGGTAAGCACACTTGAACAGCAAGTGGAATGGTCGATCGACAACCTGCGCCGCAAACCGCAGGACATCGACAAATACCGGTTCCTGTCCGGCCTGCAGAAACGCAATGAGCGCTTGTACTACCGGCTCTTGATTGATCATATCGATGAGCTGATGCCGATCGTCTATACGCCGACCGTAGGCCAGGCCTGTCAGGAATTCGCCAACATCTTTCGCGAGAGCATGGGGTTTTATATCTCCATTGAGCACAAGGGCCGCATCAATACCCTGATGCAGAACTGGCTCGAGCAGGATGTGCGCCTGATCGTGGTTACCGATGGTGAGCGCATTCTGGGCCTTGGTGATCTCGGCGTCAGCGGCATGGGCATCCCCATTGGCAAGCTGGCGCTTTACAGTGCCTGTGCCGGCATAGATCCGGGCCAGTGCATGCCGATCGTGCTGGATGTCGGTACCGACAATGCCCGCTTCCGCCAGGACCCGCGTTATCAGGGTCGCCGCGAGCCACGCGTGCGCGGCCCCGAGTATTTTGAGTTCATCGATGAATTCATTACCGCCGTCAAAAGCAATTTTCCGCATGCGCTGGTGCAGTTCGAAGATTTCGCCACTCCCAACGCCATCGCCTTGCTGGAAAAATACCAGGATCAATTGTTGTGCTTTAACGATGACATCCAGGGCACTGCCTCGGTGGCACTGGCCGGTTTCTACGCCGCCACTCGCATCACCCGCACCAAAATTTCCGAGATGAAGTTCCTGTTTGCCGGCGCCGGTTCGGCTGCTACCGGCATCGCGGAATTGTTGTGTGTGGCGATGCAACTGGAAGGGTTGACTGAAACAGAAGCGCGCAGCCGCTGCTATTTGTGTGACAGCAAAGGCCTGATCACACGCGATCGCGAAGTGCTGACGCATCATGCGGCGCCATTTGCCTCCAGCTTGCCGGCGATGACGCTGGAGCAGGCCATCGAAAACATCAAACCCCATGCCTTGATCGGCGCCACCGCCAAGGGCGGTACCTTTACCCAGGCAATTCTTGAGCAAATGGCGCTGTTTCACGATCAGCCCATCATTTTCGCGTTGTCCAACCCCACTTCCAAGGCCGAGTGCACTGCGGAAGAAGCCTATGGCTATACCAAGGGTAAAGCTGTATTTGCCAGCGGCAGCCCGTTTGCCCCGGTGCAAGTACGCGAAGGCCTGAAAGTCCCGGGTCAGGGCAACAATGCCTATATATTCCCGGGGCTGGGGCTGGGCACCCTGTTATCAAAAACCACCCGCATCACCAATGCCATGCTGATTGCTGCAGCCAAATCATTGGCACAGGCGGTAAGCCCGGCCCGCATCCAGCAAGGCTGTCTCTATCCTCCATTGCGTGACATCCGCGAGGTTTCTCACGCAATTGCGGTAACTGTGGCGCAAACCGCCGCCGCCGCCGGTCTGACGCAGGAACCGTTACCGGCGGATTTCAGCGCGAAAGTTACCGCGGCCATGTACGATCCGCGTTATTGATATGCATCATTGCTGCCAATTTTGATTTTATGATTTGATGTTGGCAGCAAGGCCGCCAATTCTTGACCAACCAATACAGTGATTAACCAAAAAAAGAGACCTGATCATGATCATGGATTTACTACTCTGGTATGAAAACGGACCCGTTGGGGTGTTTGAGCGGGAATCGCTGTGGGGTTACCCGGCCATCTTGACTTCACATGCCATTGGCATGGCCACGGTACTGGGTGTTGCCTTTACCTTGTGCATGCGGGTAATGGGCTTTGCCAAGGGTATTTCCATCCAGGCGTTCGACAAGCTGTTTGTCGTGGGCTGGATCGGGTTTTTCATCAATCTCGTCTCCGGCATCCTGCTGTTTTCCGGCAGTGCCAGCACCTATTTCTTCCAGTGGGCTTTCCAGTTGAAGATCGGTGCGATTCTGTTTGGCGGGGTGATGCTCAAAGTGGTCATGAACAGTGTGCGCGCCAACAATAGTGAGCTTACCCAGAAATTTTTTGCTGCACTTTGCATGACCAGTTGGCTGGTTGGTGTCATCACCGGCCGGTTGATGGCCTACATCACAGCTTCCTGAGGGGATTATAAAATGACGATGCAAGATGTAGCTGACTTTTTCACAAGCAGCATAGTTCACAAATGG
Organism: uncultured Gammaproteobacteria bacterium; assembly: GCA_903853385.1. Classification (GTDB taxonomy): domain Bacteria; phylum Pseudomonadota; class Gammaproteobacteria; order Pseudomonadales; family Pseudohongiellaceae; genus CAILUG01. The sequence goes on from CAINTJ010000030.1 coordinate 75,444, forward strand.
ATCATTGAGCAGTTCTGGATATTCCCGCTGTGCGAAACCCTGCATTTCATCGGGCTGTCGTTCATGTTCGGCTCCTTGCTGGTGATCGATTGCCGTGTGCTTGGCCTGGCCAAGTTCATCAGCATGAAAGAAGCGATGAAGTTCATTCCGGTGGCGATTATTGCGTTCAGCGTTAACCTGATCACCGGGTATTTCTTCATGACCTCTGATCCCAACAACTACATTTACAACTATGGCTTCCAGTGGAAGATGGTGATGATTGTGATTGCCGGTATCAATGCGCTATGGTTCTGGCTGGGTGAGCACAAGCAACTGCTGACACTGGCCGATGGTGAAGAAGCGCCGTTCCGCGCCAAGGTGATCGCGCTGGTTTCGATTCTGGTGTGGATCACAGTAATCATTTTGGGTCGCATGATTCCTTACACAGACAGTTGATCGCGGTAGTTATCCGCAGCAACAACAAAGCCACGTTCGCGTGGCTTTGTGCTTTTCATGGACTGGCATGCCGCAACAATCATATGTATTCGTGCCGATGGGCAGTCATGGTGATGTGCACCCCATTGTCGGGCTTGCGGTTGCGATGCGGGCGCGTGGCCACAAGGTGGCCGTGTGCACCAACGGCTTTTTCCGTGCTCTCATCGAACAGAACCAGCTGGAATTTATCGAACTGGGCACGGCACAGGACTATCTGGATGCTACCAGTCACCCGGATTTGTGGGACGCGCGCAAAGGTCCAGCCGCAGTGATAGCGTTCATGGTGTCTACGCTGCGACCTGGTTATCAGCTGTTGCTGCAACGCTGGCAGCGTGAAAGATTTATTTTGGTGGCCTCGCCGTTGTGCCTGAGTGCGCGACTGTTGCAGGAAGTCCACGGCGTGCCGCTGGTCACCACCCAGTTGCAACCGCTGGTCTTGCGTAGTGTTCATGAGGTGCCGGGCCTACCGGCGTTGATGCCGGCGTGGGCGCCATCCTGGTGGATCAGGTTGTTCTATTGGCTGGCCGATAGAGCCTTGATAGACCCTCTCATTTGCCCGACGCTGAACGCATTCAGGCACGAGCTGGGGTTGCCACCGGTGCAACGCGTGATGCAGGCGTGGTGGAACTCGCCGCAGCGCATCATTGGGCTGTGGCCCGCGTGGTTTGGGGCGCCGCAGCCGGATTGGCCGCAGCACACCAGACTGGCCGGGTTTCCGCTTTATGATGAGAGCGGCATTGCCACCTTGTCACCTGAGCTCGAAAACTTTCTGGCGGCAGGTTCAGCGCCGATAGCGTTCACGCCCGGCTCAGCCATGCGCCAAGGCCGCAAGTTCTTCGAAGCAGCCATTGGCGCCTGTGGAAAAATGCAGCGCAGGGGCTTGTTGTTGACGCGCTTCGCCGAACACATCCCGTCAAATTTACCCGACTCGGTAATACACGTGCCGTTTGCACCGTTCAGCCAGTTGTTGCCACGCTGTGCGGCACTGGTGCATCACGGCGGCATCGGCACCATGGCGCAAGGCTTTGCTGCCGGCCTTCCACAATTGGTGATGCCAATGGCGCATGATCAGCCTGATAATCTTTTGCGCTTGCGCAGGTTGGGGGCCGGGGACGGCTTGCCGCCGGCGCAGTTCAAGGCGCAAGCTGTAGCCGACAAGCTGGCAACCTTGCTCTCGGATGTGCAAGTACGCTCGCGTTGTCGCCAGTTGCAGCAATGGATCCTTGCCGCGCAACCACTCACTACCGCCTGTGAATTGCTGGAAGCAGAGCTGGAGTGACACGGGCGCCGCATCCTAACCGTGGAGTTGCGATAGCATGCCAACAGAAGTGAATCAGACGCCAGCCAGTGCCGGCCATACTGCCGCGTCAGCGGCAGAACGACTCCGGCAAGAAGGCTACAACGAGTTGCCCTTGGCAGATCAGCGTGGGATATGGCGCATTCTGGTTGAAGTGATGCGGCAGCCGATGTTTGCGCTGCTGATTGGTGGTGGTGTCGTGTATTTTTTGCTGGGCGACCGCCTGGAAGCCCTGTTGTTGCTCGCCTTCGCCTGCCTGTCGGTACTGATCACCATCATTCAGGAATCACGCAGTGAAAAAGTACTGGAGGCATTACGCAATCTGGCCAGCCCGCGCGCGACGGTGATCCGTGACGGCATACGGATAGTGATTGCCGGTCGTGAAGTGGTACGCGGGGATATGCTGGTGCTCGCCGAGGGTGACCGGGTTGCGGCCGATGCCACGCTGGAAACTTCCCACGACCTGTTGCTGGATGAATCATTGCTGACAGGTGAATCAGTCCCGGTCAGAAAAGTTCATGGCGTTACGGCGCAGGCGGCCGATGCCAGGGCCGGCAGCGAAGCCCATACTCAGGTAAGCGGCGGCACCCTGGTAGTGCGCGGCAGCGGGATTGCATGCGTGCATGCCACCGGTGCCAACAGTGAAATCGGCCGCATCGGCCACGCACTGCATGCCATTGAAACCGAACAACCGCATCTGCAAATACAGATAAGCCGTCTGGTGCGCGAGTTCGCGATCATTGGCGGTATTGCCGGCGTGGTAGCGGTGGTGTTGTTTGGCTTGCTGCGCGGTTCCTGGCTGGAAGCGATGCTGAGTGGCATTGCACTTGGCATGTCGATGATGCCGGAAGAGTTTCCGCTGGTATTGGCGGTATTCATGGCCATGGGAGCCTGGCGCATTTCGCGTGCACGCGTGCTGACGCGGCGCGCCTCGGCCATCGAGACACTGGGTGCCACCACCGTGCTGTGCACCGACAAGACCGGCACCCTCACCGAGAATCGCATGAGCGTGGTGGCACTGGCGTACAAGGATGCATGCTGGGCACCTGCTTCCAACAGTGAGTTGTCAGAGCAGGCGAGCATGATTTTGCAAACTGCACTGCAGGCTTGTCCACAACGTGCAACCGATCCGATGGACGTGGCGGTGCAGGTTCTGGCCAAAACCCGGCTGGCGACGCAGATGACCGGTCTGGCGTCGCGCACGGTGATCCGGGCCTATGGCTTGCGTCCCGATTTGTTTGCAGTTGCCAATGTAGTGGCTGCACCCGATGGCAGTGGCAGCCGGGCCTATGCCAAGGGCGCTGTCGAAGCCATCGCAGAATTGTGCGGGTTTTCCGCGGTCGAGCTGGCCGGGCTGCGTGTGCAAGTGGATGCGCTGGCGCGCGATGGCATGCGGGTGCTGGGCGTGGCGCACACGCCGCTGCTGGCGGCAACACTGACGCTATCAGACACGCCGCGCGGCTTGCCGTTTGGATTTGCCGGCTTGATCGGTTTTGCCGATCCCTTGCGTGCCAACGTGCCGGCTGCTGTCGCTGAATGCCGCAGCGCCGGGATTCGCGTGGTGATGATCACCGGCGACTATCCGGTCACCGCGCGCGCGATAGCGCAACAAGCCGGGATCGACAGCAGTGAAGTCCTGGACGGCAGCACCTTCGCGGCGCTGTCTGACCAGGAACTCGCGGTGCGCGTCAAAATGGGTTCGATCTTTGCCCGCATCCGGCCAGAACAGAAACTGCGCATCGTTGAGTGCCTGAAAGCCGATGGTGAAATCGTGGCGATGACCGGCGATGGTGTCAACGATGCGCCGGCCATCAAGGCCGCCCATATCGGCATCGCAATGGGCGGGCGCGGCACTGATGTGGCGCGCGAGGCTTCTTCCATTGTGCTGCTCGATGATGATTTCGGCTCCATCGTCGACACCATTCGTCTCGGCCGCCGCATCTACGACAACCTGCGCAAGGCCACCGAATACATTGTAGCGGTGCATATCCCGATAGCCGGGCTGGCACTGCTGCCGCTGCTGCTGGGTCTGCCGCTGATGCTCACGCCCATCCATATCGCGTTTCTCGAGATGGTGATCGACCCCGCCTGCTCAGTGGTGCTGGAGGCCGAGCAGGAGGAAGACGATGTGATGAAACGGCCACCGCGTGATCCCGACAGCCGGCTGCTGCTGCCCAAGCGCTTGCTGTGGGCGCTGTTGCAGGGCTTCATTGTGCTGGCAATTCTCGCCACGGTGCTGGTGCTTGCTTCCCGCGCAGGCATGCCAGAGGCCGATGTGCGCGCGCTGGTATTCAGTTGTCTGGTGCTGGTGAACATGGGGCTGATTCTGGTCAACCGCTCATTCAGCGCCTCGTTACTGCGCGCCTTTGGCCGGCCTAATGGTTCGCTGTGGGTGCTGTTGAGTGGCGTGGGTGGTGTGTTGGCAACGGCGTTGTTCTGGTCACCGGCGCAATCGCTGTTTCATTTTGGCCAACTGCATGGGGATGATCTCGCTTTTGGTGTGGGAGTTGGCGTGCTGAGCATGGTGTTGCTGGAAGCGATCAAGTCGCAGTGGTTTCGGGCCGGATCGCTACGCTGAGATCAACCAATGTTTGCGCTGACCGAGTTCTAGCATGGGAAAGCCGCTGTCCATGTGGTGGAGTGACGCAGACTATTCCAGCGCCCTTCGCACCAGCGTTGGAATGTCACCATCATGCTTGAACCCGACTGCTTCGGCCTGTGGCGTCAGCAACGGGGGATAGCTGGCATAGATGCCTTGAATCACTGGATCCGGTTGATAGGTGATCAGGTTGCGCACCTGTTCGCCATGCACTTGTGCAATGCCAGTTACCAATGCCTGCATGGAAATATGCTGGGCCGGCAGTTGCCACTGGCGGCTGGCGTTCATCGCCGCCGCAGGCAATTCAGCGGCATGAATCAGGTTGTCGATGCAGGCGGGATGGGAGAGGAACCACGACCTGGATTGGGGCGAAGCCGGGCATACGAAGGGTTTGCCTTCAGCCAGATTGCGGATGATGTCGCTCAAAAAGCGGGAAGCATGGCCGGCATCATCCGGTGGGCGTGACATGATGCCGGGCAGCCTGATACTGCGACCATCGAGCCAGCCGCGACGGCTGTAATCGGCAATCAGGATTTCACCTACCAGCTTTTGAGCGCCATAACTCAAGCCGGGGCAAGCGCGCAGATTCTCATCAATATAGTCCGGCAAGGGCTGGCCATAGACAGCAATAGAGCTGGTGAACACCAGCCGTGGCACATACTGAGCCTGCCATTGGCGAGTGCGCAGCATTTCCAGCAGCCCCACGGTGCCATCCTGGTTGATATGCTTGCCGAGTTCGAAGTTGGCTTCGCTGACACCGCCGGGCACACAGGCCAGATGAAAAATGACTTCGGGTTCATCAGCCAGTGCGCTTTGCAGTAACACAGCATCTGCCATGTCACCTTTGATCAGCCGCACGCGCGCGTCCGCCGGCGGGTTTTCGAAACGCCGGCTTAACAGCGTAAGACTGCTGACGCTACGACCATTGATACTCTGTTTTAATAGGCGTTGGGCAAGCCGCTGGCCGACAAAACCGTTGGCGCCGGTAATCAATACTTTCATGGAGTGATCCGTAACAAGTGGCAGGTGCATTGTTGCCCCCCTATTCTTCTTTAACTTGCCGCAAGTGCCAACCCCCAGTTTGCCAACCAGGTGACCAGTCATGAAAACTTCACGCAGAAAGCTGTTGCAGCACGGAGTATCGCTGGCCGCAGCTGCCGCCTGGGTGCCAATGCTGCCCGCAGCCAAGGGAGTGGAAATCACGGATTTATTGGTAAGTCAGCGCCTGACTGCCGATCTGCAGACTCATGCCGCATTCGGGCCCAAGTTTTCCGGCGGCCCCGGTGACAATGCCACGGCACGCTGGACTGCCGAGCGCTTGCGCAGCCTGGGGTACAAGGTGGAAGAGTCGGAATTTCCGGCGCCATTCTTCGTCAAACACACCACCGAACTCAGGATCGGCACAACCAGCGTGGAGGTTTATGCGCAGGGGCCAGTGACGGTGACCAGCGCGGATGGCATTCGTGCCGGATTGGCGGCAATAGAAGAGGACGGCAAGGTAGGCGATGTCAAAGGCCGCATTGCCGTCATCATTGCTCCCTTTGCCCGCCATGCCGCGCTGTTTCCGGACCGCGGACTCGGCGCCACAGTGAGGGATGCAAGCAAAGCCGGTGCGCTGGCCATCATCATTGTCACTACCGGCCCCACGGGTGAAATGGTGGCGCTCAACTGCCCGGATGCCGCGCCCTTTGTGCCGGTGCCGCTGGCGATCCTCGCTCCCAGCCTGGCCGCGCCAGTACTGGCAGCGGCACGCACCAATGCGGTGGCAACGCTGGTACTTTATGGCACGGCCACCCCTAAACCCTGCAAAAACATCGTAGCAAAACTGTCTCGTGGACCCAAATGGATAGCGATGTCGACCCCGCGCAGCGGCTGGTTTGACTGTGTGGCCGAGCGTGGTACCGGCCAGGCGGCATTTCTGGAAATTGCGGCCTGGCTGGTGCGAGCATTTCCGCAACATTCGGTATTTCTGATGAACACCGGTGCGCATGAATACTTTTTTGCCGGTTCCCGTCGCGTGATCAATCAGGCGCCCTCACCCGCGAATACGGCGCTATGGGTGCATATCGGTGCCACGCTGGCGGCCCGCGATGCCGAAGTGGTGGATGGCAAGTTACAGATGCTGGATACGGTTGATCCGGACCGTTCCAGCATGGCAACAGCAAAGGCGCGTACTGCGGTGGAGGTGAGCTTTGCCGGGCTGGTGGGCTTGGACAAGCCCGGGCTGATCCGGGCACAGGCCGGGGAATTATCCACTTTCACCGACCGGGGCTATGACAAAGCATTTGCCTGCATCGGTCAGCATCGCTGGTTCCATACTGCTTCTGACAATATTGACTGCGTTGATGCCAGCCTGCTGTTGCCGGTCGTGAAGGCTCACCAGGCGGCCATTGAGCTGCTGGTAACCGGGTAGTTCAGGCCCGAACGGCAGGGGATGTTTGTTGGCTCGCTGCAGGGCTTTTTCTGCGATTTCCAGTATTGCATGGGCAGGATGATCTGCATTTTTGCAGCTCATCCTCGGCTTCGCCGATGGCATGGCCCCATTTCAGAAGCACTTTCCCTGTCATCCGGATGCAGAGTAAAGTCGAAATCATTCAGTGGCGCGCCTTTAAGTAATTCAAAAATCTGGTAGAACTCGCCAGTGCCATGCAAGAAAGAAGTGTACGGATTGAGTCGCCAGTGTCCGGGCAAGGCAAGCCGCTGGGCTTGCTTGCGCAGCTGTTCACTTTCTTCCAGTGCTGCCTTGACGGTTTTTTGTGCGGGGTAGAATGGAAAAGCTGCGCAATTCACCAAACTCGTTACAATTAGGCAATGTCTCTGCAATATCATAGCAGCCTGTTTTAAAACACTCAGCAAATGGACCCATGCCTACATCGTCTATAAACCGTCGTTTTTTCCTGAAAGGCGTTGCTGCTGCCAATGGTCTGGCTGTGCTTGGCGCGCCCATGCTGAGTGTTGCTGCCACCGAAGTGCTTGGCGCAAATAAACTTTCGGATCGTCTTACCTTGATTACCGGTGCGGGTGGCAATGTGGTGCTTTACCGGGGTGATGCGGGGCTCACACTGATCGACAGCGGAACGCGCGAGCAAGCGCCGGCTTTGTTGAAGCTGGTAGATGAGCTAACCGGCAAAACACCGATCCGTACTTTGTTCAACACACACTGGCATGAAGATCACACTGGCGGGAATGAAGCTGTGCATGCGCGCGGCGCCAAAATCATTGCCCACGAAAATACCAGGCTCTGGCTTGGCGCTGACTTTGATGTGGAGTGGCGCAACACCAGCCACAAGCCCAGGCTGAAGGCGGCATTGCCGGATCAGACCTTTTATACTGATGGCAAACAGGATCTGGGTGGCGAAAGCGTTCAGTATTTTTATTTTCCACAAGCACATACTGATGGTGATGTTGCGCTGTATTTTCCCGACAGCAATGTACTGGTAGCCGGCGGGTTGTTGAGTAACAACCAATATCCGATCGCAGACAGCGCCACGGGTGGCTGGATTGGCGGGTTGATCGCGGCCAACGCGGCGATGCTGGCGAAGGTGAACGACAGCACTGTCATCATCGCGGATCACGGCCCTGCCAGGAAGAAAGCGGATTTGCAGGCCCAGCACGACATGCTGACCGATTTGTACGAAGTAATGAAAACACTCGAAAGAGAAGGTTCCAACGACCGCGACATGCTGAAAGAGAAAATTACTGCCAAATACGATGCGCGCTTCGGCAATCCCGAAGAGTTTATCAAGGAAACCTACCGCGGCATGTGGGCGCATACCTACGACATGGGTGGTTTTATCTGATGAAAAAATTGACGCAGAAGTTCATAGCCTGTGGTGCTGTGCTGGCAGGGTTGGCATTAAACCCGCTCATGCTGGCGGCAGCGGAACATGCGGACAGCGGTAAAGCCCTCAAGGAACTCGAGGGACAATGGGGTGTGCTCAACACTTATTGCGTGAAATGCCACAATTCCGAAGATTGGGCCGGCAGTGTCGACTTTGACGGCTTTAAAGCGGAAGACGTCGCTAAAAGCCCGCAGGTGTTCGAAGCGGCCATCCGCAAATTGCGTGGCCGGCTGATGCCGCCGCCCGGCAACGAGCGCCCCGATGAAAAGACCATCGATGCTTTCGTTGCCCATATGGAAAACTATATTGATGCGGCCTCTGCCGGTGGCACTGCCAACCCCGGCCACATCGTGGCGCATCGCCTCAATCGCAAGGAATACGCCAATGCCATCGAGGATCTGCTGGCGATGAAGGTGGATGCCAAAGCCTTGCTGCCGTCGGATACTGCCAGCGATGGCTTTGATAACGTCGCCGACGTGTTGCAGGTGAGCCCGGCTTTTCTTGAACAATATTTGTCGGCGGCGCGGGCCATCAGTATCCAGGCCATTGGGGACGCGGCGCCACCGCCGGATGTGGCATCGTTTGAAGCACCCAGCCTGGCCAACCAGTACCGTCATGTCGGCGGCTTGCCGTTGGGCACGCGCGGCGGTTTTGCCGCAGAGCATTTTTTCCCGGTCGATGGCGAATACGAATTCAATGTTGAAATTGCCTCACAGGAAGGCTCGCTGCAACGCTCCTACCCTACCTGGTGGCTGGAATCCAAACATCGTTTCATGCTGACCATCGACGATCAGGAAGTGTATAGCGCCACACTCGGCGGCCATGACGATGCGGAAGCAGTGGATCTGAACCAGACACCTGCCATTACCGCAATCCAGGAGCGCTTTACCAAGATCCGTGTACCGGTCAAAGCCGGCACCCACAATCTGGGTGTGATGTTCGCGGCGCGCACCTATGCCGAATCCGACCGCATCGTGGACCAGCTCTCCCCGGGTGAAGGCCAGGACAATATTCCGGTGGTGGTGGCCTTCAAGGCGGTGGGTCCCTTCAATCCGGGCGGCATGCCGGATGTGCCGAGTCGCAACAAGATTTTCTCCTGTTATCCGCAAACCACGGCGGAACAGGCACCGTGTGCCAGACAAATCGTGTCTACGCTCGCACGTCAGGCATTCCGGCGTCCGCTCACTGATGCTGATATGGCGCCGCTGCTGAAGTTTTATCAAAGTGGTCTTGAGCAGGGCGGTTTTGAAACCGGCATCCAGAAAGCAGTGATGGCCATGCTGGGTTCCACCAAGTTTCTCTATCGGGCCGAGCCCTTGCCGCTCGACGCCAAGCCCGGGCAACCGTTTCAGGTCAGCGATGTGGAACTGGCGTCCCGGCTGTCCTACTTCCTGTGGAGTCGCAGCCCGGACGAAGCGCTGATCAAGCTGGCCGAGCAAAACCAGTTGCACGATCCCAAGGTGCTGCAGCAGCAAGTGCATCGCATGCTGGTCGATCCACGCGCGCAATCCCTGTCGAAAAACTTCGCGTTCCAGTGGCTGCGCATTGACGACGTCAGCACCATCACGCCGGATCCGCGCATCTTCCCTGAGTTCGATCTGGATTTGCAGAATGCGTTCAAGCAGGAAATGGCACTGTTTGTAGACAGCATCCTGCGCTCCGATCGCAGTGTGGTTGACCTCCTCTCTGCCAAAGAGACTTTCCTGAATGAGCGGCTGGCACGCCATTACGGCATCGACAGTGTGCGCGGTTCCCAATTTCGCAAGGTAACACTGGAAGACTCGCGCCGCTTTGGTTTGCTCGGCAAAGGTGCCGTACTGATGCTGACTTCCTATCCGAACCGTACTTCGCCGGTGCTGCGCGGTGCTTATATTCTCGATGCTATCATCGGCACACCACCGTCGGCACCGCCGCCGGGTGTGGAAATCAACCTGGAAACCAAGCCGGGCGAAGTGGTGCTTACCGTACGTTTGCGTTTGGAGGCCCATCGCAAGCAGCCTACCTGCAACCAGTGTCATGGGGTTATTGATCCGATGGGCCTGGCGCTGGAGAATTTTGATTCGATTGGTGAGTGGCGCGATATCGACCGTTTTGCGCAATCGCCGATTGATGCAGTAGGCAAGCTGGTCAGCGGTCAGCCAGTGGCCGGGCCGCAGGATCTGCGTAATGCACTGGTGTCGCGTCCTGAGCAGTTTGTCTGGGCGATGACCAAAAAACTGATGACCTTTGCGCTTGGGCGCACGGTTGAATATTACGACATGCCGATAGTGCGCAGTGTGGTGAAACAGGCTGCCGCCAAGGATTACCGCTTTGAGACCATAGTGCAGGGGATAGTGGAAAGTCCTGCATTCCAGATGAAGTCGTTACCAACTGAAATAAAAGACGAAGCCAAAAAGGCCGGCGCTGTGACGCTCAACAAATAATCGAGGAGTTACGCTGATGTTTATTACCAAGAAGCATTTGTCGCGCCGCACGGTATTACGTGGATTGGGTACCAGCATTGCGCTGCCGTTTCTGGATGCGATGGTGCCGGCCGCCACGGCCATTGCCAAAACCGCAGCGGCGCCCAAACCACGCATGGGCTTTTTCTATTTGCCGCACGGCGCTGTCATGAAGAACATGACGCCCGACATCGTCGGCAAGGATTTTGATCTCAAGCCAATTCTGAAACCGTTCGAAGCCTACCGCAAATACCTGACGGTGGTATCCGGCCTCGACAACAAGTCCGCGCGCAGTGGCGCCGTGCATGCGATCACGCCGGGTACCTGGCTCGGCTGTGTGCCACCACGTCGCAGCAATGCGCCCTTTGGCGGCATCACCGCAGACCAGGTGGCGGCCAAACATATCGGTCAGGGCACGGCGATGCCATCGCTGGAAGTAGCCACCGAAGAAAAAGGCGGCAGCTCGGCCTGTGACGGTACCTACGGCTGCAGCTTCGGCAACACCATTTCATTCAGCTCGCCGACCAGCCCGCTGCCGATGGAATACAGCACCAAGAAATTTTTCGCGAAGCTGTTTGGTGAAGGCCGCACCGATCAGGAACGCGCGCGCATCGCCAACGACTACAAAGGCATGCTGGACATGGTGCGGGAAGAAACCGGCAACCTGAAAAAGAGCCTGGGCGCCTCCGACCAGGTCATACTGGATGGCTACCTCGACAGTGTGCGTGAGATCGAGCGGCGAGTGCATAACGTGGAAACGCGCGACATGTCGATGTATGAATTGCCCAACATTCCGGTCGGCATTGCCAATTTCGATGAGCACATCAATCTGATGTTCGACATGATCGCGCTGTCTTACCAGGCCGACATGACGCGCGTAGTGACTTTTATGATGGCAGCCGAAGTGAGCAGCCAGGCCTATACCCATATCGGCATTCCGGATGCGTTCCATCCGCTGTCGCATCACAACAACAACGCCACCAACCTGGACAAGCTGACCAAGCTGCAAGCCTGGCACGCTGAAGTGTTTGCGCGCTTCATGGGCAAGTTGTCGAAAATGCAGGAAGGCGAGAATACCATTCTCGACAACTCCATTTTCCTTTATGGCGGCAACATGTCGAACAGCAACAACCACGATCATTACCCGCTGCCGACAGTGGTATTGGGTGGCGGTGCCGGCAAGATCAAAGGCAACCAGCATTTGAAATTCGACAATCAGGAACCGCTGGCTAACCTGCATTTGACCTTGCTGCAACGTGCCGGCATTCCGGTGGAATCGCACGGGGACAGCACCGGCACTTTTGAAGCGGTATAAGGGGATGTTCATGAAACGTGCAGCACTTTCGGTAGCCTGCCTCAGTCTGGCTGCACTCACTTTTGCACCGACGGTGGGTGCGGCGTCATTGCTGGAAAGCATCCGCGCCGGCAATCAGCAAGCCGCGCTCGAATTCATCAGCAGCGGTGCCGATGTCAATATCAAGGAATCCAACGGCACCACGCCGCTGATCTGGGCGGTGCATAACGGTGATCTGGCGCTGGTTGAAAAGTTGATCAAGGCTGGCGCCAAAGTGAATGCCATCAACAACTATGGCGCCTCTGCGATGTCAGAAGCGGCAGAGTTGGGAGATGCCAAGATTGTAGCCACCCTGCTGAAAGCGGGAGCCGATCCTGAATCACCCAATGCTGATGGTGAAACCGCATTGATGGTGGTAGCGCGTTCCAGCAATGTGGAAACCGCGCAACTGTTATTGAAAGCCGGCGCCAAAGTGAACGCCATTGAACAGTGGAAAGGCCAGAACGCCGTGATCTGGGCCTCGGCCCAGTCGCAACCAAAGATGCTGGCACTGTTGCTCACAGCCGGAGGCAATCCCGATTCGCGCTCAATGGTGAATGAGCGTGACCGCCAAATAACGGCCGAGCGTCGTTTCCAGTGGCGGCCGGCGGGGGGCATGACGGCGTTGATCTATGCTGCACGCGAAGGTTGCCTGGAATGTGTGCGTCTGTTGGTAAAGGCCGGTGCTGCCATCGATAAAGGTGATGCCGAGAATGTCACGCCCTTGCTGACTGCTATCATCAATATGCATTTTGATACCGCCAAATATCTGGTGGAAGCCGGCGCCAACGTTGACAAATGGAGTTTGCGTGGTGAAAACCCGGTGTATTCAGCGGTGGACGTCAACACCTTGCCGCACGGTGGCTATCCGGATCGACCCTCGGTAGACGCCACTACCAGTTTGCAGATACTGCAAATACTGCTGGAAAAAGGCGCCAATCCCAATCTGCAGCTCAAATTGCAATCGATGTATCGTCATATCAAGGATGACCGCGGTTCCGATGGCCTGCTGGGCATCGGCTCCACGCCGTTGCTGCGTGCTGCCAAATCCTTCGATGTGCCGGCGATCGAATTACTGTTGCAGCATGGCGCGCTGCCGAACCTGCCCAACCGCGCTGGCTACACTCCCGTGATGGCGGCGGCCGGTCTCGGCTCAGGTGCTACTGATACCCGTGGCGATTACACCGCACCTTTCGCCAACAAATTGTCACAGCAGGCACTGGTCGTGCTGGTGAAACACGGTGGCGATGTGAAACAGCAAGACAGCACTGGTCGTACTGCGCTGCATGGTGCCGCCAGCTGGGGCTGGAATGATGCGGTTGCCTATCTGATTACGCAGGGCGCCGATGTTCAGGGCAAAGACAAAAATGGCCTGACCCCTCTGGATGCCGCGATGGGCAAGAGTGGCGCTACTGGCCGCGGACCTTCAGGCGCAGTGCACAAAGATACGGCAGAGTTGATTCAGAATGCGGTGCTCCAACAGGGCACAAAGTAGCGTTCAAGGGCCAGAGTGCCGGGTGCGATTGTGGTAGCGGGTACGACTGGTCTTGGCTTGCAACATGCCAAAGGCGATATTCAGTGCCCGACTGCAAATAACCTTGCTTACTTGCCGCTGGGCTTGGCTTTGGTAACCAGCTTCTGCACACGCCAGTTAATCAGTTCCGCCACCCAGATTTCATCCTCTGATGGGCAGGCAATGGCATGAATCCAGCCGAATTCGCCGAGATTGCGTCCGGGCTGGCCATAGACGCCCAGCACCTTGCCTTCCAGCGATACTTTGTAAATACGGCTGGGGTAAAGATCGCCGACAAACAATACCGGATTGGGGCCAGGTGTCATACATAGCGCATCGGGTGCGCCTGGCGCCAGCGAGCCGGTTTTGCCATTGGGGTTTTCATTGCCATAGACAACCTTGCCGCGCTTGGTATCCACCGGCACGTCAATCACGAATTCGCGCAGATATTTGCCATTCTGGTCGAATACCTGGATGCGGCGGTTGCCGCGGTCAGCTACATAGACTTCATTGGCGGGGGAAATTGCAATGCCGTGCGGAGTATCGAACTGGCCAGGGCCGCTGCCCAGTGAACCCCAGCTGGCGATCCACTCACCGCGAGGATTGACCTTGGCTACGCGCGAGTTGACATACCCATCGCTGAAATAGCTGTTGCCGGCGGCATCCCATGCCACATCGGTGGGTTGGTTGAATTCGTTGTCGCGATGCAGCGGCACTGGCGAACGGGCATTGTTGTTCTTGGGTATCTCCACCTTTACGCCGGCCCGGTCCAGAATTTCCGCCATGGTTGAGGCGTAATCAGGCGGCACTTGCAGATGTGAAGCTTCACCTTTGCGGCCGAACACCCAGTCCACATGCCCATCAGCTGTGAATCTGAGGATCATGTTGGAGCCTTTGTCGACTACCCAGATGTTGTCATGCGGATCAATCCGCACGGCATGAGCATAGGACCAGCCATAAAGGTTTTTGCCGATTTCACGGATGAACTTGCCCTTATGGTCAAACTCCAGCAACTGGGCTGCCGTCGCCATATAGGCAGGCCCGTTGGAGTTGCCGCGTGAAAACACAAAGACATGCCCCTTTGAATTGACTGCCACGCCGGCAACTTCACCGAAATTCATGTCGGCAGGCAACTGCAGCGGATTGGGCACGGAGTCGAAGGGCAGTTCCGGAACGGTAGCGACGGTCTGCGCAACTGCGCAAGTAAATGGAAGAGTGAAAAGCACAGCGGTTAGCAACAGGCGTTTCATACAAACCTCGCAGTGATGACAGGCGTTGAGAGTATCCCGGTAATGATGAGACGTCCACCCATTGCCACCTCGGCGGCACCCGCTTATTGCAGATGCAGCTCCATTTGGGCGGCAGTCACAGCGGTACCCCTGCTGGCCAGTTGGGTGGTAGAGACCCCCTCACTGATGAGAAAGATTCGTTCAGGCAACAAAGCGGTGTTGCTCAATAACAAGGCTTCCACTGCCTCGGCACGGCGGCGTCCCAAATCGGCCAGCGCATCGGCATCAGGCCTCAACAAGGGCGGCAGTGCTTGTTCCAGGGCAAATATTTTCATTTCCCGCAGTGCGTCTGCCGGGACCGGTGCAGCAGCGCCAGCCTCAGCGACTGCGGCATAGGCCATGGCCTGACCGCTGCGATTTTTGTATTCCAGCTCCAGCGTTGCCAGATAAATGGCACGTGCAGCAGTATCAGCAGTAAGAGGGGCCAGCGCATGCAAGGCCTGTTGTGCCATGGCATCGAGGTCGGCAGTTGATATGGTGTTGATCGGGATATTCAAACTCAGCCCTGGTCGTTCGACCAGGGCTTTGGCCAGCGTGGTGAGCTTGTTGCTTTGCTTGGGGTCCAGCCGGGCGACACCAGGCTGGAATTCAACATAGGCCAGTTCATCGCCACCACCGAACAGGCGGCCCAGGGCAGCAAACGGCGCACTGGCCACATTCCCCATCAGTCCGACAAATGCTTTCCATACCAGAGGTGCCAGGCGGAATTGCGGATCATCCAGTGTCCCTGATACCGGCAAATCAGCCGTAATGACGCCATTGCTGTCTTTCAGTAGTGCCACCGCCAGCTTGAGCGGAATGGGAGCAGCATCTTTTGAATCGGTCTTGTTGCCAAACTCCAGGTTGTTGACGACCACGTGGTGCTGGGCATCAAGCTTGCTATCCACAATCTGATAACGCATCTGGGCCGCCAACTTGCCCTTGGTGATGTTGTAGCCAGCGTACTTGCCCGAATAGGGATTAAAAGTGGTGAGATCAATGTTGGAAAACTTGATGGTGAGATCCGAAAAACTTTTGGCAGAAAAGGGACTGATTTCGCCGGCGATGTCGACTGGCGAGTAGCGGTCGACTTTGCCTTGCATCGCAACGACGGCTCGCGCTGCAGTGCGTGAGGATAAGCCGGTAACGGCACCGTTCAGATCCACAATGCCGGTTGAGAAGTTGGGTTCAATGGAACGATCGCCGAAATCGGCAGCACTATCAATGATCTTGATGGTTTCGATTTGTACCAGCGGCTGGGCTGGTGCCGAGGTGGTCTGATTGCGCAGCTGGTCACTGGGGAGGCGGGTGACAGCAGCTCCGGCATTCTGTGAGCCAGACGCAGCCAGCAAGTGCGAAACATTAAGGCTTTTGTCAGCTGCAATTTGCACGTTGGCATAGGCTTGTTCAGCGCTGACGCTGTCGATTGCCAGACTGGTGAGTTGGGCGCTGCTGGCATTGACTGTGGCGTTGATGCCTTTGACTGACAACAGTTTCCAATCCACAAACTCAACGCCAGTGGACTTGTCGGCGGAATGGAGATTCTCAACATTGATTTCGCCGGCAAATGCGATAGTGGGGCCGGACATGGTTGCATTGTTGGGCTCGGCTGCTGTGGCCGCGCCTGGCCGATAATCAACGTGGCCATGCAGCGCGAACAAGCCGGACTTCACTGACAAGCGGGTTTGTTGTTCCAGATACGGCTGCAACGATGACAATGCAAAGTTGTCCAGGTCTAGCGCCAATCCGGCCTGTAATGGCGCCAGCCCGATATTGCCAGCGAACTTGAGGCGGGCGTCGCTATCAATGGCCGCAGTGCCGCTCATATGCATGGCTTCAGTGCCGGTGCCCAGATTGGCAATCTGCACAGAAATAGGTTGCAGGACGAAATGAGCCGCAGGCGTCACTGCGTTATCCGCGACCTGCACTGTGCCAGTCTCAATGCGGGTGTCTATGATCGTTAACTGCCAGGGTGGTAGCGGCGGACTTTGGTTTGAGTTGAGATTGGCAGCAGTAACGGTTTCGGTAGCGGGCTGGGCAGAGCTGACCGGAGCCTGTGCAGTGCTGCTGGCCAGCAAGCGCGCTAGATTGAGCACGCCAGCGCTGTCGCGACTTATCTCAATGGAGGGAGACTGTAGCAGCACTTGCGAGATGGAGACTTTGCGGTCAGCCGGAGTTACCAGCACATCATTAATGGTAATGCCTGGCATCATAATGGCCGGGCTGCTGCTGACAGCATTGATTGCTGTGATCGCAATATTTTCTCCGGTCATGCTGGTGAATATGAGCTGCCACTGTAGAGCCCTGGATGTTGTGGCTGCTGAGAAAAATTTGTATTTGCCTTCAATCGAAAGCCGGCCATCTGTCAATTGAAAGGGCAGTGCGGCCAGGTAACTGGCAACAGGAGGTAGTTGCAAATGACTGACGGTAAAGCGTCCGCTAGCAGCCTGGGGCTCCACTGCGAATTCGCCGGAAGTCTCCAGTTGTTCATTTTGTGTGGTTTGCGCCGCGATGCTGTAAGTGTTGGCATGGCCGGCATCGGTGCGGAAGTCTGTCAGGCTAATGTCGACTTGTTGTAATTCGCGCTGGTAAGCAGCGCTATGTGACAAATCGCTGAAGGCCACGCGTCCTGCTTTTACCGATATCTGACCGATGCTGATTTCCGGCATGGCTGCATTGGCATTCAGGCTGGCGCGGTCCCCGGCAGGGAATAATTGCGACAGGTTGAATCTGCCTTGGGCATCGATGGCGAGCTTGATGGTGGGAGCTTCGAGCAACACTTGTTTCAGATCGATCCTGCGCTGCCACAGCGAGGCCAGCTCGGCATCCAGATAGAGCTGCTTCAAGCCCAGCAAGTCAGAGCCATCCGTTTCCTTCAGTGCGAGCTCAGTGGCCCGCAACTCGAAAGTAAAAGGATTGAATTGTACGGAACCCAGGGAAAGATGCCGGTGCAGGGTCAGTTCGGCAAATTTTTGCAGTTGTGAACGCGCCAGCAACGGCACACCCCAAAAGCCGGCAGCCGCGTAGGCGAGCAACAGAAATGCGCTACTTGAAAAAATAAGTGCCAGACGATGGCGAGAAAACTGCATTGTGCCTACCTGTGAGCAGTAGTGGTTTGGCCCCGAATTGCCGCACAGTTTATGGGCACTGTCCGATGAATGAAAGTCGAACACTTGTCATTGGCAAGCAATCGGCAACGATAGTGATTGTGCGACCACTGCTTGTAGAGTGACCCGGGTTGGCAGCTCCCGGGATGGTGGAGCTATACTTTATTGACCCATCGCAGAGGGATGGTCAATTAACCCAGGGAGGACAGGATGAATACGATACATGCAGCACAAGCAGGACGCGGGGGTCCGGTCTCGATAGCCTGCATCAACAAGGCGACAGTCGATCTGGGTGTGCCCTTTGACAAGCTGACGGCGACTTTGCAAAAGTGTTTCGATCAGCATTTTCTGCCAGTGTGGGGTTATCCGGTCAAGCTTTACAATGCCAAAACCGCCAAGCCGACGGATTGGCAGTTCGTTTATTTCGATGATGCTGATACCGCTGGCGCGCTCGGCTATCACGATCTCACGCACAAGGGACAACCCATATCCAAGGTGTTTGTGAAGACCACGCTGGCTGACAAGCAGCTCGTCAGCGTCACGGCTTGCCATGAGCTGTTTGAAATGGTCATCGACCCCATAGCCAATCTGTGGGCAGAGGCGGCAGATGGCACGGAATACGCCTATGAGATGAGTGACCCGGTGGAAGAAGACACTTTTCTGGTTGACGGCATCGAGATGTCAAATTTTGTCTACCCCGCCTGGTTTGAACCCTTTGTACATCCGGCCGGTACCAAATACGATCATCTGGGCTTGCTCAAGAAGCCCTTCAGCATGACCAAAGGCGGTTATGTCATCATCAAACAGAAGGGCAAAGTCACTGAAGTGTTCGGTTCCCAGGCCAAAGCCCGGCGATTTGCCAAAGAGGTCCGCTTCGGTCATCGCAGCGAATACCGCAAAATCAAATAGCCGTTACAGTAGCGACTTATGCCAGTACTATCAGGTGCAAACCAACACCAACAGGAGATGTAACATGAAAAGAACAGGTTTGCTGCTGACTTTTATCTCGGCATTAACAGTGACTTCATTCGCCAGCGCGCAAAACTGCGACCGCGCCTGTCTGTCCGGTCATCTGGAAAAATATCTGGCAGCGGTGGTCAGTCATAAACCGGCGGCAGCGGGCTTGTTCATAGGTTTTCGCCAGACCGAAAACTCGGTGGCTATTCCGGAAGGCCAGGGCATGTGGGCGAGCGCCACTGCACTGGGTGCAGTTCAGCGCCGCTATTTTGATCCAGGTAAAAACACCGCAGCCTATTTCGGCACAGTAATCGAGGGCGGCAAGGAGGCAGTTGTTGCCGTCCGCGTGAAAGTGGAAAAGGGTGAAGTGACAGAAGCCGAGTGGATGGTTTCACGCCAAAGCGACCCTGGTCTCACCGGCGAGCTCGGCAAGACTCCATTCAATGTGAAGATGCTGGCCGATACCTTGCCGGTTGAGCGCAACGTGCCGCAAAAAGATCGCTTGTCCCGCGAGGCACTGGCTGCCATCACCAATACCTATTTCGATGGCATCACCAGTAAAAATGATTACCTTGTCAAAGGCCACCCGGGTTGCAGCCGCTATGAAAACGGCTTTTCTACATTTGGAACTCCGATAAAAGGCGAGGGGCATCTGGGCTTGGAAGGCAAGACTGACTGTCGCACGCAGGGCGATTTCGGCGTGGCCATCGTAGGTTTGCGTGACTACTTCCTGGTGGATGAGCAGGCGCAAATCGTGATGGTGAATGCAGTATTCATTCGCGATCCGAAAAACCCCAAGCGCCGCAACCACTTCACTGAATTATTCCATATAGATGGCGGCAAGATCCGCAGCGTGCATGCGGCGTTCTACTACCCGGCTGCGGAACTGCCAGTGCCAAACTGGCCACCCTATGACGGGCATTTCCCGTTGCCGGCGCAATACCAGTAATCAGTCAGAGAGTTTGGGGGCAGAGCAAAATTAAACTTGCTGCCTCCAAATTTATATTCCCACGAAGTGCTCAAGGATGGCAGCCTCACCTACACGGGTCAGGTTCTTGTTGACGGTCTTGCCCAGCACTTTCTGGCAATCCGCACTGAGGTGGTGACGGATATCGCCCAGGAAGTGGGGCGGTGCTGCTATCAACAGCTGCTTGAATTTGCCTGCCAGATGTTCACTGTGCAGATGTCGACACAACTGAAGAGCAAAATCGGCGGCTTGTTCTTGATGCGAGTTGGAGTCGCCGCCCAAGCTGTGGAAGCCCCTGCCGGCACTAGCAGCGCCGCCGGCCTTGTCTGAATCCAGTTCGGAATTCGTCAGACGCGAAGATGGATGGTTTTCATGTTCTACCAGTGTCAACTGGTCCAGTTTGGAATCGGTAAGATAGATCAGTGCCTGACTGCTGTCGGCGACTACCAGATAGGTGTTGGGTTGCATGGGTTTCTCCTTTCCTGTGACTTATGGTCATTATCATAAGCACAGAGTGGAGAAAGCGTCTGTTTCTTTCCCCAACTTGACTGATCCAGATCAGTTAAAGGTTAATTTTTGAAAGGCAAGCAAGCGGTGAGCCCAAGTATGCAGATCGGCTTGAGGGATTTGCGCATAAATTACCATCATTCACTGTATCAATCTTGAAGTAATGCAGTGACTTTTTCAGAAAGCCGGCGGAAATCAACTCAGAATTCATCCAGCCTAGGTGCTTGCAGCAACTGCAGCCCCGGGGAGACCTGCAAAGCCACGGGAGTCTCTGCCTGCAGCGTGTAAAGCGTTATACCTTCGATCAATTCGCGCACCACTACCCTGCCATTGATGATATCCAGCACGGCAATATCCGTGTAGATCGTGGTCACACAACGCTGGCCTGTCAGTGGCAATGAGCACTGCGGAACAATTTTGCAAGTGCCGTCTTTGGCGAAATATTCCATCATTACGAACAGATTTTTGGCGCCCACCGCCAGGTCCATCGCGCCTCCTACTGCCGGCGCTTTGCGTCCCTTTGGCAGATCCCAGTTGGCCAGATCACCGTTTTCAGCTACCTGATAAGCGCCGAGTACGCTGATGTCGAGGTGGCCACCGCGCACCATCGCAAATGAATCACAGTGGTGAAAGTACGCCCCGCCTGGCAGCAGTGTGACGGGAATATTGCCGGCGTTGATCAGATTATTATCAAAGGGTTGTTGCGTTTGGCGCGGGCCAACTCCCAGTAGGCCGTTCTCACTGTGGAAGATGACTTCACGGCCGGCCGGCACATAATCCGATACCATCAGGGGCATGCCGGAACCGAGGTTGACGTAAGCACCTTCCGGTATGTCCTGGGCGACACGCCATGCAATTTGTTGCCGGTTCAGCGTGAAGCTCATGCCTGCCTCGTTGCAACCACATGTTGCACAAAAATACCCGGGGTGATGATGTGCTCCGGATCGAGTACGCCTAATTCCACTATTTCATCAACTTGCGCAATCGTACGGGCCTTGCTCATCGCCATCACCGGAGTGAAATTGCGTGCGGACTTGTCGTAGACCAGATTACCCCAGCGATCGCCGCGCCGGGCACGCACCAGCGCGAAATCGGCTTTGAGCGCCGGTTCGAATAGATAGGTTTCCCCTTCAAACTCGCGGTGTTCTTTGCCGGTCGCCAGTGGTGTACCCACTCCTGTACGAGTGTAGAAACCGGGGATGCCGGCGCCATTACAGCGTACCCTTTCGGCCAAGGTGCCTTGGGGTATTATCTCAAGTTGCATCGTGCCAGCTTGCAGCAGGTCTTCAATCAGGCTTGTGCCCTCTTTGCGAGAATAGGAGCAGATGAGTTTGCTGACACGGCCATCACGCAAGAGCAGTGCCATGCCACGTTCTGCCACTGCCGGGTTGTTGGACACCAGGGTGAGATTGCCAGTGCCTTGTACATGCAGTGCTTCCAGCAGTTCATCGGCAAAGCCGCAGCTGGCAAAACCGCCAAGCAGGATCACCGCGCCATCAGGAATGGCGCGCACGGCTTCAGCAGCAGAAGGCAGAATCTTGTTGATCATGAGTTATAGTCAGTAAGCTTCGAACGAGCATGGCGCAGCTGTTGCCGACAAGTCAAATGCCAGTTTGCATGGCAGCATAACCGTTAGCATGTCGTGCTGGCATATAATGGGTTCGCCCGATTGATTGTTCCCTCCTTGACCAAGCAGAAAGGAAAGCGCGTGACAGAGACTTCACACTTTGAAGGCCCGGGCCCCATTCAGCGGCACCAGGAAGCACTCAGCCAGGGAAAATTCATCATCCAGCAATGCAAAAGCTGCGGTAAACACGTGTTTTACCCGCGCATACTGTGTCCACATTGTGGCTCGTTAGAGCTCAAGTGGGTCGAACCCACAGGGCGTGGCATGGTCTATTCCACTTCAGTAGTACGGCAGAAGCCTGAAAAGGGCGGCGACTATAATGTGGCCTTGATTGAGCTGGATGAAGGCCCGCGTATGCTGAGCCGCGTGATGGATCTTGATCCAGACAAGGTCAAGATAGGCATGAAGGTCAGCGCTCACATTGGCTTGCTTGATGGTCAGCACGCCGTAGTGTTCTATAGCAAGGAGCAGGGGAGCAAGGAATGGTGAAGATGCTCAAGGGCGAGCAATCATTGCGTGGCGCGGCCGCTGTTGTCGGAGTCGGCCTGAGTCGTTTCGGGAATCTGGCAGGCCGCTCCCATATGGAAATCATGGGTGAAGCAGTGCATCACGCCCTTGCCGAGACGGGTTTGTCGATCCACGATATAGACGGAATTTTCGCATCGAATTTCGTCGACCAGTTGACGCCGCTGGTGGTTGCTGAATATTTCGGAATCAAGCCTGACTTCATGGATGGCTCCAATATCGGGGGCTCCGTGTTTGTGAACTCGCTGTTGTCTGCATCAATGGCTTTGAAATACGGGCTGTGCAATGTGGCGTTGATTTGCTATGGCAGCAACAACCGCAGTGGCGGCATCGTCTCGCCGGCGCATGCGAAATCAATAGAGAGTGTATACAGGCCGCGTTATCCGATTCAGGCCTATGCGTTGGCGGCAATGCGTCATATGTACCAGTTCGGCACTACACCCGAGCAATTGGCGGAAGTGGCAGTGTCAGCCCGCAAGTGGGCACAGCTGAATCCAGCGGCTGAAATGCGCGATCCGCTCAGCATTGCCGAGGTGCTGAATGCACGCCGTATCGTGGATCCCTTCGGAGTGCGTGATTGCTGCCTGGTCAGTGATGGCGGCGCCGCGATAATCATGGTGCGCGCTGACCGGGCCAAGGATTTTCCGAAAGCCCCGGTTTACATGCTGGGGGTCAGTTCACGCACGACCCATAACATCATTTCGGCGATGCCGGATCTGACTGTGACCGCAGCAGCCCAAAGTGGCCCTGAAGCATTTGCAATGGCAGGAGTGAAGCCTGCCGAGATAGATGTGGTCGAGTTGTATGATGCATTCACCATCAACACCATCCTGTTTCTGGAAGACATGGGTTTCTGCAAAAAAGGGGAGGGGGGTGCGTTCGTCGCCAATGGCAATATTGCTCCAGGCGGATCCTTACCGGTAAACACCAATGGAGGAGGCCTCAGTTGCGTGCATCCAGGCATGTACGGCATGTTCCTGATGGTTGAGGCAGTTCAGCAGTTGCGAGGTGAGTGTGGTGCCCGCCAGATCAAGGGTGCAGAGCTGGCAGCCTGTAACGGCAATGGGGGCTATCTATCCAGTCAGGTAACTGCGGTTTTTGGAACGGCTGCTACGCTGTAATCTGCATGCAACCGAACATCGAAAAGTGGCAGGATTTGCCACTGGTTTATTGAAATTCATGCTGGATGGCTCTTGTCTGATCCACGTCAAAGGTTTTGAGTGAGCAGAGGTTTAGTTTGGCTTTGTTTTCAATAAGGAGTGGTTGCCAATGAAATTGTCTTTTCCCTTGCTGGTGCTGTCGTTACTGGGTGTGGCAGTGTTGAGTGCATGCCGCACTTATCCGAATTACGCCAATGATTTCCGTTTTCCCATCCAGGATGGCGATATCGCCAGAGGCAGAGAAGCTTTCTTACAATTGGGGTGCCCCCAGTGCCATGTGGTATCCGGCGTAGAATTGCCCGAATACAAAGGCACCCGCTTCATCAGCATGCCGCTTGGTGGTGAGCTCGTTTTTGCCAAGACCTATGCTGATATTGTGACTTCGATCATCAATCCTAACCATGTGATCTCGGATCGTTATATGAACTTGTTGCCAGCTGCCCAGCGCAGCCGGGCCAGTACTTCTCCTATGTACATGAACCCCAACATGAAGGTCGCCGAGCTGATCGATATCGTGGCGTTCCTCAATTCCCGATACAGCCTGCTGCCGGGCTACACGGAATATTATTACTAGTATTCCTGCGATGAGCAAAAGGGCAGCGCGAGCCGCCCTTTTTCCATTTTATTGGATGCCTTTATCCCAGGAGCCCAGATAAAACTGCTCAGAGAGTGGCTTGCGTTTGCGAGGAGCCAGCTCCCGGCCCTTCAACTGTTCCGGCAACTTGTCCTCAGGCAGTTGGTAACCCACTGCCATCATCGCCAGCGGCTTGAACTGCTCCGGAATCGAGAAGAGTTCACGCACCTTATCGGCACTGTATCCTCCCATCTGGTGTGTCATAAGCCCGGCGGCAGTAGCCTGCAGGCAAAAGCTCATTGCGGCAGCACCAGTGTCGTAGGGGCCGAATGGATTGGGAGTGCCATTATGTTTGAACAGGGTATCTGTGCAGATCAGCACCAGCACGGGCACGTGCTGACACCAGGTTTGGTTGCCAGGCATCAACGAGTCGTAGGCTTTTTGCCAGCTGGAGGCATCATGTTGCTTGCTGCAAATCAGGAAGCGCCAGGGTTCGTCCCCAAAGCAGGACGGGGCCCAGCGTGCAGCCTCGGCAAGCGCCAGCAAGGTAGCCAGGCTTACCGGTTTTTCAGCATCAAAGCTGACCCCGCTGTAGCGATCGCTAATCAGGGGGTGCAGGGGGGCGGAAGCGTCGATGGTTTTCTTGATCATGGCAATCTCGTTGGCGGGAATTCTTTGATAACTAATTGATTTATATTAAATATGTTATTAAGCAGTGTGGCTATAATATTTCAACGGTGAAGTGAATACCAACCAGCATTACAGGCCAGCAGCAAAAACTATTGAACAATTCCACCCTTGAATTATTGGGGGGGAATACTATGTTGGTGGAATGGACTATGTGTCTGGGCGCTGCGTAATATGGATGCAACTTATAGAGTTAATCCTGGTCAAAGTGTTTGTAACAGATTGGTAGGTAAAATGAACAAAGTGTTATCATAGCTGCCCCTTCTGAAAGCTGGCAGGGTAAGACAATCGCCAGGGCCTTACATCGCCGCGATTGCACAAGTAAGGAGTTGAAAATGAAAGATTATATTGAAGATGACCTGGAGCTTCTTGAAGAAGTCCAGGAAGATGAAGAAAACAGCAAAACCAAGCGCACCGGCAAAGAGCTGCAGGTGCCAGACTCAATGGTGCCCGGCCATGATCTGGGTGCCTATGTCACTGCTGTCAATCGCATTGCCATACTCAGTGCTGAAGAAGAGCACGAGCTGGCTAACCAGTATTACTACCATGAAAACCTTGACGCGGCACGAAAGTTAGTGCTTGCTCACTTGCGGTTTGTTGTCCATGTTGCTCGTTCGTACAGTGGCTATGGGCTTAGCGAAGCCGACCTGATCCAGGAAGGTAATGTCGGTCTGATGAAGGCCGTCAAACGCTTCAACCCGGAAGTGGGGGTGCGTCTGGTATCCTTTGCCGTGCATTGGATCAAAGCTGAAATCCATGAGTTCATATTGCGCAACTGGCGCATTGTCAAAGTGGCCACCACCAAGGCGCAGCGCAAACTGTTTTTTAACTTGCGCAGTTCCAAAAAACGGCTGGGCTGGTTAAGCCAGAACGAAGTAGAAGCGATGGCCAAGGATCTTGGTGTGGACGCAGCCACTGTGGTGCAAATGGAAGGCCGCATGGGCGCATATGACGCCTCGTTTGATGGTGCTGCCGATGCGGATGATGAAGAAACCAGCCAGTCTCCCGCGTTTTACCTGGAAGACAGTCGTTACGATCCGGCCAATAGTGTGGAAAGCGATGACTGGGAAAAAACCAGTACTGACGGTTTGTATGTGGCGATGAAGTCGCTGGATGAGCGCAGTCGCGATATCCTGACTCAGCGCTGGCTGAGCGACAATAAATCCACGCTGCATGATCTGGCTGCCAAGTACAACGTGTCTGCCGAACGTATCCGGCAGCTGGAAAAAAATGCAATGGATAAGGTAAAAGCGCTGATCGAAGCGTAAGCTTTGCAAGCAGGCCAGTAAAAAGCCGTCCGTGTGACGGCTTTTTTGTGCGCTGGATATTGGACTAGAGGTGGCAATGGCGCGTTTCTATATTTTATGTCTGGCGGTTAACGGGTTGCTGGCAGTGACACTGGGCGCCTTCGGTGCGCATGCGCTCAAAAACTGGCTCACACCGGAGCTACTGGAAACCTACCATACGGCGGTGCAGTACCAGATGTTCCATTCGGTGGCCTTGCTGGCGGTGGCCTGGCTTGCCCAAAGCGATAAAGGCGGAGCTGCCTTGCGGTGGAGTGGGGGGCTATTCATTGCCGGCTTGCTGCTGTTCTGCGGCAGTTTATATTTGCTGGCACTGTCAGGGCAGCACTGGCTGGGGGCGATCACGCCGGTGGGTGGTGTGGCGTTACTGGCAGCCTGGGCTTTGCTGGCCAAAGCGGCATGGGAAAAGTCTGTAATTTAGTATCGCAAACACCTGAGTTTCCATTATTGTTACTTCCCCTTTCTACCAAGCCCTTGCATGACTCGCCCGATACCTGACAACGTTCCGCTCCGTACCGTTCATAGCTTTGTTATCCGCGCTGGTCGCATGACCGAAGCGCAAAAAGCTGCGCGTGACAAATTATGGCCACAATTCGGGCTTGAAGTCGTCAATGGCATCGTTCCCCAACAACAGGTTTTTGGGCGGCTGGCGCCACTTGTGCTGGAAATCGGTTTTGGTATGGGCACCTCGCTGGTCGAAATGGCCAAAGCCGCACCAGATACTGATTTCATTGGTATTGAAGTGCATCCACCGGGTATCGGCAATCTGCTCAAGCTGGTGGACCAGGAACAGCTGACCAATATTCGCGTCTATCAAGCCGATGCGCGGGTGGTGCTGGAAAAGTGTATAGCTGATAGCAGCCTCAGCTGCCTGCAGATATTCTTCCCGGATCCCTGGCACAAGAAGCGTCATTACAAGCGACGCATGATTCAGCCTGACTTTATCAAGGAAGTAAGGCCAAAGCTGATGGCAGATGGAATTATCCACCTTGCCACTGACTGGCAACCCTATGCCGGACAAATGATGCAGGTGTTGAGTGCAGATGCGGGTTTTCGCAATGCTTCCGGCGAGCAATGCTACTCACTGCAGCACAGTCGCCCCTCAACCAAGTTCGAGCAGCGAGGCCAGAAGCTGGGGCATGGGGTGTGGGATATGTTGTTTATTAAGGTCTGATTGTTCGGGTTAGCCGCGGGTTTGCGGTTTTTCACGGCCACAACCGATGGCCATTGCTCATCAGCCATTGGCGGTGTTC
The DNA here is from genome assembly GCA_903853385.1 of uncultured Gammaproteobacteria bacterium. GTDB lineage: Bacteria > Pseudomonadota > Gammaproteobacteria > Pseudomonadales > Pseudohongiellaceae > CAILUG01. The sequence goes on from CAINTJ010000030.1 coordinate 102,879, forward strand.
CTTGTAGTCTGGGCATAATTCAGCAACTGTGTTCCAGAATTTTGCTGAATGGTTCAAAACGCGCAGGTGGCTGGTTTCGTGTGCGATCAGGTAATCCAGCACCGGCTGCGGTGCCAGCATCAACAGCCAGTTGAACTGGATATCGCCATCCTGACAGCAGTGTCCCCATTTGGTTCTGGTTTTGCGAAACGTTACATTTTTCAATTTGTGATCAACGCCCAGCTGACGCGCATAGTGCTTGGTCAGCGTAGGCATGTATTGCTGGGCCCGCTGCAGCAGCCATTCGAGAAAAACTTTTTCCAGTTTGTCCTGTTTGTGTTCTTTCACAAACAAGGTGAGGGTTGCCCCTTGCTGGGCAGCACGCGGTCGGCCAGAGATGGCAACCTGCAGGGTGAGTGTGTGTCCGAGCAGGGCAACCTGGGCGCCTTCGGCGATAACCAGACGCTGTTGTTTCTTTTTACGCTGCTCTGCTAGCTGGCCAAGTACCCAGGCTGATTTTTCAAGAAGAAAGCTATTTATCCACTTAGCTGAAGCCTTTAGCGGAGATCTCACTTCTACTTTTCCACTTTTAACGTAAATAACCAAAGTTTTTCGACGACTTCTCGTTAAAGTGTAGGGGAATGAAAATTCCTGAAGCTGAAGATCAAGCTGCTGCATTTAAATGGCTATTCTTGAAGATAACATCAATATATATGTGTAAAGTGGGTAATTAATGTAAATATTTAAAAAATTAAAACATATAAGTGGGGATTAATAGCTATAACTTAGTCCATTAATACACACAGCCGTGGGTGCGGGAATCCGCCACGGCGGCTACCCAAGTCTGATTAGCCGATCAGGCCGCCTGTTGATTGCGCTGGCGGTGCAGTATCTGGCTCACCGCATTTAGCAGCGCGTTCACTGATGAGCTGACTATGTCGCTGTGGATTGCGATGCCAGTATAGCGGAGCGCCTCATGCTTCACCTGCAGATAGGTTACAGCTTCGGCATTGGCATTCTGGCTGAGTGCGTGTTCACCGTATTCAAGGATTTGCAGCTGTATGCCGAAGGTGCTTTGCAGTGCGTCGACAAACGCTTCCAGCATGCCGTTGCCTTTGCCCTGGATGTCAAAGCTCTTGCCATCAAGTTCGATGCGACCTTTTATATATTCGCGGTCGCTCTTCTCGATCGTAAAGCCTTTCAGCAGCAGCGGTGAGGCTGGTGCCAGATATTCGCTGCGAAACAGTTCATAAATGTGCTGCGGTGAAACTTCCGCGCCTGTGGCCTCTGCAGCTTTTTGTACGACGCGACTGAATTCGATCTGCAACCAGCGAGGTAGCTGAAAGCCATATTTGCTGTCCATCACGTAAGCCACGCCACCTTTGCCGCTTTGTGAATTCACGCGGATCACATCCTGATAAGTGCGGCCGACATCACGCGGGTCAATCGGCAGATATGCGATCTCCCAGGTCGAGCCTTCGGCGTACAAATCAAGACATTTCTTGATCGCGTCCTGATGCGAACCGGAAAACGCAGTGAATACCAGGCTGCCGGCATAAGGCTGGCGAGGATGCACATCAATCTGTGTGCAGTGTTTTACCACGCTGGTGATGCGATCCATGTCGCTGAAATCCAGCCGGGGATCGATGCCCTGGCTGTACAGGTTCATGCCCATGATGACGACATCGAGATTGCCGGTGCGCTCACCGTTGCCAAGCAGGCAGCCTTCAACACGGTCTGCGCCAGCCATTACGCCCAGTTCTGAGGCAGCTACACCGCAGCCGCGATCATTGTGGGTGTGCAAGCTGATGATAAGGGCCTCGCGGTTTTTGACGTGACGGCAGAACCATTCGATCTGATCGGCATAGACATTGGGCGTTGCCATTTCGACGGTGGCGGGCAGATTGAGAATGACTTTACGCTGCGCAGTGGGTTGCCACACATCACAGACGGCTTCACAAACTTCCACTGCATAATCGAGTTCAGTGCCGGTGAAGCTTTCCGGTGAGTACTGGAAATGCCAGTCGGTGGCTGGCGCGAGTTGTGAGCAGCGCAGTACTTCTTTGGCTCCGTTGACAGCAATGGTCTTGATGCCGGTTTTGTCGAGTTTGAATACTTTCTGGCGCTGCACAATGGACGTAGAGTTGTACAGATGCACGATGGCGCGCTTCACCCCTTTGAGAGCTTCATAAGTGCGCTGGATCAGTTCCGGCCGCGCTTGCGTGAGCACTTGAACGGTGACGTCATCCGGAATCTTGTTTTCTTCAATCAGGTAGCGCACGAAGTCGAAGTCAGGCTGTGAGGCGGCCGGGAAGCCAACTTCGATTTCCTTGAAGCCGACATCCACCAGCAAGCTGAACATCAATTTCTTCTGTTCTACCGACATCGGTTCGATCAAGGCTTGATTGCCGTCGCGCAGGTCGACGCTGCACCAGATCGGCGCTTTGGTAAGGACCTGGTCGGGCCAGGTGCGATCTGGCAGGGCAATTGGCTGGAACGGTTTGTATTTGGTGTGGTTGTAGGGTTTGCTAGTGGTGCTCATGGCGCCTCCTCACAGGGGTCGGTCTGAAAAGCCCCGACTTCTTTGGCTGCGCAGTTTATCGAAAATCGGGCGGCATTATCTTGCTAATATAGCCATATATAGAGATAAATAAGCATATACTGCCAATATATGATATATATACAAAATATAATTGCCGAAAATGAGATAATAAAGCAATGGATGCCAAGTTGCAGCTCGACAAAATTGACAAGCGCATTCTCACAGAATTGCAGAGAAATGCCCGCATCAGTAACCAGGAACTGGCCGATAAAGTGGGGCTATCGCCTTCACCTTGTCTGCGGCGGGTTAAAAACCTGGAAGAAGCGGGCCTTATCAAAGGCTACGTTACCGAGTTGGACGCCTCGAAACTTGGTCTCAAGTTAATGGCCATTGTGCAGGTAGCAATGGATAGGCATACGCCGGACCGGTTCGAACAGTTCGAAGCGACTATCAAGACCTACCCGCAAGTCCTTGAGTGCATAATGATCACCGGACAGTCGGCGGACTACCAATTAAAAGTCCTGGTGAAAGACATGGATGAATACCAGGACTTTCTGCTCAAGAAACTCACTCGCATCAATGGCGTCAGCGATGTGAGGTCAAGTTTCGTGCTGCGGCAAATTCATAGTACTACCACACTCCCGATCGACGCGCATTAAGCCGGCAAACATCCATTATGTCTGCACAAAGTATAATAAAGTAAATCAGTCTATACACGGCCAACAACGAAGACACTGTGAGCAGGTTATAATGGAACAGCTGTTTCAGGATGACTAAACAAGCTCGATAGTGGCGTTGAATCGAGATTGATCCGAGGCTTCCGTGCGCGTCCCGCTCGGGTAAGTGCGCATCCATATGTTATTTGATATCGCCTTTACAGTTTCTGTATGCAGCGTCGGCTGTTGCCAAAAATTTGTGGCCGCCATGCGGATTGCGGAATTTATATTTCATCGCCTGCCATCTGGAGCTGGGCGACTACAGTGACGGCCAACAGGCCGAGAACACTAGAGGAACATTGATGAGTGCCAACAAGGGTCTGCTTCCATTGAACTCGACAGCAGCCAAATTCGTTGCTTGCTGGTTGTTGCCCTGGTGGTGCGGGATGCCCTTGTTGGCAGCAGAATTTGGCGTGCCTTCCGGGGTTGAAAACCGGCCTGAAATCGTTCCTCCGAAAATCAGCAATCCACCGGTGATTGATGGTGTGCTGGACGACGCGGTTTGGCAGCAAGCTGCGCGTATTGAAAATTTCCGACAGACCCAGCCAGTGCTCAATGCTGATCCCAGTGAAAAAACCGTTGCGTATTTTGCCTACGATGCCGACAACATTTATGTGGCGATACGCGCGTATGATTCCGAGCCGGGGGCAGTGATTGCCAAAGAAATGCGTCGAGATGGCGAGTTGGACGGCGATGACCATGTTATCGTGTCTTTCGATACCTTCGCCGATCGCCGCAATGCATTTCTGTTCCTGATGAATGCCGCCGGTGCACTGGTGGACGCCAAGATCGAGAACAACAGCGACTTCTATAATTCACGGTGGAGCGGTATCTGGGACGGCAAGGGCCGGCGCGACCAGGAAGGATGGACCGTGGAAATGGTGATCCCGCTGAAAACCCTTTCATTCGATCCCAACAAGGATACCTGGGGACTGGAAGTTGTCCGTCGTATCCGTCGCAAGAATGAACGTGTGCGCTGGGCCAATATTTCGCAAAACCGCAACGACACCTATGTCGCCGCCTACGGCAACATGAGTGGGCTGACTGGATTGCGGCAAGGATTGGGTCTGGAATTTGTTCCGACCATTTCCTATCAAACCAGCAATGATCATGGCTTAGGCAACAATACCCATGAGGTGATCACCGGTGGCGATATCACTTACCGTTTCACACCTTCATTGACCGCACAGGCGACTATCAATTCTGATTTTTCCGATGCACCAGTGGATCAGGTGCAAAATAACCTTGGTCGCTTCTCGTTGTTCTTCCCGGAAACCCGCGATTTTTTTCTCAGTGATGCGGATATTTTCCAGTTCGGTGGTTTGAGCCAGGAGAACGGTATGCCGTTTTTCTCACGGCGCATGGGCATACTCAACACGGGTGAATCAGCACCTATCAATTTCGGTGGAAAACTAACCGGTCGTGTTGGTGAACTGAATGTGGGGGTGCTAAATACACAAGTGGAGGCTACTTCAACCACTGACAGCAAGAGTCTTTCTGTAATACGTGCCAGCACTGCTGTGCTGAGTGAGTCACGCATTGGCTTAATGATGACAGACGGTGACCCCAACTCCAATAATGACAGCCGCCTCTATGGCACTGATTTCATGTACCGCAACAGTAACTTGCCAGGGGGCAATGTCATAACCACTGATGCCTGGGTACAAAAATCCGTAAATCCAGGAATCACAACGGATGATCTAGCCTACGGAGTCAAGGTTGAATATCCCAACGACAAAGTCCAGCTCAATGCGTCCTTTGAAGAGTTGCAGCCCCAGTTCAACCCAAAGCTAGGCTTCGTCAACCGCACTGGCATTCGCCACTATGAAACCAGTGGCCGCTTACGTAAAAGAAACAATGGTACCGCGCGTTTCCGGTTGCTTGACTGGGGTTTCCGTCTATCGCAGGTGCAGGACATGCAGGGCAATGTGCAATCCGAAGAAAAGATGATGAAGATCTTTGAAGTGCAAAACCAGACCAATGACCGTATTGAAACCAATTACATCGATGTGCGGGAGGTATTGAGTGTTCCGTTTTCGATCTTCCCGGGAGTGGTGTTGCCGGTGGGAGATTACAGCTTTGTGCGTAACCGCGTCCGTGTGCAGTCCAGTCCAGGCCGCATGTTCAGTGGTGAACTGCAGTATCGCTGGGGTGATTTCTGGACTGGCACCGTGCGGGAAACCGCAGGCTATCTGCAGTTCCGGCCTTCGCCAAAGCTGTATGCCAATGTGAATTTCCAGGTAGTGGATGCAAAATTGCCGCAAGGCAATTTCGATTTTACCGTCACCCGCATCAATCTGGATTTCAATTTCACGCCGCGCTTGATGTTCCAGAATTTCATCCAGCACAACAGTGTGACCAAGACCCTGGGCTGGAACAGCCGGCTGCGCTGGGAAATGCAGCCAGGCAATATTCTGATTCTGGTGTTGAACCAGGGCTGGGAGATCGAAGAGGGCAGCTTCGTGCCACTCAATACCAAGTTCACCAGCAAATTACGATGGACTTTCCGGTTTTAGGGGGTGAGCGGGAGGCGTGGCCTCGTCTTGTCGAAAACAACTGGCCCAAATCAGCAGTTGAAAGCAGAATGCAGCCTGTCTCGGCAAATCCAGGAATCAGTCATGGCCAGCATTTTTACCAGAATTCTCGCAGGCGAACTGCCGGGCCACCTCGTCTGGAAAGACGAGGTGTGTTTCGCCATCATGACCATCCAGCCGATACGGGCCGGGCATGTGATTCTTATTCCTAATCAGGAAATCAATCATTGGGACGACGTGCCCCCCGCTACTGCCGCTTATCTGATGCAAACAGGTCAACACATCGCGAAGGCCATCAAGGCCAATGTAAGCTGCAAGCGTATCGGCGTGATGGTGGTCGGCCTGGAAGTGCCGCATACCCATATCCATTTGGTTCCAATCGACAGCTTTGCCGACCTGGATTTCAAAAACTCCACGGCGATGCCGCAGGATGAGCTGGGGGCAATGGCCGCCGCTATTCGCAGTTCACTGCTGGCCGCGGGCCACCCGTCGGCACAGTTGTAACACAGGCTACTTGGCAATCACCATGCAAGACAAGGACACTCTCTTCCAGCAGGACGGCCCGGTGGCTGACTTCGTATTTGACGAAAAAGTAGCTGCTGTTTTCACGGACATGATCAATCGCTCGGTGCCAGGCTATGCCAGCATCATTACACAGATAGGCACACTGGCTGAGCGTTACGCGCAAACAGATTCCCTGTGCTATGACCTTGGCTGCTCGCTGGGTGCTGCTACCTTGGCATTACGCCATAACATCAGGGCGCAGGGTTGTAGCATCATTGCCATCGACAATTCTCCTGCCATGATTGCACGCTGTCAGGCCCTTATCGACAGCGATGACAGCACAGTGCCGGTTGAGCTGCATTGTGCCGACATTCTGGATGTTGCCATCAATAATGCTTCACTGGTGGTGCTCAATTTCACCTTGCAGTTTGTAACGCTGGCGGAGCGGGATGTGCTGATCCGGAAAATTCATGCGGGATTACGCCCCGGCGGCATGCTGATTTTGTCCGAGAAAATCCATTTTGAAGATGAGTCTCTCAATACGCTGTTCATTGATTTGCATCACCGCTTCAAACAACAGAACGGTTATTCCGCCACTGAAATCAGCCGCAAACGTGCGGCGATTGAAAATGTCCTGGTGCCGGAGACCTTGCGTACCCACGAGCAGCGTATCAAAGCTGCAGGTTTCAGCAGCTTTGCCGTGTGGTTCCAGTGTTTCAATTTTGCCTCAATGGTGGCGGTGAAATAGTGACTGCCAGCTTGTTTGATTACTCACAGTTGCAGCGCAGCATTGCCAATACGCCGCTCGCGCCTTTGTCAGCACTGATCCCGGCCGATCTGGCCGCCAATGTCAGCCATGGCGACTTTGCGAGATGGCAAAAGGCGTTGGAGGCCTTGCCAACCCTTGTGCCAAATATTGTAGATCTGCTCACTGCGGTACGTGTCGGTGAGCCGACGCAATTGTCACTGTTACAGCGTGAAGCCCTGCAGCAAACACTGATGCAATTGCATCCATGGCGCAAAGGTCCCTTTGAGCTTTTTGGTTTGACGATCGACACGGAATGGCGCTCTGACTGGAAATGGCAGCGGGTCTTGCCGCATATTTCCCTGCTTGCAGGGCGGCGAGTACTCGATGTGGGCTGTGGCAATGGTTATCACTGCTGGCGGATTGCTGGAAGTGGAGCGGATCTTGTTATTGGCATTGAGCCGATGTTGCTCTATGTGCTGCAGTACTGGGCTTTGCGCAAGTATCTGCCAGCGCCACCTGTGCATGTGTTACCGCTGACGCTGGAACAAATGCCTGAATCACTGCCGGGCTTTGATACTGTGTTTTCAATGGGGGTGTTCTACCACCGGCGTTCGCCGTTCGAGCATCTGGATTTGTTGAAAAAGAAACTGCGCAAAGGTGGCGAGTTGGTGTTGGAAACGCTGGTGATCGAAGGTGAGACCGGCCTGACCCTGGTACCACCCGAGCGCTATTGCCGTATGAATAATGTGTGGTTCCTGCCGAGTCCGTCTACCTTGCAGCTATGGCTGCATAAAGCTGGGTTTCGAGACATCCGTATCGTTGATGTAACTACCACCACCACAGATGAACAGCGTCGGACGCCGTGGATGACATTTGATTCGCTGGCGCAGGCACTTGATGCTGCCAATCCTGCGTTTACTGTGGAGGGACATCCGGCACCGCTGCGTGCCGTACTGATCGCTAACGCGTGAAGCCTGGGCTTGAAACCCTATTGTAAGACCGGGATGCTTGCACCGGCCTATGCACAAAATTTACACATTAAGTGCATAGTTGGGTATCCTGTGCGGCTAAAGTGCATGCTCATTTTTGCATGCCCCCTTAAGGATTCCCTCAGCCCCATGGCAAGACCTCAGCGCATCGAACTGGCAAATGCTTTTTATCACGTAAGTAAC
>CAINTJ010000031.1 GCA_903853385.1 uncultured Gammaproteobacteria bacterium
CATAGACCGAGTTGCCGTTATTGTCGGTGAAATGTTCAGCACCTGATGTGTAAGCCAGGATGGTAGCTCGCATGTCGAGGGGGCGTGGTGCGGTACTGCGCCATTTGACGGTGCAAACCCCGTTTACCAGCAAGCACGAACTTTCCACGTTGCCGCTCTCGGGCGAAACAAAACTGACACGGGTGCCATCAGTGGGATTGTTGCCAAAGATGTCGCTGGCAATGATGGTGAGACTGACTTCGACCAGATCGGTGCTAGCGGCAAGGCCGGGGTTTTGCGGGGTATAGGACAGTGAAAAACGTACTGAGTCGGGTACTCCGGTCGAAATCACTATATCGGACGAGATGCCCTGACGGCCAGTAGAGCGCTCGATTGCTTTCACATTCACAGGTCCGGCAATGGTGCCACTGTTGATGACAGTACGTACCAGGCCGGCCTGGTCCGTCACTCCGGTTTCGCGGCCTTTGAGAATGGTGGCGCCACCAACCTGGGTGTTGATGGTGAAATCCACTTGTTTGCCGACCACAGGTACTCCCTGTGGCCCTGCTACTTTGAAAGTTAACTCAGAGCTTTCATTGCCGCCGATGCCTGCGAGTGCCAGCTGGTTGAGGGTGGCCGAGACGAAATTGACAGCAAGCACCTGCGGCCCCACCATCTTTATCTTTACTGTTGCGATATGACCGTTCTGGTTCAGCACGACGGTGACGACGTCAGCAGCGTTGTCGCAGCCCTTGTTGGTGTAATCCACAGAAAAAAGACCGCGGGTTACCTGGGTAACCGCGCCAAAACTGGCCAAGCCGGCCGAGGTGCAAGTGGAAGAGAAGTTGACTACAAGGTCCGCTGTGGGCGGATTGTTGATCTGATCGACGATGTTGGCACGCAAGGTGGCGGTGTCGCCTGAGTCGAGCGTGGTCTTGCTGGTGTCGATCACGCCATCCTTGAAGCCGGAACCTGAGCCTGAGCCGATGCTGTAGACCGGTGCAGTCGGGGCGGTGGTGCTGCCGCTGCCGGAGCCGCTGGTAGAGCCGCTGCCGCTGGTAGAGCCGCTGCCGGTGGTAGAGCCGCTGCCGGAACTGGTGCTGCCGGCTGGCGCACTGCCAAACCCGGGAGACGAGCCGCCACCACCACCGCAGGCGGTCAACAGCAATACCAGCGCGCCGGTGACAGCAAAATTGATGGTGCTGGCCAGGATGCGGGGATGGTTGAAGAGGGAGGTGCAGAATCCGTTAACGGAACAAGTGCGCGACGCGTACATTCACTGACATCCTGTGTGTCGGGAAGAATGTGCATAATATTAACACGAGCCTTCCTGCCTGTGATAGCGCATGCACAGCTGGAACGACTGGCAATGGGATGCCAGTCACACCTTGGACAAAACGCCAGCCCTAGATCGTCAAATGACCTGTGCTATCGCCGAAACTGTTTTGGCTGATGTCGAGTTTGTCGAGCATGGACACCAGCAAGTTCGACATAGGCGTTTTCTCGGGGAACACCAGATGCCGGTTGCCCTCCAGTTTGCCGGCCGCACGCCCGGCCAGCACTACCGGCAGCGGATCGTGGTTGTGGGAGTTGCCGTCGCTCATGCCGCTGCCGTACAAAACCAGCGCATTGTCGAGCAGGGTGCCATCCGCTTCTTTCACGGCGTCAAGTTTGTCGAGGAAATAGCTGAACAAACTCACGTGATAGCGGTTGATAAGTGCAAAGCGGGCTTTGTTATCTTCATTGTTGGAGTGGTGCGACAAGGTGTGGAAGCTGTCGCGCACACCGCTCTTCGGATAGACCGCGCCCGACAATTCGCAGGCCATCATGAAGGTGGAAATGCGGGTGATTTCCGCCTGCCATGCCAGCACTTGCAGGTCATACATCAGCTTGATATGGGTTTCCACGTCTGCAGGAATACCGGCGGGTTTGTCAGGTACGGCAATATCGGCCGTAATATGGGAGGCCGCCTGTTTGATGCGGCGTTCGATTTCGCGGATGTCGGTCAGATAATGATCAAGATGACTGCGGTCTTCCCCGGACAGTTTCTTGTCGAGCGTTTTGATCTGGCTAGTGACTGAATCAAGCAGGCTCAGGGATTGCGTGCGGCGCGCATCGCGCTGGCTGGTAGTGGCACCGTCACCGAACAGATGTTCAAACACGGCTTGCGGGTTGTTTTGCATCGGCAGCGGTGAGGTTTCGCCTTGCCAGGAGAGTGTATTGCGGTAGGCACAGCTAAGGCCGTCACCACAACTGACACTGGCTTCTTCGATCATCAATTCCAGCGACGGCAGCGGAGTTTCCTGTCCAAGATGTTGCGCGACAACCTGGTCTAGCGTTACGCCCAGAAACGGCTGGACCCCGAATTGGGCTTTGGCCCCACTCAAAAAAGCAGCCGCTGAACGGTTATGGTTGCCGGTGGCTCCACCCGGGCCATAGGCCAGCGGATGCGAGAGGTTGGAAATTACATTGATCTTCTCACGCAGATGCTCAAGTGGTTGCAGGCATTCACTGAACTGGAAATCCTTGCCACTGGTCTTGGGGGTCCAGCGCGACATGGTGGCACCATGCGGAAAATAAACGCAGCCGAGCCGCGGTTTGGGTGCCAACCCGGAGGCTGCATAGGAGATGCCCGCAGGCAGCATGGCATCCAGCAGTGGCAAGGCCAGCGCGGTACCGGCGCCGCGCAGCAAAGTGCGGCGACTGAGAGATTTTTTTCCGAGCAGATAAGCCATGGTGTTTACCTGTAGTCGTTCAGCGTTGGGCGGTGGTGGAGCCGCCGCTTTTGACGCGACGGGTAAATTGCGGGCTCTGGACAATGCCGGTGACCAGCGTAGCAAAACGGTAATCAGCACTGGCGGCGCCACGCATGATGGCACGTACCGACGGCATGTCATGATACTGCAATGGTCGGCCAAGCGCGTAAATCATCAGTTTTTGCGTGAGCGTGGTGATGAACTGTTCCGGGTTTGTCATGATGGCGTTGCGCAAATCGTTGGGGCTGGCGAGCGGTATGCCATTGGTCAGCACGCCATGTGGATCCACAGCCGAATCTCCGTCCTTGGTACGCCAGGCGCCGATCATGTCAAAGTTTTCCAGTGCAAACCCGATCGGATCGATCACGGCATGGCAAGAAGAACACACTGGATCCGTGCGGTGGGCTTCGAGGCGCTCGCGCACAGAGTTGGTGAGTTTGGTGTTGCCGTCACCATCAAGATTGCGTTCGACACCGGCTGGCGGGCTTGGCACCGGTGCGTTCAGCAGGTTTTGCAGAATCCAGCTGCCACGTATTACGGGAGAAGTACGGGTGGCAGTCGAAGTAATGGTCAGGATGCTGCCTTGTCCGAGCAGGCCGCGGCGCACACTGTCAGCCGGTAATTGCACGCGACGGAAATAGGAGCCGCGTACATCCCGGATCCCGTAGTGGTTGGCGAGTTGTTCGTTGAGAAAGGTGTAATCAGCGTTGAGCAGTTCGGTGACCGGCCGGTTTTCCGCGATCACGGCGCCCACCAGCATTTGCGTCTCCTGGGTAAATGCCTGGCGCAGATTGTCATCGAAGTTGGGATTTTCCGGAGTGAGGCCTGCCAGCTGCCGTAAAAACAGCCATTGGCCTGCGAAATTTTCTACCAGCGCATTGGCTTTGCGATCACTGAGCATGCGGTTGATCTGGGCTTTCAGTGTGGCGGGCTCATGCAGTTTTTTGTTGGCGGCGAGGGCCAGCAATTCGTTGTCGGGAATGCTGCTCCACAGAAAGAATGACAAGCGCGAGGCGAGCTCGATATCGCTGATGTTGTATTCGGCGCCGGCTGCCACATTGGCAGGCTCTTCTTCGAAGCGGAACAGAAAGCGTGGATCTACCAGCAGTCGCGACAGTGCCTGCTGCACACCATTTTCAAAATTGCCTTCACGTCGGCCCTGGTCATAAAAGGCCAGTAATGGCTGCAGATCCTTGTCACTGACCGGTGCGCGAAAGGCTTCCGTGGCCATTGCCAGCAATATCTTGCCGGCACATTGACGCTCGTCGTCGTTGCTGGCCGGCTGGCATACCAAAACCTTCTCCCTGCTGGCGGTTTGGCCGGTACCAGTAGGGTTGTGCGGACCAATGATCTCGACACTGTTGATGGCACCACCCACCGAATACACCGAGTAGATATCGTTGACGCCGGTTGGCCGTTTCAGATCACGCAAAGCCACGGTCATGGTATGCACGCCGGCAGTGACCTTGAGATGGAAGGCGCGTGAATTGGGGACTTCCAGCGCCTGGCCATCAAAGGTGATGTCGAGTGCCACTGCCGGATCACGTCCGAAACCGGCATTGCCCTTCACTGAAAAATCGTAGTCGGCATCGAGTGGGAAATTGTGTTCGAAGCGCAGGCCGCCGCGCGTGCCGAGCGGCAAGCCTTGCTGGTGCTGTTTCTGCGACATGGATGCTGGAACCCGGTAGCTGGTGGCGCCCGGGGTGGCAGTAAGATCACCAATGGCGGCACGGCTGATCTTCATGGCGGCGCTGGTATAACCCTGGATCAGAGCCGGGGAAATGGTGAGTCCGGAAGCGACATTGTCGAACCCTTCGATGGCATCATCTTGCGGCAGCAGTGTGGAAACATCGACATCCAGAGCCAGCAAGTCGCGGATCACGTTGTGATATTCGGTGCGGTTGAGGCGATGCAACGCCGGTGCTGCCGCCATGTTGGCCACGTGACTGTCGAGCTGGGTTTCCAGCTGGCTTACAAAACCATGCATCACTTCCGGGGCCGGTTTCTTCTCGCCTTTGGGTGGCATCATGCCGGCGTTGAGTTTGCGGATGATGGTTTCCCAGGTGGCGCCATCGGCATCGACATGCTGATAGTCGAGCGTTTCCATGTCGAGCTTGCCAGCCCAGTCGTCGCTGTTATGGCATTTGATACAGTATTGCTGCAGAAAATCCGGGATCTTTTCGGCCTGTGCGGTTGAAGCTGCTGTCAGCAACATTAGCAGTGCGGGCAAGCTCGGGGCTTTCATCGGACTTCCTTGTGCTGGGCACTTAGCAAAGAAGAGATCAATGCCATCGACGTGGGTTTGGATTCAGGGGGATGAGTGGCAAGGAATACCCCTTTGGCCCAGTCGAGGGCGCTGCGCTGTTCTTTGTCACGCGCAGTCAGATCAGCGCCTTGCTCTACCAGATAACGGATGATGGAGTCGGAACCCCGGTTGGCGGCACCAATCAAGGCAGTCACGCCCATTGAATTGGCCTGGTTCACATCCATGCCGAGTTCACGACAGAACTTCACTGCGGCCAGTGACTGTGCTTCGCCTTCAGTCCAGCTTTGTGCATATACCCAGTTCACACCAGCGGCTGCCATCAGGGGAGATGTGCCCTGGAAAGTATTGATCTTGGGATCAGCGCCATGTTCCAGCAGCAATTTCATGACTGTCAAATCCCCGGCCTGGGCAGCGGTGAGAAAAGGTGTCTGGCCGGTAAAATCCACCCATTCCAGCGTGCCGGTGATAGGCAGCATATGATTGCGGGCGGGCGGTGTTTCCTTGGTGCGCACATTGGGATTGGCTCCGGCGGTGAGCAGATGCCGGATCAGTTGCAGCACCGGGGCGCGGTCGATACCGTTAACCAGCGTGGCGTTATGCACATACAGATTACGTACGTTGACAGCTTCCCAGATCGGGCTGCGGCCGTACCAGTCCTGGCCATTGATCAGAACCTGGTTTTGTTGCAGCAGGAATTCTGCCATAGGCATTTGATTGTTGGAAATTGCCATCAACAGTGGCCAGATATCGTTGGCTTCGCGGGCATTGAGCTCTGCCCCGGCCCCCAATAATAGTTTGGCTACTTCCACGTGGCCGTTACGCGTGGCATACAGCAGCGGGCTCATGCCGCCCGGCTGTGGTTCACGGCGACCGCGATCAGCCGGGACGCCACCGCGCAGGATTCCCACACCGAAACCAAAACCCGGTACCGAGTTGGGGGCAATGAAGTGGGGTGCCGGCTCTGCATTGGTTTGCACATTGACTTCAGCTTTGGCTTTCAGCAATTGTGCGACCACGGCAACATGGCCTTCGCGGGCAGCAAACATCAGGGCGTTCTGGCCGAAATTCCGATCGCGTGCGTTGACACTGGCACCATGGTCGAGCAGTGCCTGCACCACGCCAGTTTCACCAACGGCGGCAGCACTCATCAGCACGGTTTCGCCGCTTGGTTCCAAAGTATCCGGATTGGCGCCTGCATCAAGCAGCAGTTTGGTCATCGCCGTATTGCCATTAGCCACTGCTACATTGAGTGCCGCGATACCCAGTGGCGTGGTGGCATTCACATCAGCGCCGGCCTTGAGCAGTTTGGCAGCAGTGGCAACTTCATCAACCGACACCAGCCATTGCAGCGCAGGCGTATCAAACTGGCCGCGTTCATTGGGGTTGGCGTGTTGGGCGAGGAGTGCGTTGACAGTGGCCACGTCGCGATTCATTGCAGCATCGGCCAGCCGGTGCGCCGGTTCGGCCGCCCATAGCGGCGCGCTCCCAAGCACAGCAATTGCACTAAGCAGGCAGCGTGAATATAAAAAACCTGACACAAGTGACATGCTCGCCTGTGACATGGAAGCCTCGATGATATTTTCTTGCGAATAAAGATTCTTATATGCCTCGTTCTCAAGTCAAGTCAAGACAAGCGCGGCGCTTGTCACAATGCTTCCAAGATTGCAGCTGTTCCAAAACGGAACAATCGGTAAATATGTTGATTTTTGTGGAAAATTCTGACCGAAGTCAGTCGCGGCGCGGGCGGTTGCGTGCTGCCGCAAGTACATCGATGCACTGATCCCGAAATCCTGCGAGACTAGCGGTAGCGGCACAGCATGGGAGAATCAGTTTTGCCCGCATCACTTACAGTCAAGCGCTTCACCGGCACGGCACTCAATGACATTCTGGACACTGTCGCTGGCCTGCGCATCGAAGTATTCCGCGATTACCCGTATCTGTATGACGGCACCATGGAATACGAGCGTCAATATTTGCAGACTTATGTGCGCTGCCCACAGGCTGTGGTCGTAGTGGCGTTTGCAGATGGCGAGGTGGTGGGCGCTGCGACCGGCATTCCGCTGCAATTCGAGGAGGCGAGTTTCCAGAAACCGTTTGTTGAACATGGCGTTGAGCCGGCCGACGTGTTTTATTGTGCCGAATCCGTGCTGCGTCACGATTATCGCGGCAGAGGCCTGGGCGTGCAGTTTTTTGCAGAGCGGGAAGCGCATGCACGAAGTTTGCAGGATTTCCGCTATTTCGCCTTTTGTGCGGTTGCAAGGCCGGCGCATCATGCATTGCGACCAGTTGGTTATGAAGCGCTTGACCGTTTCTGGCACAAGCGCGGTTACAGCAAGCATCCACACTTGCAGGCCAGTTACAGCTGGAAAGATATCGATCAGCAACACGAGACTTCTAAACAGCTGGAGTTTTGGTTAAAGTCCAACCGCACTTCCACATCCAACCAATCATCATAAAACATACAGGGAGCAGGGGGCACACGCGGGACTTGCGTCTGTGTGCTGCACTGCTGCCATTTGAGGGGCTTCATGAATAATTCCGGTTTCTCCGTTCGTCGCCGTTTCCTGCAATTCCTGGCTGCCAGCCCCTTGCTTACTACCTACGATGCATTTGCTGCGGAAGTGGAAGCGACGTTAGGCGAGCAGCTGAAGGATCCCAAGGATGTTATCAACGTGTTCGAGATGCAGGCGCTTGCCAAAGAAAAAATTCCGTATTCGCACTGGGGCTATTTGAGTTCCGGAGTCGACAGCGACCTTACCTTACACGCTAACCAGATGGGTTATTCGCGTTTCCAGATCAAGCCGCGGCGCCTGGTGGATGTGGAGAAACTAGATACCAAGGTGAATTTTCTCGGCGCTGCCGCCGGCTCACCGATTTTCCTGAGTCCGATCGGCAGTTGTGGTGCCTTTCACAAGGATGCTGAAACCGGTGTGGCGCGCGCCTCTGCCGCCAAAGACACCTTCATGATCATCTCGACACAAGCGTCTGACTCGGTCGAACAAGTAATAGCGGCGCGCAATGGCAAAGGGCTGTGGTTCCAGCTGTATTCCACCAATGTGTGGGAAAACACGGTGGCCATGCTGAAGCGTGCCGAACGTGCCGGTTGCAGCACGGTGTGTTTCACGATCGATCTGCCCGGTGGCCGCAACACGGAAACCCAGCAGCTGTTTACCCGCAAGGACACCCGTTTCTGCGAAGAGTGCCACTATGACGGCAAGCAGAAGCCGATGTTCAAGGACCTCAAGCAAAGCGGCCTGGTCGATCCCAAGCTCACCTGGGATGTGATCAAGCGCATGAAAGATGTCACCAAAATGAATGTGATGGTGAAAGGATTGGAAGCGCCGGAAGACGCAGAATTGGCGATAAAAGCCGGGGTCGACGGCATCATTGTCTCCAACCATGGTGGTCGTGCAACCGACACCGGCCACGGCACCATCGAGTGTTTGCCCGAGGTGGTGAAAGCAGTGAAAGCACGCGTGCCGGTGATGGTCGATGGCGGCATCCGGCGCGGCACCGATGTGTTCAAGGCTCTGGCCCTGGGAGCCACAGCCGTAGGCATAGGCCGCCCTTATTGCTGGGGCTTGGGTGCGTTCGGCCAGCCCGGCGTTGAACGCGTTATTGACCTGCTCAACCGCGAGTTGGCAATTTGCATGCGTGGCAGCGGCACCCCGTCACTGAAGGCGATCAACTCCAACTACGTGATTGATACCGGCCACCGCAATCCTGATACGCTGGCCTGATGTTCAAACGTGCCGTTGCCAGCCTGCGCGCAGGCGGCGGTACTGGATGATGGGCAGATCACACGCGAGCAGAAACTCGCTGCCGTCCAGTGGTGGACTCACTTTGGTGTCGTGGGTTTCGATGATGCGAATGTCTTCCCGCAAAATCCAAAGATTCGACCAGCCCATCAGCCAGCCGAATAGTTGCTTGAGGACAGGCAGGTTGAAACTGCCCTGGTAATAGCGGGTATAGAGGCGTGTGCGGGTGGCGGTAACGGGAACAAACGCGAGAAATACCCATGATTTCGTGCCGATCCTGTTGATCCAGATGTTTGGCAAACACAATTCCAGGTAAAAACCCGGGCGGCCATTGCGCAGGAACATGCGAATGCGCTGGCCCGTCACAGTGCAATCGATATCCATCTTCGGGGATTTGACCAGCCTGCCAATGCTGCGCTTGTGAACAAACGGCAAATGGGCGGCATCCATCTGGTTCTCGATATTGCGCGAAAGACCTACTTCACATTCAGCCCAGTGCTCATAGGGCCCATCGCAGCCGGCAAGTTCTTCGTTGAACCATTCGATGTCCGGCAGCGTGTCGGGTTCCTGGCCCCACCAGATAAATATGAATCCATGCAGTTCGCGCGACTTGTAAGTTGTAGCCTGCAGCGCTTTGGGAATCGCGGTGTCAGGGCCTTGTACTGGAATGCGCTCACATTGGCCTTGCCGGTTGAAGGCCAGTCCATGAAACGGGCATACGATGTTATCGGCTTGTACACAACCATTGCTGAGTTTTACGCCGCGATGCGGACAGCGATCCAGCATCACGCTGATGCCCTCACCAGTGCGGAATGCCACCAGCGGCATCGCAAAGCGGGTTAGCGCCAGCGGTTTGCCCTGTGGCAGCTCACGGCTGGCGAGAATGGCATACCAGCCTGGACCGAAGTCATTGGGAGCGGCGACGCTGGTGAGGGATGGGGCAGAGGTGTTGATGCTGGCAGTGGTCATTGGCTATTCGCTCTCAATAGGGCCTTTTACTCGAAGCTATGGCGGTTGGATCACAAATGAGCCAGGCTGGTTTTGGCATTTTCAGTAAAATAAAGCCCGGGTTGTGAGTTATGCCGACTGCCAACCCGCAGCAATCCCTTATTAACATTCACCCCACTGGCAAGCTCTCCTTCAGCTGGCCGCGCAGTAGCGGGCAAGAGCCCATCAACACCGGTGATGCCAGTTATGATCCGCCGATTCCCTATGGTTACGGATTAAGCTACCACGCCTGTAACTATCAGTTGTCCTGGTGCACCATCGAAAGCGTTGGCTGTGAATGAGGATGTGCACTAGCATTGCGCAGGTGTAACACCGGCGTGAAAATTTGAGATGGCGCAAAATGTTTGCGCACATTTCGTTCATAGTGAGAGCCACAGGTCCACATCCATTCCAAGGAGCCACGTATGTCCAAACCTATGTTTTCTTCGCCCCGTCGGCAGCAAGGCCTTATG
The DNA here is from genome assembly GCA_903853385.1 of uncultured Gammaproteobacteria bacterium. Lineage (GTDB taxonomy): Bacteria > Pseudomonadota > Gammaproteobacteria > Pseudomonadales > Pseudohongiellaceae > CAILUG01. The sequence goes on from CAINTJ010000031.1 coordinate 10,220, forward strand.
CTCTGCGCTTCTGCGCTGGTGTTTGGTGCCATGGCAATGATAGCGCAAAGTGCGGAAGCGCCGCAATTCAGTACAGATATTTCCATTGATGAAATCATGGAAGCCATCGTCATGCCGACTGCAGATGCGATCTGGAAAGCCGTACAGGTTGACCTGACCGCCAAAGGTGAAGTGAAAACCGCTCCCGCCTCCGAAGAGGCCTGGCTTGCCCTGCGTCATCAGGCGGTCACGCTGGCCAGTGTCAC
>CAINTJ010000032.1 GCA_903853385.1 uncultured Gammaproteobacteria bacterium
TACCAGGAACGTCAGCTGTCGTTTAAAAAAGTAAAAAATATCGCCATAGGACCTGCTGGCAATTTCAATCGAAGCTGAAGTCATCATCACCAGCCCGAATACCAGCAGCAATGCTGACATGATTATCAAAGGCGGATCACCAAAGTACTGGCGGGTGCTGAGTGTGTGGGGCATTGTCAAGGTAGTCATGCCAGCGCCCTCGCCATGCGAGTGAATTCTTCGCCGCGATGCTCATAGTTCCTGAACATGTCGAAACTTGCGCAGGCAGGCGACAGCAGCACCAGCTCGCCGGTTTTGGCCAGTGCCTGTGCACAATCAACTGCTGCCTGCAAGGAGTGAACCCGCTCGACCGGCACCACATCAGCCAGGACTGCCGCAATCTTGTCAGCATCCTCGCCAAACAAAATGGCCCGACTGCCATACCGACGCATGGTATGTGCCAACTGCTTGAACTCAGCGCCTTTGCCAACACCACCTGCGAGCAGAATTATTTTGCCGGTGGCACCAAGCCCGGTAATCGCGGCTACACTGGCTCCCACATTGGTACCTTTGGAATCGTTGTACCAGCTTATGCCATTCACGGTGGCTACCCATTGGCAGCGATGGGGCAAACCGGCAAAGCTGCGCAATACCTTCAGCATTGGTGCGAATTCAAGCCCGGCTGCCTTGCCCAGTGCCAGTGCCGCCAGCGCATTGGCAACATTATGCTGGCCTGCGATTCTGAGCTCACTCACTGCCAGCAGCGGCTCGCGATTCCATGCCAGATGCGGTTTACCATCGCGATTGATCACTGCAAACTCGTTGCTGTCTTCCTGGTTCACGCCAAAACTGCAGGTCTTTACAGTTGGCGGTAACAAGGGACGACTGAGCACATCATCACGATTGATCACAATCTGCTGACAGCCCTGGAAGATACGATGCTTGGCGGCGTGATAGGCCTGCATGGAATCATACCGATCCATGTGATCCGGACTCATGTTGAGCACGGTAGCCACTTTGGCATTTAGCGCAGTTATGGTTTCCAGCTGGAAACTCGACAGCTCCAGCACAAACAGCTGATAGTCGGTGCCATCAAGCAGATCCAGCACAGGTGTACCGATATTGCCACACACCGCTGTTTTCACGCCGGCAGCGCTCGCCATCTCGCCCACCAAGGTAGTGACGGTGCTCTTGGCGTTGGAGCCGGTAATGGCTACCAGCGGCGCACGTACTGCGCGCGCAAACAAATCGACATCGCCAGTCAGCCTGGCACCCTGGCTGACCGCCCGGCGTACTGCCGGCACGCGGGGATCAACACCCGGGCTCATCACCAATACTTGCGCCTGCTGCAGTGTCTCAGCCTGCAAAGCTCCGCATTCAACCTGCACTTCAGCAAACTCTTCACGGAATGCCGCAAGCCCTGCCGGCTCGGCACGAGTATCCACCGCCGCAAAACTGATGCCATTTTTCCGCAACCAGCGCGCGCAGGAGAGCCCGGTCTTGCCCAGACCGACTACCACGTGCGTTGTGTTCGCTGCCAGTTGCATGTTGCGGATTACCTGAATTTCAGCGTTGCCAGCCCGACCAGCACGAGGATGATCGTGATGATCCAGAACCGCACTATCACGCGCGGTTCCGGCCAGCCTTTGAGTTCAAAATGATGATGGATCGGCGCCATGCGGAAAATGCGTTTGCCTGTGAGCTTGAAGGACGCAACCTGGATGATCACGGACGCGGTCTCCATCACGAACACGCCACCCATGATGAGCAGCACGATTTCATTGCGGACCATTACACCGATCACGCCCAGCGCTGCTCCCAGCGCCAACGCGCCCACATCTCCCATGAAGATCTGCGCTGGATAGGTGTTGAACCACAAAAACCCGAGACCGGCTCCTGCCAGTGCGCTGCAATAAACCACCAGCTCACCGGTGCCGGCGATATAGGGGATGTGCAGATAAGTGGAAAATGCGCTGTTACCGGTGAGATAGGCAATGACGGCGAGTGCAGCTGCTACCATCACACTCGGCAAAATTGCCAGACCATCCAGACCGTCAGTGAGGTTTACTGCATTGCTGAAACCCACAATCATCAAATAGGTGAGCAGTACGTAAGCCATACCCAGATTGAGCGCGAAATTCTTGAAAAACGGTACAAACAATTCGGTCTCGGCGGGTGAGCCAGCCACGCTGTACAGGTAGATTGCGGTCGCAAGTGCAAACAAACTTTGCCAGAAATATTTCCATTTGGCTGGCAAACCTTTCGGATTACGCTCAAATACCTTGCGGTAATCATCGACCCAGCCGATGGCACCAAACCCGGTCGTTACCAGCATCACCACCCACACATAGTGGTTGTTGAGGTCGGACCAGAGCAGGCAGCTGGAAAGGATACTCATCAGAATCAGCGCACCACCCATCGTAGGTGTTCCGGCCTTGCTGAGATGGGTTTGCGGCCCATCCTGACGCACTACCTGCCCGATCTTCTGGTTGGTCAAGCGCCGGATTACGGCTGGCCCGATCAAAAGTGACAGACACAACGCAGTCAGTACGCCCAGGATGGCACGCACAGTCAGGTATTGGAAAACCTGAAATCCGCTGTTGTACTGTTCAAGATAATGGGTCAATAAAAGCAACATGTACTAAGCCTCTTTTTCCGACAGCATGTCGACGACGCGTTCCATGCCTGCACTACGCGAACCTTTCACCAGCACGCTCACATACGAATCGAGTCGGCTTTCCAGCAACTTGCCCAGTTCCAAGCAGTTTTCGGCATGTACAGCAGTTGGTCCAAATGCCGCTACCGCTTCCCGCATCAAGGTGCCGGTTGCATAGAAATGATCAATGCCGCAGGCCTTGGCATAGGCTCCCACTTCACGATGCCCTGATACTTTGAGCTCACCCAGCTCCCCCATGTCACCGGCTGCGATGATGCGAATGCCTGGCTGTGCCGCCAGAACATCTATCGCGGCCTTGAAGGATGCAGGGCTGGCGTTGTAGGTGTCGTCAAGAATGACTGCCTGATGCCGGCCGCGCTTGATCACCAGGCGCCCTTTGACACTGTGCGCGGCTTCAAGACCATCCTTGACCTGCGCGAGTGTGGCTCCTGCCTCAAGCGCCAGTGCAGCGGCTGCCAGCGCATTGGCGGCGTTGTGTCGACCAGGCAAGCTGAGTGCTATAGAAGTGCGGCCTTGCGGAGCCTGCAGTTCAAAATATGATCCGGACAAGCCGTGATCAACCAACTGTTCGATTCGATAATCTGCCAGCGCCTTACCGGTGGCACTTATCGTTACTACACGCAAATCCGGGCGTGGCATGAAATTCTGCATGATGTTGCTGTCGTCAAGATTGAGCACGGCCACACCTTGTTGTTGCAGCCCCTGCCAAATCTCGGCTTTCGCTGCCGCCACACCCTCCAGCGAGCCGAACCCTTCGACATGAGTGGGTGCCACGCAGGTGATGTGGGCAATATCGGGTTGAGTAATCGCAGCGGTATAGGCAATTTCGCCAACAGCATTGGCACCCAATTCGATTACTGCAAAGTCGTGCACAGCTTCGAGTCGCAATAGGGTGAGCGGTACTCCGTAATCATTGTTGAGATTGCCCTGGGTGCAGAGGACAGCTCCCGCCTTGCGCAAGATGGCAGCTGTCATTTCTTTCACGGTGGTTTTACCCTGGCTGCCGGTCAGCGCCAAAATGCGCGCACGGGATTGCTGGCGCACGTGACGACCAAGCTGACCCAGCGCAATGCGGGTATCGGCCACATGCACTGTAGGCAGACTGGAAACAACCGCCTCACTCACCACGGCTGCACAAGCCTGCTTCTGTGCAGCCAGTTCCACGAACTGGTTGCCGTTGAAGTTCGGACCCTTCAGTGCGAAAAACAATTCGCCTGGCTGCAAGGTGCGCGTGTCGGTACTGACTGCGGAAAAACTGCGGTCTTCGCCGTGCAATTGGCCGGCAGTAATCTGCTGCAAGCGGGACAAAGGCATGGCAACAATCATTGCCCCACCTCCATTTGCGCCTTGTTGCCAAACCGCCGGGCGAGCAAATCACTTGCAATCGCGGCATCACTGAACGGGTGACGTATTCCCGCCACTTCCTGATACTGCTCATGACCTTTGCCGGCGATCAACACAATGTCGCCCGGCTCAGCGGAGTCCAGTGCCAAGCCAATGGCCTTGGCACGATCGGCAATAATGCAGGCGCGAGCCGGCTGCTGCAGCCCTGTCTGCATGTCGGCCAGAATGCTTGCCGATGCTTCAAGGCGCGGATTGTCATCGGTCAGCACCAGATGATCTGCCATTAGTTCAGCCAGTCCTGCCATTTGCGGGCGCTTGCCTCGGTCACGCTCGCCCCCACAGCCAATGACACACCACAAACGACCCTGGCAATGCTCTCGCACTGCTTGCAGCGCATTACGCAGTCCATCTGGTGTATGGGCATAATCAATCACTGCTGTCACCGGATAGCCACTCACCAGCTGCATGCGCCCGACAACTGCATTGAGATCTGCAATGACTGCGATCAGGGCCGCCGGATCGAATTGTGGCTGCAATGATTCACTTGCCAGCACCGTGGTCAGCACTGCCAGCAAATTGCTGACATTGAAAGTGCCCAGCAAACGGCTGGCAAAGTTGAAGATGCCCCAAGGTGTTTTAACGACCAGCTCAACACCGCGTGGCAAAAATTCGATGGAAACAGCGTGAATATCTGCAACGGGATTATTGATGCTCCAGGTAAAGCAGCGCACATCCGGCGGCAGCAAGCCGGCGGTTGCACTTGCATAAGCATCATCGGCATTCAGCACTGCCAATTGCAGCGCCTGCCCCTGGAACAACTTGCGTTTGGCAGCACCGTAAGCTTCCATCGAACCGTGATAGTCGAGATGATCACGACTGAGATTGGTGAACACGGCCACCGCGTAGTCGTCCACCAGAATACGACGCTGGTCCAGCGCATGGGAAGAGACTTCCATCACCACAGTATGAGCTTGCTGTTCACGCATTGAAGCCAGAATTTTTTGCATGGCGACAGCATCGGGCGTAGTGCCGGGGCCTTGCTCATTGCCGGCAATGGCGGATCCGGCCATGCCATGACCGAGTGTGCCTATCACGCCACAACGATGACCGAGCGCAACATGTGCGTTTGCCAGCAACTGCGTAGTGGTGGTTTTGCCATTAGTGCCGGTAACTCCAATCATGCGCATTTTTTTGCCGGGCTCACCAAAGAAACGTGCTGCCAGTTCGGCCATCTGTTCATGCAGATTGAGCACAGGCAGGATCGGCACGCCGTCTTTTAACTGTTCGCAGCACCAGTCCACTTCATCGGCCTCTACCAGAATGGCAGCTGCACCTTTGGCGATGGCCTGATCAACATGCAAACGGCCATCATGGCTGGCGCCCTTGCAAGCCATGAACAGACTGCCTGCTTGCACGCTGCGCGAATCAAGCGTGATGTCGTGCAGGTCGCGATCACTGCCAGCATGCAAGGGATAGATGCCTTGCAGCACTGAGGACAATCGCACGCTTGGCTGGAGTGTGCTGGCAATCATCGCCGCGGCACTCCATTCCCACTGCCAATATCCAGGTCATCCAGCAACGGCGCGGTTTCCTCTGCCTCAGGCTCCTCCACGACTGGCGGACGCGGCGCTGTCTCCACTGGTGTATGAATGATTTTGCCTGGCACTTCCGGCGCCACATCCAGAATGCGCATGGCGCCTGCCGCAATTTGCGCGAATACCGGAGCCGACATTGTGCCGCCACCAACATGCTGGCCTCCACTGGTGTCGGGCTGTTTGATGGAAACCACGATTACCACACGCGGATTTTCGACTGGTGCGAAACCGGCAAAGTGTGCGATGAAATTGTGGTTGTCGTAACCTCGATTGGTCACATACAGCCAGGTAGTACCGCTCTTGCCAGCTACATGGTAGGCAGGAATATTGGCAGCAACGCTGGTGCCGCCCTTGGCGACGACGCCTTCGAGCATCTGCACCACATCGGCAGCAATCTTCGCATCCACCACGCGGGTGCCGGCAACCGGACCGGTGACTTTCAGCAGGGAAACCGGTTTGCGCATGCCACGATTGGCATAGATTGAGTAGGCCTGCGCGATTTGCAGTTGTGTCACCTGGAATCCATAGCCATAGGCCGTAGAAGCGGTCTCGCCGCGGCTCCAGCGATCATGATTGGGTATGTTACCGGACACTTCTCCCGGGAAACCGGTACCAATGTTTTCGCCAAAACCAACTCGTTTCAGCACATCCACCATCGCTTCATGACCAATCTCAAGACCGACCCGGCTGGCGCCAACGTTACTCGACTTGGCAAGAATGCGCGCCAGGTTCGAAGGACCGTATGCAACAGGATCTTTCAGCAGACGACTGTCGATGACGACAGGGCGGGTATCGACGATGGAGTCAGGTGTGAACTTGCCGCTTTCAAGTGCCGCCGTGGCAGTGAATGTCTTGGCCGTGGAGCCCGGCTCCATCACATCCACCATGGCGCGATTGACCAACCCTTCCTCGTTGCGACTTAACCGGTTATTGGGATTCCATGAGGGCTGGCTCACCATCGCCAGAACTTCACCAGTGCGCGCATCCAGCACGGTGGCGATGCCAGTCTTGGCATGTCGCAGCGTGACGGCTTCTTTCAAGGCTTTATAGGCGAGATACTGCAGACGCGAATCAATGCTGAGCACAAGATCGTTGCCGGGAATCGCGGTGGCCGACACTCCCATGTCACGCACCAGCCTGCCGATGCCGTCTTTGACCACCTGACGTGTACCCGGCGTGCCTTTGAGCCAGTCTTCATAGGCAAGTTCGAGTCCTTCCTGGCCGATCTCGTCATTATTGGTGAGACCAACCAGATGTACAGCCGCTTCACCCATCGGATAGAACCGCTTGTATTCTTCCTGCGAATAAAGCCCTTTCAACTTGCGATCAAGCACGACCTTGGCGTCAGCCGGTGACATACGTCGCTTGATATACATGAATTCACTGGATGATTTTTCCTGGATGCGTCGACGCATCTGCTCGGCATCGAGACCAAGACTGGTGAAGGCTTCCGTCAGTTGTGCGCCTTGTTCAGGACTATGCATTATTTCCTTGGGGTTGACCCACAACGTAACCACCGGCGTGCTAATGGCCAGCGGCTCGCCATTGCGGTCGACAATGTTGCCGCGCGTGGCCACAATTTCTTCTTTGCGCAAAGTGCGGGCATCACCCTCACTCTGCAGCACGTCATTGTTGAGCACTTGTAAATCGGCCACTCGCCAGCAAATCACAATCAGCAGGGCGGCAATCACCGTGAAGACGACCATCAGTCTCCACAAGGGTTGCTGATTGCTTCTGACAGTTTTAGTCACCCGTAAACACCACTACCTTATCCATCGCGGGCACTTCCATGCCCAATTGACTGATTGCAATTTCTTCTACTTGTCCCTGCGCCACCAAACTGCTTTGTTCCAGCAGCAGTTGACCCCACTCCACCTGCAAGTGGTTTTGTTCCTGCACAAGTTGCTGCAGGTTGTTGAGCAGATGTCTGGTAGTGAACGTGGTGAACACCACGCCCATGCAAGAGGCAGTACTGCCGATCAGCAGCACCAGAAACAGCATCCAATGACGCTGCTTGATGTTCAACTGCTGGCTGTCCAGCCACTCTGCTGTTTTAGCAAACACCATCACGCTGTTTTCTCGGCGACTCTCATCACGGCACTACGTGCCCTGACGTTTTCAGATTTCTCTTCATCGGCTCCCTTTACGGGCTTGCCGAGGCTGCGCAAGCGCGGATTTAATTTGTCCGCAGTTACCGGCAGGTCACGCGGGAAATCATCGCCTCTTTCCTGGTCCCGAATGAACCGCTTGACCAGTCTGTCTTCCAGCGAGTGGAAACTGATCACCACCATGCGTCCACCCTTGTCCAGCACATCCAGCATTGCTGGCAATACAGCCTCAAGGTCCTGCAATTCGTTGTTGATAAAAATGCGTATGGCCTGGAAGGCGCGGGTGGCAGGATGCTTGTGCCTTTCCCAGGCCGGATTAGCTTCCTTGATAATTTCTGCCAGTTGCAATGTCCGGGTAATTGGCTGCTTGGTTCTTGCTGCCACTACCGCTTTTGCCATGCGCCTGCCAAACTTTTCCTCACCATACTCGTAAAAAACCCGCGCTATTTCTGCCTCTTGTGCCTGTTGCAACCATTCGGCTGCTGTCATGCCCCGACTGTTGTCCATGCGCATGTCCAGCGGGCCATCCCAGCTGAAACTGAAACCGCGCAGCGGATCGTCGAGCTGGGGTGATGACACGCCCAGATCCAGCAACACTCCCTGCACCGATCCTTGCGCCTGCCCTGCAACCGCTTCCCGCAAACTTCCAAAACTGCCATGCCAGATATGCACCCTTGCATCCTCTGACCTGAGCGTCTGGGCAACACCAATTGCCTCCGGATCCTTGTCCATCACCAGCAATCTGCCTGCTGGTGAAAGCCGCTCCAGAATCAACCGACTGTGTCCGCCTCTGCCGAAAGTGCCATCCACATAGAATCCGGACTGATCGGTGATCAAGGCATCCACCGATTCTTGCAGGAGTACACTTTGATGCTTGTACTCTTGCGACATATGCAACCCGCCTACAACGCCAGACTTTTCAGCTTGTCGGAAACGCCGACTTCTGAGCCAATCGTAAACAGGGAGTCCAGTTTTTTGCTCCAGGCTGCTTCGTCCCACAATTCCAGCTTGTGGTGCTGACCCACCAGCACGACATCGCGATGAATGCCCACGATTTCCCGCAGTCGCGACGGCACCACTACACGTGCGTTGCTGTCCATTTCCAGATCAAACGCGTGGCCGATGAACAGCAGCTTCAGGCGGCGCTCAAGCGGATCGAAGTCACTCAATTTGTTGATTATCTGTGCGCGCTGCTCGTATTCATGCCGGGGATAAATGAGCAGGGATTCACGATCATGATTGACGGTGATGACCAGCTGGCCCTGGCAGCTTTCTTCGAGGACGCTACGGAAACGCGCAGGAATGGCGAGCCGCCCCTTAGCGTCCAAAGTTGTAGTTTGCTGTCCAGTCAGCAGCACCGCCCCACCCTCATCAATCCAGCTTGTTACTTGATCAAACGTTTCTGGCAAAAACCCGGCAGAAAGGGGCATTTGCGATGATTGTTTTCATCATAAAATCGCTTTTGGGGAAAACTGAGGGGGCAATAAAGCAAAAAATCCATTGATGCCCACATTTCACCCACTCTTCTCCACCTGGAAGCACTATAGACGACTAGCCTCGCAGCAATCAAGCTCTATTTCATTGTTTTTATTAGGAAAAATTTGTGTAGGGTGCCTGGACAGCAGTACAAATTTTCAAAGTTTTAAAGGCAAGCTTTTACAAAAAGCTATGAGCAATACTTAAAGTAATTTGTTAAGAGTTGCGCGACCTCAGAGCCTGGGAACTGGGCAGGCCGGGCCGGGGTGGAATGGTCAGGATAAGAAAAAAGTGAGTCGGCCGGTAAGCCGGGTTCTGTCGTGGACAATCATTCATCTGGGATATACGTCACCGCATACCTCAAGCAGCCTACCCGAATCCAGTGCGAGCAGCACCTAGTGGATTCCTATTTGGCCTTGCTCCGAGTGGGGTTTGCCTAGCCATGGAATGTTGCCACCCATGCGGTGCGCTCTTACCGCACCATTTCACCCTTACCGCTTATCGCGCACGTTTTCACGCAGGCAAACAAGTGGCGGTATCTTTCTGTTGCACTTTCCGTAGGCTCGCGCCTCCCAGACGTTATCTGGCACCCTGCTCTATGGAGCCCGGACTTTCCTCCACAGAGCGCACGTAAATGCACATCCGCAGCGATTGTCTGGCCGACTCACTTACCATGATAGGGGTTACTGCGTTTAAAACCAATCAGTCTTTAATCTGCTGCCAAGCCAAAGCGGTGTCGTACAAAAGATTTTTTTTCTGACCGGTGATTTTGGCTGCCAGGGCTGCTGCCTGGCGCAGTGGCAGTTCAGACATCAGGATTTTCAGGGTTTTTTCGGTTTCGCTATCCAATATCGCGTCGGATCTTTGGGCGCCGGCCACTACCAGCACAAACTCTCCCTTGCGCTGGTTCTCATCAGCCTGCACTTTGGCATGCAGCTCTCCTAAAGTTGCTGGAATAATCGTTTCAAATGTCTTGGTGAGTTCACGCGCCAAAGTCGCCGGTCGTTCGGCCCCCATTACCGCTACCATGTCTTGCAAGCATTCTTCAATGCGGTGCGGAGCTTCATAAAACACAAGGGTTCTCGGATCATTTTGCAGTTCTTGCAGGCGTGCCAGCCGCGCACCCTGCTTGGCTGGCAGAAATCCTTCAAACACGAAACGGTCGGTCGGCAAACCGGCACAACTTAACGCCGCAATTACCGCCGAAGGACCTGGTATCGGTACCACCTTGCAACCACGCTGATGCGCCATCCTGACCAAATGAAAGCCAGGATCGGAAACCAGTGGTGTACCGGCATCCGAAATCAACGCCACATCTTCGCCATTGGCCACCCGCTTGAGCAGCTGTTCGCTGCGCTCAGTTTCGTTGTGTTCATGACAGGACAGCATCGGGGTGTTGATGCTGTGAGCCTGCAATAGCCGGCCGCTATGCCGGGTATCTTCCACGGCAATCACTGCCACTTGTTGCAGTACCTTGATGGCTCGCTCACTGAAGTCCGCCACATTGCCAATGGGAGTGGCAACAATATAGAGCGTTCCTGCCATTTGCTTCTCCTCAGGCTGGTGCATTGCCGGACTTCCATTTGATGTTGCATCCCACACTGGGCAGTTGCTCGGCAGACACCGGCTGTGCAGCCAGTGCGGCATCCAGCGCATTACGCAGCTCCGAGCCGGTAACCGGGATATCGGAACCAGGTCGACTGGCATCCAGCCGGCCGCGGTAAACCAGCTGGCGCTCAGCATCAAACAAGAAAAAATCCGGAGTGCAGGCAGCATCGTAGGCCATGGCTACTGCCTGGGTTTCATCAAGCAAATACGGAAAACTGAAGCCAAAAGTAAGTGTTTCCTGCTTCATGTTTTCCATGTTGTCAGCCGGATATGCCTGGATATCATTACTGCTTATGGCAACCAAAGCCACACCGCGGCTTTGATAGTCGCGGGCGAGTGCCAGCAATTGCTGACGCACGTGCTTCACAAACGGACAATGATTACAGATGAACATCACCAGTAAAAGTTTGCTTGCCTTGAAACTCGACAATGAGTACTGCTTGCCATCAGTGGCTGGCAGAGAAAAAGCAGGGGCAGAGGTGCCCAGCGGCAACATGTTGGAGGGCGTGAGAGCCATGGTACATTCCAGGTAAACGTATCGGCCCATCTTGCCATGCCTGTGGCAACTTAAAAACCTGCGCTTGCACAATCATCGCCTTGAAGTGGCGGTGATCGTGGTGCACAGGTCAATTCGAAAGCTATCCGCTATACTAAACCGCATCAACGCCACGATTCCGCCCATGAAAAGCTTGTCAACCACACTGCCCCGACTGCTGCTAGGCACGCTGCTGCTAGCTTCCTGCGCTGCCACCAACACGCGCACACAAAGTCCGAACACACCAGTAGTTGAAGTTGAAACCAAACCTGCCAAGCCGGTCGCTGCTGATTTGCTGCAGCAAGCCGGTCGCATTCCCGCCTTGGAAGCCGCTTCGCTTTACCTGCAAGCTGCCGGTTTGCTGCATGAGCAGGGCGATTTGAGTGGTGCCTTGGCTGCCCTGGACAAGATCGCACCAGTCATTCTCACCCCGGCGATCAAGACTGATGCCATATTGCTAAGGGCAGAAATAGCAGCGGCCAGAAACCTGCCGGGTGAAGTTTTATCGTTACTGCGAGCTGACAATTTTGGGTCTATTGATAACCTTGGCGCTCAGCACAATCTCAAATTGCACAGTTTGCGTGCTGCCGCGCTGGCCGCTACCGGCGCCCCCCTTGCCAGTGCACTCGAACTGATCGCCATGGATCCCTTGCTAAGCCAGGTGCCCCAGCGCAGCAATCACAACAGTATCTGGCTGAAATTAAACTCGTTACCGCAGGACGAGTTACAAGCATTGTCTGCCACCACTGACGAAGCGCCAATACGGGGCTGGTATGAGCTCGCACTGGTTGCACACTCTTACAGTACCAACCTGGATCGTCAGCTCATTGAACTGGAACGGTGGAAACTGGAATGGAAAAACCATCCAGCCGCTCTGGTATTGCCACCGCAAATGGAGTTGCTGGAAACCCTTGCCCGCGAACGCCCCCGCCAGGTGGCCTTGCTGCTGCCCATGGGGACCACTGCCGGCACCATTGTGGGGGATGCCTTTATGAGTGCGTTCTACAGCGTGCAGGAACTGGGCGGACAAGTACCGGTAATCAGGTTTTATGACACCACGACTGTCACAGACATACGACCTCTGCATTTACAGGCCCGCCAGGAGGGCGCCCAGCTCATCATTGGCCCCTTGCAGAAGCCACTGGTAGCCCAGCTGCAGCAAGAATCGGAGCTGGGTGTGCCGACACTGGCTCTCAACAATGTGGAAAACGCAGTCCCCAAGTCGCCCCTGCTTTATGAGTTTGCCCTTTCACCTGAGGACGAAGCCAGGCAAATCGCTGCCAAGGCCTGGACCGACGGGTACCGACGGGGGGCAATTCTCAGCCCTGCTGATGAACAAAATGATGAGGTTGCCAAACGCAAGCGCGACAGCTTTCTGGCGATATGGGAAACCATGGGCGGCAAAGTGCTGGCTGTAGACAGCTTTCGTGAAGATTACACCGACAGTATCAGCCGCATGTTATTGCTAACCGAGAGCGAAGAACGCCAGAAACATCTGAGTCAATTACTTGGACGCTCGGTAGTGTCACAGGAGCGCAGACGTCAGGATGTGGATTTTATATTTCTGATAGCCCAGCCTGCGGCCGCGCGCCAGATAGTCCCCAGCCTTGCTTATCTTTATGCGGGCGATATCCCGGTCTATGCCAGCCAGGACATTTACGCAGGCACAGCCAAACAGACCGATGATCGCGACCTCAATGGTGTGATCTTCGGCGAAAGCCCTTGGTTACTTGACGAAACTGCCGATACCAGCAGGGTTCGCCAGCTGTTCCCGATGAGTTCTGCACCCAACCTGCGCCTGCAAGCCTTTGGCATTGATGCATTCAGGCTTTATCCGCGACTGCGGCTGCTTGAATCAGCCGCAGATGCCAGCATTCCCGGGGCAAGCGGCAGCCTCAAACTGGGGCCCAATCACAACATTGTCAGAGAGCTGGTGTGGTCTAAGATCACTGACGGGCTGATCCGCCCCCTGAAATAAACCCAGGTGGATCACGGAGGATCCAGTGACAGGCAAACCGCCGCCAAACTGGCGCCAACAACTGGGAAGCCAATGTGAGCAGGCCGCATTGCGTTTTCTGGAAGGGCACGGACTTGCCAAAGTGTGCAGCAACTATCGCTGCAAGTTTGGTGAAATCGATCTCATCATGCTTGACCGTTCGACACTGGTCTTTGTGGAAGTACGTTATCGACGTTCAGCCAGCCATGGCTCTGCAGCTGCGACAGTGGACAATCGCAAGCAGGCACGGCTGCGGCTTACAGCTCGATACTTTCTGCACAGTCATCTCCAGTTCAGACAGCACATTTGTCGTTTTGATGTAATCGCTATCGAAGCGGAAACAGCGGGCAAAGCCTCACTCGCCTGGATTCCTGATGCTTTTTACTAGATATGTGCCACTGCACTCACAGCTTGGCCGTAATAGACAAACTCCGGTAGAATGCCGGGCGTAGTGACAGCGAGGGTGCAATGCAAGGTAAAGACAGAGTCAAACAGCTTTTCAAGGCCAGCCTTGAAACCAAGCAAAAATCTTCCGAAGTTTTGCCTGAACGAATTGCGCAGGCTGCTGACTTGATCGTGAAGTCGCTGCTTAGTGAAGGCAAGATACTCAGCTGCGGCAACGGCGGCTCTGCCGGCGACTCGCAACATTTCTCGTCAGAACTGCTTAACCGATTTGAACGGGAACGCCCTCCGCTTCCTGCGATTGCGCTGACCACCGATACATCCACGCTCACTTCCATTGCCAACGATTACAGCTACAACGAAGTTTTTTCAAAACAAGTACGTGCACTTGGTCGCAAGGGTGACATTCTGCTGGCAATTTCCACCAGTGGAAATTCACGCAATGTAATCGAAGCAATCAAGACTGCCCATCAACGCGGCATGCATGTAGTGGCTCTCACCGGTCACGAGGGTGGTGCCATGAGGGAAGTGCTGCAACCAAGTGATGTCGAAGTGTGCGTGCCATCCCAGATCACTGCCCGCATTCAGGAAGTGCATCTGCTGGTTATCCATTGTTTGTGCGATTTGATCGATTCACAACTCTTCGGAGGCGAGTAATGTTAAGAATATTTTTATTGTTGTCAGTAATGCTGTGTCTTGGCAGTTGTACCACCATTGTCGAAACCACCACACGTGGCGAAGGCGTCAAGGAAGATCCCGGCAAACGCAGTGTCGGCACGATGATTGATGACGGCATCATTGAAACCACCGTCCAGGTCAATATCGATGCGGCCGATCCTGGATTGAAGAATTCCCACATCAGCGTGGTCAGCTTCAACGGCGTCGTGTTGCTGGTGGGCCAGGTTCCCTCGCAGGATCTCAAGAATGCTGCCACTCGCGTAGCTACCCAGACCACGCGCGTCAAAACAGTCCATAACGAACTGGAAATAGCCGGCACCACCACCTTCCTGTCACGCAGTAACGATTCCTGGATTACTGCCAAGCTCAAAACCTTGATGCTGGCTGATCCCACTGTCAGCGGCTTGCGCACCAAGGTAGTCACGGAAAACGGCGTGGTTTATCTGATGGGACTGGTGACGCAGGAAGAAGCCCGACTCACCGTGGAACTGGTCAGTAATGCCAGTGGCGTCACCAAGGTGGTGCGAGCGTTTGAATACATCGATTGATGATTATGATCAGCCACGGCCGGCCAGCACCGGCTGTGGCTATTTGACGATCCGTAATGAAGGCTTGCTGGAACGCTTGGCCTTTTCAGGATTGCCAACTGAATCTGTTGTTGCAATAGACAAGCCCGCAACAGGCTCGGGTGGCTCCGGCATTGGCTCATCCCGATCAAAGATCATGCCCTGACCGTTTTCCTTGGCATAGATACCCAGCACCGCTGCCGTGGGAACATAGACGCGCATGGGGATGCCGCCGAAACGGCCATCGAATTCAATTCCCTGATTGGTAATAACCAGTCCCTGCACAGCAATCGGCGAGATATTCAGGACGATTTGACCGTCCTTCACAAAGTTCTGGGGGACTTCAACGCCTTTCTCGAAGGCATTGACCAGAATATAGGGAGTGCACTCGTTATCAAGAATCCATTCATTCAAGGCCCTGACCAGATAGGGTCTATGCGTGGTCATTACCATTGGGGCAGACACTCCCGCGGAGACATCAGGCACGCATCTCACGTTCCTGTTCTGAAAGACTCAGCTTGATCGACTCGCGTTCCATGAGGCGGGCACGATAATCAAGCAAGGGTTTGGTGGCCTTGGTTTCCGGCAAGCGGATACCGATTTCAGGCAAGCGCCACAGAATCGGGAATACACAGCAATCCACAATGGTGAATTCATCACTCATGAAGAAAGGTTTTTCAGCAAAAATCGGGGATACCGAAATGATGCTTTCACGCAATTCCTTGCGGGCCTTGTCGAGTTCAGCCGGCGTGCCATCTTCTGCCTGCAATTTCTCAACCAGATGGCTCCAATCACGATCTATACGATAAATCCACAGACGGCTTTGCGCTCTGGCCACCGGATAAACCGGAAACAACGGGGGATGCGGAAACCGCTCATCCAGATATTCCATCATGATATTGGGTTCGTACAGCACCAGATCGCGGTCAACCAGCGTCGGTAGACTGTTGTACGGATTCAATACCGCCAGGTCTTCCGGCTTGTCATAAATGTCGACATCAACAACTTCTACTGTAACTCCCTTTTCTGCGAGCACGATACGTACACGATGGCTGAACTGACTGTAGCCGTCAGAATAGAACAGCATCGACGAGCGTTTAGTGACAACTCCCATTGGTAATACCTCAAAACCTTCAGTTTTTAGTGGACGTCTTTCCAGTATTCGCGATTCAGCATGTAAGCAAACACGAACAGGAAGGCCAGGAAGAACAATACATAGGCACCAATGGTTTCTCGATGCATTGCAGCGGGTTCACCAAGATAGGTCAGGAAATTGACGAGATCATAAACAAACTTGTCAAACTCCTCAGGCGACATAGTACCAGTACCGTCAACATGCGTGGTGCCTGCACAAGCTTCAGCCTTGCACAGCAGTTGTTGACCTTGCAGATTCCCGAGCACGTTGGGCATGCCAACATTCTTGAAAACCTCGTTGTTTACGCCGAACGGCCGGCTGGCATCTGCATAAAACCCTTTCAGATAGCCTTGCAACCACTCGGGAGAACGTACGCGTGCCACCAGCGACAAATCAGGGGGGGCAACTCCGAACCAGTTCTTGGCCGCTTCTTTCGGCATGGAGCTGATCATTAAATCACCCAAACTCTTGTCGTGATCGAACAGCAACTTGTCTTTGGCGATTTCCTTGGGTATGCCCAGGTCATCCGCTACCCGCTGGTATCTGGAAAAAGCGGCACTGTGACAGCCCATACAGTAGTTGATAAAGGTGGCAGCACCTGACTGCAGAGAGGCCTTGTCCGCAAGATTTACTTTGAAAGGTGCAAGCATTTCGCCCTCTTCGGCTCCGACGGCCATCAGCGGCACTGCCGTAAGCCCGGCAATCAGCGCCAGTGCCAATACCAGCTGGGGGATGGTGATAAAGCGGCCGGTGAGACGAGCAGGTGGCGTGGAAGTCTTCTCCTTGCGTGAATACCAGGGCATCGCCAGGAAAAACACGAAATAGTACAAAGTGCAAATTTGTGCCAGCGATGTTCTGGGGGCGGTGGCGATCTTGGTGCCGAGTACTCCCAGGATCATGAAGCTGGCGACAAACAAGAGCAGACCAATCCGGCTGTACCAGCCTTTGTAACGCAAGGATTTGACGACGCTACGGTCCAGCCAGGGCAGTACAAACAGAATCGCAATGGCTGAAGCCATCGTGACCAATCCCCACACTTTCGCATCTACACCGAACAACGGATAGGTGCAGGCGCGCAGCATCGAATAGAACGGCGTGAAGTACCATACCGGTGCAATATGCGCCGGCGTTTTCAGATTGTTGGCTTCCTCGAAGTTGGCATGCTCCAGGAAATACCCGCCCATTTCAGGGGCAAAGAACAACACAAAACAGAAAATGAACAGGAATACCACGATACCGGCAATGTCATGCACGCTGTAATACGGATGGAACGGAATGCCGTCGAGAGGAATCCCCGTGACCGGATCCTTGTTCTTCTTGATCTCAACACCATCGGGATTGTTGGAGCCCACTTCGTGCAAGGCCAGGATGTGCAGCACTACCAGCCCCACCAGCACCAGCGGCAACGCCACCACATGCAGCGCAAAGAAGCGGTTGAGGGTCGCACCTGAAATAAGATAGTCACCTTGTACCCACACCATGAGATCCTTGCCGATCACCGGTATGGCACCCACCAATCCTACGATTACATTGGCGCCCCAGTACGACATCTGGCCCCAGGGCAATACATAGCCCATAAACCCTTCTGCCATCAGTACCAGATAGATGGTCATGCCAAAAATCCAGATCAGCTCCCTCGGCTTCTGGTAAGAGCCGTACATCAGGCCCCTGAACATATGCAGGTAAACCACAATGAAAAAAGCAGAGGCGCCGGTGGAATGCAGATAACGCAGGATCCAGCCGTAATCAACGTCGCGCATGATGTATTCAACCGAAGCGAACGCACCATCAGCACTCGGATTGAAATTCATTGTCAGCCAGATCCCTGTCAACAGCTGATTGACAAGCACGACCATCGATAAAACACCGAATACGTACCAGAAATTGAAATTCTTGGGTGCGTAGTATTTGCTCATGTGTTTTTCAAAAGCTTGTACTACCGGCAAGCGGGCATTGAGCCAGCCCAGGAAGCCGGTCAATTGCATGTTGTCGTTGTTGTGATCACTGCCGGCCATCAGGAATTCTCCGAATCAAGTCCAATCACGATGACATTGTCGTTAACGTAATAATGGGGTGGCACTCGGAGATTGCTGGGAGCGGGAACGCCACTGAATACACGGCCTGCCAGATCGAATTTGGAACCATGACAAGGGCAGAAAAAACCACCTTTCCAGGCAGGATCGAAATCCTGTGGCTTAACTTCGGCAAATAATTGCGGAGAACAACCCAGATGGGTGCAAATACCCACCAATATCATTAATTCCGGCTTGCGTGAGCGAAACTCATTGCGAGCATAGTCAGGCTGCTGATCCACCTTGGCCGATCCAGGATCTGCCAGGTGGGCTACATTGGAATTGAGTATCGACAGTGTGGCTTCATCGCGGCGCATGACAAACACCGGCTGGCCCCGCCAGGCCGGCATCGGCCCGAGCAGCTCGCCTGGCTGCAAGCGACTGATATCAATAGTGATTGGCCCACCAGCAGCCAAGGCCCTTGCACTAGGGCTCCAGGAACCGACGAAAGGAACTGCCGCGCCCACCGCTCCGACAGCGCTAACCGTCGAGGTAGCGCCAATCAAAAAGCGCCTGCGGCTCTTGTTTACAGTGCCGTCATTCACGAAAAGTCTCCTTATAAGCCCCCGCAGATCTGCGGATTTGAACTGAATGGAAAATCGCGCGCATCGTAATCAAAATGGCCTTTTCATTCAAGAAAAAGCGAGACAGAGCCGTCGCAGCACCTGTTCTTTTGATGTAAAAAAAACGCCGAAACCCAAGGGTTTCGGCGTTCCTGGTTCTGAGAGTGTTGTGCGAGCCCAGATTAGCGTTTGGAGTACTGTGGACGCTTACGGGCTTTGCGCAAACCAACCTTCTTACGCTCAACTTCCCTGGAGTCGCGAGTCACAAAGCCGGCTTTGCGAAGCACACTGCGGTTATTCTCGTCGTATTCAATCAACGCACGGGTAAGACCATGGCGAATAGCGCCGGCCTGACCAAAGCTGCCACCACCGGCTACGGTGACCATGATGTCGAATTTGTCGACAATGGACAGCAGTTCCAGTGGTTGACGCACAACCATTCTGGCAACTTCACGGCCAAAAAAATTGTCAATCGTGCGGTCATTGATCGTGATGTTGCCAGTGCCAGGAGTCAGAAAAACCCTTGCAGTAGAGGTCTTTCGGCGACCGGTTCCGTAGTATTGGGAGACAGCCATGTTTACTATATCCAGTTATTAATCAAAAGGTTAATTGGGCAGGTTGCTGAGCAGTATGCGGGTGCTGGGTGCCAGCGTATACCTTCAATTTGCTCATCATATCGCGACCCAGCGGAGTTCTTGGAACCATGCCTTTGACTGCGATACGGATAACTTCTTCAGGTGAACGCTGAATCATTTCCTTGAAAGTCGCAGATTTGTGGCCGCCCGAGTAGGTGGAGTGGCGATGGTAAATCTTGGTGGTTTCTTTGGTACCGGTAACAGCAACCTTTTCCGCGTTGATGACGACGATGTAGTCGCCGGTGTCCACATGCGAGGTGTATTCCGGCTTGTGTTTGCCACGCAGACGGTGGGCAATGGCAGCTGACAAGCGGCCCAAGGTCTGGCCTGCTGCATCAACTACGAACCAGTTGTGTTCGGCAGTTTCTTTCTTGGCTGAGTATGTCTTCATGTCTAATTCTCAATGGCGGGGACAAAATTCCCGACCTATGTTCCAGATATCTGTTTTCCAGATAAATTCCAAATAAATTTCTGACCGGACTGGCAAACCTGTTATAGGAGTGTATGCCCGGATATCAGGGGCGCGAATTCTACAGATACACACCTGCCGACACAAGTCCAAATGTTCTGCCAATTAGCGGCCGCAGAAATCCCGCTGGCACCAGCTGCTCCGGCTAGCCGGGCTCATGTTGCAGGGCCAGATACTGGGGTGACTGCATTTCAATCAAGCGACTACGGGTTCGTTCGAATATGAAGGCCAGATCCCCAGCCTGATAGAGGGTTTCAATGGCGGTATCAGCCTCCAGGGCCAGCTTGACCTTGTGATCATAAAACTCATCCACCAATGCGATAAATCGCCTGGCCTCATCGTCATTTACCCCCTGGAAAGCTGGGACTGACGAGATCAGCACCGTATGGTACAGGCTGGCCAGCTCTACGTAGTCAGCTACTCCCCGCGGTCCGGTGCAAAGCTGCTCGAAACCAAACCATACCACCCCCTCACTCCATGACCGGCAGTTGATTTTACGATCTTGAATTTGAAGGACTTTTTCTGCAATTACTTCCGATCCGCGCGTCAAATCCCTAAAAAGTTCAGCCATCAGACTGGCTGAGCCCGGGCCTGGAGGATAGTGATAGAGGGCATTCTTGTTCAACGATCGCAACCGGTAGTCAGTGCCACCATCGACGTTGACAACCTTGGTATGCCGCTTCAAAAGCTCTATGGCAGGCAGGAATTTCTTGCGCTGCAAACCATTCTCATAAAGCAAATCCGGCCTGAGGTTGGAGGTGGCTATCAAAACCACCCCTCTGGCAAACAATACCTCCAGCAAATTTGCCAGAATCATCGCATCCCCTATGTCTGAAACATAGAACTCATCAAAACACAGCACCGCCGTGCCCTCTGCAATCTCCTCAGCTACCCGTGTCAACGGATTGGGCTGACCGCTTGCGGCCCGCAACCTGGCATGAACCATTTGCATGAACCTGTGGAAATGCAGGCGGGTTTTGCGCTTTAAAGGTAGAGAATTGAAGAAAAGATCCATCATGAAGGTCTTACCCCTTCCCACGCCCCCCCACAAATACAAACCCTTGATGGGGCGCACCTCCTCGCCCAATAAAGTCGTTCGCAGCCTGGCCCAGCCAGTAGTGACCCTGGCTTCGCGCATTACCAGCTGGTCATTTACGGATTGCAGCTCCAGGGCAACACTGCGCTGGAACTCATCAGGCAGCAGCCCCCCCTCCAGCAGAGCATGAAGGTAAGGCGCCATCGGACCGGTAACTGCTTTGGATTCTGACAAAGACTTCTCTCTTGTAGAGCCTGCTTATGTGCCGATTATAGGTATAATCACGGCCATCTAGATATTTTGGCCGTCTGCTTTCGGAATTGAATAATGTTGTGGATTGTTGCATTGGGTTGCTTGCTGGTCGGAGCCGTCGCGGGAGCAGTGTCGTTCAAGCTCTTCAAATCGGACGAGGCGCGCGTCCAGCAACTGGAAACACAGTTGCAGCAGCTTGGCGATGAATATGAAAACTACAAGCGTGAAGTACATGGGCATTTCAGTGATTCTGCACATTTATTCGGAAAACTGACGGAAAGCTACCGCGAGGTCTACCAGCATCTGGCACATGGCGCCCGCAATCTATGCCCTGAATACATAGCCAACCAGATGGCCCAGATCCCCGCCGACTCACTGTCAACCGAGCAGAATGCAAGCGGCAAGCAGTTGTCGCCCCCGCTGGACTATGTGGCCACACCCAGGGAAGAGACGAGTCCCGCCGCGTCGGTAACCGGCGAAGCCGGGATCCTGGGGCGTAGTTGAGTTTGCATCGCTGACTCTTCGTATAATCACTGATTGTTCATGACGGCACCAGCAAGTGCCAAAGCGCCAACACGAGCACAATTACTCCAATGACAGAGCATTATTTAACACACCTGAAACAACTTGAAGCCGAAAGCATTCACATCATTCGTGAAGTCGCTGCTGAATTCGACAAGCCTGTGATGCTGTATTCAATCGGCAAGGATTCAGCAGTAATGCTGCATCTGGCCCAGAAAGCATTCTATCCAGGAAAATTGCCGTTTCCGCTGCTGCATGTGGATACCACCTGGAAATTCCGTGAAATGATCGAGTTTCGCGAAATGATGGCCAAAAAATACGGTTTCGATTTGCTGGTCCATGTCAACGAAGACGGCATCAAGGCCGGCATCAATCCGTTCACGCATGGCAGTCAGAAACATACCGACATAATGAAAACCCAGGCGCTTAAGCAGGCACTGGACAAATACAAGTTTGATGCAGCCTTTGGTGGTGCCAGGCGCGACGAAGAAAAATCCCGCGCCAAGGAGCGCGTTTTTTCCTTCCGTGACAGGAACCACCGCTGGGATCCCAAAAACCAGCGGCCGGAACTATGGAACCTCTACAACGGCAAAATAAACAAGGGCGAAAGTATCAGGGTGTTCCCGTTGTCGAACTGGACTGAGCTGGATGTCTGGCAGTATATCCACCTCAACAATATTGAAATCCCCTCCCTTTACTTTGCCAAGGAACGACCAGTACTTGATTACGAAGGCGCCACCATCATGCTCAATGATGAGCGTGTCCCCCAGGAGCTGCGCAAGAATTTACGGATGAAAATGGTGAGGTTCCGTACGCTTGGCTGTTATCCGCTGACTGGAGCCGTTGAATCGCACGCGCAAACTTTGCCGGAAATCATCCAGGAAATGCTGCTCGCCACCACATCAGAGCGACAAGGTCGCCTGATTGACAGCGATCAGGCCGGATCGATGGAACAGAAAAAGCGTGAAGGCTATTTTTGACCGTGTATTTTGACCGTATCTATCCGCCCGCCCCAATGGCAGGCCAGCGACAGGATTTACCATGTCCCACCAATCCGACCTGATCAGTACCGATATCACTGCCTATCTGGCGCAACACGAGCGCAAGGAACTTCTGCGACTGCTGACGTGCGGCAGTGTAGACGACGGTAAAAGCACACTTATCGGACGTCTGCTTTATGACACCAAAATGATCTATGAAGACCAGTTGTCGGCCATCACTTCTGACAGTATCAAATCCGGCACCACAGGCAATAAAGTTGATCTCGCCTTGCTCACAGACGGGCTGCAGGCCGAACGCGAACAAGGCATCACCATCGACGTGGCCTATCGCTATTTCTCCACCGCAAAACGCAAATTCATCATTGCCGATACCCCGGGCCATGAACAGTACACACGCAACATGGCCACTGGCGCCTCCAATTGCGAACTGGCGATCATCCTGATTGATGCCCGCTATGGTGTCATGACCCAGACCAGGCGCCACACCTTCATCACATCCTTGCTGGGCATCAAACATCTTATTGTCGCCATCAACAAGATGGACTTGATGAACTACGATGAAGCCGTGTTCGAAAGCATCTGCAAGGACTATCTGTCATTCACCAAAGAACTTGAAACCGGCGAGCTTACCTTCATTCCCATCTCCGCGCTCAACGGGGACAATGTTGTCAATGTCAGCGAATTCATGCCCTGGTATCAGGGACCAACCCTGATGCACATGCTGGAAAACGTGAAAATTGCTGCCGACAAAAATTTTGAGGATTTCCGCTTCCCGGTCCAGTATGTCAATCGGCCCAATCTCAATTTCCGCGGCTACTGCGGCACCATCGCTTCCGGCGTAGTACGCAAAGGTGATGCTTTGATGGTGTTGCCATCCGGCAAAAGCAGTCGCGTGAAATCAATCGTCACACAGGATGAAGAGCTGGAAGCAGCGTTTACACCGATGGCGGTAACGCTGACTTTGGAAGATGAAATTGATATCAGCCGTGGCGACCTGCTTATCCATAATGACAATTTGCCCATCTCCAGCGATATGGTCACAGCAACCGTGGTGTGGATGAGTGATGAGCCGATGCTGCCTGGCAAACAATACAGCTTCAAGCACACTAGCAGGATGCTGGGCGGCCACATCCGGACCATTCACCACAAGATCGACGTCAACACTTTGGAACACATTCCCTCGCCCTCACTGGCGCTTAATGAAATTGCAGTTTGTGACATTAATTTCACCCAGACTCTGCATTTTGATGCCTACAAGAAGAATCGCAGCATGGGCGCTTTCATCGTAATTGACCGCCTTACCAATGTGACAGTCGGTGCTGGCATGATTGAAGGCACCAACCCAACCAGTCCTGCACACCCATACAGCCACGGTCACGTTACGCCGGAAGAGCGGGCGGCACGTTATGGACAACAGCCTGTTACCGTAATATTTGTTGGTCTGTCAGGCTCCGGCAAATCCACTTTGGCACATGCACTGGAACGCAAATTGTTCGACATGGGCCGCGTGAGTACGGTGCTGGATGGGAAATCCATGCGCCTGGGACTCAACAAGGATCTTGGGCACGATGCGGCGGGGCGTGCAGAAAATCTGCGCCGCAGTGCCCACTTAGCACGTTATCTGAATGAATCCGGCCTTATTTGCTGTGCAGCTTTTGTGGGGGCCAATGCTGAAGCCCGCGCCCAGGCCATCAGCGTCATCGGCAAGCAGAATTGCATTGTGGTCTACCTGGATGCATCGCTGGAAACTTGCAAACAGCGCGATCCCAGCGGTTTGTATGCGGCTAATGCCAATTTTGCAACTGGCAATGTGCCGGGGATTTCCTTTCCCTATGAAGCTGCCGCTGATGCAGAGCTGGTGCTGGCAACCGACAAACTTGGTATCAACGAATGTATTGAGCAGGTGATGCAGTTGCTGAAAAACAGGAAATCAATCTAGCCCGCGTGTACGGGCAGGCCTGAAAGTCAGTGGCAAAAAGCCGACAGGAAATCTTCCACAACTTCGGAACAATGTTGTTTGATTTCGACTTCCGTCGGCGTTGCCAGCACCCCGCATTCCCGCTGCAATACCGTTCTATGCAAAACCAGTGACAGAAAATATTTGCTCAATTTTTCTATTGGAAAGTCAGCGGCTGGTTTGTAGTACTCAAATAGCTGGATCAAATTCCTGTAGGCAGTGTCAGGACCGGCCGTGTAGTAATGGGTTCCCACTTTCGAGCCTTTGGCCGCCATCTGGAACACCAACCTTCGCAACGCCAGCGTGCGGTCCGTGGATACCAGACGCAATGTGGCTTCCGCGACATTGAACAAGGCTTCCTTGAAACTCTCGCCCTGGTAATTGTTGGTCGTTTCCAGCATCCCGCCGCCATAGAACGACAGTTCCCGATCAACTACCGCCAGAAACAAATCTTCTTTGCTGCCGAAATAGCGGTAAATGGATTCTTTGGATATGCCGGCTTCTCTTGCCATTACATTGATGCTGGTGCCATCGAACCCCTTGCTCAGAAAGTTTTCGCTGGCTATGTCCAGCACTTCTTCCCGTTTGTCGGCACTGCGGGGCTTTAATTTGGGTACTTCAGTGTTCATTACTTGCTCAAAAGTTGTGGCATGCCCAGTAAGCTGCAGGCACGCGGTAAGTCTCGCATTTTAAGACAATTTTTCGTCAACAGTGAAATTATTCGGAAAACTGCTTGACTGGTCCATACGGGCGCCCTATGATTCACACCGTACAGTACGGTTCGGCATAAAAGTCTTTTCAAACCGAACGTGTTTAGCATTAGTTGAATTAGTTAAGAAGTAGCAATAGTCGGGGGAAGCACTGGAAGGGTTTCTGTCAAAGCCATCATTACTGAAGTTTGTAGTAGTTTTGATGGCTTTGACAGCAATCGCTAACGTCCCCTCTGAAAGGCCTCGGATGAGCAGTTTATTTCCGAGGCTTTTTTTTATCCGCAAGTTTTGACTTTACCGACCTTCAGTGGCTGTTTGCTCACCCCCGTCCAGGCTATGCAGATTCCTGCCGGCTTGCTGGCCAGCAGGATTTCTTCTGCAAACCATCAGAAGTGATAGCCCGCATTCAAATACAGACTGCGCGGCTCGCCTACAAAATAGCGCTCAACTCCAAAGGCATAATCCGCCCGCTCTGCATAATCCTTATCCAGCAAATTGGTGACATTGAGTCCGTAGTTCCAATGCGCATTCAACTCCACTTGATACCGCAAATTCAGCAAATCATGGCCGGCATATTTGGCCGCATGGGTTTCATCCATGAAATAAGGTCCCATATGCACCCATTCCAGTTCCACCTTGCGGTTACTGCCTTTCCACTGGAGTTGGGCACTACCCATGCTACGTGGCGCAGTTTTTATATCGAGACCGGCCAGATTAACCGTACTCGGATTGACGGTACCTTCGTAGGTGTGACGCGCCGCAGTCATCGCCAGCAAGAGCGAAAGTGACTGGGTGAACCGGTAGGCACCATTGATTTCAACACCGCGATGCGCTGTCTCGGCTCCACTGATGTTGATTCGATTGCTGTCCTGGAGGATTACGTTTTTCTTGGTCATATGGAATACCACGATTCCATAATTCAATTTATCCAAGGTGCCACGCCAGCCGGCTTCAATGCTATGGGCTTTTTCCGAACCTAGATCAGCCACAGTTTGGATACCTTGCAAACGATAGATTTCGTTGGTGTCGGGAGCGCGAAACGCATTCGACATGTTGGCATAGATCTGGCTGGATGCATTCAAATCGTGTATCCATCCCAACTGTACCGAAGAATTATTGAACAGGTCCGACCTGTCCGCAGTACGATTGAATCGGCAACCACCAAAGCTACATGCAACTCCCGTGTCCTTGGTGCGTCCATCCAGCATGTGATTGTCATAATTGTATTTAACACTCTCATAGCGCCAGCCAAGGCTCACTTCATCACTGTCATCAAGACGGTATTTCAACTGGGCATAAGGCGAAACCAGCTTGGCATCCACCACATAATCGTAGTGTTTGCCGACCGGGATAGTCGCCACAATCGCAGCAGAGCCAAGCGCCGGCACACTCTGGGTTTCACGCACATAACCTCTGGTGGACTCCATATCCACTCCGGCCTGCCATGCAAGGCTCTGGTATTTGCCCGCCAACATGCTGATCAAGCCCAACGAATGTTGTCCGTTTTCCTCGATCGGTGTGCCCGGATTGAAGTGCTGCATGAAAACCATGTCGGTTTTGCGGTAATAAGGTGTAATCGACACTTGACCAAAATCTGTCTGCCAATCAACACGGCTGCTCAGCCGGTAGGATTTGGCATCCCGAAAGGATTCAGGATTGGGATTCACTTGTTTCAGGTTCTCATCCTTGTAGGCATCATGGCCGGTGATAAACCCCGCCGTTTCCTGGTTCAGATTGGTAAAATTAAAAGCGCTGGTGATTTTGAAATCACTGGAAGTGTAAGCATGTTGCAGACCCAGTTTCTGCTGCTCAAAACCGGAGTCGTGTTTGTAACCGCCATCACTGGTGCCATTAAAACTGACTCTGTAGCCATTGGCTCCGATTGTGTTACTGGTTGTACCCCGCACCCGACTGTAATCATGGGGTCCCACTTCAAGGCCAACACTGCTGTCTTCGGTCGCGCTCACAGGCACGCTTAGAACGTTGATGGCTCCATGTATTGCATTGGCGCCATAAAGCACACTGCCCGGGCCGCGAATCACTTCAATTGCGCCGGCCTGCTCTGTATTGGCTTCAAACATCTCGTTCACATTACAGAATCCGACTGCGCGCAGTGGAATGCCGTCCTGAGCCATCTGGAAAGCCCCGCAACTGCCGGAACCCGACAAGACCGGAGACCTTATGGCAGTGAGGCTTTCCTGACCGTTTCCTCTGCTGATCCAGGCGCCCGGCACACGGGCCAGGTCTTCATTGATATGCGTCGCGCGGATGGTATCGAGATCATCGCCACCCACTACCGAAATACTGGCCGGCACGTTACGCAGCTCGGTCTGCTGGCGATCTGCAGTAACCACTATCGATTCCAGCGTATTTTGCTGTGCCAGCGCCAGCGAACTGGCATTGACCAGAATGATGCCCAGTGCGAGCAATTTGAGCTTGGGATTACCGGCATTCATTTCTTGATTCCTTGAATAAAGCGAGAGAAAAGGCATTGACTTGCAACTGCTTGGCCATTGCAAAAGGCAGCGTAAAGTAATTTAGCCCCTACAGCGTTGCAATGCAGATTTTCTGTATACCGAACCCGCATGTAACTACTACCATTGCGCAAATTTTGTGACCTTGACGAGTCCCCATGTCCTATATACGCGAGCAGTCAGAAGGCCTTTCATTCCATCTACTGCACATAGCCGGTCTGGCTGAACTGTGCCAGCTGGAACCCTTTACCCATGCAGATCAGGATACAGTCACTGCCTTGCTGGAAACTGCGGCGGATTTTGCCGGCGACCAGTTGCTGCCGCTGGCTGCCAGTGGTGACCGTGCCGGCTGTCAACTGGATGGCACCGGGGTGCGACTGCCGCCAGGTACCCAGGCCATCTACCAAGCCTGGTGTGATCTGGGTTTTCCTGCACTGGGACTGCCACAGGATATCGACGGCCTGGGCTTGCCGCGGGTAGTGGTGAGTGCGGTGCAGGAGCTATGTGACGGCGCCAACCTGGCCTTTGGCATGCTTTGCATCAATCTGCGCTGTGCTGCACTGGCGATCCGGAAAAGTGCCAATGACTCACAAAAGGCACGCTGGCTGGCAGGACTGGTCAGCGGCAACCTATCTTCGACCATTGCCATCAGTGAAGCCCAGGCCGGCTCGGATGCCGGCAGGATCTCGACCGTTGCCCGACTGCAAGCCGACGGCAGCTATCAGCTTACCGGTTCCAAAATCTGGATTTCCTACGGCGATCACGATGTCACTGCCGAAATTCTGCATCTTGTTCTGGCCAGAATCCCGGGAGCCGAAATTGGCAGCCGGGGATTGAGCCTGTTTGCCGCCCCCAAAACCCTCGACGGCATTGCCAATGGTGTCAATGTGTTGAGACTGGAACACAAAATGGGGCTGCATGCGTCACCGACCTGTGTGCTTGAGTTCAATGACGCCAAGGCCGAACTGGTGGGTGAGCCAGGCAAAGGGCTGCAGGCCTTGTTTGTGATGATGAACAGCATGCGGCTGGCAGTTGCGGTCCAGGGTGCCGCCATCGCCAATGCCGCCACAATTCAGGCCATCAAATATGCAGCGGAGCGGCCACAGGGGGGCTCTGCCTCCGCGCCTCCCATCAACATCATCGAACATGCTGATGTCCGGCGCATGCTGCTGGAGATGACCGCAGAAAGTGAGCTCATGCGGGCACTGGCACTGCGCATAGCCAGCTTTCTGGATAATGCCGAAGCAGGAGCCGCAGTGGCAAATCCGCAAGCACACGACTGGCAAAGCATGGCCGAACTCATGCTGCCGGTAGCGAAAACCTATAACGCCGAAACTGCTTTCACTGTGGCCAATCTTGGCATTCAGGTCATGGGCGGTTACGGCTATACCAGTGACTATCCGATGGAACGCATGGCGCGTGACATCCGGGTTGCGGCCATCTATGAAGGCACCAGCGGCATCCAGGCCATGGATTTTGTGAAACGCAAAGTGCTGGCCGATAACGCAGTTACCCTGAACCGCCTGTTGAGCTTGATTGATGCCGCGATGGAGTCAGGCGCAAGTCCTTTCCAAACTGGCTGGGCATGCGTGCGGGCCCTGCTAACCTCGAGGGTAACTGCGCTGCTTGCCGCTTTGCAACAGCAACCAAAAGCAGACAACGGCAGCGCCTATGCCATGCTACAACTCACCGCCCTGGTGCTGCATTGCTGGAACGGGCACTGTTTGTATAGCGCAGCGTCCGACTCAGTGTTGTTACAACAACGGCTGCGCACCGCACTCGTGTATTTTGCCGGCAGTGTCAC
This sequence comes from uncultured Gammaproteobacteria bacterium, assembly GCA_903853385.1. Lineage (GTDB taxonomy): Bacteria > Pseudomonadota > Gammaproteobacteria > Pseudomonadales > Pseudohongiellaceae > CAILUG01. The sequence continues at coordinate 29,595 of CAINTJ010000032.1, forward strand.
TGCGAAAGCAGCACTCTGGGCCAATCGTAGTGAAAGTGAAATTCCCAGTATTTATTACGCCAAATAGGATTTGATCTTGCCTACCCTATTCGTTAAGTTACCGACGCTGCTTTAACTGAAGCCAGTTACGCAATAACCAGAAAATTCGTTACGGAGCCTCTCATGCAAGACTATCAACTGTTTATTGACAACGTTTATACCCCCTCCGCATCCGGGGTCTACAGCGATGACATGAACCCGGCCACCAACACTGTCTACGCCCGCGTACAGAACGCCGGCAAAGCCGATGTCGAGCGCATCCTGGCCTCATCCGCCAAAGCCTTCGAAACCTGGAAAAACGTCAGCCCTGGTGCTCGCGAAAAACTGTTGATCGGCGTAGCCGAAGTACTGGAATCGCGCGCGAAAGAACTGCAGGACGTGCTGATTGATGAAGCAGGCTCCACTTTGCTGAAAGCCGGCTACGAGACGCACCACACTCCCGGCTTCCTGCGCTCCATGGCTGGCGAATGCCGTCGTGTCAAAGGCGAAACCTATTTGTCAGATTACCCCGGCGTGAAGTCCTACTCGATCCGCCGCCCGCTGGGCACCGTGCTGGCCATTGCTCCTTTCAACTTCCCGCTGCTGCTCGGCATCCGCAAGATCGGCTTTGCGCTGGCTGCCGGCAACTGTGTGGTTCTGAAACCTTCCGAAATGACACCCGTGATTGGCCTCAAGATCGGCGAACTGTTCCGCGATGCCGGCTTTCCGCCCGGTGTAGTCAACGTGGTGCCCGCCATCGGTGCCGAACTTGGCGATGGCCTCATTACTGACAAGCGCGTGCGTTTCGTCACCTTCACCGGCTCCAGCAAGGTCGGCTGGCAGGTGGGCACCAAAGCGGTTGCCAACGGCAAACGCTTTGCACTGGAACTGGGCGGCAAAAACCCGATCGTGGTGCTCAACGACGCTGACGTCGACTATGCCGTCAACACCTCGGCCTTCAGCAACTTCATGCACCAGGGCCAGATCTGCATGACCGGCTCGCGCGTGATCGTCGAAGCCGGCGTCTACGACCAGTTCTGCGAAAAATTCAAAGCCAAGGTGGCTGGCATCAAATACGGCAACAACCCGCGCGAACCGGGCCTGATCGTTGGACCGTTGATCCGCACCACCCAGGCGCCGTTCATCAAGGAGCAGGTTGATAAAGCGGTAGCACAAGGCGCGCGGCTGCTGACCGGCGGCAACTACTCCGGCAATGTGTTCGAACCAACCGTGGTGGCCGATATCACCCAGTCCATGAGCATCTTCCGTACTGAATGCTTCGGCCCGGTGGCCTCCGTCATCAAGGCCAATGACCACCTGCACGCCATGGAGCTGGCCAATGACTCCGACTACGGTCTGACCTCCGCCGTCATCACCAATGATCTGCAGAAAGCCATCGCGCTGTCCGAGGGTCTGGAAGCTGGCGCTGTGCACATCAATGGCCCCAGCGTGCGTGACGAACCGGTGATACCGTTCGGCGGCGTCAAAGACAGCGGCTACGGTCGTGAAGGCGGTCACTTCTCAATTGATGAAATGACTGAACTGAAGTGGATCACCATCCAGACTGGTCAGAACAAATATCCGTTCTGATCTCTAGCAGTCCCAGTACAACAAAAAAAAGGGGCCAGCAGGCCCCTTTTTTTGTTGTAGGATTTTGAGTTATGAATCTATGCAATCCGATTTTTTCCACAGGCTCTCAGCCTCTATCAGCTTTCTTGATCCGCAACTCACACATCCCCGCCAGCAAGCTGGCCAGATCCTGCTGCAATTGCCTGGGCAGCTGCCGAAAATGTGTCAGCAAGCGGAATTCAGCCCCTGACAAACTGATTGCCGGCGTGGGCTGGTATTCCTGTGCGGTTTCAGTAATCGCCCCTTGCAAGGCCCGCATTGGCTGTTCATTGTCCAACAACCAGGCCCGGCGCACTCCCAGCGTTTCAGCAATCCGCGGTGCTCTTTCTGCCCTCGGGATCGACTCGCCATTCAGCCATTTCTTGACCGCTTGCGCAGACACGCCAAACAAACGGCCCAGGTCTTTTTGTTTATGGCCAGCCAGGCCGGCTTCACTGAGAGCCAGCTTGAAACGCTCGGTAAATCCATCATGGACAATACGGGACACGGCTGCCGCCCAACCACTGGTTAATGAATAACCAACAAATAGTGGTTTATGCGGCCCCAACTATCAGTATTTCAATTGAAAACTTTCAGTTGGGCGGCAACTTTGCTCCCGCGCACTTCGGCTCAGGCCAGTTTGAATACTTGCTCAGCCACGCTTTGGTAAAACTTTTTCTTGGTGGCGACATCCATATTCATGTTGTCGAGATCAATCACTTCCTGCGGGGTGTACTGGTACGGGTAATCCATCGCGTACATGACACGATCCACGCCAATGACCTGCTGGGCGAACTTGATGGCTGGCTCCCAGGCCACACCGCTGTTGGTGATGTAGACGTTTTCCCTCAGGTAATCGCTGACTTTCTTCTTGAGCGGCTTCATGCATTCATAGCGTGCGGCTTTTACACCGGCCGCATGCATGTAATCGAGTCGGTACATCCAGTAAGGCAGTGCTTCACCCATGTGGCCAACAATGATCTGCAGCTTGGGAAAGCGGTCAAACACGCCGGCAGTGATGATGCGCAACAGGTGCAACCCGGTTTCAACCCCAAACCCGAAAATCGCGCCATCCAGCCCGGCTTCCACGAAGGGCTCAATCATCTTGGGCGGCGGCGTGTTGGGGTGGAGGTAGATAGGCAGATTCATCGCTTCCGCCGCTTCAAATATGGCCCAGAACTTGGGATCCGACAGGTATTCGCCATGGGTATGCGAGTTGATGATGATGCCTTTGAAGCCGAACTTGCTGCAGCGTTCGAGCTCCTGTGCTGCCTGCTCTGGCGCCTGCGGTGCAATGGCAGTCATGCCGCTGAAGCGGGTGGGATACTTGCGCACGGCGTCATTCAGTATGTCATTGGTTTCCCTGGCCAGCGCAACGGCTTCGGCCTTGTCAAACACCTGCACGCCAGGCGACGTCAGTGCCAGAATCTGGTGGTCAATGCCGGTGGCGTCCATGTCGGCAATGCGCATATCGCCAAGATCAGCCAGCTTTTCGCGGATGAAGGTCGGGCGTGGCGCCGTGGAAGAGGAGTAGAAGCCCCACAGGCTGTCGAAACCGGGATCGCCCAGCGCGCCGCTTTCGTACAGTTTGCGATAGCGCACGATGAGCTCGGCCGGTGCCCAGGCTTCTTCGGTGGCAATGCGCTTGTAGTTGGGGTTGGGCTTTATGGTAGTTGTGGCAGACATAGGGACTCCGCAAGGTTGAAAAGTACTCGGAAAATCGCCGCATGATACGACAGCATCGATTGCTTGCAAGCACAGGAAATTTTTGCCGGCAGCCCGATTTTAGAGGATCATAGCCGCCCTCAAATCCGCCCTTCCGCTTCAGGAGTTGCTCCATGTCCGGCACCCCCAATCTTTACCCAGAATTACAGCTGTTCATCGACGGCGAATGGATCTCCAAAGGCGATCGCAAAAGTGAACTGGTGCTCAATCCCGCCACCGGCGAAGTGCTGGGCGAATTGCCGCATGCCACCACCGCCGATCTTGACCGTGCGCTGGCGTCCTCACAAAAGGGCTTCAAGGCCTGGAGCAGCATGCTGCCCGAGAAACGCAGCGAAATCCTGCGTAAAGCTGCTGATTTGCTGAAACAGCGCGGTGACCAAGTCACCAAAGTGGCCTCGATGGAATCGGGCAAGGTAATCGCACAATCGCGTATTGAGCTGCATATGGCGACCGAAGTGCTGGAATGGTATGCCGAAGAAGGCCGTCGCACCTATGGCCGCGTGCTGACCCAGCGTCAGGCCGGCGCCAGGATGATCGTGATGCGTCAACCCATCGGCCCGGTCGCGGCGTTTACCCCGTGGAATTTCCCGCAGGGCAATCCGGCCCGCAAACTGGGTGCTGCGCTGGGCGCCGGCTGTTCGTGCATCATCAAAGCCGCTGAAGATACTCCGGCCTCAGCCATCCTGATGGTCAAGGCCCTGCAGGAAGCTGGCGTGCCCGACGGCGCCATCAATCTCGTCTATGGTGTTCCCGGGGAAGTTTGCCCCTATATCCTGCGTTCAGGGGTCGTGCGAGCACTGACCTTTACCGGCTCGGTTCCCATTGGCAAGGAGCTGATGAAAATCTGTGCCGAACGCATGATCAGAACCACGATGGAACTCGGTGGCCATGCGCCGGTACTGGTATTCGACGACGTCAACCTTGAGCATGTGCTTGATCTGTGTGTGACCGCCAAATACCGCAATGGCGGACAGGTCTGTGTGTCACCAACCCGTTACTACGTGCATGCAGCCCTGTATCGCAAGTTTGTGGAAGGCTTCACTGCCCGCGTCAACAAGATGAAGATCGGCAACCAGCTCGATGAGAGCAACAACATGGGGCCGCTGATCCATGCCCGTCGTCGCGAAGCGGTCGATGCCTTGATTCATGATGCAGTAAAGCATGGCGCCACCCTGAACACTGGTGGCGAGGCCATTGCCGGCCCCGGCTATTTCTACAAACCGACTGTCTTGTCCGACATCCCGGACAGTGCCCGCATCATGAATGAGGAGCCATTCGGCCCGGTGGCTTGCATCAATTCCTTCACCGACTTTGATGAAGTAATCGCCAAAGCCAACCGCCTGCCGTTCGGCCTGGCCGCCTTTGCTTTCACCGATTCCGGCAAGCGTCTCAAATTGCTGGGCGAGCAACTCGAGGCCGGCATGATCGGACTCAATAGTTTTGCCATCTCAGTGCCTGAATCGCCGTTTGGCGGCATCAAGGAAAGCGGCCACGGCAGCGAGGAAGGCACGGAAGGCTTTGATGCCTGTCTCATCACCAAATTCATCAGCGAAGTGTGAGCAGCCCATGCAATTTGTTGTGACAGCGATGGACCATACTGACCCGGAGGCACTGGCACGCCGCATGGCGCAGCGGGAAATACACCTGGCTGGCGTGCGCGAGCTGATTGCCCAAGGCCATTTTCTCAGCGGCGGCGCCATCCTTGACGACCACGGCAACATGATCGGCTCGACGCTGCATCTGGAGTTTCCGGACCGGGCCAGTCTGGACCGCGCCTTGCACAGCGATCCCTATGTCGCTGGCAAGGTGTGGGACAGGATTGAAGTCAGGCAAGTTCGATTGGTGCCGCTGACATCGCAGCGCTGATCAATGTTTGGCTTTTTCGGCAGCAGCAAATTTTTCCTGTTGTGCGGCTGTCGATTCCCGCTGATGCAGTTGCTTCCATTGTTCGTACGGCTGTCCGTAAACCAGCTCTCGTGCCGCTTCGTAGCTGATGGTCTCACCACGTTCGGCGGCAGCTGCTGCATACCATTTCGCCAGACAATTGCGGCAAAAACCTGACAAATTCATCAGGTCAATGTTCTGCACATCCTTGCGACTGTCCAGATGCGCCAGCAAGCGGCGAAATACCGCAGCTTCCAGTTCGACATTGTTGCTCATTGTTGATTCCTCATGGATTGTTGCTCGGCGTTGCAGGCTCAGCCGCCAGCCAGCTTGGCCTTGAAGCCTTTGGCCAACAGCCATGCCAGCAGTTTGTCGCGCTGATCACCTTGTATTTCTATTACGCCATCTTTCACTGTGCCGCCAGTGCCGCACAATTGTTTCATCGAGCTGGCAGTGGCTTTGAGCTCTGACTCTGACTGCGCCAGACCTTTGATGAGAGTGACGCCCTTGCCTGCCCTGCCCTTGGTTTCCCGGGCGACTCTTACCACACCATCGCCTTTGATTTGTTGCTGGCGCAGAGCCTGGCAGATACAGGCATCGACCGGTTTGCTGCAGTCAGGACACAGCCGGCCGCTGGCAGTGGAATAAACAGTACGGGAATGCTGGCTCATTTCAGCTCAAATGGCAGTGCAGTAGGTAGGTGGCGGCATTATACTGGGCTTCGGTGTAGACGGAACTTGCCAGTCGCTGCCGGTTCCCCTTTTCTGAATGCGCTGACTTCATGAAGAATCTGCTTAATTATTTAGTATGGCCGGTGCTGGCAGGCTTGGGCTTTGCTGCGACCTTGTTGCTGGCACCGTGGCTGACCACCCACATTCCGGTGCTGGCACCTTTCAAAGCTGCAACAGTTTCCAGTCCTGCGAAGGCTGTGGCAGTGGTTTCATACAGCGAAGCCATCAAGAAAGCCGCACCTGCGGTTGTCAGTATCAACTCCCTCAGTAATGTGGCAAGCACCACTTTTAAACGAACCTTGTTCCTGGAAGCATGGGTTCGGGAAACCCAGATTGGACAAAGCAACAGTCTGGGTTCAGGAGTGATCATCAGCCCCGACGGTTACATTGTTACCAGCTACCATGTGTTTTTCGGCAATGATCCCAGGACTCTTACCAAGCCACCTCAAATCAATGTCACGCTCAATGATGGCCAGGAGCTTGAAGCCCAACTGGTCCAGCTTGATACCAAGAACGACCTGGCCCTGATCAAGGTCAACAAGGATAACCTGCCGTTTTTAACCTTGAGTGATCGCAGCAATCTGGATGTTGGCAATGTGGTGTTGGCGATTGGCAACCCCCACAACATCGGGCAATCCGTCAGTTCCGGTATTGTCAGTGCGCTGTGGCGCAAGGATGACAGCTTCATTATCCAGACTGATGCTGCCATTAATCCGGGCAATTCCGGTGGCGCACTCATTGATGTCAATGGCGACCTTATCGGCATCAACTCCACCATCGTGTCCGAATCCGGCGGGTCAGAGGGCATCAGTTTTGCAATTGATGCCGGTGAGGCTGTCAAACTGCTGAAAGGCTTGCGTGACGAGTACACATCCACAGGGACCAAAAGCTATTTGGGGTTAACTACCGATGTTGCCATCAGTATCGAGCTGAAAAATTCCAGCAAGATGCTGCAGGGCTTTCATGTGAGTGATGTTATCGCCAAAGGTCCGGCGGACAGGGCCGGCATCCACGCCGGCGATTTGATTATTGCTGTCGGCAACCAGGAAATCCATTTTTCCAATTCCAAGAATCCGGCGGAAATACAACGCGAAACTGTCAAGCTCACCAACCTGCCGTCATTCCAGCTGGTAATGATCACCGTATTCAGGGAGGGTAGTGCCCGGGATGCCGGCGTCAAGGAGCCCGATCAGGTGTTGCAGATTCCGGTCATTCTTGGCAAGACACCGCCCAATCTTGCCGACCTCGGGTCGGGCAAGACCATTCAGGATGCCGCCCCGCCTCCGGCACCATAACAGCCGGCAGCGGTTCCCGCTCAGGCTTGCCAGTCAAGGTCGCGCAATTCGGCAGAGCGTGCATGAGCTGTCAGACTTTCTGCACGAGCCAGCACCGAAGTGGGTTGGGCGAGTTGCATCGCGGCCTCTGCGCTGCAGAAAATCACCGAGGAGCGCTTCTGGAAATCATAAACGCCCAGCGCCGAAGAAAAACGTGCAGTCCCGGATGTAGGCAGCACATGACTGGGGCCGGCACAGTAATCACCCAATGCTTCCGAAGTATAACGCCCCATGAATATCGCACCGGCGTGGCGAATCAGCGGCAGCAAAGCTTCCGGATCAGCCACTGACAACTCCACATGCTCAGGCGCAACCAGATTGCATACAGCGGCGGCTTCTGCGAGATCGCGCACCTTGATGAACATGCCCCGCCGGGTCAGTGAACTTTGAATAATGGCTGCGCGTTCCATACCCGGCAGCAATTTATTGATACTCATCTGCACTTGGTCGAGGAACGCTGCATCAGGGCTCACCAATATCGACTGCGCATCCTCATCATGTTCTGCTTGCGAGAACAGATCCATCGCGATCCAGTCCGGATCAGTTTGCCCATCACAAATCACCAGGATTTCCGAGGGCCCGGCCACCATGTCGATGCCAACCTGGCCGAACACGGCTTTTTTGGCGGTTGCTACATAGATATTGCCGGGACCAACAATCTTGTCGACAGCCGGAATGGTGGCAGTGCCATAGGCCAAGGCTGCAATCGCCTGCGCACCGCCAACTGTGAAGACCTGATCAACGCCAGCCAGGGCCAGGGCCGCAAGTACCAATTCGTTCACCACACCGCCCGGTGTTGGCAGGGTTGCGATAATTTCTTTCACACCAGCCACCTTTGCCGGAATCGCATCCATCAATACGGTGGATGGATAATTGGCCTTGCCGCCCGGCACGTACATGCCAACGCGATCAAGCGGAGTTATCTGCTGGCCATAGCTGGAACCATCCGTATCGGTATAGCGCCACGAAGCTTGCAGCTGTTTTTCATGATA
>CAINTJ010000033.1 GCA_903853385.1 uncultured Gammaproteobacteria bacterium
GTCGTTGAATTCGACTGCCACCGTCACATAGCCGCCTGTGATGCGATAAACACCTGCCGCCAGTTTCTCGGCTTTGGCAGCCGGCGCTGGTGATGGAGCCGCCGGGGCAGGTGCAGCCACGGCGGCAATACCTGGCAACTGCACGGGTTGCAGATACTGCGCCAACTGCGGCGGATTACGCTCAGCGCCAAAAATCTGGATCGGATACAAGGCCTGACCGCCACGGCTTTCTATTACCATGCCCGGAAACATCAGCCCCTCATGGGTGCGGCGGTACTGCGTGTAATTGGCCTGCACCAGCATGTCACCGTAGATCGGATTTTCGAGCCAGGTTTCCACGCGCTCTACCAGGTTTTGGTCGTTGATATAGCCCACCAGTTTGTAAGCCACGCCGGCAGCAGATTTAAGCGGCGATTCCCAGCTCACCACTTGTACCGGCTTGTTGTTGGCCGTCTGGGTGGCCAGTGTGGCTGTGTGGGTGGCAGCGCCTTTCAGAAAACCCCATGGACTCAGCCACACTTCCATTTGCAGCGCCCAGTTGCCGGCATTGGAGGCATTGGCAAGCTCATTGAACACGCCCAGCCGGGCGGCACCGCCGGTGACTGGGGCAGCAAAGGTAAATGCAGAAGTGGTGGCAGCCGCATGCACAAAATCGAGGGTGCGACGGTAATCGCTCAGATTGGAGCGCGGTGGCGGCAAGCCATTCACACTGGCAGTCTGTCCCAGCGCAAAACTGGTGCCGGCACCGTAATAGGAGACGGAATCAAGCCCGTCCACGCCCATGTTGTGAGCAGTCGCAGCGATCACAGCCTGGGCAGTTTGCGACCACACATTGGACGACAGCAGGCTCAGTGCAAATAGTGCCGGAAGCATTTTCGGATAGTTCATTGCCAGCATTCCCCCAGGATTTTTGTTGTTGGTTTAAGTTATGCCAGTGTGGTCTTGGAGCAAGACCAATGCCGGCCGCATTACAAAATCGGGGTAAAGTGTTCCGGTTTGATAAATGTTATCAGTGGCAACAAAGCTTGTCCGAAATCCCTGATATAGCTGAACACTGGTACACCAAACAAACTCAAAACCATAAGCCCCAACAAAATCTGGTTGCCGTATTGATTGTTCCACTGACGGTAAGCCCGTGCAGTTTTTTCAGGCAGGAGATACGGCAAAATATAATGTCCGTCCAGTGCACCTATCGGTATCAGATTAAAGATCATCAGCACAAGATTGATGAGGGCAAGATATACAAAGAAAAGCTGTGCGCCGTCTCCCTGCACAAGTTTCCAGTCAGCAGCTAATCCCCATGCATAAAAATTGATGGCAACCATGGCGATCAGCAAGTTCATGGCGGGACCGGCAGCAGACACCAGCATGCCCGCCCAGCTGGAGTTGAATTTATGAGGGTTGGTGGGAACAGGTTTGGCATAACCAAAGCCAATAATTGCCACCATCAACAAACCGGCCGGATCAATGTGCGCCAACGGGTTGAGTGTCAAGCGCCCGGCTTTTTGGGCAGTATCGTCACCAAAGAATTGGGCCGTGATGGCATGGCCAAATTCATGAAAGGTCAACGATATTACAATCGCAATCAGAATGATGAAAAAAACGGCAATCTGGCCTTGCAGCAAAAGATTAATCATGGGGTTGTATCAATAATCCTGATGGTTGAGCCTGCTATTCATTACTGCATGAAGGCGCTTCAGTTGATCAGTGGTGGACGTCTAATCCGGATAGCATTAGCCTGCAGCTTGCAATTGGTAACATCCAGCCTGCGTCATTCGGCGCCAGGCGTCAACACAGGACTACGTTATGCGCACTTCAGTTTTCCGCACAGCCGCTTGCCTGCTGGCTTCGTTGTTTATCGTTTGTTGCACTGCTGCCAATCTGGCGCAAGCAGCATCAAAAGATGAAATCGATGCCAATGTTGCCGAAGCGCTCAGCAAGCTCTACCAACAAAGCATAGCCGGCAAAACCCTGGCCGACAAAGCCGTTGGCATGCTGGTGTTCCCGAAGGTTATCAAGGCCGGTCTGGGTATAGGTGGTGAATATGGCGAGGGTGTGCTGATAGTGGACGGCAAGACCGTGGCCTACTACAGCACTGCCGGTGCCTCGTTGGGTTTTCAGATCGGTGTACAGGTAAAGTCACAAATCATTATGTTCATGAAGAATGATGCGCTGCAGGCGTTTCGTAACAGTGACGGTTGGCAAGCCGGAGTCGATGGCAGCGTGGCAGTGGCGGAATTCGGCAAGGGTGGTGAGCTCAGCTCCAATACCTTGCAAGAACCCATCATCGGATTCATTTTTTCCAACAAGGGTCTGATGTACAACCTTACCTTTGAAGGCTCGAAGATGAGCAAGATAAAGCGTTAGTTCATCATAGCTGCGCGAGCCCTGGGGCTTTCTCAAATGCGGCAAGCTGGCGGATTTGCCGCTCGCTGTGAGCAGCGCTGATGTCGTGGAGATTGCCAGCTCAGGGCTGGTGACCGCCCGCGTAGGTCTCTTCGCCAGCCAGCACGCGCAGCGGCATCAGCCGGTTCTGCGGTGGCGGGCATTGAATACCTAGGTGCTATCAACCGGAAAGTATTCCAGCCCCTTGAAACCAAAGCGATGTGGACTGTTGCTGTCACGTACGCGCATGCCAAGCTTGCCGGCACGCTCGATGGCAAAGAAAGTCAGTGATCCGCTTTGCAGCAGCGTGGGCATGGAGCTGTCGGTGACGTCTGGCTCGAGTGTGAGCTCGCTCACGGGTTTGCCGTCATGGGTTATGCCTGCCGTATTCGCCGCACACTTGGCAAGGGCAGAATCAAGCGCGCGGCCGCAGTGGAACAAAGGCCAGCAAGCGGCGTGGATTGTCTACCATGATGCGATGCAACACTTCATCGCTGGCACCAGCGGCTTTCAGCTTGGGCAGGAACACTGTCAGCGTCTTGTCATAACCGCTGGAGGCATCGGCCGAGAACAGCAGATGGTCAGCATAGCCGGCATTGATCAGTGCCATGACCAGCGGAACCTGCTGTGCATCGCCATTACCGCCCTGGCGATCAAAGCCGACGAAAGCTCCGCGCCGGCAAATGGTCTTATGAACATAGACGCTGGCATCGGTCAGGTTGCCGAGGTGACCAATGACGACGCGCTCAGGTTTCACACCGGCATCCTCGAGGATGTCCAGCTGTTCGATCGCAGCCTTGCCGGGAATGCCGGTGTGCGTGATGACCGGCAGATTGGTGGCGACCTGCACACGGCCCACGGCACGGAATACCTTGCGTTCATCTTTCGTCATTTCGTCCCACGATCCGATTTCGCCCAGCGCGCCCGCCGGCAGTGCATCGACCTGGTCGAGCAGCGCCTTCACTATCTCGTCTTCACTCATCGTGGCAATTTCGCGTGGATAGTAGGGTTGTGAGTAAAAACCGGCACTGGCTACGATAGGCAGGCCCGATTGCCGGGCGGCACGACGCACAAACTCGATGTCGCGGCCCATGTCCATGTGCCCGGCATCCACGAGGCAGGACACTCCCGCGCTTTTGGTAAGGGCGAGGTCGGCCAGCATCGCCTGCATGTCCCGGGTCGGGCCGGACTGCGGCGGGCGTGCCGGATTGTTGTTGGCTGCCGGTGCCGGCGCGGTATTGGTGCGAGCTGGAGTGCCGTTGCTGGCTGCCTGCACCGCCGCGGACGCCGCGCTGAATTTTTCCATGAAATCCGGTGCCAGCGACAGATGTTCATGAAACAGCGTGGCACCGCCGCCCAGCTCTTCCGGGGCATAATCTTTTTGCAAGGTTCTGATCACGGCGCCCTTTGCAAATGCTGGTGTCTGGCCGAAACCGGTAATCGGGAGGGCGATGGCTGCGGCACTGATGCCCAGCAGTTCCAGCAGTTGGCGGCGCTGCATTGATCTCATGATTATTTCCCCTTTGGATTCTGCTGACAGTCAATGGAAGTAAGTGCCAAGTGTGGCAGGCCAAACTGCCTGGCCTGCTCCACATGCTGCGCGCAAAATTGCCGAAGTGATCTGCTCTTTGTTAGAGCGGTTTCAGCGGATTTTCCCGCGACTTGTAAGTAGCATCATACTTGTCGGGCAGGCCGCTGTCGGAGCTGATATAGCGCTTTTTGATCAGCCACTTGCCGTTGATCTTTACCAACTCGCTGTCTTCACGACCTTGTTCATAAAGCATGGGCACTTTGCCGACGCCTTCATTCTTGACGCCGGTCCAGATCACGTGGGCCTGGGCGACATTGCCTTTCACTTCAATTACCGGATTGCCCAGCAGCATGTGGTTGTGGGGTTTTGACACTTTTGGCTCGGCTTTTTTCTTGTCGCCAGAGGCCGGTGCGTACAGCTTTTCAATTTCGGCGCGGCCGTTGGCAATGGTGCTGTCGACGTCGAGTATGGCGTCTTCGGTGAAGTATTCAGACATGGCATGAGCCTGGCCATTGGCGAGATCGTAGTAATAACGCGTGATCATATCTTCAATCTGGATGCGGTCGAGCAGGGTTTCCATAGTCACTTGCTGTGCCTGCACCGGGGTTGTGAGCGGCAGCAGAGCGGCAATGGCTGCGGCTGCGCAAACAATGTGGGCCTTGCTTTTGCATTGAAGCTTGGGTAGGAACATGGTGGATCCCCTCATGGTTGGAAAAAATACTTGCGGTTTTGATTGTGATTACCGGCTGACTCGACACTGCAGAATCAGCTGCATTTTTATACCAAATTCACTCCGACTGCCATTGATTGCCGCAGCTGTATGCGGTGAAGTCAGAAGCGGAACGTGTAGTTGTATTTCAGCGTCAGATCCCGGTTGGTGGACGCAAAGTCATTGTCCTTGTCCAGATCCACTAGGCCCCAGTTCAACACCAGATAGGCTTCGCGCCCTGGTTCGGGGATCCAGTACAGGCGACTGTTGAGGCTCATGCTTTCACTGATGTTGTCGTATTGCACGCGGTTGGTCCACGTAATGTCGGGCGTGAAGTTGATCAGCGAAGTGAACGACCATTGCCGCACCAGGAAGTCACCCTGGGGGAGCTGGATGTGATTTTCCGAGTAGCCGCCTTGCAGGCTGTAACCGGGTCTGGGTAGCCAGGTTAGGTTCACGCTGGTTTGCAGGTTTTCACCGTTGTAGTAATCGCCCTGGGTAAGCGCGACTTTCGTGGCCCATTCCCGTTGCCCTGCCGTGGTCAGGCTGAGGGTGGTCTGCGTGAAACGGTAATCGCCGGGGGCAATGGTAATGTTGCGGGTGCCGTCGCTCTGCCGGTAGATGACAAAGTTGCGGCTTAGCACTTCGCGCTTGCTCGCCAGTGTAGCGGCCACCACATCGTTGCTGTTGTTGTTGGCATTGGCGCGTACTTGGAAAGTTTCCGAAATCACATCGCCAGTGGTGCCATTCAAATTACGGTAACTGTCGAAGCCGCCGTAGACCGAACGCACCGTCCCGCCGGGCATGAGATATTGGCGATAACCGAAGTCGAGCGCATGATCTTCAATGTCGCGCTGGTTGACAAAGCCCAGCGCCGGATTGAAATTGTTCTGGATGCGTTTGTAACTGTAGGCACCCCGCCAGCCATTGGAGTTGGGAGCGCTGATGCCGAAACCGTAAGCGGCGTTATCGCCGGTCAGCAATGCACTGTCGGTTTGTTGATACCACACTTCACTTTCCATCACGCTGCCACCGGGCAAGTGGGAGTTGCGATAGCGGAAGTCAGCGCCCACCAGCGAGTTGTCGTTGTTGGAATGCGCATCACCCTGGGTAGCGATCACCCCGATTTGTGATTCCTGCAATACATTGAGTGAGGCGCGACCTACCAGCATGGTTTGTGCGTCCACTTTGCTGCTGACATCTTCATCCTGGCGCACCATCAGCGCACCCAGGTTCCAGGCGCCGACCCGGCCACTGACTTTGGCGCCGGTCTTGATGTCCACCGGTTGGCCGCTGGCAGACAGACCCATGTTGCGCGAGAAGAAAGGTCGGCCGTTTTGCAGGGCGGCGGTGGGAATGGCGTCATTGGTTTCCAGGCCAAACACCACGCCATTGCCGATACGGCCGAACTGGAAAATGTCGGTGTCGCGGATAAAGAAGTCGCGGCGCTCGGGAAAGAACAGGTTGAAGCGGCTCAGGTTGACGACGCGGTCATCGACTTCGGTGGCGGAGAAGTCGGTGTTCACGGTCAGCGCGGCGTTCAACTGCGGGGTGATTTTGTAATAAACATCCAGTTGCGGGTCAAGCTTGTTGTCGTTGTAGCCTTGTGGGCCAAAAACTTTTGACTGGCGCGCCACCAAATATGGCACCACATCCAGCCCTAGGCCTTGATGCAGGCCTGTGAGGCCACTGGCGGTACCTGCGGCGCCGGGGTTGATCAGACGGTTGCTCGACACCCAAGCGATTTCTTCGTTGGTGCGACGGATGGTGCGGCGGAAATTGATGCCCCAGTCGCTGTTGTTCGGGTTGAACGACATTGTCTGGAACGGAATGCGAATCTCGGTGGTCCAGCCCTGCGCATCTATCTGCGACTTTGCCTGCCAGATGCCGTTCCAGCTGCGATCCACCTGCGTCACATTCTGGTAGATGCCATCAACGCGCACGCCGTTGGCGTTGAGTTCGAACAGATAGCCGCTGCGACGGTCGAAATTGGAATCGACCATCAGGTTGAAAGCGTCGTCGTTCTGCAGGGTTTGCCCCTGCCGCATGACGTTGGCACGGATCAGGGCCGGGTCGCTTTCATACATGCGCGCTCCCACATAAAGCGCGTTGTCGGTGTAGAACACCCGCACCTCGGTACGCTGGCTGGGGCTGCCGTATTCCACCGGGCTCATCTGATGAAAGTCCGTCACCAGCACTGCATGCTGCCAGACCTCTTCATCGAGCACGCCATCAATGGTGGGCTCGCTGGTTGCCTTGCGCAGATCAATCACCTTGACGCCAGTGATGCTGTCAGCAGCAGTAATGGCGGCGTACAGGCGCGGGGAAGCAGCAGTGGAGACGCCGATGATCAGGCCGGACAACAGCGCGGTGGCCAGCCGGTGGCGGACGCAGCCCAACAGTGAATTCAACATGGAAGTTCCAGTATCGGCATAATTAAAAAAACAGAGGGTGCAAAGCTAGCGTGGGATGCGGCCCAGCACTATCGATCTGCACAGTAATTCATGCTTTGTGCACGTTTCGCGTGACAGCATGACGCTTTGACCCAGAATTCAGAAGGTGGAGCGGGTGGCACCGCCGTCCATCACAATACTCTGGCCTACGATGTAGCCGGCGAACTGGCTGCACAGCATGGCCACCATCGCACCTACTTCAGCCGGGTCACCGAAGCGCTTGGCGGCAATATTCCAGGTTGCGACAAAGCGGCTGACTTCTTCCTCAAAGGTGGTGCCGTTTTCCCGGGCGCGCGCGTTGAGCTGGTCGCTTACAAACGCAGTGTGGTACATGCCGGGCAAAATGTTGTTGAGCGTGACATTGTGTTGCGCCACCCTTAACGCGACTGCGCCGGGCAGGCGGCAAGAATGGCTGCACGCCCGGCATTGGTACTGTGGTCAGCCACCACGGGTGTGACACTGACTCCGGTGAGTCTGGCGATTTCATCTCCTGCCGCCATCAAGCGGGCCTCACCGCGTGCAGAAATGCAGATGTGAACGCCAGCCTGAGCCAGCGCCAGCGCCGCCTGTTTGCCCATGCCGGCACTGGCACCATTGATGATGGCTGTGCGGCCTTTGATACCCAGATCCATCATTTTGTACCCTGAATAAAATAATTGGTTTCCAAAGGTTGCCTGGCGGTGCCAACAATCACGCCGGGCAGAGTAGTGCTTCCAGCGCCTGCTCGTGCACGCCATAAAAGCGCTTGATGTCAGCGACTTGTTCCAGCAGTTCGGCACGCCGCGTCGCGCTGGGCGCGTGCGCACGCTTAACCGCCAAAATCATCTTGTTCTTGCTGGTGTGCTCCAGCGACACGAACTCGAACACCTGGGTCTCGTAGCCCTCAGCCTCCAGCAAC
Organism: uncultured Gammaproteobacteria bacterium; assembly: GCA_903853385.1. Lineage (GTDB taxonomy): Bacteria > Pseudomonadota > Gammaproteobacteria > Pseudomonadales > Pseudohongiellaceae > CAILUG01. The sequence continues at coordinate 7,977 of CAINTJ010000033.1, forward strand.
AAGGCGCGCAGCCCGTCGGTTACCATTTCCGCCTCCTGACCCAGATGGATGCCATGTCGCAGCAAGGGACGCAACACGGCCGGACTCGCCATCTGCGGGCGCAGTTGCTTGTGGCAGCAGGGCGAGCACATGATGATGGCCGCTCCTGCGCGCAGGCCCAGGTGGATGGCGTAGTCGGTCGCGATATCGCAGGCATGCAGGGCGATCATCACGTCCACCCGTGCCGGAGTGTAGCTGCGCACATCGCCGTGGGTGAAGTGCAAGCCTGCCAGGTTATTGCGGGCAGCGGCAGTGCTGCACAGCTTGACCAGGTCGTCGCGCAGCTCAACACCGGTGACGGAAGGATTTTTGCCCTGCGTGTGCAGCCAGTCGTACATGGCAAAGGTCAAATAGCCCTTGCCAGAACCGAAGTCGGCCACCTGGACAGTGGGACTCTCTGCCAGACGCGAGCTCTTCAGCGCAGCGTCGAACACTTCGAGAAAATGATTGATCTGTTTCCATTTGCGCGACATCGCCGGCACCAGCGTGCGCACGCCCTTCACCGTATGGGTCAATCCCAGATCATCCCAGAACGGACGGTCGAGTTCACAAGGGCGCTGCTTGGCGCGGTCATGGCCGTTTGCAGTTGGAATGCCGGGCGCGGCCAGCTTGCCAACGCGCAGGCTGGGCCGCCCCTTGCGACTGTAGGCCAGTTGCAACTCCTCACTGTGCGTCTGCAAATGGGCCTGTAAAAAACGCTGGCCCAGCCAAGCGGGCAGCAGCTCCAACAGCTCATCAAAGCGAAGATTCTTGGTGATATCACGCGTCTGGTAGTGCCACAGCAGGCTGATATGGGGCTCGCCCCTGATCATTACGGTACGGGCCGTGACCCGCTCCAGTTGTGCATTTTCCTGTTCGTGTTGCGGCTTGCCCAGCACCAATTTGACGAAGCTGCCGTCGGTCAGCGCTATAGCCACTTGCTGCACGAAGCGCGCGCTGGCGTCCGGCGGCACCGAAGGCGTGTCTTTGTCAGCGGGGATCGGTTGGGTGAGCATCAAACAAGGCATCCAGGGCAAATGTGAGTATTATTGTTTTATTCTACTGGGGTCTTGAGTTACAAACGTCAAAATTCCTTCAACCAGAACATGATAAATGGACACACGCGCACATTACTTCAATAACCAGTCTGTGGTGGGTAGCAGTGGCCGCTTTGGCAAATTGTTCAATCCGGCCACGGGTGAGCAGCACGGCCAGGTGGCGCTTGCCTCTGCGGCAGAAGCCGTGCGTGCTGTCGATGCCGCCGCTGCGGCCTTGCCGGCCTGGTCGGCGCTGACACCGCTGTCGCGCTCGCGCGTGATGTTCCGGTTTCGCGAACTGATGCTGGCGCATATCGATGAACTGGCCCGGCTCATCAGCCTGGAACATGGCAAGGTGTTGTCTGACGCCAGGGCTGAAGTGCAGCGCGGGCTGGAAGTGGTGGAATTTGCCTGCGGCATTCCGCACCTGCTGAAAGGGGAGCACAGCCTCAATGCCGGCACCGGTGTTGACAGTTTCAGTCTGTTCCAGCCAGTGGGAGTTTGTGTTGGCATCAGTCCTTTCAATTTCCCGGCCATGGTTCCGCTGTGGATGTTTCCGGTGGCGCTGGCCTGTGGCAATACTTTTGTGATGAAACCTTCCGAGCTGGATCCTTCCTGCTGCCTGTTCATGGCCGGGTTGCTGGCACAAGCAGGCGCACCGCCTGGCGTGTTCAATGTGCTGAACGGCGACAAGACCGCGGTGGAAGCGTTAATCAACGACAGTCGGGTGCAGGCAGTAAGTTTTGTGGGTTCAACCCCGGTAGCGGCAGCCGTGTACCAGTTGGCCGCGCAGCGCGGCATCCGCGCCCAGGCTTTGGGTGGTGCCAAGAATCATCTGCTGGTGATGCCGGATGCAGATGTCGCCCAGGTCACTGCGGCGTTGCTGGGAGCTGCCTATGGTTCGGCGGGTGAACGTTGCATGGCAGTGTCGGTGGCTGTGTGTGTTGGCAACGCCAAGGCCGATGCGCTGATAGAGTCGCTGCAAGGCAGCATCGCTGCTTTGACTGTGGGTCCGGGCTTGCAACAGCCGGAGCCACAGATGGGGCCGCTTGTCTCCAAAACCCATGCCGCCAAAGTGCGTGGCTATATTGATAGTGGTGTACAGGAAGGTGCCGAGCTGGTGTGCGACGGCCGCGACTTCGTGTGCCTGGGACATGAACAGGGCTATTTTGTCGGGCCCACCCTGTTTGACCGGGTTAGTTCCACGATGCGCATTTACCGTGAAGAAATCTTCGGTCCGGTGTTGTCAGTAGTGCGGGTTGCTACCTATGAACAGGCGCTGGCCCTGATCAATGCCCATGAATACGGCAATGGCACTGCGATCTTCACGCGCGATGGCCATGCTGCCCGGCGTTTCTGTGAAGCGGTGCAGGCAGGCATGGTCGGGGTGAACGTGCCCATTCCCGTGCCGATGGCCTTTCATTCGTTCGGTGGTTGGAAACGTTCGTTGTTTGGTCCTTTGCACATGCATGGTCCGGATGGGGTGCGGTTTTATACACGACTTAAAACCATTACGGCACGCTGGCCTGACTCAGGCGTTGGCAGTGCCGAATTTGTGATGCCGACTTTAAAGTAACGGGACGCGGCCATGGCAGTGAAATTTGCAAATACCCCGGGATTTTTCGCGCCGATGCGGTTCGAAGCACAGGTCGACGATTGCATCGTCGAGGGCGAACTGCCGGCCGGTCTGCGCGGCACGTTCTATCGCAGCTGTGCCGACCGCCGGTTTCCGCCGTTGTATCCGCATGACACGCCGTATAACTCGGATGGCGCCGTGGACCTGTTTCGTTTCTATGATGGTAATGTCGACTTCCGCTCACGTTATGTGAAGACACCACGCTACCTTGCCGAGCGTGCGGCCCATAAACCGCTGTTCGGGCTGTATCGCAACCGCTTCACTTCCGACCCTGCTGTGCGCAACCTTAGTCACAACACCGCCAACACCACGCCGATCGTCCATGGCGGCATGTTGTTCAGCATGAAAGAAGAAAGTCTGCCCACACGGCTGGATCCGTACACACTGGAAACCATTGGCGAATGGGATTTCGGGGGTACTTTAAAATCCACTTCATTTACCGCGCATCCCAAGCAGGACCCGCTCACCGGCGAATTGATTGCATTTGCCTATGAAGCCAAGGGAGATTGCACGGATGATCTGGCCGTGTTTGTGTTCGACCAGGACGCACAGCTCACCAACGAAATCTGGTTCAAGTCGCCGGTGGTGTCGATGATGCACGACATGGCCATCACCGCCAGCCATGTGATCCTGCCAACCACCGGCATGGTGACTTCCATGCAGCGTCTGCAAAATGGCGAGCTGCACTGGGCGTACGATCCGGCGCAACCTGCCTATGTGGCCATCGTGCCGCGCAAAGGCACCGCCAGCGATGTGCGCTGGTTCAAGGGCACGCCTGACCAGGCCATGCTGGTGCATACCACCAACGCCTGGAGCGAAGGCAACAAGGTGATCATGGAAGCGCCGGTGGCGGGTGACAACTTTCATCCGTATTTTCTGCGGGTGGATGGCACGAAGTCTAATCCGTCCAGCTATTATCCGACCATGCGCCGCTGGACCTTCGACCTTGATTCCGACAAGGACAGCTGGGAGGAGGAAATCCTGTTTGGCGGCATCAAGGTCACCAGCTTTTCGCGTATTGATGATCGCTTTCTCACCCAGCCATTTCGCTACAGCTACATGCTGATGAATGATCCCTCACTGCCGATCAACCGCGACTTTGCCGATACGCTGGCGGTGCGGGTTTCCAATGCCTGGTTTCGGTTTGATCATCACACCGGCGCCATTGAAAAATTTTCAGCCGGTGAAACCCATGGCATGTCTGAACCGCAGTTTGTGCCACGCCATAAAGGGGCGCCGGAAGGGGATGGCTATCTGCTGGGGGTGGTGAATGATTTCCGTGAACAGCGGTCGGAGCTGGTGATTGTTGATGCCACGGATCTGGCCGCCGGTGCCATTGCCAAAGTGAAACTGCCGTTTCGTTTGCACATGCAGGTGCATGGCTGGTGGGTGGCAGACTAGTTCATGGTTGAGTGAACTGTGTTTACACTTACTTTGAAAATGCCGATTGCTATCTGGAGAACGGATGCCCGCTACACTTCATAAATTGCCATTAATCAGCAGCACGCCACTACTGGTGGCGCGCGCAACTTTCCCTACATCGTCTATGCCAGCGCTATTCGGGATAAAGATGGCAAACCCATGTTCGCCGGGGCGGCGGATGGGGGCCAATAATTAACGCCGGCAAGCCAGCATGAAACGTCATTGCTGCCCGCATTGTCAGCGTCCCGTGCAGGTGTGCTGGTGTTCGGCATTGCCACAGCCAGCCATCGCCAATCACTGGCCCGTCCACATCCTGCAACACCGGCAGGAACAATCCCACCCGCTCAATTCTGCCCGTATCGCTGTGTTGGGATTAGGCCAATGCGAGCTCCACACAGTCACCGATGTGCCAGTGGAAACCACGCTGCCGGCAGCAGTACTGGCTGCACTCGCTTCGGCTTTGCTGATTTATCCAGGGCCACACAGTTGTGATGTTGCACAGCTGGATCCGGCCGGGGTGACGACGCGCCCGCTGCTGTTACTCGATGCCAGCTGGCGCAAAAGCCGGCGCTTGCTGCTGTCTTCGCCCTGGTTGCAATCCTTGCCTGCCATCAGTGTTGATCTGCAAGTTCCGTCACGGTACCGCATTCGCCGGGAACCGGCCGCGAATTACTGCAGCAGTCTGGAAGCTGTGTGTGCAGTGTTGGCTCAGCTTGAGCGCAATCAGCAAAAATACCAGCCGCTACTGGCGACCATGGATCATATGATAGACCTGCAGATTGCGCAGATGGGCGTGGCAACGTTTCAACGCAATTATTAAGGCATTGTCCCGGCGTCACTCCCGCGGGGCTTAACGTTGCGGCGGCGGCGCCACAAATACCGGCTGCCAATCATCCTGACCGCGCGCGATTACAAAGGCATGAATCGCATCCACTTGCCCTGGCGTCAGCGTGCCAGTGAAGGGCGCCATGCCGCGGTCCTTGAACTTGCCACCCAGCACGATGTCGCTGAAGTCCTTGTGCATGTCGGCGTTCAGGAAGCGCAAATCCTTGGTGCCGGAGCCGTTGGCATTCTGGCCATGGCAGGTGGCGCAGTATGTGGCAAACAGCGTCGCGCCAGCGGCGACTTTGTCAGCAGGCTGCGGCGTGTTGGGTGGCGGTGAGACTGCTTCGGCGGGAGGCAGCGGTGGCAGCTCCACACCTTTGGCATCCAGCGCATAGACCACCAGCTTGGCAGGGCCGACATTAAACGGCTCCGGCCCGTTGTTGAGGCCATGCACGATGGCATTGTTCCAACCGGCATTTACTGCGATGTATTGCTTGCCTTTCACACTGTAGGTGATCGGGCCGGCCACCGGCACTGACTGCGTGGGTGACTCCCACAACTTCTCGCCATTGTCAGCGCGATAGATGGCCAGGGTGCGGTTCATCGTGCCTTGTACCAGCAGGTTGCCGGCAGTAGCGAGCGTGCCGCCACCGAAGTTGAACGGCAACGGGATGCGGAATTTTTCTTTTTGTGCAACGGGATCCCACGCCAGCGTGTAGCCCTTGTCGGTCTGTACCTTGGCATTCATTTCCTTGCGCAATTCCGGGAAATTGTTGACGCCGGCACCAAGCGTGGTGCGGCCGAGCCGGAACTGGAACTGGCCGTCGGGCAGGCGAGATACCACCATCCATTGCTCCTGGATCGGAATGTAAACCAATCCGGTGAGCGGACTGTACGACATCGGATTCCAGTTGTGGGCAGCGTTGGGTGTGACCAGCCGCGGCGCTTCCACCACCATCGCTTCCGGATTGATGGCCGGACGGCCGGTTTTCAAATCAATATGCGAAGCCCAGGTGTTCGGCACGAAGTTCTGTGCCGAGATCAGTTCGCCGGTGGCGCGATCGAGCACGTAAAAGAAGCCGTCTTTCGGCGCGTGCATGATCACCTGGCGCACTTTGCCGTTGATGTTGAGATCGGCCAGCATCAGTGGCGAGGTGCTGTCGTAGTCCCATTGTTCGCCAGGCACTTCCTGGTAGTGCCACAGGTACTCACCGGTCCTGGCTTTGACGGCAATGATGGAGGCGAGGAACAAGTTGTCACCGCCGCCCGGGCTGCGGAATGCTTGCGGATGCGGTGAACCATTGCCGGTGGCGAAATACACGATGTCGAGCTTGGGATCGTAGATGATGGTGTCCCAGTCATTGCCACCGCCGCCGGTAAGCCACCATTCGCCGTTCCAGGTTTTCGCTGCCATTGGCATCACCGGATCGGAGGCCACTCCATCCGGCACCTTCGGATCCCCGGGCACGATATAGAATTTCCATATTTGCTTGCCGGTTTCGGCGTCATAGGCAGACATGTAGCCGCGGGCACCCAGATCACCGCCGCCGTTGCCGATCACTACCATGCCGTTGGCCACACGCGGGGCCCCGGTTATCGACAGTGGCTGGTTCGCATCAAGGGTCTGCGTGCTCCAAACTTCCTTGCCGCTGGCCGCATTGAGGGCAATCAGACGACCATCCAGCGCGCCGATGTAGAGCTTGCCGTTCCACGCCGCCAGACCGCGGCTCACGACGCCGCAACAAGCCACGCGGCCGGCTTCCGGGGTTACTTTGGGATCATAGCTCCACAGCACCTTGCCATTGGTGGCGTCGTAGGCAGTGGTGATGTCCCACGCCGAAATGTTATAGAGCACGCCATCAATCACCAGTGGGGTCGCCACTACACCACGATAGGTGTTCAGATCGGCAAACCATGCCAGGCCCAGGCGCTTGACGTTCTTGTCGTTGATCGAGGTGAGTTGGCTGAAACGCTGTTCATCCCAGGTGCGGCCGTGCGACATCCACTGCCCCGGATCATCCTGGTTGGCATTGGTCATGCGTTGCTGGCTGACGGCAGCGGCGGCTGGCGCCCTGTCGGCCGCCCAGGCTGGTGCAACAAGCACAGCTGTGGCTAGCAAGGATAGAACGAGAGAAGCGAAGCGTTTGCTATGAGTCACGGGGTGCCTGCATGGCGTTATTGTTGAGTCAGGAGATATTACAACGAGTATCCACTGGTAGGCATCGCACGATCGCATAAAGCTTGTGGTGACTCATGAGCTTGCGTCGTGCGATGCTATCTGCAAACAAGCAAGCTGGTTTGTAAACTTGGGGGGTCAAATCATGTCAAAGCCTGACAATGCAAGTCCAATCGTAGCTGCTGCTACGCCGCTATCACTGCTCAGCCGCAGACACCTGCTGGGCTCCGCCGCTCTGGGTCTGGGAGCGTTGTCGGTTGCTCATTCCACTTCTGTGCTGGCGCAAACAAGTGCGCAAGATGCCGGGCTGGATGCCAAATATTTTCCCGGTTTCAAAGTCATGAAGATGGTGGCCAATGGCGTCACCATCCACACGCTGGTGGGAGGCAGTGGCCCACCGGTGCTGTTGTTGCATGGTGCGCCGTTGTCGCATCTGGCGTGGGCGGAGGTGGCGGTAAAACTGGCCAGGGATTATACCGTGGTGGTTACCGACCTGCGGGGCTATGGCTGGAGCAGCAAACCCGATGGTGGTGACAATCACATCAACTATTCCAAGCGCACGATGGCCAATGACCAGGTCGCGGTCATGCAGCAGCTGGGCTTCAGCAAGTTTGCGCTGGTGGGGCATGATCGCGGCGGTCGTGTGGCGCGCAGGCTGACGCTCGATCATCCTGACCAGGTCAAGAATCTCACGGTGCTCGACATCGTGCCGGCCCACTATCTTTACTCGCATGTCACCCGCGAGTTTGTCGATGCTTACTTTCACTGGTTCCTGTTCCTGCGTCCGGCGCCGTTTCCCGAAAACATCATTGCCAGCACCGGCCAGTATGCCAATGGCGGGCCGGGTGAACTGGGCGAATCCTTCACGCGCGTTTACCAGGATCCGGCGGCTATTCACGCGATGTGCGAGGATTACCGCGCTTCTGCCGGCATGGATATCAAGATTGATGAAGCGGATCTGGCGGCTGGCAAGAAAATTGAATGCCCATTGAATGTGCTGTGGGGCGATAAAGCCGCGATGGGGCAGCAATACGACGTCATGGCGATCTGGAAACTGGAAGCCACCCGGGTAGAAGGCAAGGCCATGCCCGGCGGGCACAACTTCCTGATGGAAAATCCTGTGCCTACCTACAATGAACTCAAGCGTTTTCTGAATAGTTGAATATCAGGGGGAAATCATGAATCGTCAATTGCTGATAGTCGCACTGTGTGGATTATTGCTGCAGGCAAGCACGCTGCAAGCCCAGGTCATTAAATCTGCCGCCCGGCCACCGGCGCAAGCAGGCATTCCGGCCGGCGAGAGCGCGGCCCCTGATGGCTATACGCCGATACCGGCCTGGCTGGGACAGACACGTGCCCCACGTCCCACAAAGACGGCAGAGTATGTGGTGGAGACGGTGGCTGAAGGGCTGAACGCTGCGTTCTCTTTCAACTTTCTGCCCGACGGACGCATGATTGCGGCAGAACGTACTGGTCACATCAAGTTGATCAGCAAGGATGGCAAGATCAGCGAAGTTGAAGGATTGCCGGCCAATCTGTGGGCGAAAGGGCAGGGCTTGTACGAGGTGCGGCCGGACCGGGATTTCGCCAAAAACCGCACGCTCTATCTGGCCTATACCGTGTTGCCCGACGACGCCAATCAGGACGCATTGCCGAAAACCCCCGCAGTGTTGGTGGTGTCACGCGCCAAACTCTCAGCCGACGACAAGCGCATCGAAGATGTGAAGATCCTGCTCAACGCGGAAGGTACCGGCGGCCGTGTGATCCAGGCTGCTGACGGCACGCTGTTGGTGACATCAACAGTTCCGGCCGGCTATGGCATCAACGCCTTTGACTGGCAGCAACCGCAGCTGCTTGATAACAACATGGGCAAGGTGCTGCGCATCAATACTGACGGCAGCATTCCCAAAGACAATCCCTTTGTTGGCAAGGCCGGTGCACGTGCTGAAATCTATGCAATCGGTTTTCGCGACTTGCAGGGAGTTGCCATTAATCCGCAGTCCGGCAAGTTGTGGACTTCCGAGCACGGCCCACGCGGCGGTGATGAAATTAATGCGGTTGATAAAGGCAAGAACTATGGTTACCCGGTGATAGGTTATGGTCATGACTACTCGGGCAAGCCGATCAACAACGACAAGACTTTTCAGGAGGGCATGGAACAGCCGGTCTATTTCTGGACGCCCGACATTGCACCGGCAGGCATCGCTTTTTACAGCGGTAAATCGTTGCCTGCCTGGCAAGGTGATCTTTTTGTTGCCGAACTCGCCGGCAAAGCGCTGGTACGGCTGGTGCTCAATGGTGAGCGCGTCATTGCCGAAGAGCGTCTGCTAACTGATTTGAATGCACGCATCCGTGGTGTCAACCAGGGTCCGGACGGTGCGCTCTACGTAATGACGGATGGAGTCGGCGGCAAGATTTTGCGGTTGGTCCCGAAACACTGACACTGGGTGATGCCTTTTTTCACGGCATCTGGTGGTCAAGTCTGCCAGGTGAGAGTGCCAGCCATCAGGAGTGTGATTCATGCTTGAACATCTGCCACTGCATACCCCAGGCCAGCTGCAGAGCGGGCGCTGCATAGTGTCAGCATGCTGCCTGTTACTGAGCTTGGCGTTGTCAACAGCCAGTCAAGCTGCTGAATCGTGTCCGGACGGGCGCGACTTGCTGCTTATCAATGGCACAATTCTGACGATGGACAGCCAGGACAGCACGGTAACCAGCGTCCGCATCCGGCATCAACACATCATCACGGTCGGTGCCGCTGTCGATCCGGCCACAGCCTGCGTGCAGGTGGTCGACCTGGGCGGGCGCACGGTCATCCCGGGTTTGATTGATTCGCACACGCATTTCGTACGTACTGCCCAGGCCCCGGGTCCGTTCATTGCGGGCCTCGAGGCTGCGACCTCGATCCGGGAACTGCAGGCAGCGCTCGCGGCAGCCGCCAACAAAGCCGAAGCGGGTGAGTGGCTGGCCGCCATCGGCGGTTTCACTCCCCGGCAATTCGCAGAACGTCGTTTGCCGACGCGCCAGGAGCTTAGCCAGGCGGTGCCCAACAATCCGGTTTACATGCAGGTTGGCTACTCTACCAGAGGTATCACCAATGATGCCGGTATACGCGTGCTCAAAGCCGCCGGACTGCAGGTTGCTGATGACGGTGCCATACCACCGGATGGCGCCGGCCTCACTTTCGTGTTGCGCTCAACCAATGATGAACGCATGCAGCGCCGTTTCCCTGATTACATGAACTATGCCGTCTCGCTCGGCCTCACCACAGTCGTCGATCATGCCTGCTGTGACTGGCTGGGCGCACATCTCACCGCTGCAGATCGTCCCGACCTGCGCATCGCGGAATCCTTCTGGCGTGCCGGCAAGCTGCCTTTGCGTTTGCGCATCCAGTACGATCACCGCGATACCCGTGATCAGAGTGACATTCATTCGCTCACTGCCCGCCTGGCCAATGCCACATACGGACTGGGTGATGACATGTACAAGGCGGTGCGGCTGGGTGAGCAAGTGATCGCGGCAGGCGCTACCGATCAGGAGATACTGGCAGTGTTCCAGCGCGCTGCCGCTGCTGGCTGGCCGCTGTCGCAACACACCATCAAACAGGACGAGATTGAACGCTACCTTCGCATCATGGAGCAGGTGGCCGCCACAACCCCGCTCCGCTCACTGCGCTGGACCCTGGAGCATGTATTCGAAATCACTCCTGAGCAAATCAAGCGCCTTAATGCGATCGGTGTTTCAGTACGGGTGCAGGACCACGATTACATTCGCAATGATTATTCCAGCTGGAATGTGGGGCCGCCCTACCGCAGCTTGCTCGCCAGTGGCATCAGGATGGGGGCGGGCACCGATGGCGGTGTGGTCGGTCCGCTGAATCCGTGGTTGTCGATTTACTACATGCTGACAGGCAAGGATGCCAGTGGTGCACTTATCAATCCGGGCCAGCAGATCGACCGTAAAACAGCGTTACGGCTCTACACGATCGACAATGCCTGGTTCAATTTTGAAGAGAAGCAATACGGATCAATCGAGGCTGGCAAGTTTGCTGATCTGGTGGTGCTGGATCGTGCCTATCTCGATGTCGGTGATGAAGAGATCAAACACATCAAGCCGGTGCTCACCATGGTCGGGGGCCGGGTGGTGCATGCAATGCCACCCTTCGGAATGCTTAAGCAATAATAGCGTCCCCTTATCGGGTCTTGCATGCTCTGGACAAAAAAACGGCGGGCTCCGAAGAGCCCGCCGCGATTGTGTTACAACTTCAGGTTTGTACTTAGAACGAAGCTTTCACGCCCACAAACCAACGACGACCCAAGGTGTCATAGTAACCACCGTTGTAGCCGGCGGTTGTTCCCAGACTGTAGTTGGAAGGGTTGGTACAGCCCGGAGCGCCGTTACAAGGGGTCAGAGACGTCGGTGACGGACGACCAGCGGTACTGGCAACGTTGGGCGGTGCTACGTCAAACAGGTTGGTGATACCGCCACGTACAGTAAAGGTTTTGTTGATGTTCCAGTTGGCCGAGAAGTCGAAAATGTCATAACTGTCGGTCTGGATCTCGGTCGTCGGTGTGTAGGACAGTAGTACTCCGGGGGCGCCAGCAGCCACGGCAGCGTCGTTCGCCTTGATTGCTTGTTGTGAAGCGTAGCCTGCCGAGTAGACGCCTGGCAGGTGACGCCAACGCAGAGACACACTCCAGTTGTCCATGATGTAGGCAATGTTACCGAACAGACGGTAATCATAAGCGCCACCGTTGGTGCCGGACAGGTTTGGTCCCAGTGAGCCTTTCCATTCGGTTTCCACGTCATAGGGTGCTGGCGATGTCTTGGTCTTGTAAGAGTCCAGAATCGTTGCATTCAAGCCGAGAGCGATACTGCCCGGTGCTTTCATGCCCAGGTCACCGAGGGTGGTGAACCAGTTCATGCCAATATCCAAACCAGAGGTTTTGATGTTGGCTTGGTTGTCGTAAGACACCAGGGTGCTTAGTGCGGCGCCATTGCGCTGGTCACGTGGTGTCAGCTGGCAGCCGAGCGTGGCGGCCTGGATGGCAGCTTCAGCCGGAGTCTTAACGGTAGTGCCAAAGCAACGATAGGCAGCATAGTCGAGCGAATACTGCATGACGGCGTCTTTGATTTCGACATTGTAGTAATCGAAGGATCCGCTCAGGCCTTTCAGCCATTTGTTATCCCAGGGGGATTTTACAACGGCACCCAGAGTCCAGGTGTCGGCAGTTTCTGATTTCAACGTCGGGTTACCTGTCTGCAGTACCCAGGCAAAGCCGCCACCAGCGCCCTGCTGTACAACATCAGTGCCGTTGTTGTAATAGGTTTTGACAGCAACACTGTTAGCACCGCCCATCAGGGCCTGGCAAATCAGGTAAGTGCTGTTGGCACCTGCTTTGGTCTGGCCAGCCGCAACAGCCGGAGCTGTTTCACTACCAGTGAGGACTGGATCCGTTGCAAAGTCGTTGCCGCCGGCGCCGTAAGGAGCGTTGGCACGTACCGAACATGCATCACCGAACTGGCCGCCACCGGTGAAGATTTCCTGTTGGTTCAGGAACAGCTCGCCCAGGTTAGGCGCGCGGGTAGCGCGGTTGAAGCCGCCACGTACGCGGGCGTAGTCGGTGATTTCCCAGTTGGCCAGGGCTTTCCAGGTGCTCTGTGCAGCAGTGTCCCGGTAATCGGAATAACGGGCACCCAGTTCCAGTTCCAGTTTCTTGATCCCTTTGATGCCTGACAGCACCGGTACCAAGGCTTCTACGTAGTAGTCTTTGACAGCGGTGCTGGCATCCAGATAACCAGTCGGGTAAACGCCGATAACCTGGTCAGTAAAGGAAGCTTCGGACTGCAGGATGTCGGGGTTGAACTGGGCTTTGTTGCGACGACCCTGGAAACCACCTGCCA
>CAINTJ010000034.1 GCA_903853385.1 uncultured Gammaproteobacteria bacterium
GGCGCCTGGCGATGCCTCACAGAACTACCAGCTCGACGGCCTGCCGTTCGGTACGCGTGGCGGCCTGGCCGTACGGCACAATTTCCTCGCGGACGGCAAGTACACCTTTCACATCCAGAACTTCGGTGTAGGCAGCTTCATACCGGGCGAAGCGCTTGAATTGAGCATAGATGGCGAGCGCGTGCAGCTATTCAAGTATGCCGGCGTTGGTATCAACACTGGTATGGGCGGCGACCGCGATGGCTCACTGGAAGTAACCTTGCAGGTCAAGGCGGGGACCCATCTGGTCGGTGCAACTTTTGTTGCCACCAACTACCGCCCATCACTGGACATGGTGAAACAGTACGACCGCAAATCGATTGAAAACGAGCCGATGGAGCAGATCCAGTACCCGCCGGTAGTAGGCCTGCTCAAGATAATGGGGCCATTCGATGCTTCACGCCCCACTGATTCGAAGAGCATGCAGCAGGTGTTTACCTGCCATCCCAGCTCCAGTGACAAGTTTGAATCCTGTGCGCGAACCATCCTGGGTGGGCTGGCCAAAAAAGCCTTCCGGCGTCCGACCAACGATAAAGATATGCAGATGCTGATGGAGTTCTTTCGCGAGGGCAGCAAAACCGGCGTATTTGAAGACGGCATTGAACTGGCGTTGCGCAGACTGCTGGCTGATCCGGAATTCCTGGTCAGAGTCGAGCGTGAACCTGACAATGTTGCTGCGGGCAAGCCCTACCGCATCTCTGATCCGGAACTGGCCTCGAGACTTTCCTTTTTTCTGTGGAGCAGCATCCCGGATGAAGAGCTGCTGGCAGTGGCTGCCAGCGGCAAGCTGCACGAAACTGCCGTCCTGAAGACTCAGGTCATGCGCATGCTCAATGATCCCAAATCCGCCGCCTTGGTCAGCAACTTCGGCCAGCAGTTTCTCTACTTGCGCAATCTGCCGACGACTTCACCAGACGGCATCTACTTTCCGAATTGGGATGACGAACTACGCAGCAGCTTCAAGCAGGAATCCGAGCTGTTTTTCGCAAGCATCATCCGCGAAGACCACAGCATTCTCGATCTGCTGGATGCGAACTACACCTTTCTCAACGAAAGGTTGGCCAAGCATTACAATATCCCCAACATATATGGCTCGCATTTCCGTCGCGTGCAATTGACACCTGAGTTCGATGCGCGCCGGGGCCTGCTCGGCAAGGGCAGCTTCCTTGCCATTACTTTCACGGAAAATTTCCGCACCTCCCCCGTCAAGCGCGGTGTTTGGGTAATCGAGAATATTCTGGGCACAGTGCCGCCGGAACCTCCGCCTAATGTGCCGGCACTGGAGCTGACTACCGGTGGGGCGGCTGTAATCAAGACCTTGCGTGAGCAGATGACCCTTCATCGTGCCAACCCCAATTGCGCCACTTGCCATCGCATCATGGATCCGATCGGGTTCGCACTGCAAAATTTCGATGCTGACGGCAGCTGGCGTACCTCCGAGGGACACCCCCGCAAAGGCGATGGCTTGGCTGTGCCGCTCGATACCAAGGTAGAACTTTGGGATGGCACTCAGGTCAATGGTGTGTCGGAGCTGCGTGGAGCACTCATGAAATATTCACCACAGTTCGCACGTTTCATGACCGAGAAATTGCTCAGCTATGCCATTGGCAGGGGCGTTGAATACTACGACATGCCGGTGGTGCGCAAGATTGTCAATGAAGCAGAAAATGACAAATACCGTTTTTCCAAACTCGTGCTGGGCATAGTCCAGAGCCCTGCTTTCATGATGCGGGTAAAGGAAGCACCTCCGGCCACTACTGTGGCACTGGCTGCGCCAACGAACCCTTAAGATAAAGAAGAGGACAACGATCATGATATTCATCACGAAGAAATCCCTCCCCCGTCGCCAGTTCCTGCGTGGTGCCGGAGTCGCGTTGGCACTCCCGTTACTGGATGCCATGATTCCTGCATTTACCCCGCACGCGAAGGCTGCAGCAGCATTGCGACCCAAACGTTTTGTGGGTGTATGGCATCCGCACGGTGCCGCCCCCGGCTACTGGTCGCCATTGCAGACAGGGGCTGATTTTGACTTTTCCTATATCACCAAGCCCTTGGAAAAGTTTCGTAAAAACGTGGTGCTGATCAGCGGTCTTGATGTGCCGGAAGCGTTTTCTACCAAGGATGAGCCCGGCGGCAATCATGCGCGCGGCGCGGTTTTCCTGTCCGGCGCGCGTCCACGCCGCAACGCCGTTAGTCCTTATCTGGGTGAAACCATTGACCAGGTTATTGCCAAGCGCTACGGCAATGACACCATTCTTGGTTCCATCCAGTTGGGGGTCGAAGACGCCGGCAATTACGGCAACTGCAACTGGGGTTTCAGCTGCGCCTATACCAATTCCATGTCCTGGACCTCGCCAACGCAGCCGCTGCCCACCGAGATCAACCCGCGCGTGGCCTTCGAGCGCCTGCTAGGAGATGGTGCCAGTGCAGAAGAGAGGCAGCGTGGTCGTCAACTCAATGCCAGCATCCTCGACTCGGTGGCGGCCAAGCTGCCGTCCTTCAACCGTCAGCTGGGGGCGGGTGATCAGAACAAACTCAATCTCTATCTGGAAAATATCCGCGAAATCGAACGTCGTATCCAGATCGCGATGGCCAACTCGCTGGCAGAGCCCAACGAAGATTTCCCTTTTGGCATTCCGCAGAACAAGGATGTGCACTTCAAATTGATGTATGACTTGATCGCACTGGCCTTTGAAGGAGACATTACCCGTTCCGCCACATTCATGCTGGGGCGCGATCTGTCATCCATCACCCATCCGGAATCCGGCTACACGGGTGGCTGGCACGCCACCTCACACCATGGCGATACCCCTGCCAACATTGCCAATTATGCCAAGGTAAACCGCTACCACGTGTCCAACCTGGTCTATTTCATGGACAAGCTCAGCAAGATCCAGGATGTGGAAGGCACTGCACTGGACAATGTGCTGATCTACAAAGGCAGCAACATGGGCAATTCACATCGTCATGCCCACGAAAAAGTGCCGGTTATTCTGGCGGGCGGCATTGACGGAAGCTTCCGCGGCAACCGTCATATCTCCTATCCCGACAATACCGAGCGTACTTCCAACATGCTGCTCAGCATTCTTAATTTATACGGGATCAATGTGCCCACTTTCAACGGCGGCACCAAGCCGCTGAACCTTACTTGAGGAGAGCGTCTTGATCCGATCAGTACTTTTCTGCCTGTGCGTTCTGGTTGTTCTGCCAGTACAGGCACAGTTCGGCAAACCCACCCGGCCGGTTATTGCTTTGCCGGGCGGCGCCCTGCGTAATGTAATCCTGAAAAACTGCGTGTCCTGCCATGGCATAGACGACTATGCGTACTTTGCATTCTCGCGGGAGAACTGGGATGCCCTGCTGACTGACAAACACAAGGGCATGAAGGTCAACACACTGGCCGCCGCTGACAAGAATCTGCTGCTGGACTATCTTGAAAAAAACTTCGGCATAAAAAGTGCGCCGTTTCCACGCAAATACATTCCACCTGAAATTGATACCTACTGGACGGATGTAGAAGGCCGGAAAGAGCTTGGTGTGGTATGCACCGAATGCCACGAACTTGATCGAGTCTATGAGTCACGCCATACCATCGATCGTTGGCGCACACTGGTGCTGGAGATGCGTCAGCGTGGCGCCACGCTGCCTGATGATTCCAACATGGAGCGACTGGTCGAGTGGCTCAGCCGTGTGCAGAGCGCCAACTCGTTCGATTAGTCAGTTGCTGGCTGTTCAATCCCAACGTCCCACCGTGGTGCCATCAGCGAAGCGCGCGCCGATAAAGGCGCCGCCCGGTGTGCCATCGCGCATCGGATTGGCTCTAATGGTGACAACAGTTCCCACCGCGAACGTCGAAGGCCGAATGCCCTGCCGTCCCAACTGATTGGGGCTGCCCCACTCCAGACTCCACTCCACCACCTTGCCATTGGCATCCTTCACGCTCAATTGCACCCAGGTGTGTGGATTGGTGAACTGGAATTCCTTGACGGTGCCGCTCAGCTCGCGCACCTGTTCATGATCAAACATCGCGTCGGAATGATGCGCCAGCACCGGCGTGGTAATCAGCAGCCACGCATACGCAGCGAGCAAGGAGGAGCGGAACAGTTTCATGGCCGTGATCTCGTGATGGGGGTGAGACTTATTTTTTTGTAGCGCTTTGGTCGATGATGCGGCCATCCGGGCCGATGGTGTAGGTCCAGCCGGTCTTGGGATCCACCGGATTGCGGTTGTTTTCGTTGCAGGCGTAATCGTACACGCGCGCGCCCTTGTCCTGCTGCTTGAACCGTTTGGTGACAACCCACGGCGCGCTCAGCGCTTGCTGGTCATCGATCGTCATCTGCACTTCCATCAGCCCTGCTGCATTGATGTGCATGCGCGATACCACATGGGCGGCCTCACTCAGCATCAGGCCGGTGCGATCCACCAGGGTTCTGCCATTTTCGGAGCTGTGCAGACTTAGGGTATCAAACACCAGCGTGTCGCCTTCCCAGTGGCCGACGGAATCACCGGTGTGTGTGGGCCAGCGATCGGCAGGCGCCGGGTGGGCGCGGCCATCGGTATAAATGCGCAGCACGTTGGGGCCGTTCTCGGCGATGATCCACACTTGCTGCGGCGTCACCGCAAACTCGTACACGTCCGGCAGATTCAGGATGCGTGGAAAGCCGGTGGGAATGCCGCAGAACGAATTGGGGTCCGGCAGGATGCCTTTATCACGCAGCGCCATATTGGCCAGGTATTTGGCTTCATACGCGGGCGTATACGGTGGATGTTCGCGCACGCCAGGCGTGGTGGAACCGCCCTTGCCGGTTTGCGTGGCCAGATCGAACACGGTGCCACCCTGCATCGCCCACACCCCGCTCCAGTCGGGAGTCGCGGCCTGCACGACCCCTTGCAGTAATGCCAGCAGCACTGCGCTGCCCAGACATAGCGTCCAGCCGATGCGGCGTGGCGGCAGCAGGAAAGCCGGAACTGGTGCGTAGCAAGCAAGCATGAGCGCGGTCACTTCAGTGTGGTGAGCGGCTGTTATAGCACCGTGTTGTGCGGCAAGCAAAGCCGACGTCTATTAATTCACCATTCATGTACACGCCCAGGCAGATAAAGTAAATTCCCGCAGGCCAGCTTTTACTAAATCATCCCAGGGCGGTTAATCATGTTGGACTTTCCTTCAGGCCTGAGAACCGGCCACAACAGTGCATCAGCAAGTTTCGGATTTACGATTGGTGCCTCCGGCGTAACAGCAATGAATCTGGTGATGGGGACCAAGATCATTCCACTTAAAATCCCTGCCAATGAAAAGTTTGTGGTGGATGCGGTGGCGGGAACCGTCAAAGCCACGTTTACCACGGCCAAGTCCACCGCAGCGGTAGTCTATGGCCAGGACCCGGCCAACAAATCCATTTACCACGTGTTGTCCGAGACCACGACCATCACCGCGCCGACCACCACCACTGCCCACGGCACGGAAGGTTATAGCTTCATCACAACTGGCAGCGTGGTCACCGGCTTGCAAGAGGTGACTACCCACAAAACCACTACCACAACACAAACGCTGCATGTGTCACCCAACGCGGTATTTACCGGTGCGGTTGGCTCGACGATTACCGAGACCAGCGTGCACGGCAACTCGATTGTTACCACCACCTTTGTACAACCGGTTGCCAACGGGCTTTATGTTGAGCAAACGCACAACATTACCTTGATTCAGGCCGGCACGGCGACAACCTTGCTGGATATCGAGCCGCTGGATCATCTCAAACTGACCCTCAGCGGCAACAGCGTTACCCAGATACAGGCGCTATCCCGCAGTGGCGTGGCCACCACCATTACGCCGCACAGCGGCGTCGCCTTCCAGGAAGTGACTGCGGGGGATCCCCGTTTCGTGGAAGAAACCTATACAAATGGCACACATACTACTTACAAGTTGTTCTTGCAGAGCAGCGCGGATGGCACCTACACGGAAATTGCGCACGGCACCGGCACCAGCATTGATCTGGTGGGCATCAATGCCCAGCTCAGCCACATCCCTGCCGCCAATCTGGCCTTGATCTAGCAAGAGGCAACAATAGTTGCGGAACAAAATGCGAAAAATACTGACAATCGTAGCACTCTTGCTGGTTTCGAGCCTGGCGGCTGCCGCTGGCGACTACGATGGCATCTGGGCGCTGGATGTGCCGGCCAATACCGACTATTTCAGCATTCACCAACAGTCCAATATCATGGTTGTTGCCAATCTGGACAATTCACTCGATGGCGGCGGCTGGGATGCCTACAAGGGTGTTCTCAATGGCGATACCGTCGTTGCTGATTTGCTGGTGTCCACAGAAAGTGGCGGCAGAATCTCGATCCAGATAATTTTTGCCAGCCCCAGCCACGCCACAGTGAAAATGATTGCCTGCATTCCTGATAAAGGAACCTTGTGCCCCTGGCCAGTAGGCACACAGTACCCAATGATCCGCGTTTTCTGATCGAACCCGCACCGGCACGGAGTTCATCATCTGTTCAAGACTCATCCACTGGTGCCGCTGGCGAACCTTCCCAGCGCGTGCCGGCCGGAATGCGCTCACCTTTGGCCACCAGCGTGAGCGGGCCCAGCAACACATCATCCCCCACAAGCGTGTCATAGAGAATGATGCTGCGTGGCCCGATCGTGGTGCGCGCACCAATAACTACCAGTCCGATCTTCATCACGCGATCTTCAAACAGATGCGTCTGCGGGCCGGATGATTCATTCAGTTCTGCCTCATCACCAATATGCACGCAATCAAACTCGGTAAGGTCAGTAGTGTTGAGATAAACGCCTTTGCCAATCCTCACGCCGAGCAGGCGCAGCGCCCAGGGCAGCATCGGTGTGCCGCGCAAATAATTCAGGAAATTGGGCACGGCCAGCGATTCATACAAGTTGGTCACTGCTTCGCTTACCCACACGAACGGCGTCCACATCGCACGCGCACACGGGCGGTAGCGGCCAATCAGAATCCACTTGAGTGCTACCACGAGCAGAAAGCAGGCCAGTCCATACAAACAACCCGCCACCGAAAGCGCAACCGCAGTTTGCAAGCCCCAGCCATGTTCGCTGGCAATGGGCAGCACCAGCACCACGATCAGATAGCCGGTTGCAATCACCACCGCCAACGGCATGACGATGCGCAAGCCTTCGATGATCGCGCGCGCCACACGGCGTCGCCATGAAGGCCGGAACGTGTGGGATTCGGGAAAGCCGGTCAGGCATTCACGTGCCGGCAGCAACATCGCGGGTGAGCCGATCCAGGTCTGGCCGGATGCAAGTTGTGCATTTTCCGGCGTGCGGGTTTGCACTCCGATCAGCACGTCATCGGGAATGCTGGCGCCGTTCTGTACATAGGCTCCATTCCCGATAAACGTACGACTGCCGATGATTGTGGATTTCAAAATCATCCAGCCGCCGCGTTGTTCTTCGTCACCGAGCAGGGCACCATCGGCGATGAAACTGTCGTCACCCAGCTCCAGCAACTCAGGTGTCATGCCCTCGGCAGTGGATATTTCGGCATTGAGCCCGACTTTCACTCCCAGCAAGCGCATCCACAACGGCGCATAGATCGAGGCGTAGATGCCATGCAGGACCTGCAGGCTGTGGTCCAGAATCAAGCCCATGAATTTCTTGCGCCAGAAGGCGTAACTGTAAATGGAGGAGATGCCGACTGTCTGGCGCGGCAACAGCCAGCGCAGCGCCGCAGTCATCAGTACGGTAAGCGATATGAAAATCGCGCTGGCAGGAATGGCGAGCGCCAGCAGCAGTGCAAACGACGCATGCAGACTTAAATTCGAATTGAAAATATCGGCGGTATGCGCATCAACCCAGTCGATCAGCATAAAGGCGGGAAAGGCCGGCAGGAAAAATATTATGGCCACTGCAATTGCCGTTACCGCAAACAGTGCGGTTTGCAGCCAGCGTCGCGCCAGGCCCGGTTCCGGCCGCGGTGGCAACGGTTCCGGCGACTGATTCACCGCGCGGGCGGGCGCGCCTTCCCAGGTTTCATCGGCGGGTATGTGCCGGCCGGCCGCCAGTGCTGATTGCCCGCTCAGCCGCGAGCGCTCACCCACTGTAGTGTCGTTTTCCAGCACCGCATAAGAATCAACCACGGCATCCTGCCGCAGCAGCACCGGCCCAATGATGAGCAAGCCGCCTTCAATGCGGCCATTTTCGATATTCACAAAAGTGCCTACGCTGACGCCGTCTTCGATCGTCAGTAAATCCGGAGCACCCAGGGTAATGGTTTCAACCAGCACATTGCGCCCGACCTTGGCACCGAGCGCACGCAGATACATCGACATCCACGGCGTGCCGGCCAGCAGATAAAGGTGCGGCAATTCGCAGCAGCGGCTGGCAAACCACCAGCGGAAGTAGGTCAGGCCCCACAGCGGATAACGACCGGCCTGCAAGCGCCCTGCCACCAGCCATTTTCCGGCTATTGCCACCCCGAAGGTGCCCAGCTGGATCAATACAAACGTGGCCAGAGAATAGATGGCCGCCAGCGGTATGCTGTCGCCAGGATCACCGGTGTAATAGTGATAGACAAAAAACGGCGTCAGCCAGTCGGCTATATGCAGCAACACCAGGAACGGTATTACTAAAGCCTGCGCCAGCCCGCACAAAAAACGACGGAGCAGCGGCGTGGCGGCACGTGGCATTGACTGGTATTTCTTGCGGTGACTTTCGCGCTCCATCACGCGCGCAATGTCGCAAAGACGCCGCTCGCGATAAACATCCTGCACGCTCAACGAGGCATAGCGCGCATCGACGCGCAAAATCGAAACCAGTCGTGCGGCCAGCAAGGAATGCCCGCCCAGGTCATTGAAGAAATCCCACCCGGGCTGCCAGCTGCTGCCGGGAAACAACTGCGCAAGCGCTGTGTAGAGCGCCTGTTCTTCTTCATTGCGCGCTTGTGCGCTCGGTAGGACACTGGCCACATCGTGCTGCAAGGGCGTGTTGCGTAACGCCTTCAAATCTATTTTGCCCGAGGTGAGACGCGGCAGCTCTGTCAGCACTTCCAGATGGGCCGGCACCATGTAATGCGGCAAGCGCGCAGTCAGTGCTGCGCGAATCGGAAGCAGATCGATATTCTGATAGGAAGCGGCAACCAGGAACCCGACGATCTGGTCGATGCCAGCCAATGTTTGCACCACCACTGCGGCAGCGCCGACGCCTGGCTGTGCCGAAAGCACGGCGGCAATTTCGTCCAGCTCCACGCGAAAGCCGCGAATCTTGATCTGGTTATCGATGCGTCCGAAGCACTGTACTGAGCCATCTGCCGCGAAGCGCGCCTGGTCGCCGGTCAGATACATCAGTTGTTCCCCCGTGTCGGCGACGAGCGGATTCGCAATGAATTTGGCTGCGGTCAGGTCAGGCCGGCCCAGATAACCCAGGGCCAGGCCAGGGCCGATGATGCAGAGTTCACCGGTGGCGCCGGCAGGCAGCACCTGGTGCTGTTCATCAACAATCATGAGCCCGTAATTCGGCAAGGGCTTGCCGATGGTCACCGGCTCAGCGTGCCGCAATTCAGCCAGCGTCGCGGTGACGGTGGCTTCGGTAGGGCCGTAGGTATTGAAAACTCTTCTGCCCGGCCGCACCAGCCGCTGTGCCAGGGCATCCGGACAGGTTTCGCCACCGAGATTGATCAGCCGCACACCGGCCAGCTCATCGTTCATCAAGCTCACCAGCGTCGGCACCGCATGCAAAACAGTGATGTGTTCGCGCGCCAGCGTTTGCGCGAGCAGATCAGGATCGCCTACCAGCGTGGCAGGTGCCACCCATAACGTGGCGCCAACCAGCCAGGAAATCCAGATTTCTTCGAACGACATGTCAAACGCCGCCGAAAAACCCTGGTAAACCCGGTCGGTTTCACGCACATCGAGCACGTCGTTTTCACTGCGCAGCAAATGACAGATATTGCGCTGACTGATAACGATGCCTTTCGGCTGGCCTGTTGAGCCCGAAGTGTAGATGACATAGGCCGGAGCTTGCGGCTGCGCAGCGACGCAGACAGCACCGGCGCTTTTGTCTGCCAGCAAATCCTCCACTGCCCACACTGGCACATTCAGTTCTGCCAGCCGCGGCAACCACTCACGACAGGTCACAAGGCCCGCAGCCTGTGCAGATTCAAGACAGGTGCGGATTCTTGCGAGCGGAGTTTCGGCGTCAAACGGCAACCAGGCAGCGCCGGTTTTGGTAATGCCTGCCTGCGCGATCAGCAAATCGGCGCCACGCGGCATGAACAGACCCAACACCTTGCCGGTGGCTGCTCCACGCGCGCACAAGGCTCCTGCCAAGTCTGCGCTCGTCGCATTCAGCTCAGCATAAGTGACAGTCCGCTCACCCCAGATCACCGCCGGATGGTGCGGACGGCGGTGGGTGGTGGCGACAAGGATCTCCGCGAGACACTCATTGCGGATGAGATCCTGACGCTCTTGTCCCCGTAACACGGCACCAGCGCATGTTGCAGCGGAAGCAAGCATTGCGGCATTTTTATCAGTATTATTCAAACAGCATTTATTCCAATTACAACCGTGTGACCATTACAGATATACACCATGAAGCATGGCTTGCCCATTTCTTTGAGACTTTATTTTATGTTAGGACAGGCATGAAATTGCACGCATCGCACCCGTCACGCTTATTGGTACCTGCTCCATGCGTGGCTATTATACTTTGCTGTTTTAATTCAACCGCAGTCAGCGCTGAGCCGGGGGCAAACTACGAAACCTGGAACGCCGGTTTCCAGAGCACTTACAGCTGGCAACGTCATCCTGGCTATCGAGCCACCTACTTCAGTGAAAACAGTCTCGATGATGAAGCCGAGACCATGTACACGTTTTCCGCAACGGCCATGGCAGGCCTGCGCCCCTGGACAGGTGGCGAGCTCTACATCAATGTCGAAGCGGTGCAAGGCGTACCGTTTACCGGCGATATGGTAGGTCTGGGCAGTTTTACTGTTGGCGAAGAAGGTCGGGCCGGCGGCAATTCGATTTATGCCTACCTGCAGCGTCTTTTTCTGCGCCAGACCTGGAACCAGGGCAACGGCAGCGAACAGCTGGAATCCGGCCATAATCAGCTGGCCGGCATGGTAGACAACAATCGCATAGTGCTGACGCTGGGAAATTTTTCCGTGCATGACGTATTTACAGGCAACGAATACGCCGGTGATTCGCGCACGCAATTCATGAACTGGAGCAACTGGACCTACGCTGCCTACGATGATGCCGCTGATGATCACGGCTTTGGCTGGGGCTTTGCGCTAGAGTGGTACTGGAACAACTGGGTGGGCCGCATTGGCCGCATGGCCGGCGTGACCGAACCCAACGGCGAGACCACGGACTTCGCGCTGAGCAAGCACTATGGCGATCAGGTCGAACTGGAGCACGCGCACAGTTTGTTTGGGCAAGACGGCAAAGTGAGCCTATTGGCCTGGCATAACCGGGCCGTGCTGGCTCGCTTCAGCGATGCCTTTGCCTATCGCCTCACCCACGTCCGGCTGGGGCCCTCGGTATTGCCGTTTGTGCGCGACACTGAGCAAAACAAATATGGTATCGGCATCAACCTGCAACAGGCTGTGAACGATGATCTTGGGCTTTTCTTGCGCGCCATGAAAGCTGACGGCAAGACTGAGACCCAGTCGTTCGCCGAAGTTGACGGCTCGCTGTCGCTGGGATTTTCGCTGAATGCCACCACTTTCGGCCGCTCCCAGGACACCCTGGGAGTGGCTTTTGCTCGCAACACCATTTCCGGCGAGCGTCGTCACTTTATTGAAACAGGCGGTCTTTCACTCTATCTCGGTGATGGCCACCTGCAATATGGCGCGGAAAGGGCGGTAGAGATCTATTACAACCTCGATGTGGGCCATGACATCCATATCACTGCCGACTACCAGCGCATCACCAACCCTGCCTACAACGCTGATCGCGGGCCAATCAATTTTTTCGGGTTTCGCGTGCACACGGAGTTTTGAAGGCCCGGCACAAAACAACGGCTGAAAAAGCCACAATTGCAGCAAGCTGCCAGTTGTTACAGTAAAACAATCGACTGATCAGGTATCGCGTTCTAAAATGCCGGGAACATGGGGGGTAGCTGCACTTCCTTTCACCTGATTCACACCCCAAGGAAATGTAATGGAAGCCCTGCTCGTCTCCACCGGTGTTGTCGCCCTCGCTGAAATCGGCGACAAAACCCAGCTGCTCGCCTTCATTCTGGCGGCGCGCTTCAAAAAACCGCTGCCGATCATTCTCGGCATTCTGGCGGCCACTGTCGTCAATCATGGCCTGGCCGGCGCGCTGGGCGCATGGATCACCAGTGCGGTGAGTCCGGAAATACTGCGCTGGGTGCTGGGGATATCGTTCATCGGCATGGCGATCTGGACGCTGATTCCCGACAAAATTGAAGACGAAGAAACCCAGGTTGCCAAACGCCTCGGCGTATTTGGCGCTACGCTGATTACCTTTTTCCTGGCCGAAATGGGTGACAAAACCCAGGTAGCCACCATCGCGCTGGCAGCGCATTATGCAACTCCGGTACTGGTGGTGCTTGGCACCACGCTCGGCATGCTGATCGCCGATGTGCCGGCAGTATTCATTGGCGACAAGCTGTCGGCCAGAATTCCGATGAAGCTGGTGCACTCAATTGCAGCAGCGATTTTCGCACTGCTCGGTGTTGCCACGCTGCTCGGCGCTGGCGCCCACTTTGGAATCTGACGAGACCCTGATGCATAACCAATCCCCTCTGCATTCGACCCTGCGTCACGACCATAGCTTCGACGCCGGTAACCTGGCCGCCGAACGCGGCACTCGCCTGGTGATGTGGATCACGGCGGCGATGATGGTGGTCGAGATTTACGCGGGCTGGTGGTACAACTCCATGGCCTTGCTGGCAGATGGCTGGCACATGAGCTCGCATGCGGTCGCCATTGGCTTGTCGGCCGTGGCTTATTCAACTGCACGCCGTTATTCCAAGGACCCGCGCTTCGCGTTTGGCACCTGGAAAATCGAGATTCTCACCGGTTTCGCCAGTGCCATTTTCCTGCTGGGCGTGGCAGCGATGATGATGATCGGCTCGATCGAGCGCTTCATCACGCCCCAGCAAATCCACTACCAGGAAGCGCTGATTATCGCGGCGCTGGGTCTGGCGGTGAACATTGTGTGTGCACTTATTCTCGGCAAGGCCCACCACCATGATCACGGCCACGATCATGGCCATGCACACGATCATGGCCATGGCCATGACGACCACGCGCAGCATCACGACCTTAACCTCAAGTCTGCCTATATTCATGTGATCAGCGATGCTGCCACCTCCGTGCTGGCCATGCTGGCGCTGGTCGGCGGCTGGGTCTATGGCTGGTCCTGGTTGGATCCTGCCATAGGCTGCGCCGGCTCGGTGCTGGTGGCGATGTGGGCCAAAGGGCTGATCGTGGATACTGCCAAGGTATTGCTGGATCGCGAGATGGATCATCCGGTCGTGGAGGAAATCCGCGAAGTGGTGGAAGCGCCGTCCCTGTCTGGCAGCAGCCACATTACTGATTTGCATGTGTGGCGGGTCGGCAAACAAGTGTATTCGTGTGCGCTGACCGTCGTTACCGATGACGCCATGCTCACACCAGAACTGGTTCGCGAGCGCCTGGGTGTACATGAAGAAATTGTGCACTCCACCATTGAAATCCATTTCACTCCGTCACTTTCGGTAGCAAGTTGATGTTTCACAAGCCGACCCCTGGATTCATGCTTACCCATCTGTGGTTGCCGTTGGCAGCGTTTTGCCTGCTCGCGCTCGGGCTGGAGTTGAGTTCGATTGATCTGAATATCACCGACCAGATCTATGCGTGGGGCGATAACAGCTGGCAGCTGCGTGATGCCTGGTTTACCAGCACCCTGATCCACAACGACGGCCGCAAACTGGTCACCGCCTTCTCACTGCTGTTGCTGTTGCTGCTGGCGGGCAGTTATTTCCTGCCAGCTCTCAAGCCCTATCGCACAGGCCTGTGGTATCTGGTGGCTTCAGCCGTGAGTGCAGCGCTGGCGATCAATGCTCTCAAACATGTGACCCACGTGGACTGCCCCTGGGATGTGCTGCGTTACGGTGGCGACTTCCCTTATATAAAGAAATTTGATGCCCACCCCAAAAGTTTCCGGACCGGCGCCTGCTTCCCGGCCGGCCATGCCAGTGCCGGCTACGCCTGGTTCGGTCTTTATTATTTTGCGCGCGAGCTGTGGCCACGCTGGCAGCGGGCGGCACTGGCGGGGGTTTTGCTGCTGGGACTGGTGTTTGGCATCGGCCAGCAATTGCGCGGTGCCCACTTCCTGTCGCACGATGTGTGGACGCTGGGCCTGTGCTGGTTGTGTGCCACCCTGGTATATCTGGCATTCGGGAAACTTTCCGCAAGTCGCGTTTGATCCAATCAGCGCCAAGCCTTTACTGTTTCTTTACGATCCGATGTTAGTCTTTATTAAGACAAGATATGGGCTTCTGGAGAATTCCGAGTGAGCAAACGCAAGATCCTTATCATTGAAGACGAACCGGACATCCTTGAGGTGCTGAGCTACAACCTGCGCCGCGAGGGTTTCGAAATTCTGGCGTCCACCGACGGCGGCCAGGGCCTGGCCATGGTCAAGCGCGAAAAACCCGATCTGGTGCTGCTGGATCTCATGCTGCCGGGCATGGACGGGGTGGAAATTTGCACCGCCATTAAAAACCACAGCGATACCCGCAACACCCTCGTTATCATGGTCACCGCCAAGGGCGAGGAGAGTGATATTGTGCTGGGCCTGGGTGTGGGTGCCGATGATTACATCAGCAAACCCTTCAGCCCGAAAGAGCTGGTGGCGCGCGTGAAGGCGGTGCTGCGCCGCGGCGTACTGATGGAAACCCAGGCCCCGCAGGAAACTGTCAAACTGGGCGAGCTGGTCATTGATTCCGTCAAATACCGGGTAAGCTACGCCGGTCGTGAAATCAAACTCACCGCCACTGAATTCCGCATCCTGCAGTATCTGGCCAGCCATCCTGGCCGGGTGTTCACGCGTGAACAATTGCTTAACCATGCCCTGGGCGATGACGTGGTGGTGGTTGACCGCAACATTGATGTACACGTGCGTGGCATCCGTAAAAAACTGGATGTGGAAACAGGGCCAATAGAAACCATCCGGGGCGTCGGTTATAGAATGGCCGAGCTTTAACGAGACTCAGTACAGGCGTGAATCCACTCAAGTCTTCTTTTTTCTGGCGCATGGCGCTCAGCCACTTTGCCTTTGCTGCTGGCGTCATCCTGCTGGGTGCCAGTGTCTGGCTGTTGGTGCCGGCGCTGCTGGCGGCCATCTACCTGGCCTGGCGCAATACCGTTGCGATGGAACATCTTACCGACGCCACGGAAGCCATTGCCCAGGGCGATTTCGAGCGGCGCGTGCCGGAACAGCACACTCCCGGCGTCAAGCGCCTGGCTGATGCCGTTAACCTCATGGCGCGCACTTCCATCCGTCGCGTATCGATGCTGACTGCCGACCGCAACCGGCTCGCCACCATCTTTGCCGGCATGGTGGAAGGCGTGGTGGACGTGGATGAAAAGCAGAACATCATCCATATCAACGATGCCGCCGCTCTCCTGCTCGGGCTGGTCAGGGAAAACTCGATCGGCAAACCGGTGTGGCAGGTAATCCGCAACCAGAAAATCACACTGGACATCGACGACGCCATTCGCAACCGCACTGTCATCAAGGCCCGCGTGGACTATCCGCGGGTGAGCGAACGGTTGGTGTTCGACATCTATGTGGCTTCGCTGTCGGACGACCAGGGCGGGCCCATCGGGGCGGTATTGGTGCTGCACGATGTGACCGAGCTGAAACATCTTGAGCGCATCCGTACCGATTTTGTTGCCAACGCTTCCCACGAACTGAAAACTCCGATCACTGCCATCCGCGGTCTGGCGGAAACCATGGTAGGCGATCCCGATGTCGAAAAATCCATGCTGATGCAGTACATGGAGCGCATCCACTCGCAAAGCTTGCGGCTGTCCAACCTCGTCACCGACCTGATGACGATCTCCCGGCTTGAATCCGACCAGGGCACCAGCAGTTTCACCCGCATGAACTTCAATGATCTGGTACGGCGCGAAGTCAGGGCGGCCGCTAGTGCAGTCGAAATCAAACTCCACAGCCTGACGCTGGATCCATTCCCCGAACCACTGGAGGTCTACGGTGACCGTCAGAATCTGAGCCAGCTGTGCAACAACCTCATCGACAATGCCATCAAATACACCCCGGAAGGCGGCCAGATCAAAGTCAGAGTCCGCCGCGACCAGGCCGATGTAGTGCTGGAAGTCGAAGACAACGGCATCGGCATCAGTCCGCAGTACCAGGAGCGGGTATTCGAACGCTTTTACCGGGTCGACAAGGCCCGCTCACAAAGTCTGGGCGGCACCGGTCTGGGTCTTTCCATCGTCCGTAACATCGCCGAACGTCATTACGGCTCGGTCGGGGTCACCAGCCAGCTGGGCAAGGGCACTACTTTTACCTTCCGCATGCCACTGGCCGAACCCCTGCTGCAAAGTGAAGTTTCTGAACAACCTTGATGAGCACTGGCAAAGCGCGTCTTATCTTTATTCTGTCTTAACAATATTTACCCAGAATGGACTCTGATCGGACAACCACGGCGTAAGTGCTGCAATTTGCATGCTTGTTTGTCGGAATTTTCTTAACAATTGTCGGAGCCCTGCATGAAGCCCTTCCTGAACAAGCTTGCCATCATTTCCCCTGTAATCCTGGCCACCCTGCTGCTGGGTGCCTGCTCCAAAGATGCCACCCCTCCTGCCGCCGGCAGCACTGCTACCCTTAGCGGCACCGTTCGCATTGATGGCTCCAGCACGGTAGCGCCGATCAGCGAAGCCATTGCTGAGGAATACAACAAGTCGGTTCCTTCGGTGCGCGTTACCGTCGGCACCTCTGGCACCGGTGGCGGCTTCAAAAAATTCATGGCCGCAGAAACCGACATCAGTGATGCTTCCCGTCCGGTGAAACCCGAAGAAATCGAGCAAGGCAAAGCTGCCAATATTGAATATCTGGAAATTCCGGTGGCTTATGACGGCCTCTCCATCGTGGCAAATCCATCCCTCACCTTCATCGACAAACTGACTGTCGCAGAGCTAAAAATGATCTGGGAACCCGGCAGCACTGTGAACAACTGGAAAGACGTGCGCCCCGGCTTCCCTGACAAAGTCCTGCATTTGTACGGCCCCGGCACTGATTCCGGCACCTTTGATTACTTCACTGAAACCGTAATGGGTAAAGCCGGCGCTTCCCGCCCTGATTACACAGCCAGTGAAGATGACAACATTCTGGTGCAAGGCGTAACCGGTGATGAAGGTGGACTCGGCTTCTTTGGTTTTGCCTACTACGAAGCCAGCGCCGACAAACTCAAGCTGGTACCGATTGATGCAGGTAAAGGTCCGGTTTCACCCAGCACTGCCACCATCAACGATGGCAGCTACGCCCCGTTCTCGCGCCCGCTATTCATCTATGTCAACAAAGCCAGCGCCCAGCGTCCTGAAGTACGCGCATTCGTGGAGTTCTATCTGAACACAGTCCCCACCATTGCCAAAGATGTCGGCTATGTGGCACTGCCGGCAGCATCCTACGAAACCGGCAAGGCCGCGTTCGCCAAGTTTTGATAGTATCGCCAACCTTAAATGGCCGGAGCAAGCATTGCTTGCTCCGGCCCAGTTGTTTAACTAGTTGATTGTGCATGAGCGATTTCACACCCAATACCGGCCTTAGTTTCAGCATCCACAAAGGGGTTACCCGTTGGGGTGAAACCGCAATCAAGTTCTGGTTGGGGAGCTGCACGGCACTCTCGCTATTCACCACCGCCGCCATCGTGGTGTTGCTGCTGGTTGAATCCTTCGATTTTTTCATGGCAGTAAGTCCGATCGACTTTTTCTTCGGCACCCGCTGGGTGCCGCTGCTCAAACCCAGCTCCTACGGTGTATTACCACTGCTGTGGGGCACGATGCAGATTACTATCGGCGCCGCGCTTATCGCGATTCCGCTCGGGCTGGCCAGCGCCATCTACCTGAGCGAATACGCCAGTAACCAGGTGCGCGCCTGGATCAAACCGATACTGGAGTTGCTGGCCGGCATCCCCACGGTGGTCTACGGTTATTTTGCGCTGACCTTTGTCACCCCGATGCTGCGCCATGTGGTTCCCGACATTCAGGTGTTCAATGCGCTCAGTGCCGCCATTGTGGTGGGCATCATGATCCTGCCCACCATTGCCACCCTCAGTGACAACGCGCTGCGCGCGGTACCGGACAGCTTGCGCCAAGCGGCTTATGCGATTGGTGCCACTTCCTATGAAGTCACTACCAGCATTGTGGTGCCCGCCGGCCTGTCCGGTGTGATGGCCTCCTTCCTGCTGGCGATTTCGCGCGCGATTGGCGAGACCATGGCAGTGACCCTGGCAGCAGGACAAACCCCCAATTTAAGCCTAGGCATGCTGGGCAGCATCGAGACCATGACCGCCTACATCGTGCAGATCAGCATAGGTGATACCCCTTCCGGCAGCATTGCCTACCAGACCCTGTTTGCAGTCGCGGCCTTGCTGTTCTTCATCACGCTTATGATCAACGTCATATCGCAATGGATCCTGGGACGTTTCCGCGAGGTGTACGACTGATGGCATTTCTCTCCGAAAACGCCCAGAAGCATCTGGCCAATCGTCACCGCAAGTCCCGCCTGTTCGCCTTGCTGTGTGCGATCGTGACCTGGTCCAGCGTGTTCCTGCTGGGGGTATTGCTGGTGCGCATCACCCTCGACGGCATTGGCTGGCTGAACTGGAATTTCCTCACCAGCTTCCCTTCCCGCTTTCCGGCCCAGGCTGGCATCAAGTCGGCGCTGGCCGGCACCTTGTGGCTGATTGTAATGATCGCCTTCATCTCGATTCCGGTGGGCGTATCCGCCGCGCTCTATCTGGAAGAATTCTCCAAACGCGGCCGTCTGGACACTTTGATTGAAGTGAACATCGCCAATCTTTCCGGCGTGCCTTCCATCGTTTACGGCATTCTGGGCCTGGCCATCTTTGTGCGCTTTTTCGGCCTTGAGCGCAGCCTGATTTCCGGTGCTCTCACGATGAGTCTGCTGATTGTGCCGGTCATCATCATTGCCAGTCGTGAAGCTATCAAGACTGTGCCCATGAGCATTCGCTATGCGGCGTTGTCGCTGGGCGCCACCCGCTGGCAAACAACCTGGTCGCATGTGCTGCCTTCCGCGTTTCCCGGCATCATGACCGGTGTGATCCTGGCCTTGTCACGCGCCATTGGCGAAACTGCACCCCTGATCCTGATTGGCGCTGCCTCCTATGTGGCGTTTTTACCGAAGGGGCCGATGGATTCTTTCACGGCCTTGCCGATCCAGATTTATGGCTGGGCCTCGCGCCCACAAGCCGAGTTCAGCGAGCTGGCGGCGGCCGGCATTCTGGTGTTGCTGGCAGTGTTGCTCCTGATGAACGCTACCGCGATCTTTATCCGCAACAAAACTGAAAAGAGACTTAAATAATGGCCCTGGCAGAATTCGTCGACGCCACGACTGAAAAAAAGCAAACCACTGAAGCGGTGCTCGAGCTGCAGGAAGTCAGTGTGCTCTATTCCGGCAAAGCTGCCGTGAAGAAAGTGTCCTGCACGATCTGGCGCAACCGCATTACCGCGATTATCGGTCCGTCCGGCTGCGGCAAGAGCACGCTGTTGCGCTCACTCAACCGCATGAACGACTTTGTCGATGGCGTCACCATCGAAGGCCAGATCCTGTTCGCCGGCCAGAATCTCTACGGCGAAGCCGTTGATCCAGTGGAAGTACGCCGTCGTATCGGCATGGTGTTCCAGAAGCCCAACCCGTTTCCGAAATCGATTTACAACAACATTTCCTGGGGCCCCAGCATCAATGGCTACAGCGGCTCGATGGACGAATTGGTAGAGCGCTCACTGCAGCAGGCGGCGCTGTGGGAGGAAGTAAAAGACCGGCTGCAGGAGAGTGCGCTCAATCTGTCCGGCGGCCAGCAGCAACGCTTGTGCATTGCCCGCGCATTGGCGATGGAGCCGCAGGTGCTGTTGATGGATGAACCTTGCTCGGCACTGGATCCGATCTCCACTGCGCACATAGAAGATTTGATGTTTGAACTGCAGTCCCGTTACACAATGGTGATTGTGACCCATAACATGCAGCAAGCCGCGCGTGTATCTGACTACACTGCGTTCATGGAAATGGGCAATCTGATTGAATTTGGTGAAACTGACCAGATATTCACCAGACCGGAAAAGAAGCGTACCGAAGAATATGTAACTGGCCGTTTTGGCTGATAGAGTAATTCGTCAAAGTTGACGGGCGGAAATAGATATGTCCTTGCACCTACATCGCGATATGGAGTCCCTCACAAAGGAACTGCTTCAACTCGGCAATCTGGTGGAGAGCGCCATCAACAGCGCGATCCTGGCCCTGCACAACCGTGAAACCGTCATGGCGGATCGTGTGTTGCAGATCGAAATGGAAATCAACGCAAAGGAAGTTTACATTGAGCAAGAGTGTCTGAAGATGCTGGCTCTGCATCAACCGGTGGCAGTGGACCTGCGCTTCATCGTCGCCGTGTTGAAAGTGGATAACGATCTGGAGCGCATGGGCGATTTCGCCAAGAACATCGCCAAACGAGCACTGGTGTTGGCCAACCTCAACCCGGTACCGCTGTCATCCGAGTTCGTCACCGAGCTGCCGGATCTGGTCCGTACCATGGTGCGTAAATCGCTGGATGCACTGGTGACGCTGGATTTAGACCTCGCCCGCAATGTCATCAAGATGGACAAGCGCGTCGATGAGATCAACGCCAGAATGTACATCGATGTTCGCCAATTGATCGAAGAAGATGTCCGCCAGACCGAAGTGGCACTCAACCTGCTGTCCTGCTCACGTCACCTGGAGCGCATTGCCGATCTCAGCACCAACATCGCCGAAGACGTTTTGTTCATGGTAGAAGGAAAAGTGATACGTCATAAGGGATAATGCGCCATGACTATCATGGCCCGTCGTTCCTATTGTATCGCATTCGCCCAGGCAGCCCTCTTGAGTGCCTGCCTGAGCGGCTGCCAAAGCCCCAGCGTGAACAGCCTTCCGCACAGCCAGCCTGCCGGCCCGCTGCCGGCCCGTGTCGAGCCACAGCAAACCGCACCCACCGCAGCAGCGCTCATCTCCACCTATGTGGCAATTGCCCAGGCCAGCTATGGTGATGCATTGCTGACCGGGCGCGAGCTAGAAGTGGCTGTCCAGCAATTCCTGGCCCATCCCGCAGCCGCATCCCTGGCAAGCGCACGCGCTGCCTGGCGCGCGGCACGTATTCCTTATTTGCAGACTGAAGTGTTCCGCTTCGGCAATCCTGTGGTCGACGAGTGGGAACCGCGCGTCAATTCCTGGCCCTTGGATGCCGGACTGATCGACTATGTAGCAGCCTCGTACGGCACCAAATCCGACAACAACAACTTCTATACCGCCAACGTCATTGCCAATCCCTTGCTCGATATTGGCGGCATCAGCGTCGACGCCGGCAATCTGTCGCCGCAATTCTTGGCGGAAACCTTGCAAAACATTGATGGCGTTGATACCAATGTCGCAACCGGTTATCACGTCATCGAATTCCTGCTGTGGGGCCAGGATCTGCATGGCACCCATGCCGGGGCCGGCGAACGGCCCTGGACTGATTACGATCTGGCCAGTTGCACCCACAGCCATTGTGAGCGTCGACGCACCTATCTTGAATCAGCAACGCATCTACTGGTCAGCGATCTCGACGAAATGGTGCAAAGCTGGCAAAGCGGCGGTCGCGCTTATGAAGCACTGATGGCCACCGGCGACGAGGGCGGGCTTGCCACCCAGCTGACCGGTATGGGCTCGCTGGCCTATGGCGAACTCGCCGGTAAAAACTTGCGCCTGGCGCTATTGTCACACGATCCGGAAGCAGAGCAGGACGGGTTTTCCGACCAAACCTTATGGTCGCACTATTACAATAACCGCGGTATTCGCAATCTTTGGCAGGGTCGCTATGTGCACGCGAATGGCACCATGGTGAGCGGCCCGAGTCTGGAAACGTTTTTGCGGGCCAACGCCCCTGCAATCCACGCAGAAATGAACGCCAAAGTCGAAACCACTGACCTCGCCATGGAAGCACTGGTGCAGCAGGGATCTGCCTATGACATGCTGATTGCTGCCGGCAATTCCCCGGGGGAAACACTCATCAACAATACGGTGCAAGCCTTGATGGAAGAGACCCACTCCCTCGAAAAAATCATCAGCACGCTGGGCTTGCAGAATGTCAGCATCAAGGGCTCCGACAGTCTGGCAGCTCCCGCCCACTAACAAACTGTTCCTGATTGCTGCCTTGGCTAGTTTGGCTTGGTGAGACTCTCACACGCGTCAAAGGCTTGCAGGATACGTGCATGGCGGGCTTCGACGATGGGACGGTCTTCCGGATGCGTGATTACATAGAGCTGATCCCGCTCCATCGCTTTCAACACCCACTGCCCGAATTTCAGTGGATCGGTGCCGTTTTTGGCGGCTTTGGCGAGCACAAAATCCTCATTCATGTCGAACGCGCCGCCATAACGGGCTTGGCGGTTGCGTCCCGAATTGGAAATATCAGTGTTCACAACCCCCGGGCACAGGATGGAAACGCCCACACCCAGCTGATGCAAATCAGCATGCAAGGCTTCACCTAGCCCGACCAACGCAAACTTGCTGGTGTTGTACATGCCCTGGCCGCGGCTGGGCAGATAAACCCGCAAACCACTGATGGAGCTGGTCAGCACGATATGTGACTGCCCGGGATTTTTCATCAGATAGGGCAGTGCTGCCTGCACGGTGTTGACCGTGCCTTTGAGATTGACATCGATGACCCAATCCCAGTCGGTGTCGGCGCCTTCCTGCAAGGGACCGATATACCCGCCCACACCGGCATTGGCACACACCACATGCAACGCGCCGAAGTGGGCAACCAGCTCTGCAGTGGCTCTTTTCAGTTCTTCACGATTGGCAACATCGGCAGCAAACACCAGCACTTCGTGACCTTGGTCGGCAAAACGCTGTTGTACTTCTGCCAGCTTGGCAGCATCAACATCCGCCAACCCCAGCTTCATGCCCCGTGCTGCGAAAGCCTGGGCCATGCCCAAGCCAATACCTGCGGCTGCACCTGTTATGAAGGCAACCTTGTCATTATATGAACGAATGGTGGATTCTCCTTGGGCCTGCACTTATCCAATGCGGGCAAACGTGCTTGCCACTGGTGCGGCGCTTGTTGTTTTTTTTATCATTATAGCCATGTGCCGCTGCTGGCTGGAATATTTTACTGAAACGCCGGTCTTGCTTGGTAAGGGCAGCCGGGACCTTTGCGTGGTCTTGCCGCCTGTTTCCCCGCCGGGCAATAATGCCGGGGCCTGTTGGATCAGGTAAAAGACCCCAATCACAGTATGTCACCACTGACCTTAAGCACTTCCACTATGACCGCGCAAGAATCTGCCGAGAACTCGGTCATAACCACCAAAGGGCAAAGGCGCAAACGTTATGAATCCCTGGTCAGGGACTACTACCACGACATTTTCCGTTATGCCTGCTGGCTGACCCGGCACCGGCCGCTGGCAGAAGATCTGACCCAGGAAACCTTCATGCGGGCATGGCGGGCTTTTGACAGCCTGCAAAGCCCGGATGCAGCCAAGGCCTGGTTGTTTACGATTTTGCGACGCGAAAACGCGCGCCTGTATGAAAAACCACGGCCTGAGCTGGATGATGTCGATGATCACGAAGCCAGCTTGGCGGAGGCCGCACATCTGGAGCCTGATCAGCTTATGGAGGCCAGCATGTTGCACAAGGCCATCCTGGCGCTGGAACCCGAATACCGCGACCCGCTGGCGCTGCAGGTAATTGGCGGATTCAGTGGTGAAGAAATCGGGGTGATGC
This sequence comes from uncultured Gammaproteobacteria bacterium, assembly GCA_903853385.1. GTDB lineage: Bacteria > Pseudomonadota > Gammaproteobacteria > Pseudomonadales > Pseudohongiellaceae > CAILUG01. Next base: position 24,031 of record CAINTJ010000034.1, read on the forward strand.
TGGATTTGAACAACAATACTGTGATGACGCGCCTGTTCAGGGCCCGCAACAAATTGCGCGCAGTGCTCGATGGCAACATTGAAAGCAAACAAGAGTAAGACCATGAACGAACAGGATTTTGAAAAACTGCTGCAACAGGTACTCAAGGCACCCACGCCACCTGCCGGCTTGCAGAACTCGCTGCTGGCCGTTGCCAGCGAGGATGTCAACCAAGCCGCGCCAGCACGCACCATGGCGGCGGCCAATGATTCATTCTGGCGCCGGGCACTGCCGGTTGCTGCCTGCATGGCGCTGTTGCTGGGCCTGGCCTATCGTTTCCAGCCGGCCCAGGACACGCCGCTGTCGCAGGAAATTCTGCGACATGTCTATGCCGAAGCCCGCTTCCTCAACAGCACCGATCACGTCAGCCTGGCTGAGGTGAATTCCCGTATGGGCAAAACGATCAAAGCCCGGCTTGAATCCAGCCGGGATACGGATGTGATGGATGTGCACTTCTCCAAGGACTGCTGGATCGCCAAACAGGTGGCCATGCATCTGATCATCAGCGGCGACACCGGACCGGTTTCAGTGATGATGATCCCCTCGCAAGTGGTGCAACAGGAAACTGTTTTCAATGATGCGCGTTTCACCGGCACCATCACCCCCATGGGATCCGGCACGCTGATCGTGCTCGGCAATCGTGCAGAGCCGCTAGGCAAATACACTGCGATGGTCCAGAGCACCCTGCACTGGCAATATTAAGTTCTGCGCAGTCATCCTTGACCACCAAGGCCATTGTTAATATGCGCCTTTATCAATTCTTTACCTGATTTTCGCCAAATCCTTTCAGGGTATTCATAGTCAATTTATAAAGATTCTTTACATTAAGACCGTGCGCAGGTTAACGCCTTTTCCGGTTAAAGCCGGGTTAAGCAATACCTGATCTTAATATTCAAACTACCAGGACACGGCTTATGCGAAGCGCCCGATTCACCCGCAATACCCTCTCCCTCGCGCTGGCTTTGCTGTCAGCCAATCTGGCCTGCGCGGCTGTCGGTGATCTGGAGCTGTATGTCGACAGCACCACAAAACAGATTTTTGCTGAACCCGGCCCAAACCGGGTAAAGATGGGCACGTTCCGCCCGGTAACAGAGGCCGCGGCACCGGCTGCAACCAGCTCTGCAATCAGCGCTTCTGCTGCAGGCAGTGGCGTACCGGTAGTGGACCTGTCGGCACTGGAAACCAAAGTGAAGCAGCAGGATGAGAAAATTGCGAGTCTGGCTGCCACCCAGAACAAGAGCGGCTGGACCAACAACATCCAGATGCGTGGTTATGCCCAGCTGCGCTATAACGAAATGGTTGGTGGCGACCGCGGCATCAACCTGTGGACTGATCGCTCTGTAGGTGATCAGGACTCGCTGGGCGATTCCGACAAGAACCTGGTGATAAGGCGCGCCCGCGTGGTCATCGAAGGCAGTCTTGGCTCACGCGCCAGTTTCAAAATTGAACCGGATTTTTCCACTACCGTCAGTGGCAGCCTTAACGTGGTGCAAATCAGGGAAGCCTTTGGCGAGATCAACCTGACCGATGACAAAGTCAACCGCGTCCGGGTCGGCGCCACCAAGGTGCCGTTCGGCTTCCAGGAACTGATGTCCAGCTCGGCCTGGATGACGTTCGACAGCTCCGATGCCTTCGAAAGTGCCGTCAAGGATGAACGCGATACCGGTGCGTTCTATTTCTACACCCCCAAAGACATCCAGGCCCGCTTCAGCGAAATCGCGGCCGCCGGCCTCAAGCACACCGGCAACTACGGCTTGTTCGCGGTGGGCGCTTATAACGGCGAAGGCCTCAACAAAGCCGAAAAGAATGACGGCATGCATTGGGTGGCGCGCGCGACCTACCCGTGGAAATTCTCCAATGGCCAGTTCTTTGAAGCCAGCGTGCAGGCCTATACCGGCGAATTCGTACCAACTACTGGCGCCTACCGCGCCGCCGGCGATGTCAGTAAGACGCCCATCATTCCGAATGCCAATCTGTGGGGTTACCGTGATCGCCGCGTAGGTGTGAGTGCCGTGTGGTTCCCGCAACCGTTCGGCGTGCAAGCTGAATGGAACTGGGGCAAATCGCCACAACTTGACCTGGCCAGCAACACCATCACCGATGGCAACGTTGACGGTGGTTATCTGCAGGCCATGTACATGATCGCCACCAGCCACGGCTCGCTGGTGCCGTTCATCCGCTGGCAGAGCTATAGCGGTGGCAACAAACTCGAGACCAACGCCCCCTACAACGAGGTCAACGACACCGAACTGGGCCTCAAGTGGTTGCTTGCGAAAGAAGTGGAATTCACCACCGAGTACCATCACATGAATCGCAACAACCTGGTCACCGGCAACCGTGCGGGCCGCATCGACTACCAGCACTTCAACGCCGATGCGCTGCGCTTCCAGGTGCAGTTCAACTATTAAACATGACCGGACCTGGCTGCGGCCAAACGCCGCATGGCAGGATGGGCCCAAAGGTAATAACATCCTGCCGTCTTGATTTTGTATGCGATGCTCCGCAAGGGGCGTCGCTCATTGATTTTCGTGATCACCCTCGCTTCCCGTAGCACTCTGCATCTCAACCTTCAGCGCCTGCAGGTAATCCGCGCCATCGTGGCTGGCCTGCAACTGGCGGCACTGGCCTATGCCCGCTTTGAGCTGGCACTCAACCTCAACTACACCCTGATACTGCTGATACTAATGCTGCTGGCCTTGCTCAATGGCGGCTTGCTATGGCGACTCCGACGCGCGGTTTCGCCCAGCCAGCAGGAATTCCTGCTGCATTTGTTGGTGGATGTACTGGGGTTGTGTGTATTGCTGTATTTCACCGGCGGCGCCACCAATCCCTTCATCTCCTATCTGCTGGTGCCCGTCACCATTGCTGCCGCAACACTGCCGTGGTTACAGGCCACCGGGGTGGCAGCAAGCGCGTTATGCAGTTATTCATTGCTGCTGTTCTACTACCAACCCTTGCCGGCCTTCATGCCGACCGCAGCCGGCGAACATGCAGAGCACATGAGCGGAAGCAATCCTGTCCCTAATCTGCATAGTGTGGGCATGTGGCTGAACTTTGCGGTCAGCGCTGCCTTGATCATCTATTTCGTGGTGAAAATGGCGGCCGAACTGCGCGTGCGAGAAGCAAAACTGCGCCAGTATCGCGAAGAAACATTACGCAATGAACAGATTGTGGCGGTGGCCACCCAGGCGGCCGGTACCGCGCATGCATTGGGAACTCCGCTGGCAACGATGGCGGTGCTGTTGAAGGAAATGGTAGTGGAACACACCGATCAGCCCTTGCTGTTGAATGATCTCACTACCCTGCAGAATCAGGTCAACAATTGTCGCGTCACGCTGCAAAGCCTGGCACGCAAGGCGGATTTCAAACATCGGGAACCACAGCAGTTGCCGCTGGCGGCATTCCTGAAATCAATGGTGCAGCAGTGGCAATTGTTGCGGCCGGAAGTGCCCTGCCATTTCGCGGTGCCGGCTGGCGACAGCCCAACCCTGGCAGTGGATACCACGCTGGAACAAGCGTTGATCAACATACTCAACAACTCGGCCGATGCCAGCCCGACCGGCATCAGCATCATGGCGAGCTGGGATGCTCACCAATGGCAATTACAAGTGCGGGATCAAGGTGCGGGGATTGCGCGAGAAGTTCAGGAATTGCTCGGCACCAGCATCATCAGCAACAAAGCCGATGGCATGGGCGTGGGGCTGGTGTTGAGTCAGGCCACCTTGAACCGGCTCGGCGGCAGTGTCAGTCTCTATCCGCAACAACCGCATGGCACACTCACGGTCATCGAAGTGCCGCTGGTGCAAAATCATGCATGAAGGCAAGAGCATTCTGCTGCTTGATGATGATGCGGTCTTTGTGGAAACGCTGGCGCGGGCCTTGGTTCGGCGCGGTTACCAGGTAGTGTGCGCCACCAACATTGCCACCGCGTTGCAGTTGGCGCAGGTGTCCGTGCCGGTCTATGCCATTGTCGACCTGAAGATTGCCGAGGAATCCGGTATGGATTGCATTACCCCCTTGCTGGCACTCAATCCCGCGCTGCGCATCCTGATGCTGACTGGCTACGCCTCTGTCGCCACTGCAGTGACCGCGATCAAGGCCGGCGCGTTTGACTATGCCTGCAAGCCCCTTGATGCCGATGAGATATTGAGCAAACTCGGCCTTACTGCCGCTAACCCGCTCACAGTGTCAGCGACGGAAGTGGCACCGTTATCGGTAAAACGGCTGGCATGGGAACATATCCAGCGCGTGTTGCAGGAACAAGATGGCAACATCTCGGCCACAGCCCGCACGCTGGGCATGCATCGCCGCACCTTGCAGCGCATGCTGGGAAAAAGGCCGGTTAAACAGTAATTGTCCCGGCGCAAAATTGCTGACACTGCTCACAGCTGTAGAAAATTCGGGCAACCATTCATCCACACCGTAACCCTGCTAGTAATCAAACCTGGCACTGGCAAACAAGGTGCGTTGTGCATAAGGGTACAAGGTGAAATAGGTTTTGTTGGTGAGGTTATCCACGCCAACGGAAACCGACCAATGTTGCGCCAATTGGTAGAGCACCTTGGCATCGAACACACTGAAGTTGCTGCGACCACCGTAGACCCCGGGGTTGGGGTCGGGATACAGACGGGCAGTAGTATTGAACAGCCCACTGTGCTGTCTGCCGCTGTAGCGCCAGCCCAGGCTGTAGGACAGCGCTTCAGTTGCGTGATAGACGCCCAGCAATGACGCGCGCAGCTCGGGAATCAACGGCAGTTTCGTGCCTTCCAGGCCAGGGTTGGCAATGTCCTGCTCTATCCGGGCATGGACATAAGTAAGGCTGCCGGAAACATCCAGACCATTCACCAGCACGTTGCCGGCTTGTATGGCAGTTTCAATGCCGTAAGTGCGTACCTTGTCGATGTTCTGCACGCTACTGATGCTGAAACCCGGCAAGGTCGTGATGTCTGCCTGCGATACCAGCGCATCCTGTTTCTCTTCGCCGAACAATGAAGTTCTCCATGCGCCATTGCCCAGCATCCGCTCCAGTGCAAATTCCCAGGCATCGGCAGTCTCCGGTTTGAGATTCGGATTGTTGGTCAGCGCCACATTATAGGGTGCCGGAAAACCGGCAAGCTGGGCCGCGGTTGCGGTGCCGCCGCCCACTTGCGTTATGCCGATGTTCTTGAACAACTCATTGACGGTTGGCAAGCGTACACCGCGGCCATAGGAGCTGCGCAGCTGCCAATCATCGGAAATCTGGTAAGAAACTGAAGCCTTGGGCGAAAACGCGTAGACGGTTTTGTCCTGGTACACCACGTTGGCATTGTTGGCAAAGTTGCTGCCTTGGGCCGCCTGCCATTGCTCTTCCCGGCCACCCACTACCAGCTTCACCGCAGGTGAAAGTTGCCAGGCATCCTGCAGATAGACAGCGGTAGTGGTTGTGACTCCCCTGGAATTGGTAGTGAGCGTTCCTGCCGGACTCTCGAGAAAACTGCTGCCGGCAACCAGATTGTATTGGGTCGTCCTGGTCGTATAACGATCCGCGTGATAACCGAAGCTCACTCGATGCCGGCTTTGCAGATTGCCGTCGGGGCGCCATTCGCCACGCATGTCGAGATTGATCCAACCGGTACCATCGCCATAGGTAATGGTGCCGGCCGTGGCTGCCAGGCTGGGCGTGGTGCCAAAATTGCCAGAGGAAGCACGAATCACGTCTTGGTCCTGGTTGAAGTAGTTGAACACCAGTTCACCGTCCCAACTACCTGCCGTTGTGGACTTCAGTGACAGAGCGTGCAGCAAATACAAGCTGTCAGTACGACTATAGCTGGGCGCAGTCACACTGTAGTCCTTGCCATCAATGCGCAAATATCTGAAGGCACCCGCTGCACTGGTGCTGCCGTAGATGGTAGTGCCGGCAGCATCCCTCAGATAACTGTCCACCGCCTTGTCGGAAATGTTTTTCCACACGTCCAGGGTGTAGGCGGCTCGCAACATCGGGTTAATGTCATAGGCCACTTTTATGGTGCCATCGTCCTTGACGGTATGATCGGCGCTGATGGCGGCCGTGTTGACTCGCACATTGTTGGCGATGTCCCTGTCGTAATAGGCTCCCGTCACCTCGGTGAACTGGCCAGCGGCGGCAGCACCGACTTTGAGTGAAGCCGCAGTAAAATCGGTAGGGTGACTGTGATTATCCAGACGATCCCCACTCACCCAATAAGAGAAATCACCCTGCTTGCCGCCAACCATAGCCGACACGTGCTCACCCTGGAAATTTTTGCCGGTGCCATACAGTTTGAAATTCTCAACAAAGGTGTCCAGTTTTACATGGGCTTCAAACTTTTCCGGCATGTGCGTTGACATCAGCACCACGCCACCCACCGAATTGCCCGGATACAACGCCGAGAACGGCCCGTACATGACGTCCACACGATCAATGGAGCTTTGCGGCACCATGCTCCAGCGCGGGCCGGGGCAGCAGCTGTTGTTCAGGAAGTTGGACAGCAAGGAGCCATCACCGTAGACAATGGTCTCGGCGCTGGAGTTGACGCCATACATGCGTATGGCAAGCCCGCCGTTGACGTCGCCAATGAATCGTTCGCGCACATGCACGCCCGGCAGATAAAGCAAGGCACCGGCTGATGAAACCGAGTTGACGCTTTCACTGATCTGCGTGGAAGTGATGCTTTCAACAGTCGCAGGAATATTGGCCGGCACAGCTGGATTGCTGGTAACGCCGTTGATTTGAATCACTTCAGGCTTGGCGGCGTTATCCGCTTGGGCCTGGGACTGAACTGCATCTTCTGACAATGCGGGCAATGAAAGCAGCAGCAATACTGCCATCATTGATCGGTAGTGCTGCATTACAACTCCCCTCAAATGAATTTTTGCTGGCGAGGAGTTTAGGCAAGGCAGGCAGTTTCCGGAATGTGACACGATGTCGCAGGGAAAACCAAAATACTCACCAGGTGCGACTTTTTGTCACACCACCGGTACCTGCTCCAGTGTCTATAATTTGACTGCCCTGCTGGTGTCAAACCTCAAAAGAAACATCTGAGCTCCCTGCAGACATCCGATTGATCAGCAGAGCTGCCGCCTGGAGTTGAAGTGGAAAACCTGAATTCCCAACAACTGTATCGCACTTTGTGGCGCTGGCATTTTTATGCCGGCGTTTTTTCGCTTCCCTTTGTGGTCATTTTGGCCATTACCGGTGCCATCTATCTTTTCAAGCCGCAGCTTGATGCAATCCACGACGCGCCATATCGCCATCTGCTGATAACAGGCGAATTTTCCATGCCTGAACAACAAGTGGCGGCAGCGCTGGCGGCAGTGCCGCATGCCAGATTCACCGACTACGAATTGCCGCGCGAAACCGGCGATGCAGTCAACATCCTGCTGAACCTCGCAGGTGAAAAAATCCGTGTCTATGTACATCCGCAAACCCTGCAGGTAGTGAACGTCGAAAAAGAAGAACAGCGCTTTGTACGGATCGTGCATCAAGTGCACGGTGAATTGCTGATGGGAAAAACCGGCTCGGTATTGGTAGAGCTGGCTGCCTGCTGGGCCATAGTGCTGGTGTTGACCGGCATCTATTTATGGTTCCCCCGCAATGCCAACGGCCTGGCCGGCGTGCTCTACCCGAGGTTCTCGCTGAAAGGCCGTTTGTTCTGGCGTGACTTGCATGCAGTGATCGGCCTCTGGATTTCATGCTTTGTGTTGTTCCTGCTGCTGACAGCACTGCCGTGGGCGCTGGTGTGGGGCAGCGCCTTCAAGGAAGTGCGGACTCTTACCGGCACCACTGCTGCAAAGGCGGACTGGAACATCGCCGGTCGTGCGGAGCCAGCTGATGAACATGCAGAGCACAATCATGCTGACATGGGCTTCACTCCTCTGCCCCAAACCGGAACCCATGCGGGCACTGATACTGCGACAAGCCTTGACCAAATAGTACGGGAAGCACAGGCACTGCACTTTGCTTATCCGGTGCTGGTTTCGCCGCCTTCACGAAAATCGGCAGAGTGGACGGTCACTTCGGATGCCCAGAATCGTCCACTGCGGGCAGATGCTGCCTTTGATGCGAAAACTGGTGCACTGGTCAGCCGGCAGGATTTTTCCCGACGCCACATCCTTGATCGCATTGTGGGAATCGGCGTGGCAGCGCATGAAGGCCAATTGTTTGGCTGGATCAATCAGCTCTTGGGTTTTCTGACGGCTGCGGGTTTGGTTGCGATCAGCGTTAGCGGCTTTTTAATGTGGCGCAAACGCGCTCCCGATGGAGTGCTGGGCGCACCTCCTGCCATGCCAGATGCCAAAATCGGCGCCGGCTTTGTCGCAATTATCACGATAACGGCGATCTTGCTGCCGGTCTTGGGAGCGTCGCTCATTGTTGTTTTTCTGGTTGAGAAATTTCTGGTTGCACGCTGGAGTCGTGCACACAGGTGGCTGGGATTGGAACCATAGGCTGCAACGGTATCCATAGGCGCATTGCTGCCGCCAATGACTTGCCTGGCCTCATGCAGTTTATGAAATTTTGTATGCAGCGCGCTTAAGGTCTAATTGCACACTGCCATCACGCGCTTTCATTAAATCGACGGCATGTACATGCCAGACACAAAGCATTAAAGTTCCTTTCCCCGTAGCGGTGTGAAGCCGCCATCCAATTGCGTCAGAGCCACTAGAACAATTATTACTATGCTCAATGACACTTTGCTCGAAATTACCCAAAAACTTGCCAAGGTTGGCGGCTGGGCCATTACCTACGGCGAGAGCAGATCCCTCTATTGCTCAACTGCGATGCTGGAAATTTTCGGCTATGCGCCTCACACCGTATTGACCCTTGAGCAAATCGGCCGTCATATCCTGCCCGCATACCGCCCTCTCGTAATGGAGCAGATGGAGCATTGCCACACTAGTGGTACTTGCTGCGACATTGAATTCGAAATCAATACCGCCGTGGGCACACACAAGTGGATACATGTCATTGCACAGAATGAAGAAGACCCGCAATCAAAGCTCACACGGGTAGTAGGCGCATTGCAGGACATCAGCGTACAAAAACAGAACGAACAGGAAAAGCGCCTGATCAGTGACCGGCTGCTGGTCACACTGGAAAACATGACAGATGCTTTCTATCTGCTGGATTTACAGTGGCGACTGGTCTACGTCAACAAAGCCGCACTCAAACTGATGGCACGCTCCCCGCAGCCCACTCCAGGCTCTACCTTGTGGGATGAATACCCCTATCTGCGCGAATCCCCTATTTATGAAGGCTTTTACAACTCGGTGCGGACCAACACCCCCTTTCATCACCAGTACTTCTCCAGTGTGATGGACAACTGGATTGAACTCGATGCGTTTCCCTCACCGGAGGGACTGGCAGTCTATTTCCACTCGATCACCGAGCGTAAAGTGATGCAGCAGCGCCTTGATCAGGCGCAGCATATGGAGTCGATTGGCAAACTTACCGGCCATGTCGCCCATGATTTCAACAACCTGCTGACGATCATTCTTGGCAATGCCGATCTGCTGCAAGACCTCTACCAGTATCATGAACAAGGCCGCCGGCTGGCCGGTGCGATTCGTTCTGCAGCACTCAAGGGTAGCGAGCTCACGCGCAGGTTGCTTGCCTATGCCCGCAAACAACAGCTGGCACCGCGCCCACTGGACATTAACGAGCTGGTCAAAAGCATGCGTGAATTGCTGGTGTGCACGCTCAGTGTCAATATCAAGGTCACGTTATTGGTACAGCATAATCTGCCGCCGGCCCAGGTCGATGAACACCAGCTGGAAGGCGCGCTGCTGAATTTGTCGATCAATGCCCGCGATGCCATGCCCAAGGGCGGCGAGCTGACCATCAGCACCAGTGAAATCTATGTGCAGGAACAGGAAGCCGCAAAATATCCTGATTTCCGGGCCGGTCATTATGTGCAAATCAAAGTGAAAGATTCCGGCACTGGTATCAGCCAGGAAAATCTCCAGCATGTGTTTGAACCGTTCTTCACCACCAAGGAGCTGGGCAAGGGCACCGGCCTGGGCCTGAGTTCAGTGTTCGGATTTGCCAAACAATCGCACGGCCATGTCACCATCACCTCACAGCCCGGGGTCGGCACCACTGTTCAGCTTTTCCTGCCTGTCGCATCCGAACCCTTGAGCGCGGCCATCGAAAAAGCAGCGCTGCCAAGTGGTGGCCATGAAACCATTCTGATCGTTGATGATGATGAAATGGTACGCAATGCTGCCCAGGCCATGCTGTCACACCGGCTGGGTTATGAAGTGCTGGCGGTCTCTAATGGCGAGACCGCGTTGTCGGTGCTCAAGCACAACAAGACCATCCAGCTGATGTTCACCGATGTCATGATGCCCGGCCTCAACGGCCACGAACTGGCACAGCAAGCGCGTGAATTGCGACCTGAACTCAAGATTCTGCTGACATCGGGCTTCAACAGCCACAGTCTGGCCAGGTCCGAGCAGGATGAGACCGAATTCCCCTTGTTGCCGAAACCCTACTCACAACATGACTTGGCCAGAGCATTACGCGATATCCTTGACCATAGCTTGTAAAGGATAGCCCCAGTGCAACTGTTTGAAACACGCTTCAAAGCCATGGGAACTGCATGCGAATTGCAGATCTTTGCACCTGCGGCTGACTCCGCCCGCAGCGTTTCCGAGGCAATCATTGCCGATATCGAGCGACTGGAAGCCAAATATTCCCGTTATCGCCCCGACAGCGAACTCAGCGCCATCAACCGGCTGGCTGCCACTGGTGGCAGCGTCAGCGTGGACAGTGAGACCGCCCATCTACTCGATTACGCCGACACCTGTTATCGCGAAAGCGGCGGTTTGTTCGACATCAGCTCCGGCATTCTGCGCCGTGCATGGGATTTCAAATCAGGGCTGTTGCCGTCAACCCGGCAAGTCGCGGCCCTGCTTGACCGCACCGGCTGGCACAAACTCGAATGGCAGCGCCCCCGCTTGAATTTTCTGGTAGCCGGGATGGAGCTTGACCTTGGTGGCATCGTCAAGGAATACGCGGCCGATCGTGCGGCCACTGTGTGCCAGCAACACAAGCTGGAACACACCCTGGTCAATCTCGGTGGTGATATTCGCGTCGTGGGTCCCCGGCCTGATGGCAGTGCCTGGCACATCGGCATCAGTGATCCGGCCAACCCGGCGCGCTCGCTTTGCACAGTAGCGCTGCGCAGTGGTGCGTTAACCAGCAGCGGCGATTATCAACGTTGTCTCACTGTCGATGGTGTGCGCTACAGCCACATTCTCAACCCGCGCACTGGTTGGCCGGTGCGGCAGTTGGCGGCCGTGAGCGTAGTGGCGGATTTTTGTGTGATCGCCGGCAGCGCCTCCACCATTGGCATGTTGAAAGATGCTGAAGGCCCCCAGTGGTTGCAGAAGCTGGGCTTGCGTCATCTGTGGATTGATGTGGCTGGCAACAGCGGCGGCAGTTTGCTTACCCCGCCGCCCTGAACCTCAGCGCTTGGCAACTGCTCCGAGCTTGCCCTGATGGCTGAAACGACGGCCATAACTGAAATACACCACCAGTCCGACGATGGCCCATAAAAAGAACAATTTGATGGTGTAGGCGCCAAGGCTCACGAACAACAACAAACAGCCTGCCACAGCCAGTGGGCCCACTATCCACAGAAAGGGTGTTCTGAAATGCCGCTCGCGGTTGGGTTGGGTTTTGCGCAGCACCATGACGCCGATCGCCACTACCAGAAACGCAAACAAGGTGCCGGAATTGGAAATATCCGCCAGTACATCTACCGGAAAAATCGCCGCGAACACCGCCACTGCACAACCGGTGATGAGTGTCACCACATGGGGCGTGTGAAATTTTGCATGCACACTCGACAACACTTCCGGCAACAAACCGTCGCGTGACATGTTGAACAGCACGCGCGTCTGGCCGTAAATCATCATCAGCACTACCGACGGCAACGCCAGCACTGCCGATAGCGCCACCAGGTTGCCGACCCCCGGATACCCGAGCTGGCGCAGGATAAATGCCAGCGGCTCTTTTGAATGTGACAACTCGCCACCGGGCTGTGCCCCGATCGCGCCAATAGCCGCGTAGGCCACCAGCAAATAGAACACGGTACAGATGATCAGCGACCCGATCAGTCCGATCGGAATATTGCGTTGCGGATTTTTGGTTTCTTCCGCCGCAGTCGATACTGCATCAAAACCGACATAGGCAAAGAAGATGGAGGCTGCTGCACCCAGCACGCCAACACCGGACAGTGGTGTGCCCCAACCATTGGGCAGCATCGGCTCGAAATTGATGCCTTGCACGGCCGGCATCGCCAGCACAATGAAGGCTGTCAGCGCGATGATCTTGACGATTACCAAAACGCCTGTGAACTTGGCACTGCGCGAAGTACCAATTACCAGCAGCCAGGTGACGAACAGCGCCACCAGAAAGGCCAGCAGATTGAAGCCGCCATGCGCGATGGTGCCATCACTCAGCGTGATAGTATCGGCCGGGCCGGCAGTCAACATCAGCGGCAAGCCGAAACCATTGCTGCGCAGGATGCCATTCATGTAACCCGACCACCCCACTGCCACAGCTCCGGCTGCGATTGCATATTCAAGAATCAGCGCCCAACCCACCATCCAGGCCACCACTTCTCCCAATACGGCATAGGAGTAGGTATAGGCTGAACCCGACACCGGTACCATTGCCGCAATTTCCGAGTAGATCAGCGCGGTGAGCATGCACACAAAGCCGGAGATCACGAATGAAATCAACATGCCGGGGCCGGCTTTGTTGGCCGCCACCGCCGTCAGCACGAAGATGCCGGTGCCAATCACCGCACCGATGCCGAGCATAATCAGGTGGAAAGCATTGAGCTGGCGTTTGAGCGGTTTCTTTTCCGCATTGGCAAGAATGTCGTCAAGCGACTTCACACGCAGATAATTCATACAGCGACCAGCTCCAGAATGGGATTGGGGCAATCATTGCCCAATCACCGGTTGAGCTGCAAGCACATTGAAAATCGGGTTGTGCGGGATTTTCCCGGCCGAGAATGCTTTTGCTGGTGTGGATTGACACCATTTGTGTGAAATCCAGCATAATCCCGGCGTCGACTGACACAACCAGGGTGAACTCATGAATCTGCGCGACTGGGAATATTTCATCGCGGTGGCTGATCACCTGCATTTCGGCAAGGCGGCCGCAGCCTGCCATGTCACCCAGCCCACGCTGAGTGCACAACTGAAGAAGCTCGAGCACTACCTGGGTGTCAACCTGGTTGAGCGCGACCACCGTAACGTTTGGCTGACGCCCGTGGGCCAGGAAATGGCCGTGCGGGCGCGACGCATGCTGAACGAAGCCGCAGGTCTCAAGCAGCTGGCGCGCAGCCAGTTCAACCCCTTGGCGGGCGACATCAAGCTGGGCGCGTTCCCGACGCTGGCCCCCTATTTCCTGCCGCTGGTGTTGCCGAAAGTGAAAAAGCAACTGCCCGAGCTGCGCGTGTTCCTGGTGGAAGACAAAACCCAGTTGCTGCTGCAGCAACTGCAGCAGGGTGAAATCGATGCGGCATTGCTTGCGTTGCCAATCAGCAAGGAACAGCTGGACGTGATCCCCATAGGCAAGGAAGAATTTCTGCTGGCAGTGCCGGCTGCGCACCCACTGGCGCGCCGCAAAAAAATCGATCTGAATGATTTGCAGGGCCATAACCTGATGCTGCTGGATGAGGGTCATTGCCTGCGTGAACAGGCGCTGTCGGTGTGCCAGCTGGCGGGAGCCGGTGAGAACACCACGTTTCGCGCCAGCAGTCTGGAAACCCTGCGACAAATGGTGATCAGTGGTCTTGGCGTCACTCTGATGCCGGCAATGGCGATCAATAAAAACCAGGACGGCATTCGCTACCTTGCGTTCGTCACACCACCGGTGCGTGAAATCGGCCTGGTGTTCCGCCGCAGTGACTGGCGCCTGCCGCTCTGGCAGAAACTGGCACAGGTGTTGCGTACTGTATAATTTGGAATCTGAGAAAATTCCTTTATTAATAAAACTTTCCAGGCAGGGCTCATGGCTTCATTACTCTGCCCCCCCAAATTAGTGACACAGATCCATGTCCCCGTTAATCCGCCACTGCCTGCATTGCGGCATGTCCATGTCCGTAACTGCGCTGCATATTGACATGCTGCCGCCAGCATTGCTTTGCCACAAGTGCGACCAGAATGTCTATCAGCAACATGACGGCAGCTGTTTAACCCGCGACATTGCGCACAATCACGAAACCACAAAGCAGGCATTGCAAAAACTGGACACCATTTTACTGGAGTGCTGGCAGGCTTACTGCCAAAGCTTGCGACTGATCGTCGGCGGCGGAGTGATTCGTGAACATATCCTTGGGCAACTTCACTATTATCAACAGCAGCACCGCTTGCTCTCATTCAAGGAAGAAAGTCCGAACCGTGGCGCCATTGTGGTCAGACTGCGAGCCGCATGAAGTTGTCAGGAAATTGCCGCTTGGCTAATAACTTTTCTTGAAAATGCCGCGCTTGCACTGGGGGCAAAGCTGGACAATGTGGGTTTGGCTGAAGTCGGACGCATGGCCGCAATTGCTGCAGGTAAGCGTGCCGGCACTGGTAATCTCTCCGGCTTTGTAAGTAAGCGCCTCTTCCGCCTTGATCGACATTATCAACAAGGCCTCGCTGCCTACATACAACAACGCGGCCATGCTATCGAGCGCGCCGGCACCAATGCGGGAAGGATTCAGTTTGTCTTTGGCTCCCTCACCCAGCTTGTGGAAATCACGGGCAGTCTGCTCCAGATCACGCTGCAGGTATTGCTGGAATTCTTTTGCCTGCTCCTCGCTCAACTCACCCAGCGCGGCCATCTGTTCCCGGGCTTTTTCAATGGCAACATGCAAGGCCTCATTGCTTTTTTCGCGACCGGCAGCAAACAGTTCGTGGGCTCTGGCGGCAAACTTGTCATATTGTTCGGCCAGCTTGTCCTTGAGTTGTTCGGTATTGGGCTTGTCCATAGTGAGGCCTCGTTTTCAGACAACTGTCTTGGTTAACTACAAAGTGCTTATAGATTAACAAACCCTGGCTGGGGTCGATTTGATTGTTATCAACCCTCTGCGCACTAACCAGAGCGAGAATGACAAACTTGTATATTCTGCAACCGGATGTACTAGCGGCCATATCACTCACAGCATTCTGTTACCTTGCATCCATGGAAAAAGACACTGAACATCTTGCGACTCCCGGACAGGAGCGGTTCTGGCAGCGAATCAGCGTAAGTCTTGCGCTGAAACTGGTGATTGCAGTCGGCGGCATGCTGCTTTTGCTTGACCACAATTTCCAGGCAGGCGCTGCCACGCTGGGCATTCTGGTTATCACCTTCCTGCCATTGTTCATGCGCAATCTCCTGCATTTCAGGATTCCTGCCGAACTGGAAACCCTCAGCATCCTGTTTATCTATCTGTCATTGTTTCTCGGTGAAGTAAAAGGTTTCTATGCCAGATACTGGTGGTGGGACATTTTGCTGCATACCACTTCCGGCTTGCTGGGCGGCATGATCGGATTCCTGCTGGTCTATGTTCTCAACAACAACAAGAAAATTAACCTCAATCTCACACCGCAATTCATCGCGCTGTTTGCCTTCATGTTTGCGATGAGCATGGGTGCACTGTGGGAAATTTTTGAATTTGCCATGGACAACCTGTTCGGGCTCACCATGCAGGGCGCGGGCCTTGAAGATACCATGTCGGATCTTATCGACGACTGCGGCGGCGCTCTGGCGGTGTCGTTGCTGGGCTATTTCTACCTGAGCAACAAAGGCAAGGATCACTTGCTGAAGCGGGTTATTCACAAATTCGTACTTGCCAATCCCCGGATATTCCGTAACCAGAAAAACCGGCAACTTTGACCATAGCAATGCAGCTAAGCATTCTTACCTATAACATCCACAAGGGCTTTTGCAGCAACAACCGCAATTTTGTGCTGCATCGCATGCGCGAGATGATCCGGGCAGTGGGGGTAGACATGGTGTTGCTGCAGGAAGTCCAGGGGGCTCATCACGGACATGCCGCCAGCATCACTAGCTGGCCAGCCACCTCACAGTTTGAATTTCTGGCAGACCAGGTATGGCCGCACTATGCGTACGGCAAGAATGCCATCGTGCAGGCAGGACACCATGGCAATGCAATTCTTAGCAAATACCCGTTCCAGGCCTGGGACAACATCAATGTTTCCTTGTTCCGGCAGGCCAGTCGCAGCCTGCTGCATGGCACTGTTGGCGTGCCTGGTACTGACCGCCGCGTACATGTGGTGTGCCTGCATCTGGGTTTGTTGGGTTTTGAACGCAAACAACAAATCAAAATCCTTAATCAGCATCTTGGTTCCATCGTCGACAACCATGCAGCCGTGATCGTGGGTGGTGATTTCAATGACTGGACCACAACCGAAGTAAAGCGTTATCTGGATCCGGCACTGCAACTGCAAGAAGTCTTTATGCAGAGCCGGCATCATTACGCCAGGACATTTCCGGCACGCTGGCCGCTGCTGTGCATGGATCGTATTTATTTCAGGGGCTTGACCCTGCAAAGTTGCGAATGTCTCAATGGCGAGGTTTGGCGTGAACTGTCTGACCATGTGCCACTGCTGGCCCGCTTTACATTGCCCCCCTGACTCCACATCCTGAACAACCTCACCCCGGCGCCAGAGCACCGGCGCTATTTTGGCATATCAACGTTAGCTGATATTTTTATTTGTAAACTACTCTACGCACTTGTAGAGTAATCAACATGAATAACTGGATCACCCTCATAACCAGCCTGCCCACCGAAAACGCCACTGTGCGGCAGCGGGTGTGGCGGGCACTAAAAGCTTCGGGCGCCGCTGTCTTGCGTGACGGTGTCTATCTAATGCCTCGACAGCCCCAATGCCGCGTCACCCTCGAAGCCATTGCCAGTGCAGTACGCGCAGGCAACGGCAGCGCGTGGGTGCTGCAACTCAAAGAACCTGACATTGGCGGCTTTAGCGCGTTGTTTGACCGCAGTGCCGACTACGCTCAAATTCTCAATCAAACCACTAGCCTGCTGGCGCGCCTTACCCTACGCAATGCGGCCGCCACGCTCAAACAAGTACGCAAACTGTCCAAGTCGTTTACCAGCCTCTCTGACATCGATTTCTTTGCCGGCCCGGCCCAACTGCAAACCCGCACTGCCTTGACGGAATTGGACTCGCGCTGCAACAGCATCCTGATGCCGGACGAACCGCATGCTGCAGTCAGCAGAGTAGCCAAGCGCGCACCCGGGGATTTCCAGAAGCGGGTGTGGGCCACCCGCCAGCGCCCCTGGGTGGACCGCCTGGCCAGTGCCTGGCTGATCCAGCGCTTCATTGATCCTGCCGCCCGCTTCAAATGGCTGCAACATCCTGCCGATTGCCCGTCCAAAGCTGTTGGTTTCGATTTCGATGGCGCCACCTTTACTCATGTCGGCGCACTGGTGACCTTTGAAGTATTGATAGCCAGTTTCGCACTCACACAACCGGGATTGCAGCGTCTGGCAACATTGGTACATTACCTTGATATCGGTGGCGTGCAGCCGGCAGAAGCCGCCGGTCTTGAAAGCATCCTAAGTGGATTGCGCACCCAAATTACGGATGACGACCAACTGCTGGCACACAGCTTTAGCGTGTTTGATGGTCTCTATACCGCATTCAGCCCCGCCAAGTCGGGCACTCGCAAAAAGGGCGCAGGCAAATGAACCCAGGCATCGACACTCCCGCTGATGCTTCAGTTGCACCCGCTTGGGTCAGTTTCAGTGAAGCTTTCCGGTTTTGGCTCAAACTGGGCTTTATCAGCTTTGGCGGCCCGGCCGGCCAGATCGCCATCATGCACCAGGAACTGGTGGAACAACGCCGCTGGATTTCCGAACGGCGCTTCCTGCACGCACTCAATTACTGCATGTTGCTGCCAGGGCCGGAAGCGCAGCAGCTGGCAATTTATATAGGCTGGTTGATGCATCGCACGCGCGGCGGCATTGTGGCCGGGGTGCTGTTTGTACTGCCGTCGTTGTTTATTCTGATTGCATTGTCATGGATCTATCTGGCCTTTGGCGCCACACCACTGGTGGCCGGGCTGTTCTATGGCATCAAGCCGGCAGTGACCGCCATCGTTGTGCAAGCGGCGCATCGCATCGGCTCACGGGCGCTGAAAAATTCCTTGTTGTGGGCGATTGCAGCTGCAGCCTTTGTGGCAATTTTTGCGCTGAACCTGCCATTTCCACTCATCATCGCGGCGGCTGCCTTGAGCGGCTATATCGGCGGCCGTGCCGCACCTGGACTTTTCAATGCAAGCAATGGTCATGGCAAAGCCGGCAAGACTTACGGTGCCGCCCTCATTGATGACCACACCCCGACTCCAGCGCACGCACGCTTCAGCTGGCCACGCCTGCTGCAGATTAGTGTGGCCGGATTACTGCTGTGGGCACTGCCAATGGCACTGCTGGCTGCAGTACTGGGCTGGCAACACACCTACACGCAAATGGCCTGGTTTTTTACAAAGGCGGCGCTGCTGACTTTTGGTGGTGCTTACGCGGTGCTGCCTTATGTGTACCAAGGGGCCGTCACCGGTTATGGCTGGCTTACCCCGCTGCAGATGATCGACGGCCTTGCTCTCGGTGAAACCACACCGGGTCCATTGATCATGGTGGTGGCCTTCGTCGGTTTTGTCGGCGGTTATGGCCAGCAGCTGCTGGGACCGGATGCCACTTTTATCGCAGGCGCCTTGGCCGCAATTATCGTCACCTGGTTCACCTTCCTGCCCTCGTTTCTGTTTATTCTGGCCGGCGGTCCTCTGGTGGAATCCACCCACGGCGACCTCAAATTCACTGCACCACTGACTGCCATCACTGCGGCCGTGGTCGGTGTGATTGTGAATCTGGCGCTGTTTTTCGCTTATCACGTGTTATGGCCACAGGGCTTTGCCGGTCACTTCGAGTGGCCGACAGCAGTGATCGCGGCGGCAGCAGCGGTGGCCCTGCTGCGCTATAAATGCAGCGTAATGCAAGTAATCGCCGCCAGCGCAGTGTGCGGGCTGACACTTAAATTTTTCTGGTAACAAACACAGCACTTTTCCACATTTAAAATAGGGATCGTTTATGAACAGGCTGGATCAAAAAGTCCGCGCCTTGTTGCGAACCGCAACAGCAGTGCTGGCAGTCATGGGCGCCGTTGTGCTGCTGTCGCTGCCGACCCAGGCATGGGCGCAAGCCCAAGCTGTTGCAGCAAAACCGGCGGCAGCAATCCATACCGCCAAATTTGTGGGTTCGGCAGTGTGTGGCGAATGTCACGGCGAGGTATTTGAGCGCTGGCAAAAAACCCGCATGGCCAACATCGTGGTTGATCCCAAGCTGCATCCGGAAAAAGTGCTGGGCAATTTCGGCAGCAAGGATCCGCTGGTCAGTTTTTCGCTGGATAACGTGGCGTTCATGTATGGCAGCAAATGGAAGCAGCGCTATTTCACCAAACTGGGCGATGACTATTTTGCCCAGCCGGCGCAGTGGGATGTGCAAAACCACAAGTGGGCCGCGTACCACGTCGCCAAAGGTACCGACTGGTGGACTGCCTTTTATCCCGACGCCAATGAACAACGCCCCACTGGCCCGCTGTGCGACGGTTGTCACTCCACCAATTACAACATTGCCACCAAACAGGTCAGCGAATGGAATGTGGGCTGTGAAAAATGCCATGGCCCCGGCAGTGAGCACGCCGACAAACCCACGCGCCTGAACATTGTAAACCCGGCCCAACTCGCCCCGATGGCAGCCATTGATGTGTGCATGCAATGCCATTCCCAGGGTCAGCTGCGCCAGAATCCGCTCAAAGGGGTCTATTACGACTGGCCGGTGGGCTATCAGCCCGGCGACAAACTCAGTGATGTCTGGAAACTGGAAGAACACAAAC
Source organism: uncultured Gammaproteobacteria bacterium (assembly GCA_903853385.1). Taxonomy (GTDB): domain Bacteria; phylum Pseudomonadota; class Gammaproteobacteria; order Pseudomonadales; family Pseudohongiellaceae; genus CAILUG01. The sequence continues at coordinate 43,987 of CAINTJ010000034.1, forward strand.
TGGGCGAGGAAACCTTCACCCATTGGCCGGAAGACTCAGCCCACAAAAACCGCATGCAAGGCAATGACTTTGTGCAGAGTGAAATGTTCAAGCATGGCGTTACCTGCTGGTCTTGCCACGATGTGCACGGCACCAATAACCAGGCTGACCTGCTCAAACCTGTGGCCAGCAATGCGATTTGCCTGAGTTGTCACGCCACCGGCTCACCCAACGGCCCCACCGGCACCACGCTCACCGAACACACCCATCACGTAGCTGACAGCAAAGGCAGTGAGTGTGTAAGTTGCCACATGCCCAAAATCGCCAAGACCATCGCTGACGTGAATGTGCGCAGCCACACCTTCCGTTTTATTACTCCCACACAGACCGAACAATTCGGCATCCCCAATCCCTGCACCACTTGTCATGCTGATAAAAAGCCTGAGTGGGCCAAACAGCAGTTGCAAGTGTGGAGCAATGCCTCGGTGTGGCGGGTAGGCCAATAAGTGAAGTTAGCAAACCGTTGGCTGGCAACTTGCAATATTCGCGGATCGGGGCAAACTAGCCGCTTGTCAATTTTTATAGCTTGCTACCGGGAACCTGCAGTGCTTTCACAACTCCTGCGAATTCTGTTACGTCCATTCAACCAAGGTTGCGCGCTGCTGCTACTCGGCATTTTGCCCACAAGCCTGTTGGCCCATGGCGTCGCCACCAGTGACGCCCGCTACCTGGAAAGTGTGAGCGGCCTGCAGTTCATGCCCTATCTCTATCTCGGTGCCAAACACATGGTGACGGGTTATGATCATTTGCTGTTTCTGGCCGGCGTCATTTTCTTTTTGTACCGGCTCAAGGACGTGGCGGTCTATGTCAGTCTGTTTGCCCTTGGCCACAGCATTACCTTGCTGACTGGCGTGCTGGCTGGCATCCATGTCAATCCTTATGCGGTGGATGCAGTGATCGCCTTGTCGGTGGTGTACAAGGCGTTCGAGAATATCGGCGGCTTTAAATTGCTCGGCTTCAGTGTCAACACCAAAGCCGCGGTGTTCCTGTTTGGCCTGGTGCACGGCTTCGGACTGTCGACCAAGCTGCAAAATCTGCGACTGTCGGCTGACGGTCTGGTGGCCAACATGATCGGCTTCAACCTCGGCGTCGAACTGGGCCAGTTTACTGCGCTGGCGTTCATCCTGCTGGCGTTCAGCTGGTGGCGCCAGAGCGAATCCTTTCTCAAGCGTGCCTGGCTGAGCAACATGGCGATCATGACTGCCGGTTTCGTGCTGTTCGGCTATCAGCTGACCGGCCTGTTGCTATCCCGCTGAGCCAACGCTTATCCCTGCGAGCATCACTATGACAACTACTGCCGTGCCAACTCCCCAGCCCAGCCCGAAAAAATTGCTGCTCAGTATTGCCAGTGCGGTTGCGACTGCACTGCTGATTCTGCTGCTCATCGTGTTGCCGGCTGAATATGGCATCGACTACACCGGCGCCGGCAAAATGCTGGGCCTCGCCAACATGGCCGCACCCAGGCAAACCATAACCCTCACCGACAACCTGGGCGGCAACCAAACACTGCGGGAAGTGAAAATTCCGAGCGCGGGTGAACCAACCCCTTTGCCCAATCCGGCCGTGTTCCAGGATGAAGCCCTGCCACCAGCGACACGCACACTGCAGCTTGTACTCCCGCCCGAAAAAGAAACCGAAATCAAAGTGAAGATGCAAAGCGGCAAAGCCATTGCGTTCAGCTGGAAAGTAGCAGGTGATGGTGATGCCGACAGCGACGACAAGGTGTATGTGGACTATCACGGCCATGATCCCTCCTTTGGCAGCGACTTCTTTGTGCGCTACAAGGAAGAACAGCAAAGCGCAGGCGGCAACGGCACCCTCACTGCCCCCTTTGCCGGCGAACACGGCTGGTACTGGCTCAATTTCAACGACCATGCGGTGACTGTGACGGTGACTGTGACTGGCTATTTTGACGATTTGATAGACTACGGCATCCACTAGACCCTGGATTGACTCCCCGACCCTGCCACTTCAGAATTGTTGTGTTAGCAACGGAAGCACCACCCCATGGCTACTCCCAAAAAAGCAACGGCCGCAGCCAAAGTGGCCGCCCCCAATGCACTCAGACCGATGGAAGACCTGATCCAGGTCCGACTCGCCCGCCTTTGCGAACTCATCAACCAGCTGGCCCGGCATTCCACCGGCGCCCGCGGCCTGCGCAATACTGATTTGCGTATCATGAATCTGCTGTATGACTCCGGCATGCTCAGCATCAATGAGCTGGCGCGGCGTGCCCATGTCGATAAAGCCTGGATCAGCCGCTCGGTGATGCAACTGCTGGCCAAGCGCTGGGTCAGCAAACAACCCAATCCGTTTGATGCAAGGGCCCAGCTGATCAGCCTCACACCCAAAAGTCGCGAGCTGCTGGATAAAGTCCGGCCACAAGTACTGAGCAATGAAAAGTCTTTGCTGACAGACATCAATGAAACAAAAATGAAAAAACTGCTGGACCAGCTACTGAGCAATGCCGAGCAATTACTGGACATCAAAAACAACAAGGGGTAATTCCAATGACAAACCTACAGCGTATCCACTGCAGCTCCTGCCTGTCCGGCACCATCGCACTCGCTGCTCTGCTGCTGACGGCAGTGCCGGCCCTGGCGCAAACCGATGCTGCCTGTTCAGCACTGCTGGCCTATGCCCCGCCCGCACTCAAACTCAAAATCACCACCGCCGCGCATGCCGCCAATCGTCAACTGCAGGGTCCGCCCACGGCCCCTGCAGTTACGCTGCCACCGCATTGCCATGTGGAAGGCGAGCTGGATCGCCGCACCGGCAGCGATGGCAAGTCCTACGCACTGCGCTTTGCGATCAACCTGCCTGACCAATGGAACGGGCGCTATCTGTTCCAGGGCGGCGGCGGCCTCAACGGCAATCTCGGTGAACCGCTGGGCGCGCAGGCCACTGGTGACAAGAACGCATTGGCACGGGGCTTTGCGGTGGTGAGCACCGACAGCGGCCACCAGGCCCAGGGGGGCTTCGATGCCAGTTTCATGGCCGACCAGGAAGCCGCACTTAACTTCTATTTCCTCGGCAACATGCGCGTCACGCAAGCCACCAAGCCGATGGTTGAGCAGTATTACCGCAGCGCCATCAACAAAGCCTATTTCGTCGGCTGCTCCACCGGTGGCCGCGAAGGCATGATCATGGTGCAGCGTTATCCGTATCTGTATGACGGCATCGTCACCGGCTCACCGGCGATCCGCACCGGCCTGTCCAATCTGGCGCTGCGCTGGATCAACGTGCAGATGAACCAGGCTGCAGCCAAGGACGACAAAGGCCAGCCGCTGCCCGGCGGCACCTATTCCAAAGACGAACAGACACTGATCGTGAATGCGCTGAAACAGTCGTGTGATGCGCTCGATGGCGCCAAAGACGGTCTCATCTTCAACGTGGCGGCGTGCAAGTTCGATCCAAAGTCCATCGCGTGCAAGGCCGGCCAGAGCAGTAACTGTCTGGCACCGGCCAAGGCCGAGGCCCTCGCCAAAGCCATGGCCGGGCCAGTCGACAGCCGCGGCGTGCAAGTGTATTCCCGCTTTGCCTACGACAGCGGCATTGCCGATCCGGGCTTCATTCCCGGCATCCTCAACGGCGGCAAACCCCCGGTAGGCGCGCCGTCGGCAGCGATGATGAAGCAGGATGTCGATGCGGAATTCATTGAAAACACCGCCGCCGACACCGCCATCGGCGACAGCGTGTCGCTGAAGCTGTCCAGCTTTGCTGCCCATGGCGGCAAGCAGATTTTCTATCACGGCATGAGTGATCCGTGGTTCTCGGCGATGGACACTGTGAATTACTACCAGAACATGACAGCCGCCAACGGCGGCCTGCAAACGGTCGACAAGTTCAGCCGCATTTTCATGGTGCCCGGCATGGGCCATTGCCAGGGCGGCAGCGCTACACTCGACACGTTCGACATGCTGAGCCCGCTGGTGGAGTGGGTTGAACATGACACCGCGCCGGCCAGCGTCACCGCCACTGGCAAGAGCATGCCCGGTGTGAGCCGGCCGCTGTGTCCTTATCCGCAGCATGCGCAGTATCAGGGCAGTGGCGACCTCAACGCCGCCGCGAATTATTCCTGCAAGGGGCCGTAAGTAGATTCAAGTCAGAATCCAACCCCCTCTGTTCATATGGAAGTGCAGAAGCTGGCACTGCAACCGGGCCAGCTTGTGCGCTTGCTGCCCTCGCGCCTGAAATTGTTTGAACGCACCCATGCAGGCTGAAATCCATGTTGCCACTTTTGACTAGCAA
>CAINTJ010000035.1 GCA_903853385.1 uncultured Gammaproteobacteria bacterium
CCTAAAGATCCTGCTACTGAGAACGCTGACGTGCTGGAGAACATGGAGCTTAAGGCTTTTGCGGGCCAGCAGCATGATGCGCACATTGCGGCACATATTATGATGGGCTTATCGGCATTAATGCAGGCTAACCCCATAGGCGGCGTGATGTTGTACAAGCACATCATGCAGCATATCCGTTTGAAAGCCGAAGAAGATACCGAAGCGGAATTGTATGTTGAATACGGGTCGGATCCAGACCACATGGTCTCTGACTTGCAGCGCGAAGGCATGATATCGTTGAAAATTGCGCAGTTCATGCAAGAGATGCGGGCGCTTCAAGATAAGTTAGCCAATCCCGGTGGCGGTGGCCAAGATCCAATTGTTGCGTTGAAAGCACAGGAGCTTCAACAGCGTGCAGCGAAGGATCAGGCGGACATCCAGTTGAAGGAACAAGGCTTGCAGCTTGATCAGTCTAAGATTGCGCAAAACGAAAAAGCTAATCAGGAACGGATTGCATCACAGCAGAAGGTTGCACAGATGCGAACAGGTGTCGCGCTGCAGCGGATAAATCAGCCACGTAAAGGAGGCTAAGATGCCACTTAAAAAAGGGTCCAGTCCCAAGACTATTAGCAAAAATATCAGCGAAGTTATGGGTGCCTACAAAGAAAAAGGTAAGATTGGCACGAGCAAACCAAAAAGCAAAGCCAAAGCTCAGAAGCAGGCTATTGCAATTGCTCTTTCTACTGCAGGCAAGTCGAACAAGATGAAGGATGGCGGCAAGGTAATGAGCAAGCCAAAAGGTCGTCAAGGTCCGATGATGATTGTTAAAAAGCGTGACGGAAACAATCCAGTAAAGATATACTGATAGTTGCTCCAGCCTACAGATAGTGGCTTATAACTGTCTGCTTTTCATGGGATACACCATGCTCGAATTTGCAGAAAAGATATTGCGAGAGATTCGCAAGCTACAGCAAGACTCCGAAGCAATTGTGCTCAATGGCACAATTTCCGACATGGAACGCTACCGTTTCATGATGGGTCGTCTGGAAGGCATAAAATTAACAGAAGCCCTTATCAAGCAGGAATTAGATAAGAGGTCTAAAGATGATTTTTAACCCACCAGAGGACGTGCAAATGGCAGAACCAAAGTTAACGGCATTAGAACAGCAGTGGAAGGAGGCAGCAGAGAATGCGCCGCCAACCCTTGATGATGCTTACGATGAGGATGGCAAGGTCGATATTGACAAGATTGCCGATTCCGTTTTAAACATGATCCCCCACCCAACCGGATGGCGTATTGCCATTCTTCCCTTCAGGGGCAGCAAAAGCTCCAAGGGTGGCATTCTGCTATCTGATGAAACCCAAAAACGTACACAGCTTGCGACTAATTGTGGCTATGTGTTGCGTATGGGGAATCTTGCATATTCTGACCAAGACAAGTTTCCAGACGGTCCGTGGTGCAAGGTTGGCGATTGGATCATCTTTGGGAAGTATGCGGGTTCGCGTATTCAGATCGACGGTGGTGAAATCCGGCTGTTAAACGATGATGAAATCTTGGGGCTGATTAACGACCCTAAAGACATCTTGCACATGTGAGGAGCAGATTATGAACGAGCAACAAGAATTTAAGATAGGCGATGACGAGGAACCGGCTACCGTTGAGATGAACGATGATGGTTCTAACGCTGTTATTACGACAATGGAAGAGGCCCCCCTTGTTGAGGTGGAGCAGCAACAGGCTAAACCTAAAAAAGACGAGCTAGATCAATACAGTGACAAGGTTCAGCGCCGTATTGACAAGCTGACATCCCGTTTGCGGGAGACCCAGCGTCGTGAAGAGGCGGCTGTTGAGTATGCCAGAAACGCGCATAATAAGGCTGAAGAGCTTGAGCGTCGGTTCCAGCAAACGGATGCTGATCGTTTGACTGAGGCTAAAAGCCGGGTAGAGACTCAGGTTGTAGCACTCAAACAGATCATCAAAAAGGCTCGTGAAGAGTACGACATTGATACTGAGACTGAGGCTCAACAACGCCTGACTAGTATGGTGATGGACCAGCAGCGGATATCCGAAGCTACGGCCTATCGTCAACAGACCATGGCCCGTCAGGCTGCCCCACAACCACAGTATCAGCAGCCCCAGCAACA
>CAINTJ010000036.1 GCA_903853385.1 uncultured Gammaproteobacteria bacterium
CACCCTGGGCTTGCAGCGCGGCAAAGCGCGCGGCAATGGCGACAGCACCCTGGCTGACTATCCCATAGGGCACAAGATCAACCTTGCGCTTGGTCTGGGACTGCATCACGCGCACCAGGTTGGCATCGGTCATCGGGGTCATCGGGTGGTGGCGCATACCACTGTCGCTGAGCAAGAGGTCACCCACAAAGAGATGGCCCTTGAACACCGTGCGCTGGTTTTCCGGGAAGGCGGGACACACGATGGTGAAACCCTGGTCCAGGCCATGCAAGGCGTCCAGCAAGGCTTCGGTTACCAGCCCGATATTGCCCTGGGGCGTGGAATCAAAGGTGGAGCAATACTTGAAATAGATTTGCTGCACGCCCTGCGATTGCAGCCAACGCAATGCGCCCAACGATTGTTCGACGGCTTGCGCCGCAGTAATGGTGCGGGACTTCAGTGCGACGACAATCACATCAGCGTCTATGGACGCTGCAGCATCAGTCGGCACTCCAATGGTTTGCACCGTGCGCATGCCGCTGCGCACCAGGTTGTTGGCGAGGTCGGTTGCGCCGGTGAAGTCATCAGCAATGCAACCCAGCACGGGGCGGCTTGTCATTGGGTGCGTCTCACGGTTGCCAGGTAGTCTTGCAACAAGGCATCGACCGAGCTGTCGGCGCGCAGGCCAAGGTCGTGTGCCCGCTGGGCGTGGAAGCGGCTGGGCCAGCCACCCACAATCGATTCGATACGGGCGTCTGAAGTCCAGTCCAGTAATTGGACTGCCTGTGCGCCGGCAGCCCGTTCCAGCGCTGCGGCGATTTCGCCCACGGTAGTGCTAAGCGCCGGCAGATTGACAGCGGTGCGCGGGCCCCACTGCCTGGCTGTCGACTGCACCGCGCACATCAGGCCGGCAATAGTGTTGGTCGGCGTGGCCAGTGCCACCCGGATTTCGGGTGGCACTGGCACGGTGCAACGCAGGCCCGCCAGGGGCTCGCGCACCATGCCGCTGAGAAAGCCTGAGGCCGCGCCGTTGGGTTTGCCCGACCGCACAGCGACTGTCATCAAGCGCACGTTACGCCCATCCACCAGGCCACGCCGGGTGAAGTCGGCGACCAGTTGCTCGCCCGTGAATTTCTGGATGCCGTAGCTGCTTTGCGGCGCAGGCAGAGTGTTGTCTTCAATAGTCGGTGGCAAGGGCAGTCCTGGCATGGCGCCAAAGACCGCCACCGAGCTGGCATAGACAAACACCGGGCATTTGTCGCCACGGCGCGCGGCCTGCAACAAGGCCAGCGTGGCATCCAGGTTGCTATGCAGCCCCAGATCAAGATCGGCCTCGCAGTCGCCGCTGACCGCCGCTGCCAGGTGGACAATCAGATCGGCTTCGCTCACCAGGCTGGGTTTAAGTGTCAGCACGGCGTTAAGCTCACCTGCGACAAAACTAACGCGGGCGTCGTCCATCAAAGGCGGAGCCGGCGCGACCAGGTCGGTCAGCACCAGCGAGGAGATCGGCCGCTCATCTGCACCTGCGAGCGAGAGACTGCCTGCGTCCAACAAGGCCTGCGCAAGCCGCTGTCCCAAGAACCCGGCACCGCCGGTGATCAATACTTGCATGGCGATTACTCCTGCTTCTCCGGCAAGTTAATGCCGGGAAAAATCTTGATCACGGCAGAGTCGTCTTCACCGCCATAGCCCGCACTCGATGCCTGCATGAACATCTGGTGCGCCGTGGCTGAAAGCGGCAAGGGGAACTTGCTGGAACGTGCCGTATCCAGCACCAGACCCAGATCCTTGACGAAGATGTCTACCGCCGACAGTGGTGTGTAGTCCCCCGCCAGCACATGGGCCATGCGGTTTTCAAACATCCAGCTGTTGCCAGCGCTGTTGGTAATGACTTCATAGATGGCTTTGGCATCCACACCTTCACGGATGCCCAAGGCCATCGCCTCGGCTGCGGCGGCAATATGCACACCGGCAAGCAACTGGTTGATGATCTTCACCTTGCTACCGGCACCGGCCTTGTCACCCAGCCGATACACTTTGGCGGCCATGGCGTCGAGCGCGGCGCCGACCTTGGCATAGGCATCTGCCCTGCCGGCAGTCATCATGGTCATCTGGCCGGCAGCGGCCATGGCGGCACCACCGGAAATCGGCGCATCCAGGTACAGAATGCCTGTTTCTGCCAGGCGCGATTCCAGGGTGATGGACCAGTTGGGGTCTACGGTGGAACACATCACAAACACGCTACCACGCCGCAGTGCGGCGGCGGCACCCCTCTCACCAAACAGCACGGCCTCGGTTTGCGCCGCGTTCACCACTACACTGACCACCACTTCACAGTGCGCTGCCACTTCCGCAGGACTGGCACAGGCCACGCCACCTTCCGCCGCGAAGGCCTGAGCTGCCTCTGGCCGCACGTCACAGGCATGCACCAGATAGCCCGCACGCCGCAGGGAAGTGGCCATGCCTTTGCCCATGGCGCCCAGGCCGATAATTCCGATTTTTTGATTCATGGATTTCTCGAGTATTGGTAGTGTTTTTTTAACTTAGCGATTGACCAGCCTGGCCGGTGTGCGCCAGACCAGAATGGAACCCAGCACCAGCATAGCGGCCAGCACATACATACCGATCTGGGTGCTGTGGGTCAGGTCCTTCAAAAAGCCGATCATGTAAGGGCTGACAAAACCTGCGAGATTGCCCACCGAGTTGATGACAGCAATGCCTGCAGCAGCACCCGTGCCGGTCAGGAAGGCCGTGGGCAGCGACCAGAACAGAGGCGCGCACGTCAGAACCCCGGCGGCGGCCATCGACAAGAAGATGATGGAAACAACCACGTTGTCGGCAAAGGACGCGGCTACGGTAAAGCCCACTGCGCCCACCAGAGCGGGAACAATCAGATGCCAGCGGCGTTCACGACGGGCATCCGCACTGCGGCCGCAAATGTTCATGACGATGATGGCGCAAATAAAGGGAATGGCGCTGAGCAGTCCAATGTTCAGGTTGCCCTTGATGCCTGTGGCCTTGACCAGGGTGGGCATCCAGAAGGTCAGGCCGTACTGTCCCATCACGAACGCGAAGTAGATCAGGCACATCATCCAGATGCGGCCATCGTTGAACACGGCGCCAACCGAGTGCGGGCCCTTCTCACCATGCTGACGATCCTTGTCCACTTCGCTTTGCAGATATTTCTTTTCATCGGCGCTAAGCCACTTGGCTTGCTCGATGCTGTTGTCCAGAAAGAAGATGACGGTTACGCCCACCAACAAGGCAGGGATGGCTTCGATGATGAACATCCACTGCCAGCCATGCATGCTGCCGGTGCTTTGGAATGCATCCATGATCCAGCCCGACAGCGGATTGCCGAAGATGCCAGCGACGGGAATGGCGGACATGAAGACCGCAACGATCCTGGCCCGACGATGCGCCGGGAACCAGTAGGTCATGTACAGGATCACGCCAGGGTAAAAGCCGGCTTCGGCAAGACCCAGCAGGAACCGCATGAGGTAGAACTCGGTTGGGGTTGAGACGTACACAAACGCCGCCGAGATCAGGCCCCAGGTGATCATGATGCGTGCAATCCAGATGCGGGCGCCAATCTTGTTCATCAGCAGGTTGCTGGGCAACTCAAACATGAAATAGCCTGCGAAAAAGATGCCGGCACCCAAACCGAAGACGGTTTCACTGAACCCCAGGTCTTGTCCCATCTGGAGATTGGCAAAGCCCACATTGACCCGGTCAAGGTATGCAACCACGTAACACAGCATGAGAAAAGGGACGATGCGCCAGAAGACTTTGCGATAGACGCTGCTTTGGGCATCCTCAACGGAGGGCGATACGGGGGGCGCGACGGACGTACTCAAGGAAAGCAACTCCAGGTTAATCAAGGTGCAGGATTGCACTAAGCTGTAAGGTGTCTGGTTAACATCTTGTATGACAATGACGTTTCCCCAGAATTTGCACCAACGGCAAGGCGAGTTTTCAGACTGCATTTCTAGCAAATACGCCCGGAGGTTGATAGCACAAAGCGCTGTGCGGTCGTACTTCCTTGTAGTCTTTTCGTCAGTCTGCAATTCGTCTTCAATGATCTGGCTTTGAAATGTGATTTCGGGGCCTGTGCAGAAATTATGAATTTATCCGGTACTGTGTGTGTGATACCTGGTACTCCCTTAACATGCCTGCAACCGGTTGGGTCGCAGCGTTCCCTAAATCCAGCTATTTTTCCGGCTTGATAAGAAAAGTGACAGCCAAATAGCAGATAAGATAAACCTGGTATTCCGCTCCTGAGGGGCTTCGAAAAGTGGTGCGACGCATGAATTACTGGATAGCACGCATGTGCACTCCGCTTCTGCTGGGGGGCATGCTGTTGGCCGGACCTGTCGCGCTGGCCCAGGCCGTGCTGGGCAAGGACCAGAAGGCATTGCTGGATGAGTACTGTACCGGTTGTCACAATTCTGAAGACTTCTCGGGCAGCCTCGACCTGGGCAGTGTGCTCAATGAAGGAATCCGCGGACATGGAGAGACCTGGGAAAAGGTCATCCGCAAACTGCGAGCAGGCATGATGCCGCCGCCCGGCCAGCCCAGGCCCGACTGGAAGCGCTATACCGCACTTACATCCGGGCTCGAAAAACTGGTTGACGGCCAGGCCACCCCGAATCCTGGCATGGTCACCCTGCACCGGCTCAACCGGGCCGAATATGCCAACGCCATTCGCGACCTGCTGGCACTGGACATTGATGCGGAAGCGCTGCTGCCGCCCGATACGTCCGCCAAGGGCTTCGACAATATTGCCGGCTCACTGACACTTTCACCCACGCTGCTTGAAGCCTACACCACCGCGGCTACCCGGGTCGCCCGCATGGCCGCTGGCTATTGGACCTCACCTGCCGAAGCTACCTACATTGCGGCCGGGGATACCTCGCAAAGCCAGCAGCTTGAAGGATTGCCCTTCGGCACCCGTGGGGGGCTCGCAGCACACCACAATTTTCCGGCTGATGGTGAGTATACGTTCCAGATCCAGAACTTCGGTGTCGGCAATTTCATCGCAGGAGAGAAACTCGAACTCAGCATTGATGGCGAACGCGTACATCTGTTTGATTATGCCGGCGTGGGCCTCAACGAGGGCGGCAATGCCGACAAGGACGGCACGCTGGAAGTAAAGCTGCCGGTGAAGGCAGGTTCACATCTCGTTGGTGCCACTTTCCTGCTGACCAACTACCGCCCCAGCCAGGATGTGATCCAGCCCTACGAACGACTCTCGCTGGAAAATGAAAGTTTTCCGCAAGTACTCAAACATCCCGTGATCGGCTTGCTCAAGGTGATCGGTCCGTTCAAAGCCGAGCGGCCGCAGGACACTCCGAGCCTGCGCAAGATTTACAGTTGCCACCCTGTCAATGCCGACGCAGAGCCGGGATGTGCCCGCCGCATACTGTCCACGCTTGCCCGTCAGGCCTACCGCCGGCCGGTAACAGACAAAGAGGTGGAAATACTCATGTCTTTCTACCAGACCGGTCGCAGCAACGGTACCTTTGCCGACGGCATCGAACTCGGTTTGCGCCGCATGCTGGCCGATCCCCGCTTTCTTGTACGCCTGGAGCGCGAACCCGAAAATCTGCCCAAAGGCAGTGCTTATGCGATCAGCGACATCGAGCTGGCTTCACGTCTGTCATTCTTCCTGTGGAGCAGTATTCCGGACGAGACCCTGATCCAGCTTGCCAGCCGCAACCAGTTGAGCAAGCCCGCCACACTGCATGCGCAGGTTGAGCGCATGCTCAATGACCCTCGATCTTCGGCACTGGTGAAAAATTTTGTACAACAGTGGCTTTATTTGCGGAATCTGCCATCCACATCGCCGGATGGAATCTTTTATCCCAACTGGGATGATGAATTACGCAAGGGCTTCCAGCAGGAAACCGAGATGCTGTTTGAAAGCATCGTTCGCGAAGATCGCCCGGTTACCACTTTGCTGGATGCTGATTACACGTTTTTGAATGAGCGGCTCGCGAAACATTACGGCATACCCAACATTTACGGTGCGCATTTCCGGCGCGTGACGCTTGCCGACAAGTTTGACTATCGCAGAGGCCTGCTGGGCCAGGGCAGTTTCCTGTCAGTAACTTTCACGCAGAATTTCCGCACCTCCCCGGTGAAACGCGGCGTTTGGGTACTGGAAAACATTCTGGGCACACCACCACC
>CAINTJ010000037.1 GCA_903853385.1 uncultured Gammaproteobacteria bacterium
CACTCCTACTAGCGGCGTCCATACTACTGTCAGGGTTGTTTATGCCATGTGATTGTAGTCACAAGGCCCGCACATTCCCCAGCAATCAAATGGTCCAGCCTTTCTGTACTGCTTTTTACTTTACTGCCTACCTGCTTTTTGTACTACTGCACCCTAGGTTCAAGCAGGCTCAAACCCAGCTGTAGGCAGTACAATCTTGCCAAGACTACCTTGACTCAATATGGCTTTGCAACTATTTAATAATCCAAATTAAGAGCTTTTTATAACACACTGTATTTATTAATCATTTCTTAAAAATTTATCGCCAGTCCCACTTCGGCTACAGTGCCACGATTTTGGAAAGGCTCGAGGTTGCTGCGCTGTTTTTGATGGCTCAGATTAAGTAGCAACGACAGGCCGCTTTTGAGCATGCGCTTGTAGTGCAAGTTGAGGTACTCGCTTTGCACTTGCCGGGTGGTATTGTTGGCCAGCAACACGCTGTAACCGCGCTGATCATCTAGGCTGGCGTACCCCAGCTGGGTAGTGAATTCATTGGCGCCCAGCTGCACTTGCCAGTTGAGGCGCACATTCCAGCCGCTGCGGTCGCCACCCGGGCGCTCAGCGCTGCGGGCCTTGTTGCTGAGCAGCCCGGCTTCCACCCGTACGCCCTGCTGGCTGGCAGCAAAAGCACAGCCAAATCCGGCAGTTACACTGGTTTCCAGCCCATCCATCAGACTCTGCGAGTGGTAATGCAGCTGCTGGGCGCCGCCCTCAAGGCTGGGCTTGCAGAGATTGCCGCCCAATACAAAGCGGGCGCGCAGGTCGCCCACACTATAAAGGGGGCTGCCGCCAAACAGCATATGGCTGGTGCCGGCGCTGAACTCCCACTGGTGATGCCGGGCCGGCAGGGAAAAAGTATAGCGCCAGTCGCCCTGGGCCAGATCGGTGTCACCCACTGAAGTTTTGCGAACCCGGGCGGTGGCCAGCAAGTCGTGTTGGTTGTCGGGGGTTTGCCACTGCCACGCTCCGCCTAGGCGCACATTGGCGAAGCCGCCTTGTATGGGCCGATAGTCCGGGCTCAGGGCAAGGGTCACCGGGGTGCCGCCAAAAGTCAGGGTCAGATCACTGCGGGTGGGTGCCCCATTCAGGTTGTCATCAAAGCCGGTGGTGGCTTCCACCATGAACTGGTGATGGCGGGTCTGCTGGCGCCAAAGCCGTTGGCGCGCCAACAGCAGGGGTTGCAGGTTGGCGGGCAGATCCTGCCGCGTCAGCAGTGCCGTGTTGATCTCGATGGCGGCAAACAATTGCCCGGACACAAACAACCCCTCTGCATAATCAATTTGCGCGGCGCCATTATGGGGGTCGATCAACAACGCCCGCTCCAGCGATTCGAGCGCCTGCGCCACTTGTCCGGTATTAAGCTGGGCCGCGCCCAGCAGTGCAAAGTATTCAGCATTACGCAGGCAGCTCTCCAGCAAGGCCTCGAGTACCGGCAGCTTTACTGCCCATTCTGCTGGTGGGGCGGGGCTATGCTCGGGGTAATAAGGCGGCAGTGCGGGGCAGGTCTGGCCCGATGCGGCAGCGCTGAAACCGGCCAGTGCGGCCAGCATCAATATTGCCGGGGCGCGGAGGTGCCAGGGGTGCAGCAGCCACGTACAGCTATTCCTAAGCATCAAATAAGCAGCGGGCATCAAAGCGCCTTTGGTTGTGGAGCGGATTACGAGCGGCCGCCGCGCAACAACTTCAAGGGGGTAGTGTCAGTCCTGGCAGTGTGCTTGACAGGATCGCGCATGGGAGGCGCGTACAGTATATGCGGATTACGCAATCCATTGAGCAGGTAACTTCCTTGTGAAATCAGACCCTGTTCAGCCAGTTGGCGTGCAGCACATTCACCCACGAGGATTGGCTGTGCCAGATCTGCCGTCATTTCCTGGATGCGCAGGGTGATGGTGACCGTTTGACCCAGCATGGTATGGCTGCGTCGATGCGCCGGCCCGATAGAACCGATCAATACCGGGCCCTGCTCAATGCCGATGCCCAGTGCCAATGGTTCCAGGCCTGCAGGCGGATGCTGGGGCAGCACATCAACCATGATCCGCTGCATTTCATAAGAAGCCTCCAGTGCCTGGACTGCTGCAGCCGTGTCACTACCGTCCCACTTGGCGAGCAGGCTGTCGCCTTTGAACTCATGCACGCGGCCATGGTGTTTCTCGATGATTTCCGTGGTTTTCACAAAGAAGAAATGCAGCAGAGCGGCAGACTCTTCCGGCGGCCTGATTTCAGTGTAGGCAGAAAAGTTCCGTAAATCGGCGCTGAGCAAGGTGGCATTGGTGCGCTGGGCGTCGATCGACGAGTTGGGCAAGGCATAGGCAATTTCAGCGGCAACTTCTGCCGGCAAGTAACTGCTCAGATTGTCCAGCACCCTGCTGCGTTCCAATCTCACCCAGGCATATTCATGCAGCAACAGAAAGCTGCTTGCGCAAAAACCAAACAGCGCGGGAGCCAACCAGCCCAGCCACACATTGGCGGCTGACAGCAGTTGTGCATGCAGAAAAATAGCGGCTAGCGGCAACACAATAATGCTGGCCACCAGTCCATAACTGGCAACTTTCTCCCTGGCGCTGGCAAGCAGCCACACAATCACCGCAAACACGCCGCACAATAGTGTCAGCAGCAGCGTTGCGGCGCGTGGGCTATAGGGAACATTGTTGTCGAGTATGCTGCTGAGCAGGCGGGCATGCAGCTCAACGCCTGGCGCTTCACCACTATAAGGGGTGGGCGTGTTATCAAGCAGCCCGAGTGCAGTCAATCCAATCAAGGACCAGGTGTTGTTCAGCAGCGCAGGGTCAACCCGGCCATGCAGGACGTCGGTGGCTGAAATCAGGTTATAAACATCCGGGGAGTTTTTGAACGACACTCTGATATTGCCGCGGGCATCGAGCGGTATTTCCAGGCCGGGATAGAAATCGAATGACAGCGACTGGCTGGCGCTGAACAAGCCGTTCCCCGGCTTCACGGCGGCACTTGAGGCAGCGACATTAATCGCTTTCAGCAGTGCGCTGATTTCCAGCGCAGCATATGGCTGATCATCTACACATACATAGGCAGGGACTTTTCTGATGGCGCCGTCGGCGTCGACAACCGGCGTTACGTTGCCTTTGGCAATTGCATCGAAGGCTGCTGCATTTCCATCATAAAATCCGGCCTTGGTAGCCTGACTGCAAGCAATGCCGGACAGCGGTGAACCCAGATTGCCGGCGCGGATTTTCTGGGCCGGATTTTGCAGATTTTGCAGATAGGGGGCCTGTGACAGCACGGCAGGTCCGTTTTGCAGCGCTTCGGCAAATTCCGCATCACCCGCGCTGGTCTCGGGAAAGAAAATGTCATAGATCTGCAAGGGCACGCCCGCATCATGCAGACGCCTGGACAGCTCTGCCAATGTGCTTCTTGGCCAGGGCCAATGGCCTATTTCCTGAAGACTTTTTTC
>CAINTJ010000038.1 GCA_903853385.1 uncultured Gammaproteobacteria bacterium
CTAATACTGACTTTCCGCGAATGGCCGCCACATAGCCAACATTCTGCGCGCCAACTATCCGGTCCGGTTTTGTAGAGTTTCTCTATCCTGTTGAGGATTTGATAAACGTCTGCACAGCCTGTAGGATTTGAGTTACTAGATTTGTTTTTCCTAGTGGCCCTGACTCCATTTGCCGCCAAGCTTTCCGGATCAGGGCTTTTTATTATATGAGTCATTAGTTAGCCCTCCCGTTGCCGTGCCTGAACCAGATCCTTAACCAGTGCCCGGATTTCGCTGGCTATCTTGCCTGCTGCCATTGCCGCTAGCACCTCATTGGTCTCGTGCTCTAACCAGCCTACAGCTCGCTCGCCAAGCCTCACGGGAGGCACAAATAGCCCCTCGCTAATTCTCTTACACAACGTGGAATTGGAAACAGCGTATAGATTCAGGACTTCGGGCCGTTTTTGGTATCGAATTGTATGCATGTAAAAACCCCTGCCATAGTTGGTTATACGCCGTAGTAGCGTGGCAAGAATTTTGTTCGGATAGGTCGATTGTCAAAAGGTACGAAATGAAAATTTTTCTGGCTATTTCGTACCTTGACTGGCTGGAGATTTTTTTTTCAAAGCATTCTGTATGTGCCTTACCGGGTCATTGATTCCCAGCTCCATCACATCTGAAAATAGGTACTGAACCAAAATATAAAAATGTGATGTTGCAGCTTTTGATGGTGTATCACGCAATTCTTTTTCAAAAAAAAGAGCCAATCTTTTGATAAATATTTCGTATTTTTGCGCTGACTTTCTGCCCCGCTTTTCTATTTTACGTATAGACTCAAACTGTTCTATCCCAGCTATCAAGCCTTTCAATATTGTTTCTGAGCCTGAAATTTCTTGTACTTTTTGGACTTCATCAGGGCTTTTAATTACAAGTATTGCTAGGTTTTTATACTGTTCCTTTTTTGCAACATTGAGCAAAACTTTCTTATTGTTGTAACCGGGTAAATTAAGCTCTTTATTAGCAAATGAGAACCGCAGGTCTAGGTCTGATCCAAGTCTTGGAATTGAGTTGATAAGCTTTACACTTCTTTTAAGATGGCTTTTCAAACTGCGGAGTGCTTCTGCTATATTATTTGGATTTCTTTTTCCCTCTCTCTCACTATTGAAATAAGCATCCATCCTCCACTGATCCTCGATTAGAAAATAAAGAGATTTCAACGTTTCCTGTGCAGGGTTGAGGAAAATCTGTTTGATATATTTTTTATGTTCTGAGGTTAGCTTTGGATAAAAGGCATTCAGATTAGTAGGCATAGATTTCTTATGCTGCGGTCTCGTTTTTTGATTTGTTTTCAACTTGGTATTCATGAGAGATGTACCACTTTTAAATGCTAAGTTCCTGACAAGCTCAAATTCCCAAAACTCGCCTGCTCAATGTGATCAGACCACCATTGCATCATCACGCGCCTGCGCTTGATGTAATCAGCACGGTTGTAGGTGGCGCGGATAGTGTTCTTGTCAGTGTGGGCCAGGGCAGCTTCAATAGCGTCAGCATCAAAGCCCTGCTCGTTCAGGGTGGTGCTGGCCAAAGCCCGCATTCCATGCGCTACCAGCCTACCTTTGAAGCCCGCACGCTTCAGTGCCATGTTGGCGGTTTGTGAGTTGGCAGATTGCCGGGGGTTCTTGTCTGCCGGGAAGATGAACTCCCTATTGCCGGATAGTGGCCGGATTACTTCCAGCAGGTTCATGGCTTGCTTTGATAACGGCACGATGTGCGCTTTGTTCTTTTTCATGCGCTCGGCGGGGATTTCCCACTGATCCTTTTCCATGTTGATTTCTGACCACTTAGCACCGGCTGCTTCGGCAGGGCGGCACATGGTGTGCAATTGCCATTCGATCAGGCAGCGCGTCACCAGCTTTATATTGGCCCTGTTCAGGGCTTGCATTAGTTCCGGCAGTTGTTCGGGTTTGAGGGTGGGCATGTTCGCCACCTTGGGAGAATTGAAGGCCCGGCCAATGCCTGCCAGCGGGTTGGCAGGGATCAATCCCGTGTTCACGCTGTACACCATGATTTCATTCACCCAGCCGCAAATCTTCTTGACGGTTTCCAGCTTGCCGGCCTTGGCCAGCGGGGCAAGGACTTCGATGGTTTGCACGGCACTCAGTTTGTGGATGGGCACTTTGCCCAGCTTCGGAAACAGGTAGAGCTTCAGGCGGTCCGCAATCTTGTCGTGGTAGACCTGTGAAACATCGGGTTGCTTCAAGGCCAGCCAATTGCCGGCGATGTGCTGGAACGTGTTGAGCTGTGCTTCGGTACTGTTCCTTGCCTGCTCGCGCCTGAATTCCTGCGGATCAATATTGTTGATCAGCAAGCCGTTGAATTTTTGCGCAGCATCCCTTGCTTCCAGCAAGCTCAATTCAGGGTAAGTGCCCAGGCTCAGGTTGGCCCGTTGCCTAGTGTGGGGGCGGTAGTAATTGAATAGCCACAGCTTGGTGCCAGTGGGCTTCACGCGAAGATACAGCCCCTTGCCGTCAGCGAGGTTGTATTCCTTCACCTTGGGCTTGGCTTGCCGAACCTGTGTATCTGAAAGGGGCTTTACTGCACGGGGCATGGCAACACCTTCGTAGTAACACCCAGTTCAGAGTTTGTGGATGTTACCAAGGATGTTACTACAGCTTTCGGATGCTACAAAACGCCAATGGACGTTATGGAGCATGAAAGGCAGGGATTTACTGGGCTTTCTGAGGAAGATCGGACGTTACCGGATGTCAGAAAACTAGATATTGGTGCCCAGGAGAGGACTTGAACCTCCACGACCTTGCGGCCACTAGCACCTGAAGCTAGCGTGTCTGCCAATTTCACCACCTGGGCATTAGGGGGACTCAAACAGAGGCGCGCATTCTGCCGATGCAGACCCCGGCTTGTCAATTAACACAGGTGTATAATGCAATCTTTCCTTCAAGCGTCTTCTGCATGCCCCATAACCGTAAACCCGTTACCGAGCCCGCCTCCATCAAAGACGATCCCTTCGCCGATCGTGAAGCGGCTCGCTACGAAAACCCCATCCCCAGCCGCGAATACATCCTCAAATACCTGGAAGAACGCGGCACGCCTGCCTCCCACATGGAATTGTGCGCCGCCCTCTTGTTGTTTGATGCAGTTGCCCAGGACGCCCTGTTGCGCCGCTTGGTGGCCATGACCCGCGCCGGTCAGCTCATCAGCAACCGCCGTGGCGCCTTTGGCCTGGTCGACAAGATGGACCTGATCAAGGGCAAGGTGATCGGCAACAAGGAGGGTTACGGCTTTGTCAGCACTGATGGCGGCAAGGACGATCTGTACCTGGGCCCGCAGGAAATGCGCAAAGTGTTCGATGGCGACACCGTGCTGGCCAAAGTGTCGAATGTGGATCGCAAAGGCCGGCGTGAAGGCCGCATCGTCGAGATCCTCGAACGCAAAAACAGCCAGATTGTCGGCCGTTATTACGAAGAAGCCGGTATCGGGGTGGTGATTGCGCATAACAAGCGCATCACCCAGGAAATCCTGATTACGCCCAAGAAAAACAAAAAAGCCGTGGATGGCGACTATGTGGTGGTGCAGCTCACCATGTTCCCGGATGAACATCGCAAGGCCATTGGTGAAGTGGTGGAGGTGCTGGGGGATATCGGCAAACCCGGCATGGAAATCGATGTGGCAGTGCGTGTGCACGATATCAGGCATGAGTGGCCACCGGCGGTGACCACTGAAATGCAGAAGTTTGCTGCTCGCGTGCAGCCACAGGATCTGGCCAATCGGGTTGATCTGCGCTCACTGCCGTTCGTGACCATCGACGGTGAAGATGCCAAGGATTTCGACGATGCCGTCTACTGCGAGAAAAAGCGCGGCAAGGGTTTTGTGCTGTATGTGGCCATCGCCGACGTGTCGCACTACGTGAAACTCAATACCGAACTGGATACCGAAGCGCAATTGCGTGGCAACTCGGTGTACTTCCCCGGCCATGTAGTGCCGATGCTGCCTGAACATTTGTCAAACGGCCTCTGCTCGCTTAAACCCAAGGAAGACCGGTTGGTGATGGTGTGCGAAATGTGCATCGACAAGGACGGCCAGATGAGCGCTTACGAATTCTATGAAGGCGTAATTCATTCCCACGCGCGCCTGACCTACACCGAAGTGGCGGCCATGCTGCAGACGCCGCAAACCGATCCCGAGCAAAGGCTGCATGAACGTATTTGTGAAAAATACGCGAGCCTGTTGCCGCATTTGCAGTCAGTTTATGCGTTGTACAAGGTGTTGCTGCAGGCACGCGCCCAGCGTGGCGCGCTCGATATCGAAACAGTGGAAACGCGTTTGATCTTTTCCGAACAGCGCCGCGTGAAAGAGATCGTGCCGGTCGAGCGCAATGATGCGCACAAGCTGATTGAAGAATGCATGCTATGCGCCAATGTGGCGGCAGCGGATTTGCTGAAAACCGCCAATGTGCCGGCACTGTATCGCGTGCATGAAGGCCCCAATGAAGAAAAGCTGGAAAATCTTTATGAGTTTCTGCGCCAGCTTGGCGTCGGCGTGGCCCGTAAAGCCAAACCTACCTCCAAAGATTTTCAGCAGATCCTGCTCAAACTCAAAGACCGGCCTGACCGCAATTTGCTGCAAACCCTGGTGATCCGCTCCTTGATGCAGGCGCAGTACCAGCCGGAAAACCTCGGTCATTTCGGCCTGGGCTTTGATGCCTATGCCCATTTCACTTCCCCCATTCGCCGCTATCCCGATCTACTGGTTCATCGCGGCATCCGCTTCCTGGTCCGCAACCCCAAGCACACCAAAGGTGTGCGCCGTGAAGGCAACCCGGAGCCACTGAAAAAAACCGACATCTATCCCTACAGTGCCGAAGCACTGGTCACGATTGGCGCGCATCTGTCACAAACCGAACGCAAGGCGGACGCCGCCTCCTGGGATGTGATTGCCTGGCTCAAATGCGAGTACATGCAGGCGAAAATCGGCGAAGAATTCGCCGGCATGGTCACCAAGGTGGCCAATTTCGGCCTGTTTGTCGAACTGAAGGATGTCTATGTTGATGGACTCCTGCACGTCACCGCGCTTACCAATGACTACTACCACTTTGATGAAGTCACCCACTCGCTGACCGGTGAACGCAGCGGCCAGAGCTTCAAGCTGGGTGATCAGTTGCGGGTAGTGGTATCGCATGTGAATGTCGAAGACCGCAAGATTGATCTGCAACTGGTGGGCGGCAGCGCTCCGGCCAAGGGCGTAGGTCGCGCGATTCCCAAACACAAGAAGGCGCCGACCGGCACTAAAGGTCCGCGTCGCAATCGCCGTCGCTGACACACAAAAAGCAGACCACGCTATGAAGAAAAAACCCTGGCAACGCCACGGCTCAGCCGACGCTGATCCGGCTGCACGCAAAGAGCGACCACGTAGTTACCACGCCGAGGACGAACAGGATTCCGGTGGCCAGGACTGGGTCTATGGTCTGCATGCAGTCGAAGCAGTGCTCAAACACAATGCCGACAGCATCCAGCAATTACTGGTATTGCAGGGCCGCAGCGATCAGCGCGTGCTGCCCCTGCTGGAACGTGCCACCCGCCTCAACATCAGCATCCGCGAAGTAGAGCGGACCGAGCTGGATGAGCTGGTCGGCGGCGTCCACCAGGGCGTGGCAGCATTGTGTCCCGGCCTCAAACTGGAACGCAGCGAAGGCTTTCTGGAGCAACTGCTGCAAGGCCTGCAACACCCGCCCTTGCTGCTGGTACTGGATGGCGTCACTGATCCCCACAATCTCGGTGCCTGCCTGCGTACGGCCGAGGCGGCCGGGGTCGACGCGGTGATAGTGCCCAAAGACAAATCCGCCTTGATCACACCGTCTGTCCGCAAAGTGGCCTGTGGTGCCGCCGAAAGCGTGCCCTTCATCGCCGTCACCAACTTGGCCCGCACCCTCAAAATGCTGCAGGACGACCACCGCATCTGGGTGATGGGCGCGGCCGGCGAAGCTGAACAATCCATCTACACCACCGACCTTAAAGGCCCGCTGGCACTGGTATTGGGCTCCGAAGGCAAAGGCATGCGTCGCCTCACCCGCGAACATTGCGACAACGTCTTCTCCATCCCGATGGCCGGCGAAGTCAGCAGCCTCAACGTCTCCGTCTCCGCCGGCGTGTGCTTGTTCGAAGCAGTACGCCAGCGGAAATAGTTGTCAGTTGTTCCCGTGCTCTGGCCCGGAGCCCGCAAGGGGGGCCTAGCCGGGGTGCTTGTCTCGGTCGCTGCCGCTCCTGACCAACACCCACGGCTCTCCCCCTTGCGGGCTTCAAGACGGAGAACAAGGGAAATGTGACTCTGACACCTATTTCCCGGTTCAGCTTGCAATACCAGCACCCCCTCTATAGAATGCCGCCTCTTTTCAACTCCTTGCCGTACAGCTTTGCCACCCCAATGTGGTCCGTCTGGCGGCATAACCGTGAGGAGCTTTATGCGCCACTACGAAATAGTGTTCATGGTGCATCCCGATCAATCTGAACAGGTTGGTGGGATGATCGAACGTTATACCAAAATGATCAAAGATGCCGACGGTGTAGTCCATCGTCTGGAAGACTGGGGTCGTCGCCAGTTGTCTTACCCGATCAACAAGATCCACAAAGCCCACTACGTTCTGATGAATGTGGAATGCGGCAATGAAGTCCTGAACGAACTGACCTCTATCTTCCGTTACAACGACGCCATCATCCGTAATCTGGTGATCAAGCGTGATGCTGCTGTGACCGAACTCTCGCACATCCAGAAATCGGAAAACGAGAATCGTGAACGCAAAGCCCGCGCCAGCCAGCGCGTGCGCACTGAAGAGACAGCTGAAGAATTCGACGGCGAAGAAAGCGATACCGAAGCAGCCAGCGCTGAATAAGCCTGCCCTGCCCACGTCGCCTTAACCCCAAGATATAGTTACAGGAGATTCACCATGGCTCGTTTTTTCCGACGCCGAAAGTACTGCCGCTTCACCGCGGAAAACTTTACCGAAATTGATTACAAAGATCTGGAAACCCTGAAAGCCAACGTCAGCGAAACCGGCAAAATCGTGCCTAGCCGTATTACCGGCACCAAAGCACGTTTTCAGCGTCAGCTGGCTACCGCTATCAAACAGGCACGTTTCCTGGCTTTGATTCCGTACACGGATTCACACGAAGCTTAAGCAGCAGGGCAGCCCCACATGCGCGGGTTAGCCGAATATGCAATGTCAGGTCGCCTGCAAGCGGCGACAGTGGCAGTGTTATTCGGACTGATTCCGGTTCCGGGGCTGGAAATAATATGCGGTGCAGTAGTGGCCTTGGTCATTTTGCGGCGCGGCATGCAGGACGGAATACAGATTTTGCTTTGGGCCTTGTTGCCCGCAGGTCTGAAGTGGAAGCTGGGGGAACCCAGCTTGGTGCTGATTTTGACAGGAGTAGTGGCGGCCAGCCTCATGCTCCGCAACAGCAGGTCGTGGCAAAGCACCATTTTGCTGATCATGTTGGGCGGAGCTTTGTTGCAGTTCAGCCTGCCCTGGCAAGAAGATTTTATTGGCCAGTTGTCACACTCGCTCAGCTCGTTGCAGAACAGCGGTTATTCCACGCAAAGTCCTGACGAGAGAAAGGCACTGGCAGTACTTGTCACACAGATGCTGGATATGCTCCTGAGTTATTACGGAACTTATCAGGCTTTGATGATACTGGGCTGTCTGTTGCTGGGACGTTATTGGCAGGCGCATTTGTATAATCCGGGCGGCTTTCGCCAGGAGTTCCACAACCTGCGCTTTGATCGGCAACTGATGGCGGTGTTACTGGGAGTGCTGGTATTTGGCGCAAGCGCCATCCCCACTTTCACAGACTGGTTGTTGTTGGTGTGTCTGGTGCCGATCCTGCAAGGATTGGCGGTTGTACACAAAGTCGGACTCCTGCGCAAACTGGGGTCCGCCTGGTTGGTGCTGGTGTATTTGTTGTTACTGATCGCTGCGCCAATCTATATTTTGCTGGGTTTTACCGACAGCCTGATTGATATCCGCAAGCGACTCGCTACGGATAAAACAGGTAGTTGAAAGGTCCGATTGTTACTGATCAGACCATGAAAGTTTGGACCACTGAATTTGAACGAGGTGTCTTATGGAAGTCATACTGTTAGAAAAGCTGGGCCGTTCCGGCAGCGTTGGCGACAAGGTCAGCGTAAAAGCAGGCTTTGCCCGCAATTTCCTGTTCCCTTATGCCAAAGCCATTCCTGCCACCAAGGAGAATCTGGCCAACTTCGAAGCCCGCAAGATTGAATTGCTGAAAGCGGCTGCCGAGAAACTGGCTGTGGCTCAGGCGCGTGCAGACAAGCTCAACGGCCTGACGATTACCATCGCTGCCAATGCCGGCGACGAAGGCAAACTGTTTGGCTCAGTGGGCACCCGCGACATCGCAGATGCCATCACCGCAGCCGGCCAGCAAGTCGGCAAGAGCGAAGTGTTGCTGCCTGATGGCGCACTGCGTGAAGCCGGCGAGTTCAATGTCAGCCTGTCGCTGGGCAGTGAAGTTACCGCTTCCATCAAACTGTTTATCGTCGCAGCCTGATCCGCGATTGATTCTGCAGTGCTCTTTGCCGGGCACTGCAACCGTTTAACAGTTTGATCAATACTGCAGCAATTGCAGGCATTAAAAAACCGACTGTGTTCACACACAATCGGTTTTTTGCTTTCAGGCCTGGCTGCCAAGCCCGCGCAATCTGCTTACGGCGCGCCGATCAAACGCGTCTCCCACAAGACTTTGGTATCCAGCTTGCTGTGATAAACCAGCCGGGCTTCAAAGTTGGTGCTGTCATAGCCCAGCACCTCATACAGCGCTTCAAAGGCCGGACTTTGCTTGCCGTCCAGCTCGGCCGTCTGTTCCAGCGCCGCCAGTTTTTTGGGGGCAGTCACCTCTTCGGCCAAATTGATAAGACCTTCATCGCGCATGCCGGCCAGCAGCACAAACTGGGTGCCCCCGGGCGAGGGGAAAGTAGAGAGCAGGCCGTAATCGTGGTAACTGGCCTTGCCGACCGCCAGCCCCGAGCTGCTGTTATAGATGACATCAGTATCCAGATTGATCAAATCATCATAGGTGGAACCCAACGCCAGTCCGGACGCGGCGAACATCAGGTCGTTAAGACTGCGCAGACCGCTGAGCAGACCCAGATAAATGATGTGATTGCCTACCAGATCATTGGTATTGAGTTCCGACATCATCTTCACTTTGATGCGCCGGCTTTGTGAGCCGAACACCTTCACGATCTGCGTCAGTGCCTTGGCAGTGCTGGTGGGCGCATAGCCCAGCTCAAGGTTCATGTACTTGCTGTTGCTGCCCTGGCTTTGCAAGGCCGCCAGTTCCGCCGACGAATTGATGTCAAATTCGCGCACCATGCGCAGCACATTGCCGCGGTCATCCTTCTCACCCATGATGTAGTAATCGCCGACCAGAATCAGAATGGGCGCGGTGTCATCCAGCAAGGGTTGCCACAAGCGACTCTGCATAAAGGGATTCACATCGGCTTTGGGCTGCTCGAAGCGCGAGAACAAATTGGCCAGCAGCAACAGGATCGCCAGCGCGGCCAGCCACGGCGTGTAGTTCTTGCGCCGCGTGGACAGTTCCGGACTGACAACACCCGCGGGCGGGGGGCTTGGCACTTCGGCGGTAGCGGGCGTGTTTTCGGTAATGGCCAGCATGTACTGGCCCTTGGGGATTTCGACCCGGTACTGCTCCAGATGGCCCTGGCGGGCGAAATAGGTATTGAGCTTGTTGCGCAAATGGTAGATATGGACCCTGACGATGGAGTCCTTGCCTACATCAAAGTTGGATTCCCGCCCCAGCACATCTATGGCAATGCTGATTTCCTTGGGCATGGTGCCGGCGATGGCGTGTTCAGCCAGATATTCCAGTATGGCGGCATAGGTGCGTGAACGCCCCAGCTCACCACTCTTGATGATGCGGTCACAGATCTGTCTGATTTGGTCATGCGGTATCACAACTACCTTCCTGCCTGCTCGGTTTGCCACGTCTGGGGACAACAGCCATTAAGCCTTTGTGCAGCAGCAAGTGCAAATTCCGCAAGCCCCTGACCCGCGCTTTTCGGCTTTTGCCTCGCCCCCCATCTGGGGTACAGTGACTGCCCCGCCCTGCTCTGGAGTATGGCGGAACCTTATTATTTGCCACGTAAGTTTTCCCATGTCAGAACCGGCTTTAACCGACAAAATTACCAGCCTGAAAGTGCCGCCCCACTCGATCGAAGCCGAGCAGGCAGTGTTGGCTGCGCTGATGCTCGACAATTCGCGCTGGGATGCCGTCAATGAAGTGCTGCTGCCCGGCGATTTCTATCGCAAGGAACATCGCCTGATCTATGAAGCGATGCAAAAGCAGACGGCCGACGCCAAACCCATTGATGTCATAACCCTGAGTGAAGTGCTGCGCTCGGCCAACTTGTTGCAGGATGCCGGTGGCGTCGACTATCTCGGCGAACTGCTCGCCAGCAACCAGAGCGCTGCCAACATCGTCGCCTACGCCGGCATCATCAAGGAGCGGGCAGTGTTGCGCCATCTGATCGGCGTTGGCCATGGTATCGCTGACAGCGGCTACAACCCCGATGGCCGCGACAGTGCCGAGTTGATGGAAGCAGCCGAACAAGCCGTATTCCGTATCGCCGACAACCGTCCGCGCGATGGCGGCCCGCAAGCGTTGAAACCCATTCTCAAATCCGCTGTCGAACGCATTGAAAAGCTGTTTGAAGCCAAGGGCAACATCACCGGGGTCAGCACCGGCTTCAAGGATCTCGACGAGATGACTTCGGGCCTGCAGCCGTCTGATCTCATCATCGTTGCCGGTCGGCCGTCGATGGGTAAAACCAGTTTCGCGATGAACATGGTTGAGCATGCCACCTTGCACAACGACAAACCGGTATTGGTGTTCAGCCTTGAGATGCCGGCCGACAGCCTGGTAATTCGTATGTTGTCGTCAATCGGTCGCATCGACCAGACTCGCATGCGCAACGGCAAGCTGGAAAATGAAGACTGGGACAAGCTGAGCATGGCGCTGGCCAAGTTGCGCAATCGCCCGCTCTACATCGACGACACATCCGGACTCAGTCCCAGCGACATGCGTTCGCGCGCGCGCCGCATCGCGCGTGAACATGGCCAGCTCGGCCTCATCATGGTCGACTATTTGCAGCTGATGCAGCTCAGGGGCAGCAGCGAGAACCGCACCGGCGAAATTTCGGAAATTTCCCGCTCGCTGAAATTGATGGCGCGCGAATTCAACTGTCCGGTAATCGCCTTGTCGCAGCTCAATCGCAGCCTAGAACAACGTCCCAACAAACGCCCGGTAATGAGCGACTTGCGCGAATCCGGTGCGATCGAACAGGACGCCGACGTCATCATGTTTGTCTACCGCAACGAGGTCTATGAACCTGACAAACCGGAAACCAAAGGCGTGGCCGAGATCATCATTGGCAAACAGCGTAATGGCCCGATCGGCATGGTGAATCTCAGCTTCATGGGCAAACATACCCGTTTCGAAAATTTCATGCCGATACCCGGCATGTCCTCCAGGAATGAATGGGGTGAGGGTTAACCGGTGTCGCATCGCGTTGTTGCCACCATTGATCGCCGCGCGCTCGCGCATAATCTGGAAATTGCCCGTCAATATGCGCCCCTGAGCAAAGTGCTGGCTGTTATCAAGGCCGATGCCTATGGCCACGGCTTGCTGGCCTGCGCGGAAGCGTTGCGCGCAGCCGATGTGCTCGGCGTCACTGATGTAGAAGAAGCCGAGCGGCTGCGCCGGCACGGCATCCACCAAGACATCCTGGTCATGCAAGGCATTCTCGACAAGAGCGATGTGCGCCGCATTGCAGAGCTTGGCTTGCAGGTGGTCATTCACCGCACAGAAGATCTCGCGTTGCTGGAAGCAGAGCTTGGCCGCATGCGTCTGCCGCACCGATTGACGTTCTGGCTCAAGCTCGACACCGGCATGGGCCGGCTTGGCATCCAGCCAGCGGAAGTGGAACGCGTACATCTGGCACTGCGGCGCCAGAAGTGGACTGAAGAAGTCATTCTGATGACTCATCTCGCCAATGCCGGCACGCCTGAGTCAGCACTCAACTCCACGCAGGTGCTGAATTTCGCGCGCAGTTGCCAGGCCCTCGCGGATTTCACACCACAAACCAGTATTGCCGCATCTGCAGCCTTGCTGGCGCTGGATGTGCACGGTGATTACATTCGGCCCGGCCTCATGCTCTATGGCAGCTCACCGTTTGCATGGCAGGATGCGGAGCGACGCCGCGATCAGTTTGGTCTGCACAATGTGATGACACTGCAGGCGCGTCTGATCAGCATCCACCAGCATCAGAGCGGTGACAACATCGGCTATAACTCGCAGTTCATCTGCCCGCAGCCAATGTGCGTCGGCATCGTCAGCATTGGTTATGCCGATGGCTATCCCGGTCACACACCCAATGGTTGTCCGGTATTGGTAGGTGACCAGCGCACCCATACCGTGGGCCGCGTGTCGATGGACATGCTGGCAATTGATCTCACCAACTGTGATGAGGCCAAAGTGGGTGATTGGGTGACCTTGTGGGGCGAACGACTGCCCATCGACGAAATTGCCGCACACACTGGTGTTATTTCCTATCAGCTCAGCAGTGGACTCTCCCAGCGAGTACCTAGAATCTACCGTTGAAAATAGCTGCCAACCATGGAACTTCAGTGGATTTGTCAACCCTACCATTGGCATACCATGGCGATAACCAGTTAAATGAGATGCCGGCACTGAACGCGGCTGACAGCGCCTCATTACCGCAATACTGTATCTGAATGATGTTGAAGGTGGCAGTTGCATGCGTTTCTCCAACTGGAACTTGATGTGCATCCTGTCAAAAGCAGTTTTTATTGCTCACAACTGCAAAAATGGCTGCAGCAAACGCCATAAATATAATCTGCATGCGGGCATGCCCGTAATTGCAGGAGAAAATGGGTGGCGAATTTGTGGTTTCGCTAACGTGACTATCGCTGGCAAGGTTCGTTGAGCCCAACGGCCTGAACCGGCATCCAAGGGGATCCATCATGAACAAATACTGTGTCAGAACCTGCATCATGGCGACTGTGCTGCTGCTCACCGCCTGCTCCGGCAAAAACGATTCGGCCACTACTGCAGCGACTCAAAACGCTACACCAGCAGCGCCGGCCGCTCGTGCGGCCATCGTAGTGGCGCCGGTTACCATCGAAGTGAAACAAAGCAATGTTGCTGCCATCCCAGCTGACATCTCCGACAAGCTAAAAGCCATCGGCAGCAAAAATGATACCGCCGGCACCGCTGCACTCTACACTCCCTCATTTCCTGAAGGCTTTCTGTCCACTCTCACCGTCACACGTGATCTGCACTACGGCCCGGCCGAGCGCAACGTTCTTGATGTAATGGCCACCAAAGACGGCGCCGCCAAACGACCCGTCATCATCTTCGTGCACGGTGGCGGCTTTGGCGCCGGCAACAAGAGTGCGGCCAACACCCCGTTCTACGACAACATCCCGTACTGGATCGCCTCCAAAGGTTTGGTGGGCGTCAACATCAACTATCGCTATGCTCCAGCCAGCAAATGGCCGGCTGGCATTGAAGACATGAACAACCTGGTGGTCTGGCTGAAAGCCAACATTGGCCAGTATGGCGGCGATCCCAGCCAGTTGTTTTTCTGGGGTAAAAGCACTGGTTCTTCCCATATCGCCGACTATCTCGCTGATCGCGTCAAACAAGGCAAGCCCAGTGAAATCGCTGGCGTCATTTTCACTTCCGGCTCCTTTGCGCTGGGTGACACTCCGCTATGGGCCAATTACTACGGCGATGATGTGAGCCAGTATCCGGAACGCAACGCCCTGCCGAATCTGGTGAAAACCGATGCTCCACTGATGGCCACTTATGCCGAGTTTGATGGTGATCAGTACAAACAACAATTTGCGCTGCTGGCCAACGCGATGACTGCTGCCGGCAAATCGCTGGACACCTTGCATCTGCTCAACCATTCACACATGTCGGAAACCTACGCGGTGGGCACGGCTGATGATTCGCTGACCGGCCCTGTGCTGGACTTCGTCATGCGTCATAGCAGCAAGTAACAGTCAGACTTACATGGCCAAGAGCAAAACCGCCTTTGTCTGCACCGACTGCGGCGCCGACCACAGCAAGTGGCAAGGCCAATGTATTGCCTGTGGCGCCTGGAACACCCTGAAAGAAATAAATCTGGGTGCCGGCAAGACGCCGTCGGCGCCGCAGAATTTCAAACGCGCCGGCTATAGTGGCAACACCGGTGCGGCCGCACAGACGCTTGGCAGCATCAATCTGGATGAACAGCCGCGCTTCACCACTGGCATCAACGAGTTCGATCGCGTACTTGGCGGCGGACTGGTGCCAGGCTCGGCGGTACTGATTGGTGGCAACCCCGGCGCCGGCAAGAGCACCTTGTTGCTGCAACTGATGTGCATACTGTCACAGAGCATGGAAGCACTGTACGTGACCGGCGAAGAATCCCTGCAGCAAGTGGCGATGCGTGCGCACCGGCTGGGCCTGCCCACCGACAAACTGAAGATGCTGGCAGAAACCAACATCACCGAGATTACGGCGGTGGCTGAACAGCATAAGCCCAAACTGATGGTAATCGACTCGATTCAGGTCATGCACAGTGCGGATGTGCCATCGGCGCCCGGCAGCGTGTCGCAGGTGCGCGAATGCGCGGCCTATCTGATCCAGTACGCCAAGCAGACCGGCACGGTGATGATCTTTGTCGGCCATGTCACCAAGGACGGCAATCTGGCCGGCCCGAAAGTACTGGAACACATGATTGACTGTTTCCTGATGCTGGACGGTGACGACAATCGCTATCGCACTTTGCGCGGCCACAAAAACCGTTTCGGTGCGGTCAATGAACTCGGCATCTTTGCGATGACAGAAACCGGCTTGAAGGAAGTGAAAAATCCGTCGGCGATATTTCTGGCGCGTACCGAGGAAATTTCACCGGGTTCGCTGGTCACCGTGCTGTGGGAAGGCACGCGACCGTTGCTGGTGGAAATCCAGGCGCTGGTGGACAGCTCGCAACTGGGCAATCCGCGCCGCATTGCCGTGGGCCTCGACACCAATCGCCTGGCCATGTTGCTGGCGGTCCTGCATCGGCACGGCGGCTTGTTCATGGCCGATCAGGATGTGTATGTCAACGTGGTGGGTGGTGTGAAAGTCACCGAAACCAGCGCCGATCTCGCATTGTTGCTCGCCATCGTGTCGAGCTTCAAGGATCGCGTGTTGCCGCGCGAGCTGGTGGTATTCGGTGAAGTGGGACTCGCTGGTGAAATCCGGCCGGTACCCAGTGGCCAGGAACGTTTGCAGGAAGCCGCCAAACACGGCTTCACGCGCGCGATCGTGCCAAAGGCCAATGCACCGCGCCAAGCCATCCCCGGCATGCAAGTGATCGCGGTGAGCAAACTCAGCGAAGCACTGGACGCAATCCAGTGATGCCCTTGCTGCGCAATCTTACCTTCTGGGTCCTGCTCGCCATCATCGCGGGCGCACTTACCGGCTTTATCGATCCGGCGCTGGGCGTGCAAGCCAGGATACTCGGCGACACTTTCATCCAGATCATCAAATGGTTCATCTCGCCACTGATTTTCCTGACCATCAGCACCGGCATTGCAGTACTGGGCGATCTCAGGAAGGTCGGCCGCATCGGCCTCAAAGCCCTGGTCTATTTTGAAGTAGTCACGACGGCGGCACTGGTGATCGGCATCATCGTCGCCTCTCTGCTGCGCCCCGGTCATGGCGTCTTGCCCACCAATGGCGATGTCAGCGACTACGTGCAACGCGCCCAGCATTTCTCGTGGCTGAGCGTGCTTGGTGACAACGTGACGCTGCAAGTACTGCTCGTTTCGATCTGCACCGGCACCGTGTTGAGCCTGCTTTCCGTCAAACATACCGTATTACCCTGGCTGGGCAAGGCCACGCAGTGGTTGTTTGCGCTGCTGCGCTGGGTCATGTACCTGTCACCGTTCGGCGCCTTTGGCGGCATGGCTTTCGCCATTGGCAAATACGGCATCGCGGTCATCCTCGCGCTCGGCAAACTGATGCTGTGCATGTATCTGACCATGGCGCTGTTCATCTTCGTGGTGCTGGGGTGGCTGCTGCGCCGTTACCAGATATCCTTGTGGAGCTTTCTCAAATACATCCGCAACGAATTGCTGATCGTGCTGGGCACTTCCTCCAGTGAATCGGCGCTGCCGAGCCTGATGCACAAACTGGAAGCCATGGGCTGCAGCAAATCGGTGGTGGGCCTGGTGGTGCCGGCCGGCTATTCCTTCAACCTCGACGGCACTACCCTGTATCTTTCCATGGCGGTCATGTTCCTGACCCAGGTCTACGACGTGCATCTGGGGTTGTCGCAGATTCTTACCCTCATAGCCGTCTTGATGCTCACCTCCAAAGGCGCTGCCGGTGTGACAGGATCAGGTTTCGTCGTGCTGGCCTCCACGATGGCCGCCCTCAACGTGATTCCGCTCGAAGGCATTGCACTGCTGCTGGGTGTGGACCGCTTCATGTCAGAAGCTCGCGCCATTACCAACATCATCGGCAACGGCGTGGCCACCATCTATCTTGCCAACCATGAAAAGGATTTTGACCGAGCAGCGATGCAACAAGCGTTTCGGGACTGACCAAGCCGCAGCACTGCGCTGACAGTTTCAGCCTGCTGGCAGCAACGCCCGACTGCCCTGAATAGCCGCCACGGACAATTACATGGACATCCAGTTGGCAACCAAGGTCAAGCAACTAATCTGCAAAAATTTCACGGCTGCCGCACTCGCATCGGCCCAAGGCAGGATAGAATCTGTCCCCGACTTGCCTGCCCAGCTTCCATGACTTCTTCACTGATTCCAGAACGCCCGCTGCTGATTTCACCCACCCTCGCCGCCACCATCGGCCTTGAGGAAGCGGTGCTGCTGCATATGGTCAGTGAATTGGTGCTGCAACATCCGCCGGTGGTGCGCGAGCAACGCCGCTATGCAGAGCTCAATGACGAAGTCCTGATTGCTGCCTTGCCGTTCTGGACCCTGCCCGACATCAAGCGGGTGCAGAAGAGCCTGCAGGATCTGGGCTTGTTGTTGATGGAACCAGTGGCGGGCCGAAACGACTCTTGTTTGCTGGCTATCAACCAGCAACTTTCAGGCAAGGCCAAAGCCAAAGCCACGGCTGCACAGCAGCCACGTACGCCCGCACCCGTCACGCCGTTCACATCGCAGGTGACTGCCGCACCGATTGTCAGCAAAAGCGGTGTGGCTGCGCCGATCCCCGCCAATTGGCAACCTGATGCCACCCTGTTTGACCAATGCTCACAACGCAACATACCGCGCGATTTTGTAGAGCGCGAATTGTCAGCTTTCATTCTCTATCACCGTGACCGTGGCAAAAGCCAGTATTCCTGGCACCACACTTTCCTGAACTGGGTAGTCAGTGGCTGGGAAAAACAACGCAGCCAGCAAAGTACGCGCGTGCTGGAGTCGACGATGCCGGCCGACTGGCAGCCCAGCGATGATGCCGTCAGCATTCTGGAACATGGCGGCATCAGTCTGGGCTATATAGAGGAGGCCGTGCCGGAGTTCGTGCTGTACTGGCGTGAAAAAGGCACCAGCGGCAGTGAGTGGAACAGCCGTTTCATTGCGCATGTACGTCGGCAATGGGAACGCTATACCCACGCCACCGAACACGACAACACCCCCAGACCAATCCCGCGCAATTTCAAACCGGATCCGGCGTGCTTTGATGTGCTGGCCATGGCCAACATCGACGCCGATTTTGCCGAAGCGCAGGTAATTGAGTTTGTGCTCTACTGGCAGGATCGCAATGAAATCCATCGCTCATGGAATTCGAAATTCCTGCAGCATGTGAAATACAAGTGGGCGCAACAAACCCAAGTGGGCAAGACCCTGCTGGAACGCATTACTGATCGCAGTTGGGCCGACTAAGCGACCGGCCAATCCCCGCCGCTGGCTGTATTCAGCCGCTGCGGGACTGATGGAAATTCTTCCAGTGCTCCTGGATCTGGCGCGCCAGTGTCATTGGGTCAAACGGTTTGATGATCACGCCGAAGGCACCAATAGCCAGATACTCGTCAATCTCCTTTTGCTGCACCTTGGCAGTCATGAACAGCACCAGCCTGCTGTCGACATCCAGAATTTCACGCAATCGCAAGAGTGTGGCAGGCCCATCCATCTGCGGCATCATCACATCCAGCAGCAACACCTGAGGATCAAAACCGACCGCTTTTTCCAGTGCCATCTGGCCGCTTTCACAGCTGAGTACTTCCAGCTTGCCGACTTTTTCCAGAGCAATGCCCGCGACCATGCGGATGGAAGGATCGTCTTCCACATGCAGTATTCTTTTCAATTCAGTCATTTTGGTTTCTCCTGGAATCCTGCCCTGGACCCGTCATTACAATACTGGTAACCGGAACCAGAAACGCGTGCCCTGGCTTTCACACGATTCGTAGCCGATTTCGCCATGCATGCGTTCGATCAGTTCTTTACAAATAACCAGGCCAAGACCGGTGCCGCCTTTGCTGCGGGCACTACCGGCATCCGCCTGGGAAAATTTCTGGAAAATACGGTTGCGGAAAGCCTCAGGAATGCCGGAGCCTTGATCAATTACGCTGACTTCCACCATGTTATCGACGACAACATGGTCCAGTAGAACCTCGGCACCCTTGGGAGAAAACTTGCAGGCATTCGATAACAGATTGTTCAACACTTGCCCCAAGCGCATCGGGTCCACATTGATAGTGGTCGACTCGGTGCCCGCTCTGCGGATGGTGATGCCCAGCGGGGCCGCATAACTCTCCATCGCCGAGACAGTTTCGTCCAGCAACCCCACCAATGCCACCTCTTTGAAACTGAAATTCATCTTACCGGCGACCAGCTTCTCCATGTCGAGCAAATCGTTGATCAGTGCCGACAAGCGCTGGGCATTATTGCTGGCCATGGCCAGCATCTCCTGCATGCTGTCAGGCACTTCACCCAATACTCCACCCAGCACCAGACCAAGGGCGCCAGAAATGGAGGTCAGCGGTGTGCGCAATTCATGGCTGACGGTGGAAACGAATTCGTCCTTCATGGTTTCCATGTGCTTGAGGGCAGTAATATCCTGGATTTGCAGCACAAAATGCATCGGCCAGCCGCGGCCGTCCCGTACCAGCGATACCGAAAGAATGCCGTGGATAATGGCGCCATTGCTGTCGACATAGCGCTTTTCCATTTGGTAATGATTGATCGCACCATCGAGCGTCTTGCGAACCAGCTGCAGATCCTTGTTGAGGTCATCCGGGAAAGTGAGCTGCTCGAGTTCCAGTCTGAGCAGCTCTTGGCGCGGATAGCCGAACATCTGGCACAGCGCATTGTTGACATCAATCCAGCGGCCAGTCACTGACAAAAGTGCCATGCCTTGGGCAGCAGCAGCGAAAGCGCGTTCGAACCGCTCAACACTGACACGCGCCGCCTCTTCTGTTTCCAGCTGGCGGGTCAGATCCATTGCCATGCCCAGAAACCCGATTACTTTACCCTGACCATCGTGCAACACACTTACTGACAACCGCACCTGCTTCAGCGAACCATCCCGACAAATATAGGTCCATTGGCGGGTATCGGTGCCGCCACCGCGGACTTCATACACAAACGTTTCGAAACCGTTGATATTGCAGTCGTACTGCCGGCTCAGCTCCCTGGCGCGCTGCTCCACCTGCTTCGGCAAATGGAAAATGGCCGGAGACTGTTTGCCGACAATATCCTTGGCGGAATAGCCCAGCATGTGTTCGGCGCCGGCATTGAACACGGTAATAAGGCCGTGGGTGTCGGTGGCTATGATGGAGACATCTTCCGCGGCGTTGATGATTTCCTGCAGGTAGTTGCGGGTACTGGCCATTTCCGCGTCACGTTGTTTCATGCCACTGATATCAAGTCGGGTACCGGCCATTTTCAAAGGCTGCCCCAATGGCCCCCATTCAAACACGCGCCCAATGTCATGCACCCACACATAATGGCCGCTTTTGTGGTGGATACGCATATTGACGTCGAACAGCTGCACATCACCTTGCAAATGCTGCTGCAGCGCGTCCTTGTATACAGAAAGATCATCGGGATGCACCCAGCTGGTTAACAGGTCCAGGCTGGCCGCCGCTAACTC
>CAINTJ010000039.1 GCA_903853385.1 uncultured Gammaproteobacteria bacterium
AGGGCGGTAGAGATTTTGAACGTGGCCACTGGGCAGCCTGATGTCATTTTGTTTGACATGGTGCATTCCCACAACCGCCCTGGTGGGCGAGATTTGCCGCCTTATTCTTACTTTGAAACAAGTTATAGGCGCAATTCAATTGATATAAGCGCAGCAATTGTGAAGACAGACAGAGCTAAAAAGGTTGGATTTCGAGATAAAGGTTATGCTGGAGATGCGAGCTATTTTGAAGACATCTTGCTAGACGACCAAGAGATTTTGGTGGTAAAACTACCGCATATTCTGTTTGTTCACAATTAGAATTGATTTGAGCCACACAAAAGGATTCCCATGAACGAGCAAGACATCACCAGCGCCATCAATACCGACATTGCAGCCAAAGAACCAATGGATGAGATGGAACTGCAAGCCATCATCACGCAAGACTTGACCGATGCGATCAGCTATGTGGACAGTGATCTGTCGCCCACACGCGCCAAAGGGACTGAATACTATCGCGGTGATTTATTTGGCAATGAGGTCGAAGGCAACAGCAAGGTGGTGGCCATGGAAGTGCGGGACACTGTCTCGGCCATGCTGCCAAGCCTGATGCGGGTTTTCTTTAATTCTGAGAATGTGGTGGAGTTTGCACCCCGTGGCCCAGAAGATGTGAAGATGGCCCAGCAGGCAACCGACTACGCCAACTATGTATTCCAAAATGACAACAACGGATTTTTAACGACCTATGCAATTTTTAAGGATGCACTGGTTCGCAAATGCGGTATTGCCAAATTCTGGTGGGAAGACGAAGAGAAAGTCAGGATTGAAGAATACTCAGGACTTGATGACCAGACGCTAGAAATGCTGATGCAAGAGCCTGGTGCAGATGTCAAGATTGTTGTTTCTTACCCTGACCCTGCCATTGACGAAATGCAGATCAGCACAGTTGACCCAATGACTGGCCAGCCGGTTATGGCGCCACCAGCCATGGTCCATGATGTGCAGATCAAGCGGATCACCAAGGATGGTCGGATCAGGATCATGGCCGTGCCACCCGAAGAGCTGCTACTGGACAGACGCGCCAGATCGTTTGACGATTCGACCATCATTGCCCATCGGCAAATGGCCACCATGGCTGATTTGTTGGCCATGGGTTATGACCAGGACGAGATTGAAGAGAATATGTCTTCAACCGACTTGGACAGCAATGATGAGTATTTGGCGCGTCAGCCACTGTCCACCACATTTGGCACAAATGACGCTGCCAACCCAATGATGCGCAGAGTGCTTTACATTGAGGCTTACTCGCGTGTGGACTTTGACAATGATGGCATTGCAGAGCTGCGCAAAGTGTGCTGCATGGGCGGTGGCTATAAGGTGGTCAGGAATTTGCCTGCCAGCTACATTCCATTTGCTGACTTTCCCTGCGACCCAGAGCCACACACAAGCCCCCTTGAGGCCATGTCGATTTTTGACATTACCCGTGACTTGCAAGAGATCAAGTCGGAAATACTCAGGAACACACTGGACAGCTTGGCTCAATCCATTCACCCGCGTATGTCGGTGGTCGAGGGTCAAGTGAACATTGACGATTGCCTTAATAACGAAACGGGTGCAATTATCAGAATGCGCGCGCCTGGCATGGTCCAGCCATTGACAACCCCATTTGTGGGTCAGGCTGCATTTCCGATGATGGAATACATGGACCAAATCAAGGAAGACCGGACCGGCATGAGCAAGGCTGCCATGGGTCTGAACGCTGACGCATTGCAATCAAGCACTAAGGCAGCTGTGAATGCAACGATCAACGCAAGCCAAGGCCGCATTGAGCTGACAGCCCGAATTCTGGCTGAAGGCATGAAAAAGCTATTTAAAGGCATTTTGTTCTTGGCCACAACGCATCAGGACAAAGCCCGAATGGTGCGCATGCGTAATGAGTGGGTGCAGATCGATCCAAGATTCTGGGACACCAGCATGGATGCGAATATCAATATTGCCCTGGGCAATGGAGACACCAACGAGAAGCTCCAAGCGCTGATGATGATCATGTCCAAGCAAGAGCAAATCTTGCAGCAGCTTGGTCCTCAAAATCCCCTGGTCACGCCACAGCAGTTTTCTAATACCCTGCGAAAAATCGTAGAGTTATCTGGTTTCAAAGACTCAACGAGCTTTTTCCAAGATATCCCTGCCGACTATGTGCCACCACCACCACAGCAAAAGCCAAGCCCCGAAGAGGTGCTGGCCCAGGTGCAGGCCGAGTCGATCAAGGCCGATATCCAGAAGAAAGCGGCCGAGCTGGAGCTAAAGCGCCAGCAAATGATGATGGATGACGATCTGACCCGTGACAAGATGGCTCAGGATATGTATCTCAAAAAGTATGAAATTGAGTTAAAGTACAAATCACAGATCAGCACAGCGGAAATTGACGCTGCGCAAAATATTGATCGTGAAGCGATGCGTCAGCAGGCGGTATTGGCCCAGCAGCAAGCAGCACAGTTTGTGCAGCAGCCGCAGCCACCAGCGCCTGAGATGATGCCCCCATCAACCTTTCAAGGAATGGCACAGTAAGTGACAAACGAAGACCAGGTAAATAAAGGCCGAAAGGCCAAGCAACTGTTAGAGGATGAAACCCTCAATAATGCAATTGCAAAATTAGAAGGCGACCAACTTTGGGCATTTCGATCATCGAAACCCGAAGAGTCTGCGAGGCGCGAGACAGCGTGGTGTATGTTGCAGGCCATTGACGGCCTCCGGCAAGAGTTGATCAAGATAATGGACAACGGGAAAATTGCACAGAACGCTATCAGCAAATCACAGAAAACACTAATTTAAGAAAATACTATGGCAGAAATACAATCAATGAATGTGGCCGATGCGGCCAGTGCTATCTCGACAATGTTAGCCCCCGAAAAGGGACAAGCAGAAGTTGACGAGACGCAGCCAGTCGAGGAATCCGAAGAGGAAACCGAGACAGCGGCTTCTGAGGAAGATGACTCTGGTGTGGAAGACGCGCCAGAGGAAGAGACCTCAGAGGAACAGTCCGAAGAAGAGGGAGAGACCGAAGAAGAAGAACAGCCACAGACTTTCACTGTCAAAGTAGACGGCAAGGAAGTTTCTGTCACGCTAGACGAACTTCAAAAGGGCTATTCCAGGACTCAGGACTACACTCGGAAAACGCAGCAAATTGCCGAAGTGCGAAAGCAAGTCGAGCAAGAGACCCATGCAGTCCGAGCCGAGCGTGAGCAATACGCTCAATTGTTGGGAGCATTGCAAGCCCAACTTCAAACGTCAGAGCCTCAAGTTGATTTGGAGCGCCTCTACCAAGAGGACCCAATTGAATGGATTAGGCAAAAGGAAGTCATGCGTGAGAGGCAAGAGAAATTAGGTGCTATTCAGTCTGAACAGCAGCGACTTTATCAAGTGTCTCA
The DNA here is from genome assembly GCA_903853385.1 of uncultured Gammaproteobacteria bacterium. Taxonomy (GTDB): domain Bacteria; phylum Pseudomonadota; class Gammaproteobacteria; order Pseudomonadales; family Pseudohongiellaceae; genus CAILUG01. The sequence goes on from CAINTJ010000039.1 coordinate 3,408, forward strand.
GTATGAACAGCAGCGCGCCATGGAGGCCCAACTTGCCAGCCAGCAAGAAGCCCTTTTGGCAGCCCTGCCTGATTGGAAAGACCCCAAGAAGGCAAAGGCCGAGAAGGCGCTGGTAGTTGAGTCTGCAAAGGCAGCAGGCTTTACCGAAGACGATTTGAAGAGCGTTTACGACCACCGGCTGGTTCTTTTGTTGCGTAAGGCAGCACTGTTTGACCAGATGGTAAGTAAACGCCAAGG
>CAINTJ010000040.1 GCA_903853385.1 uncultured Gammaproteobacteria bacterium
CGGCGTTGATAGCTGCATTACAGGCGAGCATCACGCATATGCACAGCCTGAAAATGATTCGGATATTGTGATTGATACCATCGTTGGCGGTAAATCATTCCGCTGTCATGCGTGGATGATCTCGCAGGCGCAGGAATTCATGGACCTCATAAAGTTCATGGGCGAAGAAATCGAATTGAGCATCCCCGGCGAGGGGCTTCTCGCACACATATTGCGCACGGGCGCAGAACTCTCGGAGTAACGACATGGCCGCAGGCACTTGGAAAATCTACGCGAAGGCAAAAAAGTACATTGGCGCGGGGACAATTACCCTTGGCGCTGGTGTGTTTAAGATGCAGCTACATCGTGCCAGCGCGTCTGCCGCCATCCTGGTGCTGTCTACCCGCTCGACGAACGCTTCCATTCCCGGCGAAATTTCAGCCACGGGTGGTTATGTTGCAGGCGGCCGTAACCTGTTGCCTGCCACGGCACAGTGGACGGTGGGCGCATCTGCCAAGAGCTACAAATTCACATACAGCACTGTGGGCCTGATTTTCACTGCGTCTAGCGCATCATTAAGCAACATCAAATACGCTTTGATTCGCAATTCGACGGGCGCGGGTGCGGGCAAGGTGCTGTGTTTCTGCACTCTCTCGACTGCCGCATTCACTGTGACCAGCCCAAACACGTTGACGATTACGCCAGCGGCGACGGGCGTTTTCACGCTGACATGATGTGGCTGGATCAATCCGATATGGAGACATTAGGGGGCCGTTTCCCCTTTCTGTTTCTGCAAGTGGCCGGTATTTAGTTGGAGCCAACGGGAAACCGTTTTTTCTTCACGGCGATACTTGCTGGTCTATCGAGGTACAGTTAACCAGGACGCAGATAGACACCTATCTAAACGACAGGCTGACTAAGGGCTTCACGGCTATTTTGTTTGAGACTCACGAGCATTATTTTTCCGACAACAGCCCAGTCTGGGCCAACAGAGAAGGAAACCTGCCATTCACCACGATGGCTGATTTTTCTACTGCCAACGAATCCTATTGGCAGTTAGTTGATTACATCATTGCCGGCGCAAAAGCGCGTGGCATGGTTTGCCTAATCAGTCCAGCTTATGCAGGGTGGCAAGGTGGTTCTGAAGGTTGGAATACTGAAGTTCAAGCACAAACAACCACTCAGCTCCAGAATTACGGAATCTTTTTGGCGAACAGATACGCCAGAAGCGATAACGTAATTTGGGCAATGGGCGGCGACTATGCCGGCGGAACTGCAATTCAAGATAAGCAGTGGGCCATAGTTACAGGAATTCGCAGCATCAACCCCAACGTGTTGGTGACGGCTCATGGCGATAGAACGCAGTCTGCATACAGCCAGTGGGCTGGATATACAGGCTTCAACCTGAATAACATCTACACGGACGGGACTGAATACACTTACGCGGCTACAGAGTACGCTCGCAGCCCGGTGATGCCGTTTATCCTTTTTGAAGGGTGGTATGAAGGTTATCAGGGGACGTATACAGCAGCCGATTGCAGGAGGCAGGCTTACTGCTCGCTGTTGTCGGGTGCGTGCGGTCACATGTACGGCAACGTGCCAATCTGGGATTTCGGGTCTGCCGCAAGCAGCACGGGTGGCGTAACGGCTTCGCTTACGCACTTGTCTGATACTGGAACGGTGCAAATGCAGTATGTGCAGACGCTGTTCCAGAGTTACCCATGGTGGAGGCTAGAGCCGAAAACAGATACCAGCCTGGTCACTGGTTCATTGGGAACTGGCGCGTCTAGGATCTGCC
>CAINTJ010000041.1 GCA_903853385.1 uncultured Gammaproteobacteria bacterium
AATAGAATATAAATATTATTGTACTCCTTCTGGATCATGTGATAGATGTGTAAGTAGTCAGTGTGATACAAATCCAGCAATTTTTTACTATGATACTCAAGATGCATGTGACTTGGCATGCCTGGATCCTCTTCGATGGCGGTGTTTAGACGGCACATGTCATTCTGATAATGATTTGACGTTACCCTTTGCGAGTAAAGCAGAATGTCAAGCTCATTGTGCTAGATATAAATGCAATTATGTGACTGGAAATTGTGATATAATCTATACAGATCCTATTGGAAGTAATGGAAGTTATCCATCACATACTGCATGTATTGCTGCATGTCAAAGAGAAGGCCTCTGTTGTCGGACAGTACAACCAGCTAATTGTGGTCTTGGTAACAGTTGTACGATATCACCAGAATCTGAGTGTACGGATGTTAGTAATGGTGATTGTTATACTTCTGCTGAATTTCTCCTGCTCTACTCTGCTGTGGGTTGCGGCTTGAACTTGATGCGCTGTTGAAACGGCGCGCTACTCACCACTGCCTGCACCAGTGCAGTCATGGTAAATCCATCGGCATCTGACTGCTGGACGATGCGCCTCACTGCAGGCTCATCATATGCTTCCAGTTCGCGTCCGAGTGAATAGGTGAGCAAGCGTTCCGTGATTGCATTCTGGAATGCCGTTGGTCTTGCCAGCAGCGCGGCACGCAAGGTGGCGGGCCCATCGACATAGGTGCCATCAACCATCTCGGACACCGTGTTGAGCGGAGAACCGTTATCCATCGTGCGCCAGCGCCCGACCAAATCGAAATTTTCCAGCGAAAAGCCGACGGGATCCATCATCTGGTGACAGGAAGAGCAGGCCGGATCGGCGCGATGTTGCTCCAGGCGCTGGCGCAGCGTGTCAAGTTGCAGGTTACGGCCAGGCTGCGCCGAATCGAGATCAGTCACGACACCCGGCGGCGGACTCGGCACATGCGCGCCAAGAATGTTCTCCATGATCCACGCCCCGCGCACGACCGGCGACGTACGGTTCGGCACCGATGTGGCGGTCAGCAAGCTTGCGTGTCCCAACAGTCCGCGACGCGGACTGTCTTTGGGCAACATTACACGACGCATGTAGCTACCCCAGACGCCTTCGATGCCGTAATGGCGGGCGAGACGCTCATTCAGGAACGTATAGTCAGAATCGAGCAATCCGAGCAGATTCCTGTTCTCTTGCACCATGCTCTGGAAGAACAGTGTGGTTTCCTGCCGCATGGCATCGCGCAGCGCGGCATCGAAGGCAGCATCCTGCGGCTCTGCCTGCTCCAGCTGCCGCAATTTCAGCCACTGACCTGCAAAATTCTCTACCAGCGCCGAAGATTTCGGATCAGCGAGCATGCGTTGCACTTCTTTCTGCAGCACCGCAACTTCACGCAGCTTGCCTTGCGCTGCCAGTGCGAGCAGTTGTTCATCGGGAATGCTGCTCCAGAGGAAAAAGGAAAGCCGCGTTGCCAACTCGAGATCACTGATCCGATAAACGCTGCCTGCAGCGAGACCTGCAGGTTCTGCCTCAAAGCGATACAGGAAGCGGGGATCAACCAGCAACCATGTCAGCGCAGCCTGGATGCCGTTGTCGAAGGTGCCACCCATTGCCGCGCGACCAGCCTCATAGAAACGCATCAAGGTATCGATGGCTTCGTCGTTGGCTTTGATCGGTCGACGATAGGCGCGCGTAGCGAGACGACTCAGAATTTGTCTGGCACAAGGCGACTCTTCTGCCTTCTCTTTTGGCTTACAACTGAAAATAGCACGGCGGCTGGGCGTATCCCCCACGCCGGTGATGTTGTAAGGCCCGTCGATTTGGATGCCCTGTACGCTGCCCTGGCCTGCATTGGCATCGGCAAGCAGAAGTTCTCCTGCACCAACGCAGCGCTGTCCATCCAGCATTGCCAACGCGATGGAGTGAGGGCCTGCAGGCACTTTGAGCCGGAAATGCTCGGGATCGGCAACAGGTACGGATGTGCCATTGAACATCACTTCCAGCTTGGGCCCGCCACACCAGATCATGCGTCCGGTATCGTTGCCACGCCCGGCGATCGCAATGTTGGCAGCAACCCGGAACTCATATTCCGCATCAACCGGAAAGTTGTGGTCAATGACCATGCCGCCACGTGTCCCCAGTGGCAACCCCTCGATATAGGCTTGCTGTGCTTTGCCGCCCGAGGCGCGATACTCAATTTGTGTGGGCGCAGTTGCAGCATCACCGACAGCCCGTTTGCTGATCTGCATCGCCACCGACACATAGCCCTCGAGCAAAGTGGACGACATGTTCAGCGATTGGGCGATGTTGTCAAAGCCGGCCGCGGTGGCATCCGCCGGCAACCTGCGCACAAGATCAGCCGCATCAAACGCCAGCAGGTCTTTCACCGCATTGCCGTACTCGGTACGGTTCAGGCGCGCTGCCGGTTTCGCTCCTGGATTGGGTGACACTTGCCATGCCAGATCAAGACCCGTGCCCAACCACTGCACCATGCCATCGAGGACAGCCCGTTCCGGGCGTGGATTGTTGCGCGGCGGCATGAGGCCCGCACGCAATTTGCGGACCGCTCGCTCCCACGTGGCTGCGTCGTGACCCATGTCGCTCAGCGACAGCAAATCAAATGCGATGCCCCCGGCGAAGTCCTCCGAGTTGTGGCATTTCACGCAGTATTGGTCGATCACCGCCAGCTGCTGAGCGCTGTTCCTGGTCCAGCTATCGAGCTTTGCCTGCGCAATGGCGGCAACAGATTTTTCATCGGCAGCGAAGACAAAAGCATTCAAGCCGAGACTCAATGCAAGTGCTGCCGACAGACTGGTCGTTGTTCTGATCAAACTCTTCCCCTGCAAGCCCTGACGATACGAGCTTTGGTATGGACACTATGGCCCCTATTTATCGGGAAGAATAACGAGGGATTGCACCGGCGTCGAGGTAAAGCAGATTATTCTGGACAGCATTGGGATTGGTCGTGCCTGCTGGGTTACATTCAGCCTCAGTCCCTACCGCGAGGATAACGCGATGAAAATCAGCATGGGTCTCCAATATTCCCTGTTTGCGCTTGGCTTTGTGCTGACAGCCACGAGCGCGCAAGCGCATTTCAAGCTGGACGCACCGGCATCGTGGATACAGGAAAACCAGCAAGGCGATCCGCAGAAACTCGCTCCTTGTGGCGGCACAACGGCCGCTGGAGACTACGATCCGCATGCCCAGCATCGGCTGTGAAGGCTGCGTGTTACAGATCATCCAGTTCATGGAAGAGCATCCGGGGGATCGAAGGTGCGCGCCGGCACCGAGATCAAGTTGACTACCGACAGGCCGGAGGTTTATTTGTTTCGCAAGGTCGGTTTCAATTAGTATCAAACGCTTTCGATTTAAGGAAACAACCTCACATGAAAGGCAAGGACATCACGCGCCGCGCATTGTTGCGCAGTATCGCCATGTTTGGAGTCGTCGCAGGCCCCGGCAGGGCTCTGGCCAAGACTCACCGGTTTTCGCCGGTACAGCGGGATTTCACCGACCCCTATCTCGAACTCATACGGCTCCTGAAGGAAGCCGCCGAGATCGAGCAAGACCTCATGATCCAGTACCTCTACAGTGCCTATGCACTCAAGCCCGCCTACGCAGAAATCGTCGGGGGTCCGGCGCCGAATACGATGACGCTCATGGGCGTCGTCATCCAGGAGATGCAACATCTGCGAGGAGTAAACCGGCTGCTCGTGGAGCTGGGTGCCGCGCCGGTACTCACGCGCCAGGATTTCCCCTACGAGAATGACCTCTACCCATTCGCATTCGAACTTGCGCCGCTGAGCGCGGTCAGCCTGGCCAAGTACACCTATGTCGAAGCGGATCCGGTCCGCCTGGGGCATGTGCGATCACTCAGCAACGACTCGGTTTACCTTATCGACAGGATGAAGGCCACCCTCGGCGGCAGCATCGCTGCGAATCACGTCGGCAAGCTTTACGATGCCGTGGTCGAGACGCTGGGTGAAGTCAAGGAAGCCGGTGACATCAAGCTCGATTTCGGCGCCTGGTTCCAGGAAATCGGGGATGTCAAAGCTGAAGGCGAGTTCGGCCACTTCAAGTTCTTTCATTCCCTCTATGAGGGGGCGCACCCCTTGATCAAGGACACTCCCGACATCTGGGAACTTGCCGCCACCGATGAGCGCTATCCAAGCTATCAGGTGCCCGTTAATCCAACCGCCTATGAGGGACGTCCAAACACCATCAAGGATCCTGACCTCAGGGCCCTGGCCTGGCTCGGCAATATGAACTACTGGTGCTTGTTGCTAATGCTGGATTCGGCCTACCGGCGCCATTCCAAACCTGATGTCGCACTTGCACAAGCCATCATGATGGGTCCGCTCAACTCAATTGCGCAGTACTTGCCGACCAAGGGTTGCGCGGTGCCGTTCGACCCGCTCAGCATGGGCTTCAATCCCGGACTCAATGATGCAGCGGGCAAGCGCATTACCCACCGCATGCTGATCGAGACTCGCGACTTCGCCCGCTCGATCGAGCAACTGTTGCCGGGCGATTTCAATATGGCTATCTATGACCAGTTGTTGAAAGCGGTATAAGCGCGCCGCAGGTGCAAAGGCTTGAGGGTTTAGCTGCTACGCCAGGTCAATCAGTTACTTGCAGTCCTTTGCCGGTAGTGGCGTCTTTTACCTGATGGCCGGTTTGCATCAGGCGGGCTTTTTCGATGCCGAGCGGGGCAACGTTGCGCGGGTCCATGTCGGCCGCAGAACAGGTGAAGCCGCGCAGTGTGCATTCCGATGTGGTGTGGGCAATGCTCCTGTCCGCCATCAGTTTTTTCATCAGCAGATAAGCCGGCTCGTTGAACACGATGGCGTTGTTGGGTCTGAAAGTGCCCACACCAATCGCATAATCGATTGGCATTAGCGGTTCGATGCTGGCACCGAAAATACCGTCGTTTTTCTTGCCAAGATCGTAGGCATCCAGTCTTGCGCCGTGATCAACCAGATACTGGATGATGGCAACATCACCCAGATTGCCGGCGACCATCAGCGGCGAAATGCCATAGTCGTCCTGCCAGTTCACGTCCTCTCCCAATTCCACCAGCAGCTTTATCACTTGCAGTCGCTCGCTCATCGGCCGCTCCTTGTGAAAGCCCATGACGAAACCGAGACCAGAAGCGGCGGCCAGGGTGGTTTCATGTTTATTCGACATGATGGAAGGCTTGGCTCCGTATTCCAGCAACAGTTTCACCAGTTGAAGATCGCCGGAGAACGCTGCGCGCATCAGGGATGTGGCAAACACGATGCGCGGCGAGCCGCCACGCATGCGTGCCTGCGGAGTGTCATTGATCACCACATTGGGATTGGCATGGGCATCCAGCAGTTTTTTTACGAGCGGCAACGGGTCATCGGTAATGGTCCACGGAAAGTTGGGAGCCGTTTCCATGTTGCGGCGGTCCACTGCCCAGAACAGCGGCGTAAAACCACGCGCATCAGCCTGGTCAACCCGGGAGCCGCTATCGATCAGAAAAGCGGCCACATCGTAATGGCCATTGAACACAGCCATGCCCAGCGCGTCCTTGCCATCACCGGAAATCGCGTTGACATTGGCACCGCCAGCGACAAGTACGCGCGCGGTTTCCAGCAGGCCTTCGCGGGCAGCAAAGACAAGGGCAGAGAATTCCCCGGAGGCACCCTGGACCGGACCCACTTCTTCCGCAGTGCGGCCCCGCAATGGCGAACCTTCGAAGCCACGCCCGGTATCCGGGGCGATGAAGTTTGTCGCCAGGTTTACATCTGCACCGCGTTTCAGCAACACGCTGACAACCTCGTTGTGACCTTCGTTCACTGCCCACATCAGGGCAGTGGTGCCACCCCAGGATTCACGTGCGTTGATGTTGGCGCCGGCATCAAGCAGCACATTCACTGCTGCCGGAATGCCGGTGCGCGCCGCAATCATCAGCGCGGTATCGCCTGAGGTGGTCTGCGGTGCATTTGCATCTGCGCCTGCTTCAATCAGCAACTTCAGCATGGCAGCACTGCCATTGAGCGCGGCAAGCTGCAGCGGTTTGGCATCGGTACGATTGCGCTGGTCCGCATTGGCTCCGGCCTTGAGCAGGGCCTGCGCCATGGCGAGATCATCACGCTGTGCAGCCCAGTGCAGCGCAGTGGTGCCGTCAATCTGCGCTTCGTTCGCATTGATGCCGCCAGCCAGCAGCTTGCCGACTTGTGCCATGTCACCGCTTTTGGCCGCATCAGCCAGCATGCCGGCTTGGCTGCAGGGGACAAATACGGCTTGCAGCAACAGCAATGCAACCACTACGACTTTCAATCCAGGCAGGTTTTTCATGGTGCTATTCCACAGGGTTGGTGCCGCGTACACGGGCAAGCCATTCAACCAGTTTTTCAATATTCAGAGCCGATATCTTGGCACCACGCTCACGCATGTCGAGCACCAGTGCGCGCCAGCCTGCGGCATCCTTGCGGTGTGCAAACACTCTCAGTTCATGGCATTCCGTGCATACACGTTCCAGGAATACCCTGGCTTCCGGATTGGTGAAAAATTCACTTATCGCCGGCGCAATATAATTGCGCGGAAACGGAATGGACTCGGTACCGAAAGTATCACTCAGGTAATTCAGCAATACCTTTTCATCGCGGCCTGACAGCGTGACGCCACGTTGCTTGTGCGGTACGTCCATCAACTGTTTCCAGCCTGCGCGATCCAGTGCATGAAAGGCATAGTCATCAATGCCGTGGCATGCCACGCAATTCCTGAGGATTACATTGCGCACCGCTCCTTGCGGCAGCTCAACCTGGGGCCGTGCAGCGCTTTGGCCATAAGCAGGAACATGGAGCGCTGCCAGCAGAACGGACACCGGTCCGTACAAGTACATCCACTTCATCAACAAACTCCGGAAACTACTCATTCTTGATTGTTGTTGGCACCTGACTGCAACACGGCGACCAACGGCGCTCCTGCTGGTCTCAGGCTATGTTCAACGGCTTCGTACTTTCACCGATACTGTCACGCTGGATGCCGTAAAGATGGAGGATGCTGAGCAGCATGTTCGATGTTTTCTCGGTGTTGTCTGGATAAAGCAGATGGCGGTTGCCTTTGAAAGTGCCATCAATGCCGCCGGCCAGAATGACAGGTACTTTCTGGTGGGCATGACGGTGCGAGTTGCCCATGTTGCTGCCCATGTACATCAGCATGTGGTCAAGCACGTTGCCGTCACCTTCCGGAATGTTGCGTAGTTTTTTGAGGAACTCGGCAACCACAGTCACATGGTAGCGGTTCATCTTGGCGTACTCTGCAATGTTTGCCGGCTTGTCGCCGTGATGCGAAGTGGAATGCCAGCCCCCGGTGGTGCCGGATTCCGGGTAATTGAAACCGGAAAGATCGCGTCCCATCATCATGGTGGCCGAGCGGGTGATATCGGCTTCGAACGCCAGGGCAATCAAGTCGAACATCAACCTGAAATGTTCCCCCTTGCCGCGTGGAATGCCGAAGGGCACTTCGTCGGCTGGTTCAGCCACAGAGTTGGCGATGGCGATCTGGATGCGACGTTCCAGTTCACGCACATTTTCCAGATAGGTATCCAGCCGCAACTTGTCACCAGAGCCAAGTTCGCGCTTGAGTTCGGGGATGGAACCGGTCACCGAGTCGAGAATGCTGGCATTGAGCTTTCGGCTGCGCAGGCGGTCTTCGGCACTGGCGCCGTCTCCAAACAAGCGTTCGAAAGCTATGCGCGGATTGATCTCTGTTGGCAACGGCTGTGTGGGGGTCACCCACGACACCGAATTGGTGTAGGCACAGCTGTAGCCCCAGTTGCAATTGCCATAGTTGCCGGCATCTTCAACGCCAAGCTGGATCGACGACAGGATGGTGTCTTTGCCAAATTTCTGTGCAATCAGCTGATCGATGGTGACACCGATATAAGGGCTGACGGCATTGCGGCGTGCGCGGGCACCAGAGAGAAACACGGCTCCGCGCGAATGGTTGCCGCCGGGTTCTTCTTCGGTGGAGAACGCTTCCGGCACGTCGAGACCGCTGATCAGTACCACACGGTCGCGCAGTTTTTCCAATGGCTTGGTGATGTACGAAAATTCGAAATCGCTGCCGGTCTGCAACGGGCTCCAGTAACCCGGTGCTGCGCCTTGTGGATGCCAGACTCCGACGAACCGCTTGGGGACCAATATCGATTGCGCCTGTGCCAACGGCGTCAGTGCCGGCACCATTGCATCAAGCAGCGGCAGCGCAATCGCCACACCGGCGTTGCGAAGAAAGGTGCGACGTGCGAGCTGTTTGCGGGTTATGAATATCATTGGACTTCCTCCAGTTTGGTTCGCATCCTGAAAGGTGCGCTTTCCACTATTCCCATGATGAGTGATGAAAAGCGGTAATTACCGGCTTCGGCACCGGCCACAATAGAGCGGACGACGGGCATGTCGTAATACTCCACTCCGCGGCCCAGTGAATAGGTCAGCAATTTCTCGGTCATGAAACGCACAAACTGGGGTGAGTACTTCAGCAGATTGGCTCGCAACTCAACCGGCCCGTTCACCGGCGTACCGTCCCACAACTCTACCGAGGCATTGATGGGCCACGAGTTGCCATCGCCTTTGCGGGGATGGCCCTCCAGGCTGCGCCAACTGCCGTCTGCTTCGAAATTGGCCAGCGCAAAACCGATCCCGTCCATGATCTTGTGGCATGTGGCACAAGGTTCTTCCTTGCGGTGCAGCGTCAACTGGTCACGCAAGGTGCGGATCGGATGGTCGGCATCGACGGTCGCTTCCAGAGCGGGCACATTGGGCGGTGGTTCCGGTGGTGGTGTGCCCAGAATGTTTTCCAGTACCCAAACGCCGCGTTTCACCGGGGAGGTGCGGAAATTCTGCGTGAAAGTTACTGACAGGAAACTGCCCTGGCCCAGCAGGCCTCTGCGGTAGTCAAACTTGTCGGCAAGCGTGACGCGCCGGAAATGCGCACCGTAAATGTTGGGTATGCCGTAATGTTTAGCGAGCCGCTCATTCAAAAACGTGTAATCAGCGTCCAGCAAAGTGGTAACCGGGCGATCTTCGCGAACGATGCTTTCAAACAGCATCTCGGTTTCCTGCTGGAAGCCCTTGCGTAATTCATCATCCCAGTTGGGATAAAAGATT
>CAINTJ010000042.1 GCA_903853385.1 uncultured Gammaproteobacteria bacterium
ACCCGCGCCCGTCATCGTCGAGCTGGGCGGTGCCAACAGCTGTTTTGTGTCAGCGCTGCATCGACAACTTCAGCCCCGCCAATATCTGGCTGTCGATAACAATCGTTTTGGTTTGTCTCTGCTGGCCGGGCGTTGCCAGCAGTTGCCGGGCTTGGGCGTGATTGAAGACGATGTGCTCAATCCGCAGCAACAAGCCCAGGCCGACCTGGTGTTCAGTGTCGGCCTGATCGAGCATTTTGATGAGGCCGGCACAGCGCAAGCCATTGCCACCCACTATCGCTATGCCCGGCCCGGTGGTCTGGTATTGATCAGTTTTCCGACGCCAACCTGGCTGTATCGCACGGTGCGCTCGCTGGCGGAAACCACGGGTAACTGGAAGTTCCCGGATGAGCGGCCACTGACATTTGCGGAAGTGGCAAGCACGATGGCACTGCATGGCGAGCTGCTGATGCAGGATCTGAACTGGCCGATCATGCTGACGCAAGGGCTGTGGCTGGGCAGAAAAAGTTTCTAAGGACTTCAGTACCCGAAGCGCGACATCACTTCCGCTTCAGCCTGCAACACCCGCGCTGCCAGTTCGGGTGTGAACACCGCCGGGAACCGTGCCTTGTCGCTGATGTTGTAGGGTGGCAGTGCACGAAGCGCGGTTTCATCAAAAACTTCGCCGGCCAGCTGCAAGGCATGGATCAGATCCTCGACCAGGTTTTCATAGCGGCCGATGAAGTTGATTTCATGGCCGGGCGCTCCTACGAAATCATGCAAACTCACGCTGTAGACGCCAGGCGCCTGATCCAGCACGGCAGTGACAAAAGTGGTGAAGTCGTCAGCTTGGCATAGCTGGTCGAGCGCATTGTGGGGATCCCAGCCGTAGGTCATTTTGAACTGCCAGTAGGAGCGATAGAGGCTGAGCGGGTGCCGTACAAACGCAAATTTGAACTTGTCCGGACAAGGACAATGGCTCAGCCTGGTATGGTCGTATCTGCCCACGCGGAATTCCTCGCCGGGCAAGCCGGCGGCGGCAATGGCTTTTTTAACCCATGAACCTCCGGTCTTGGGCACATGCAGGAAACACGAGTTCGGCAGGATCAACACTTTAAAACCTCCAGGCAAGGGCGCCATGATAACCTTGGCGCTTGGCTTTTGTCCGTTGGATAAATATTGTGGAATCCCCAACATCCATCTCGCCCCCCGAGAATTTCCGGGTTGATGAAATCCGTGCTGAAAATGCCGGCGAGATGTGTCATTTGTTCGAGAACATATTTGGCAAGCCCATGTCAGCAGCCTGCTGGCAGTGGAAATATCCACTGAGCGGCGGCCATGGCGTGGGAGTCTGGGATGGAGACGAGCTGGTAGCCCATTACGGCGGCGCCGGCGTCGAAGTCGTGTTCGAGGGCAAGCTCGTCCACGCCGTGCAAATTTGCGATGTCATGGTTTCACCCAAAGTGCGCCATGCAGTGCGCAAACACAGCCCGATGTTTGTGGCAGCCAGCACCTTCATTGAGCGCTTTGTCGGTTACGGGCAGGAATTCCTGCTGGGCTTTGGCTTTCCGAGTAACCGCGCTCTGCACCTGGCAGAACATTTACGTTTGTATGCAGTGGTCGGCACCATGAGCGAGCTGCGATTTCCGGCGGTCACCTCCCGGCTTAGCGATTGGCTGTACGGCTGGCGCCAGATTGAGCCAGACAGCGTTGCCGCGTGTGCAGACACCCTCGATGCGCTTTGGCAACAGATGCAAGCATCGATGCCGGCGGCTGTGCTGGTGAACAAGAACGCGGCCAGGGTGAATTACCGCTTTATGCAGCACCCGCATCATCGCTATCACGTGTGGTTGCTGCGGCAACGACTTACCGGCCAGGTGCTGACGGCGGTAGTACTCAAAGAGGAGCCTGAGCAAATCCTGGTGATGGATCTTATTGGTTCGCAG
>CAINTJ010000043.1 GCA_903853385.1 uncultured Gammaproteobacteria bacterium
CCATTGGGTGGAGCTCAATACTTAAAATTGATGTTTAATCATCAATACCGTCGCCCATCTGCCGAATTTATTCCTATTGATGACGTATACCTGCCATTTGCGGCTACTAACTTCTACACTGCTGAAAGAAAAACGCATGTGCAATACGTCACCAGTATGGAATACAACCGGCGTGTTAAGGCCGGTATGTACATTGATGTTGATGTTGGCGGTCCCGGCGACATTGACTTTAGTAAGGCAAGCATGGCCAACGACAAGATCGAAGGCAGAAAGGATACGTCATACAACGAAGACGGCCTGCGCACCATTTTTGAGGTGTACACCAACCTAGAATTTGATGAAGGCATGGCGCCTTATATCATCAGCATCGACAAAGCCAGTGGTAAGGCACTAAGCCTGTATCGAAACTGGGATAAAGGCGATGACATGAAGCGCGAACTGGACTGGATTGTCGAATATCCATTCATTCCATGGCGCGGAGCGTACCCAATTGGCCTGACTCACATGATCGGCGGACTTTCTGGCGCCGCAACTGGTGCATTACGCGCACTTTTAGACTCTGCACACATCCAAAACGTCCCAACAATGCTCAAATTGAAGGGCGGGCCTAATGGCCAGACGATCAATATCCAGCCGACAGAGGTTGTGGAGATCGAAGGCGGCGCGATGGTCGATGACGTTCGCAAAATTGCGATGCCATTACCATTTAATCCGCCAAGTTCAGTGCTTTTCCAGCTTTTGGGCTTCTTAATCGACACTGGTAAGGGCGTAGTACAGACATCTTTCGAAAAATTGTCTGATCAGAACCCAAATCAGCCTGTCGGAACGACTTTGGCGCTGATTGAACAGGGCATGGTCGTGTTTAGCTCTATCCATTCGCGTATCCACGGCGCGATGGAGCGTACTTTTAAGATTCTGCACCGAATTAACTCGGCATATTTGACTGAAGAAGATATTCAGGCTCAGGCAGGTGATTTTGAGGTCAATCCTGCAGACTTTGATGGTCCGATGGACGTCATCCCTGTCAGCGACCCTGCAATTTTCAGTGAGACGCAGCGATTTGCACAGATTCAGGCGATCATGCAGCGCGCTCAGGCGATGCCTCAGATGTATGACATGCGCAAGGTCGAGGAAATGTTCCTGCGCGTGATGAAGGTGCCGGATGATATTCTGGTTGAAGTGCCCGGCAAAGAAGACGTAGATCCTGTCAGTGAAAACGTTTCAGCGACCATGGGCCAGCCAATATTCGTAGTGCCTAAGCAAGATCATATGGCACACATTAAGGCGCACTTGGCCTTCTTGCAATCGCCCATGTTCGGCAAGAACCCAATCATTACACGCACATTCCTGTATCCAATGGCCATGCACTTGCGTGATCATTTATTGAACTATTACCTGACGCAGGCGCATGAGGCTGTGATCACTGCGACCAATAAAAATATTATTCTGCCTGAAGGGCAGCAAGAGATTGGCATTGTGCTGCAGGTGCAAAAGCTCATTGAACAGCAGATGCAGGGCTTTGAACAGATGCTTGCACAGATTGGGCAAGAGGCTCAGCAGTATGCTCCTCAGCCACCAATGCCGCCAGATAACACGATGCAGGTCGCTCAGCTCAATGCTCAGACTCAGCAGCAGTTGGCACAGCAACGTATGCAAGCAGATCAGATGAAACTGCAACAGACAATGCAACTACAGCAAGCCAAGATGCAGCAAGATGGACAGATCAAGCAATTGGCGCTACAGCAAAGCTCGCAGCTTGAGCAGGCTAGAATGCAATTTGAACAAGCTAAGTTGCAACTGGAGATGGCTAAGTTACAAGCTGCTCAGCAAGGACAGCAAGTTGATGCTCAGATGTCTATGCAGCAACAAGCTCAACAACTTCAAGCTCAACAACAACTTGAACAATTCAGACAGATGCAGGAAAATCAACGCACCGAGGAAAGCAATCAGACTCGTGCTGCGATGAACGCTGCTGATAATGAAACTGCAATGCGATTAGCTGCTGCAGAGATCATGTCTGGTGAGAAAGTCGCCCTTAGCACGGGCACTGGTATTAACCCCGGTACGAGGTAATTAAGATGGCCGATAAACCAACCACTGGCACCGTTCCTATGAACAGCGGCGCCGTTCGTCAAAAGCACCGTCTGGCTGCTGGCTTGCCTGTTGATGGTAAGACACTGCCTAAAGAACCAAGCAACGGTAAAAAGACCCCTGCATGAACTTTGAAACCATACTGCTAAATAAGCTGAAGAGCTTACAGACGCAGTACGCTGTTGACGCGCTCCGCTCTACTGGCAATAAGTCAGAATTTGACTTTGGCTATAGAGCGGGCTGCTTTGCTGGATTTGAAAAGTCTATAGACTGCCTTCTGTCGCTCTTAGATGAGCAGAAGAACGGCGAACCTGACTTGTAACCGAACGAATACGTTCGGTTGTGTTGATTCATTAACCACCTGCTGAAA
>CAINTJ010000044.1 GCA_903853385.1 uncultured Gammaproteobacteria bacterium
ACCAACTTCAATTTGACCGGCCAGAACGCCAAGGATGTCCTGATCCCTTCCGACAATACGGCGTCGACCTTCTGGATCACCAATCCTGACAACACCTACCGCGACAACGTGGCCGCGGGCTCCGACTCGACCGGTTTCTGGCTCGCCTTCCCGGAGCATCCGACCGGCGCGTTCGAAGGCTCGGATCTCAGCAAGTCCACCTGGCCGCGTCGCACGAAATTCCGCGAGTTCAAGGGCAACGTCTCCCATTCGAACTTCGACGGTTTCATGGGTGACCGCGCCCCCAGGGCCGATGGCCATTTCGCTGTCGGCGGCTATGTGGCCAATGTCAATCCCGCTGACGCGAACAGCGCGCAAGTGGAATCGGTTGTCGAGGATTTCACCAGCTACAAGAACCGCAATAGCGGCATCTGGGCCCGTGGTGAGCTGCACCTCTACAAGAACCTGAAGATGGCCGACAACGCCATTGGCTTCACGCATGCGTCCGGCAACGCTGGTCGTGCGCCCTATACGTCACGGGTGGTTGACTCGCTGTTCGTTGGCGAAACCGAGAACATCGGCAACCCCAAGGCTGAATCGGAAAAGGCGTACGGCCGCAGCTTGCCACAGCCCACTGTTGCGGATTTCCCGATCCGTGCTTACGAGTTCTATGACTACCATCATGAACTGGACAATGACACCTTCGTGAATTACCAGGACAACGCCACCCGCAAGACGGGAGCGATCTCGTACCTGCTGTTTACCAGCTTCGGCATGAGTTCCAACAACATCGTACAGCGCGCGAAATTCATCAACGCCAAGCCGGTGTATTTCCCGCCGATTGACAACCGGTGGAGCAACGATGATTACGGCAATACCGTCTACAAGACCGCGGTGTTCAACGACAAGGATGGCTCCATCACCGGGGTCACCAATTCCTACATCGTCAACATCACCGGCATCGACGTCGATGAAGCTTGCGAGGTCAAACCCACCTGGAACGCTGCAGTGTGCAAGGGCGATATCGGGCGCATGAATATTGGTGGCGGTGGTGGTGCTGTTGGCTTCGGTGGCGGCGCTGCTGGTGCTGGCGGTCCTCCGGGCGGTGCGCGTCCTGCCGGTGGTGCTGCACCAGCTGTACCTGCTGCACCAGCTGCCGTTGTGCTTGCCCCCGGCGGTGGTCGCATCAGAGGTACGCCTGCCCCTGCAGGTCCGCCAGTCGTGCTCAGCCGTAATGGCAAGCAGTTCACTGCCAGCGGCGAAACCAATGTACGCGCGGGCAGCGAGTACAAGGTCACCACCGAACGGCCGTTGGTGAACATTAATGTAAAGGAACTGGACAAGGGTTCGTGGGTGATGTTCGAGCTGCCGGGCTTCACCGCTGCAAATGCGGGCACGGTGCAGGACAGCCTGGATGCGCTGCGCAAGGCCACCACCACTTCGTACTACAAGGCCAACGGTTCACTGTGGGTCAAGCTGGTCTCCACCGGAGACATCCTGGGCAGCGGGCCAGCCCAAGGTCCGGGTGCCGGCGACAGTCTGCAGGTCAGCCGGTAAGCTGAACACCGCCGCATGAACAAGAGCCCCGGCGAGAGTCGGGGGCTTTATGCTTACCCCACCTGACAGACCTGATCAAGACACCCGGCATGCGAATTAACCAAGCGACAACATCACAATCCGATGCAGAGGTGTTGATCATCGGCGGGGGCCCGGTTGGCATGGGCCTGGCCATCGAACTGGGGCAGCGCGGCGTGCGTTGTCTCGTCATCGAACGCTACCTGCAGCCACAGCCGATTCCCAAAGGTCAGAACCTGACGCAGCGGACGCTGGAGCACTTCCATTTCTGGGGCGCAGAAAAGCAGTTGCGGGCGGCGCGCACCATCCCGCCGGAATACGGCATCGGCGGACTGACGGCCTACGGCACACTGCTGGGGCCGCATGTACATGATTGGCTGCAGCGCGACCTGGTCAAGCAGTACTACTTCACCGCCAACGAACGCCTGCCGCAGTACGCGACTGAGGCGGTGCTGCGCGAAAGAGCGGGCAAATTGCCGTCGGTACAAACGCTTTATGGCTGGGACGCAGTCACCATCACCCAGGATGACGCGGGGGTGAGCGCCACCATCACGGCGCGTGTAGATGGCGCAGAGCGTGTCGTTCGCGCCGCTTACGTCGTCGGCTGCGACGGCGCTCGTTCCCGGGTGCGCGAGCAGTCCGGCCTGACGCAGACACTTAACGCGCACGATCGCATGATGGTATTGCTGGTGTTCCGGTCGACGGGACTGCACGAGCTGCTCAAGTGCTATCCCGGCAAGTCCTTCTACAACGTGCTGCAACCCGCGCTGCAGGGCTATTGGAAGTTCTTTGGTCGTGTCGATCTTGGCAACACCTGGTTCTTCCATGCGCCGGTGCCGGCCGGCACGACGGCAGACAACTTCGACTTTCGTGCCTATTTGCACGAGGCCGTCGGTGCAAAATTCGACGTCGAGTTCGAGCACATCGGTTTCTGGGACCTGAGATTTGCCATTGCTGATTGCTATCGTGCCGGGCGCATGTTCATCGCCGGAGATGCCGCCCACAGCCATCCGCCTTACGGTGGTTACGGCGTCAACTCGGGTCTGGAAGACGCGCGCAATCTGGGCTGGAAGCTGGCTGCCGTGTTGCAAGGCTGGGGCGACGAGAGACTGCTCGATTCCTATGACGGGGAGCGCCGCCCGGTGTTCAAGTCGACCATCGATGACTTCATTGCCAAGTCGATCGAAAACGATCGCGAATTTCTGGAAGCGTTCAGCCCGGAGCGTGATTCGGTTGCGTTCGCAACAGCATTGCAGGCGCGGGCCCAGGGCGCTGTTGGCGAAGTGCATGCGTTCGAGCCGAATTACGAAGGTTCGGCCATCGTGTGGCATGCCGGCAGTGAACCCGGTGTCAGCAGCGCGCAAGGATCACATCGCTTCGAGGCCAGAGCCGGCCACCACCTGGCACCGGCAACGCTGGGTTCAGGTGCCAATGTGTTTGACATGCTTGGCAGCGGGTTTGCGTTGTTGGCCTTCGATGCACACCCAGACGCGATTCAGGCATTCCGGGATGCAGCGACCGGGCTGAACATGCCGCTGACCATCATCGAGGCGCATGCTGAAGGTGAAGCGGCGCGTTACCAAGCGAGCCTGGTGCTGGTCCGGCCTGACCACTTCGTTGCCTGGTCGAACCGGGCGCCGCAGATTTCCCTCCAGGAGGCAGGCCGAATCCTGCAGCGGGCGAAAGGCACAGTCCGCCGCTAAGTCCCGGGTTTTTGTCCCTGTGTTCCAGAAGAACGCTGTGGTGAATCTGGTGGAAGTGCGGTGGACATCAGCTTGAAGGAACTGGGCAAGGGTTCGCTCATGCTAAGCGGGATTACACAACTACAAATATGAATATGTTCAAAGCAATTGGCGCGGATAACTAAAAGGCGGAGTAGAGCATAAACGTGATCATTCGGTCGCCATTTGCTGGCGTGCCATTGTAAGCGTTACCGGAATAGCTGGTGTAATTCAATTGTAGTTGTACATTTTGCACCAGCAAATATGTGCCGCCGAACATCCATGCGTTATCGGTACTGTTGATTGCATTCCCGTTTTTACCCTGACGATAGCTAAGCAACACGGTTGACTTGCCAGGCACAACGCCTAATTGTCCGATTAGTGCTGTAGATTTTTTATCCATCGGGTTGCTGTTGAACAGGTTGCGGGTAAAAGATCCGACAGGGGTTCCCTGCGCAACGGCATGAGAAAAATACAGTCCAAGTGGCAGTTTGCCGATTGTTGCCTGTGCCTGGGCGTCAAATGCCCAGGCTTTGGTATTTACCTTGAACAACTGGGTGGGTTCGGTTGCATTGCCACTCCATGACTGCACCCCCAAGCCGAGATCCCAACTGCCTACTTGGGGGGTCATCGCCATACGCAAATAGTTTGCGGTGGGTGCCCCTGAATTATCTCCAAATGAACGAGGAGACCATTTGCTGAAGTTGGCAAAATATTTGCTATTGCTCACTACTGCTGCGATTCCCTGGGCTTTTGTGGCTGCGCCAATGTATTGCTGCGCCGAAATCGCACTGCGGTCTTCAGCAACACGGGAGAATCGGACAGCACCTGTATTCAAAAGTTCGAAACCATAGGCCGCACCTTGCGATGAGGTACTAAAGGGGATGGCTCCCACTACGGAGCCTTTTACTTTATAGAGAAATGGCAATTTAAGCCCACTCACTATCGTGTCTGCGCTATTTAGATCCAGTTCCACCATTACTCCAATATTGTTGTTAATGCGTGCTGCTGCGTTCAGTAACAATTCACTGGGAAACTGGAACTCTCCATTATTGGTGTTGTTGAGGCCAGAAACCCTGGGGCCATTGGATTGTTGGTAGATAATTTTGGTTATTATCCCGGCGTTCAGAGCGTCTTTTAGCGGGATGCTCGTTGCCTGGCTGGGATCTTCCATTACTGCCATGGTATAGCCGTTTGACTTGAAACTTCGACCGAAGGGATTGAGCGCCGGAAAATTTTGATAATGACATACCGCGCAGGGCAATCCGGTTTGGCGCGCAAAAGTGGAAGTAGCCAGACTCGGCGCAGCGGCAGTGATGGCAATAATCAGCGCAACAACTGAGGTAAATCGTTTTAGCAATAACATATTGATATCCGTATATGATCAGGCTGTTTTGGCAAAGCCTCGTTAAATAACGCCATTTTATGAAATGATATTTTTAAAAGAAAAAACATATAAAGCGCAGAATATCCTGCACTTTATGCTTTCCTGATTGTTTTATATTTTGGAGATTTTCTAAAAAATGTAATTAAGTGATAAGGCCAGATAATGCGCGACAGATAATTAAAGTAATGCGTATTTACACTGGTCAATATGGAATCAAAGCGGATCTGCAGAAAATGCTACTTAACAATATGCGGTAACAAGACTTTGTAATCGATAGCTATAGCAGCTCACCTCTTTGCATGAGGTCGCAGTGTAGCCTGCGCTAAAGCTGGCAAGCTTGCTACAGATCAAGATATTGAGAGAGCAGAAGAGTCTAATCGGAAAATCTCGCGAATCTTCGTAAAACCAATTTCCATTAAATAGCGTAAGCAGAAAAACAGATCATCCCCTTTATCTGTTTGATAATAATCACGTTGCGCGAACACTCTCATTCATTGTTTCCACTCTAACAGGCTATTTTTATGACTGAATTAAAATCCTACGCGGCATGGGACGCTGTAACCCGCTGGTTTCACTGGATCAATGTGCTTTGTGTGTTTGCGCTGGCAGCTGTTGGAGTCGTGATTCTCAAGGATAGCGCTCTCGGGCTGACCAGTGATGGCAAGGTATTGGTCAAGATAACGCATAGCCTGATTGGCTATGTATTTGTGTTGAATCTGTTGTGGCGGTTTATCTGGGCTTTTGTGGGGAACCCTTATGCCAGATGGAAGTCAATAATCCCTGGCGGCAAAGGTTTCATACAGTCACTGCGTAATTATGTATTTGCCTTTATGTCAGGAAAGCCGGAGCACTATCTTGGCCACAACCCCTTGGGGCGTATCGCTGTTTTTGTGCTGTTCGTTTTACTCGCTATCCAGGCCATAACAGGTCTTGTGCTGGCAGGCACAGATATATTTTATCCTCCTTTCGGGCACTGGATTGCGCAATGGGTTGCTGCAAATGGCGTTCCGCCCGAAAGCTTATTGCCTTACTCGCCCGACATGTATGATGCCATGGCTTATAAGAGCATGCGGGATTTCCGTTCTCCGTACATTGCTATTCACGAGTTCAATTTCTTTGTGCTGTGTTTCATCGTACTGTTACATATTGCAGCGGTAATCATCACCGAAGTGAAAGAGCAGGGTGCGATAATTTCAGCAATGTTTACCGGTAGGAAAATATTCAGCAAAGACCCGGTGGATGTTGACAAAAATGGCAGCGAGTTTCCTTCATAGCCTAACAGTCAAAGCCATGCATGGGCTGGCTCCTGGGGGTGGTTAATTAAGCGTGTGAATATCACTGCTGTTGTGCTTCCATGTCAAAGCCAGATAGATCGGCTTGGTTCTATCCACAAGGAGGCAAGTTTAGCCATGCGCCAGCGTTTTACCGAAATCAGGGATTCCCTGCGCATGCTGGCTAGCCATCGCAGGGGGTGGCTCAACGCCGCCGGCAGTGGCAACCAAACTGCTGTTCATCAGCCGCAACGTAATGCTGTCAGTCTTGCTGGCAAGGTTATTACATGAGCAGAAACACCAAGTCGCCAGTCAAACCTGGTGTTTGGAGTCAGAGCAAGCCCGAGAGCAAGGCCAGCACCACCGGCACCGTGCCGCTGGTGCGCGCCTTGTCGAAACTCGGGCTGGCCTCGCGCACGCAAACCGAACAGTGGATTGCTGCGGGGCGGCTGGCGGTCAATGGCCGCGTCAGTCGCGACCCGAAACTGGCGGTGGTGCCGGAGCGTGACCAGTTCACGCTCGATGGCGTGTTGCTGCAGCAAGGCGAGCGCACTTGCATCGTGCTGCACAAGCCGCGCGGTTATGTCACCACGCGCAGCGATGAAAACGGCCGCAAGACCGTGTTCGACCTGCTGCCGGAATCATTGCAACAGTTGCATGCAGTGGGCCGGCTCGACCTGCACACCAGTGGCTTGCTGCTGCTGACCAATGACACGCGCCTGTCGAGTTTTCTCACCGAACCCGTCAACGCGATACCGCGCGAATATGTGATCAGTGTCGATGGCAAAGTTTCTGATGACACTTTGAAAAAACTGGTAGCGGGAGTCGACGACGACGGTGAAATGCTGCGTGCCAGCAAAGTGGAGGTACGCAAACTGAGCGGCCGCGAATCACATTTGTTTGTCACCTTGCAGGAAGGCAAGAACCGCGAATTGCGCCGTTTGTTCAAGGCGGTCGGGCATGAAGTCAACAAACTCAAGCGTATCGCCTTTGGTCCTTTCACGCTCGGCGAACTGGACAGCGGCAAACATCGTGATCTTTCCACTGCAGAGTGGAATACGCTCACCGCTTTGATGGGGTCGGCCGCGCGTCAATAGCCGCGTCTCAGTGATTCTCGAACCACGATTCCAGCAGCAACTGCGCGGCCATTGCATCCACCTGGCCCCGGTCGTTGTAGCGTTTGCCGCTTAAGTCGGCATTGTGGCGGCTGATGGCTTTAGCTTCGCGCGTGCTGAGGCGCTCGTCCACTCCATGCCATGGCAGTTGATAGCGCTCGCTCAATCCCTGGGCAAATTCCTGCACGCGCACCATGATGTCGCTGTCGGTGCCATCCATGTTGTAGGGCATGCCGATCACCAGCGCCTGTGGCTTCCAGTGTTTGACCAGCTGATCCAGCTGCGGCCAGTCGGGTTCGCCATTGCGCACCGGCACCACGGCGATTCCCATCGCGGTGCGGGTCAGGGTCTGGCCTACGGCGATGCCGAGTTTGCGGGTGCCATAGTCGATGCCGAAATAACGCTGTGCAGTGCTCATCGTGTCAGCTGTATCCCACGTCGGAGGTCAGCTGCGCCATCGTGAAGCCGAGCGTGGCCGCGGCCATGTTGGGTTTGTTGGCAAAATCGGTGGAGAACAGGATCTCGCTGGAAGCCGGGCAGGTGAACCAGGAATTTTCGGTGATCTCTTTTTCGAGCTGGCCCGGGTTCCAGCCCGAGCAACCCAGCGCCACCAGATAGTGCTCGGGGCCGTCGTTGTGGCCGATGGCTTCCAGAATCTCTTTCGAGGTGGTCAGCGTGAGGCCGGGTTTGAGCGCCATCGACGACGGCCAGTTCGGCTCGGCATCATGCAATACAAAGCCTTTTTCCTTCTCCACCGGGCCGCCGGCCAATACGGATTGCAGCGCAGATACCGGCCGCAGATCCTTGATGCCAAGCTGCTCGAACACTGCGTCCAGCTGGATCTGCATCGGGTGATTTACCACCAGGCCAAAGGCGCCGGCTTCATTGTGTTGCATTACATAGACCACGCTGTTGGCGAAAAACGGCTCGCGCAGGTTGGGCATCGCAATCAGGAAATGGTCCTTGAGCGAATTGGCACTGTCGAAAGCAGGTGCAGTCATGGAAGACTCCGATCAGAAACTGGTGAAGGTATTGCCGCGCTGGAACTGCCAGGTGCGGATGATCTCGAGTATGTCGATGTCCTTGTGCATTGCCGGCGGCAGCGCTTCAAACGGCGCCGACAATTGCACAATGCGGATCGCAGCGGCATCCAGCACGCGTTCGCCGGACGAGCGCAGGATGCGGATGTCGTTGATGGTGCCATCGGGATTGATCGATACCATCAGCCGCAGCGTGCCATAGATGCCGTTTTTGGTGGCTTCTTCCGGATAATTGAGATTGCCGATGCCTTCAATGCGCTTGCGCCAGTTGTCGAGATAGACCGCATCGCGGCTTTCGCGCGTGGAGGCCGAGGAAATCGTGTAGCGCTTGGGGCGCTTGGCATATTCCTGCCGATGCACGTCGAGCTGGGCCTGCAGGCTGGCCACGGCATCGCCCAGCGATTTGCTGTCGAGTTTGCTGAGATCCTTTTTGTCAGGCACAGGTTCCTGCTTAGGCGGTTGCTCGCCGCTCTTGCGGCTGATGATGTCCTGTTGTTGCGGCACCGGCACCACCGGCCGTTCTTTCATGAACTGGTCGAGCTTGTTGATCTTGTTGGCGACAAACGGCGCCTTGTAGAGGGCTGCAGGTGCCAGCGCCTTGTCTTCGGTGCCGCTGCCTTGCTGGTTGGCCTGGGCGAGAAAGTCGGCATGGTCGGGGGCTTTGTCGCTGCGGTAACTGGCCAGGGTGATTTCAAAGTTGCTGACAATTTTGGGTGCCATCGTCACGGTAAAGCCCACACCCAGAATCAGTACGGCGTGCACGCACAACGACATGAACAGCGTGAAGCCCAGGCGCTCTTGCGTCAGCCCCAGTGAATCACCTTGGTCAAGCTCGTCGTACATCGTGTGGTTACCGCTCAGGCTCCCAGCTTGCCGGCCAGGCAACGCATCAGGTCGCCGGCGATGTCGAGATTGAACATGGTATTGAGTTCGCGCACACAGGTGGGCGATGTGACATTGATTTCGGTGAGGTAATCACCGATCACATCGAGCCCGACAAAGATCAGGCCCTTGGCTTTCAGCGTGGGGCCTACTTGTGCGCAAATCCATTTGTCGCGTTCACTCAACTCCACACCCTTGCCAGTGCCGCCGGCCGCAAGATTGCCGCGGGTTTCATTGGGCGCTGGAATACGTGCCAGCGCATAGCCCACATGCTCGCCGTCGATCATCAGGATGCGTTTGTCGCCTTGCGCAATTTCCGGAATGAATTTCTGCGCCATGATCTGCTGCTTGCCGTGGTTGGTCAGCGTTTCGATGATCACACTCACGTTGGGATCGCCCGGCTTGAGCCGGAAAATGCTGGAGCCACCCATGCCGTCGAGCGGCTTGAAAATGACATCGCCGTGTTCGGCGTGGAATTCGCGCAGCAGAGAGGCCAGCCGCGTCACCAGCACCGGCGGCGTGCACTGCGGGAACTGCGTGCAAAACACCTTTTCATTGCAGTCGCGCAACGACTGCGGCTTGTTGACGATGAGTGTGCCTTCCTGTTCGGCGCGTTCCAGGATGTAGGTGCTGTATATGAACTCGTTGTCGAACGGCGGATCTTTGCGCATCAGCACTACTTGCATCTCGGCCAGCGGGCGCCGCACGCTGTCGCCCAGCGTGAACCAGTCGTTGGCGTCATAGCGCACTGTCACCGGCCGCATCTCGGCAAAAGCGCGGCCCTGATCCAGATACAGGTCTTTCTGCTCGAGGTACCACAATTCCCAGTCCAGCTTTTGCGCCGCCAGCAACATCGCCAGCGTGGTGTCTTTCTTGAAGTTGATGGCGGCGATGGGGTCCATCACTACGGCGAGTTTGATGCGCATGCGGGTAGTCCGGCTGAATGAATCTGGCCTGATTATAGGCGCGCAGTTGCAGCGCGGCCACACGCTGGCCGCAGAAAAACCGGCAGCCTGGCCCGGCCTGTGCTAAACAGTGGAGTAGCCGGTGCAGTACGTGCGTTGGCGGGGCTGGATAAGGGACAGGGACATCAGGAGCAGCGTGCATGGCAGCACTTAACCCGGTTACAAAAGCAATTGCGCGGGCCGTTACCACCATTCTGGTAGTGGATGACAATAGCGCTGTACGCCAGACCGCCGAGGCCATGCTGGCCGCCGGCGACTGCAGCTGCATCACAGTAGCGGACAGCATCGCTGCCCTGTGTGCCGTGGTTGAGCACCAGCCCCAGGTGGTGGTGCTGGATGCCGATAGCGGGCCCCTGCAACCCTGGCAGTTTGTGCGCTTGCTGCAGGAGCATCCCCAGCACCAGTCCATCCGGGTGGTTTACACCAGTACGCGTGATGATGTGATTGAGCGCGCCCGGGCTTTGGCGGCCGGCATCGGGCTGTTCCTGCCCAAACCATTTACCTCGGAAGAATTGCTGGCCGCCGTCAGCGGCCAGCTGTCCTCTGCCGCATGAACGCGCCGCTGGCCGTAGTGTGTGAGGAATCTGCCACGCTGGCGCTGCAGTTGCAGCGTGCGCTGGAAGCGTTGGGTTTTGCTGTGCAAGTGTGCGATCCAGCCGGACTGAACTTGCCACTGCACCCTGCGCCGGCGTTGATCTGTGTAGAGCTGCTCGGCAGCCACAGCAACGGTTTCAAGCTGCTGCGACAGCTGGCCCTTCATCATGCCTGTCCGCGGCTGTTGCTGACTGCGAGTGGTCGCAGCTCGGATGTGTATTGGGCGCGCCGCTGTGGCGCCACCGCAGTGCTGGCCAGACCCTTTACGCTGCAGCAATTACAGCAGTGTGTGGCCGCGGCGCAGGAGCGGATGCAATGAGCAGGCCATTATGGCAACGCTAGTGGCCCCGCCAGCGCTGGCTGACAGTGCAGTGGGCTTGCTGCACCAGCTGATTGCCCGCCTCGAACAGATGCTCGGCTCACACAAGTCGCGCGTGGCAAGCGCCGCCGAACTGGCGCGGACCAGTACTGCGTTGCAACAGTTGCAGCACTGGTTGCCGAGCAGCCATGACTTGCAGTTGGCACTGGTCAAATTGCATAAATTGTTGCCAGCGCTGTTACAGCCGCAAGCGCCGGCCACCACCGTTCGCTTGCTGGCGGCGGTTTATCAAATCCAGCAAAGCCTGCTGGGGAGCGTGCCGGTGGAACTGACCGCGTTCCGTGCCAGTGCCAGGGTCACTGCGCAGGCACCACTGGGGCAGCTGTGGAGCTGGCAACAAGCGGCGGCGAACACCGGGACTGCCGACTTTATGCAACCCTTGCTGGCTGCACTGCTGCAACAGCTGGTGGCAGTGGCGCGCCGACCGGCACCGGCTGCGCGTGAGATTGCCGATTCGTTGTGGTCGCTGCACGCCTTGCTGGAATTTGGCCACCGTGAGCCGCCAGTGGCTGTGGCCAGTGAGCTGTTGCAGGCATTGAGTATGGTAATCCTGCATCCCGGGCTGTTCAGCTACCAGCAACAAGTCCACTGCTGGCAGCAGCTGTGGCAATTGTTGCAGCAACAGCAAGCGCCCCAGTCACCTGAACTGGCCTGCCACGATCTGGAATTGTTGCAAACGGTACAACTCGAACTGGGGCGTTATCGCCGGCAATTACTGATGTTTTTACAACAGGCCGAAGCGGCGCCGGCGCCGGTGTTGTTGTCGTATCCGTTGCTGCTGCTGCATTATCGCTTGCCGTGGCTGCTGCTGGCAGCCGGGCAGCGCAGCCTGTCGTGGCTGTGCCAACTGTGGCATCAGTGCCTGATGGTGCACTGGTACCATCGCGTGCCGGTGGGTCGGCGCTTGTTGCGGATGTGGCATGACTTTGCCGCCGCACTGGATTTGTCGCAATGGCCGGGCAGTTCAGCCCGGCAGATCACTCGCGGGCACTTGCAGTTGCTGCAGCAGTGGCCGGCGTCGCCGGCACGTCTGGTGGATCGTGTGGCTTTCCAGGGCGTGTGCGAGGGGGAGCAAAATGAGGAAGCCATTCCGCTGGCGGGCATTCCCGAACGGCTGTCGCGCGCATTCGTAATGTTGTCGGAGCAAGTAGTGCCGGAGTGGTTTGCTGACTCGCACAGTTATGCACAGCACGCACCGGCGCTCACCACGGAGCTGCTGTTGCTGGAGCAGGGCGCCGCTGCGGTGAAATTGCCGGTGATTGAGCGCTTCTGCAGCCTGCTGCTGGCACTGCACCAGCAAGCAGCTACCCAGCCGCCGCCGGCCGGCTTGCTATGGCGTGCACACCTGCATTTACGCGATCTGCTCGATGAAGCCGCGGCCTGGCAGGAAGCCGTGCCCGACAAGCCACTGGCCGACTCAATCCGCCAGTGGCTGCAAACTGCTGCGCCGCCGTTGCCACCCACGATGCCGGCCACAGCTGCGTTGGCCGGCATGCTGGCACGCCTGCATGACTTCGTAAATTTGCTTGCCGGCTTTGTCGAGCAGCCGCTGCGTTTTAACGTGGAGCTTGCCAGCGCCTTGCCTGAACCACAGCTGCCCTTGTGCGAGGAAACGTTGATTGCGCTGTTGCGCTTTGTGGTGCTGGAGCAGGTGCAAAGCAGGGCGCAGCGCCGCCAGGCCTTGAAGCCGTTGGCCACCACACTGGTAGTGAAGCTGGCGCACAGTGAAGCGGGCATCACCGTAGTGATCACTGAAACCGGAGTGGAAACAGCGCCGGATGCGCCAACCCTGAAACGTTTGCGCCACAAGCTGCCCGATGCCGTGCAGCAACTGGAGTGCCGCACTCAGCCAGGCCGCGGCCGCAGTTTCCACTTGGTTATTTGAGGATGGCTTGTAACTGACTGGTGGCCACCGCAAACGAAAAGTTGCATGCAAGATTGGCGAGCGCACCGCTGGAAAGTTGCTGCCACAGCTTTTCATCTTCATAGGCGCGCACAATCGCAGCTGCGAATGCCTCCGGTGAAGCGGCCACCAACACATCCACTTCGGTCTGCAGCCCCATGCCTTCGGCCGCAATCGGTGAGGCGACCACCGGTACGCCGTAGGCCATGCTGGAATTGATCTTGCCTTTGACACCGGCGCCATAGCGCAGCGGGGCGATCGACAACCGCACTTGCTCGAATAGGGGCACGATGTCGGGCACGAAGCCGATGAATTCCACCACGGCACTGGCCTTGGCTAGCAGCGCTTTCGGCGCGTGCGGACCAACGACCAGCAACTTGATGCCGGGGTGTTTGCGCTGCAAAAGCGGCATGATGTCATCGATGAAGTAGTGCATGGCATCAACATTGGGCGGATGTTCGAAATTGCCGATGAAGAGTATGTGTTCACGCTGTGCCCAGCTGTTGTGGCAACCGTGCACGGCGTGGATGTTGGACACCAGTGCCACCTTCACATCGGGGGCTTCCTGATGGAACAACTCCACTTCCACCGGACTCACTACCAGCGTCTGGTGGGCTTTGCGGGCAATGCACAGCTCCTGCAAGCGGCGCATTTCCGCGGCTTCGGCTTCCTGCTTGTTGCCGGACAGCGCGGCCAGGCGTCGCTCGCGCAGAAAGTGCAGATCGACGGTATCGAACAGGACCTGCGCCTGCGGCGCGTGTCGCAGCACCGCATCGATGTTGTTTTCGGCGACGTCGGCGCGGCTGAGGATGACCAGCGAATAAAGATGGCCGCATTGCACGAGATGATGCGTCACGTTGTGCTGGTAGGGGTTGTACCAGCATTCAATGCCCAGCGCCTGCAGCATCGGCGTGTAGCGCTCGTGATATTCCATGTTGTCGGGCACGAAGGTCACTTTGTAACCGAGTGTCTGCAGGATCTTCAGCAGGTTGAACATGCGCAGCGAGCCGGAGTCGTTGTCGGGCATCAGCACGCGTGCATCGACTACCAGTGCGCGCTTGTAGACCTTGCGCTCCTTTTCCAGCTGCGGCTGGAACGCATTGGGGCGATGGTTTTCCAGCACGCTCTGCCAGCGTTCAAAAAATTTCGTGTGGTTGGCAGCCTGATACGCCTTGATGCCGCCGCTGGTGTCGGTGCCGTTGGTGATGCCTTCGAAATGCACCACGCGTGCCAGCGGCTGGTAATAAACCTGCTTGCCGGCGGCGCGCACCTTGAAGGCCAGATCGGTGTCTTCGTAATAGGCCGGCGTAAAGAAGGTGTCGAACTGGCCGAGCGCAAAATAGTCGGCGCGGCGCAGCAGCAGACAGGCGCCGGAGCAGTAATCGACTGCACGCAGATAGGAATATTCCGGCTTGTTGGGGTCATCACCACGGCCGAAATTCCATGCTGAGCCGTCGCGCCACACAATGCCGCCGGCTTCCTGCAGCTTGCCGCCGGCGAACAGCAGTTTGGCGCCGATCATGCCTGCGTCAGGCCGGTCGGCAAAGGTGTTGACCAAGGCGTCGAGCCAGCCGCTCTGCACTTCGGTGTCATTGTTCAGCATCAGCAGGAATTGGCCGCGCGCGGCTTGCGCGCCAGCGTTGCACGACAGGATGAAGCCGCTGTTGTGTTCATTGTGGAGAGTGACAATGCCGTCAATTGACTTGAGCAAGTCGGCGGTGTCGTCGCTGGAGCAATCATCCACCACGATCACTTCATAAGGCAGCGCGCCGCTGTTGGCCAGCACTGCCTTCAGGCAGTGGTAGGTGTAATCGCTTTTGTTGAACACCGGGATCACGATGCTCACCAGCGGTTGCGCGTGCGGCGTGAAATGCAGCGGATCGCGCTGCTTGCCGGGTGTGGACACTTTTACCTGCGGCAGGCGTGGCGTGCGGCGGATCAGTTTGGCAATGATCCTGCGGATGACACCGCCCACGCCTTCCACGCGCAGGAAATACTGCACCTTTGACACCATCCGCAGCGGCCGTGTGAGTTTCCAGCTGCGGCTGCTGTAGATGAGGTTGAGATCATGCCGCAGCGCGGCGATGAACTGGTGCTCGGCGTTGTAGTCATATTGCAGACTGGCCATCGCGGTTTTGGTCTGACTGAGCTCGGCGGTAACGTTGACGAGAGTTTCGCGCAACTCATACTGGATTCTTTCCAGCTCCGCCAGGTTGGGGCCGAGACTTTCGATGTACTGCGCACCGCGATCGCGCTGCCGACGAAAATCGGCACTTTCATGGCGGTACTGCGCCAGGAATTTTTCCATGATGGCGAACGCGCGCACCCGCAGACTGGCGGGTGCCTGTGCAAAGCCGGCATCGGTCAGCACCTTGCGGCAGAACAGCACCAGGTCCTGGTTGATTTCGCCGCTCTCCAGATTCTTCACGGACTGCTGGCCAGGATGAATGCGGAACACCGCCAGCGCCTCATCGACAAAGCCAATCCGATAGTGCGCCATGATGCGCGCCCACATTTCGAAATCGATCAGGTGGATGAAGCCGGCATCAAACAAGCCAACGGTGCGGAACACTTCGCGGCGTATCAGCACCGCCGTGGGTTCGCCGAGCTTGTTGGTGGGCTCGTCAAAAAACGCCGGGTTGTCGAGATAGCGCAGACCGTCCATGCTGGGGTCGATGGTGCCCCAGCCCAGATGCAAATCCTGGCAGCCGTCGAAAATGATGCGGCAGCTGTGGTTGTCGGCAGCGCCGCCGGACATCAGCAACTGGCGCCGGCAATAGACCAGCCCCAGGCTGGCATCGGTGAGCGCCAGCGCCACCAGCTTTTCCACGCAGTCGGCGGTGATGAGGTCATCCTGGAACATGAACTTCACGAACTCGCCGCTGGCGTGACGGATGCAGTTGTTCCAGTTGTTGACCATGCCCTGGTCGGGATTGGTGACTATCGTCATCGGCAGTGTGCCGCGCGCCTGATAGCGCTGCACGATGGCGAGCGTGTCGTCCTGCGACCCGTCATCCGACACCACGATTTCAAGCGGGCGATAGCTTTGTGCAAAAATGCAATCCAGCGCCTCGGCCAGGAATTGTTGTCCTTGCCAGGTCGGAACCAGGATGCTGACAAGTGGATTGGGGCTGGAATCAGTCATTTCAATTCATTGGTGGCGGGCTGCAGGAACAGCCGGAGATGGATATCATGATAGCAAGCGGCGCAGCCAACGCGGCAAACGGTTGTCATCATGGCTGGGGGTTTGGGTTGGCAGCGCAGTCAGTTGCTGTTGCACTGCGGCATGGGTGGCCAGCAGCGTCTGCTGTTCATGCTGCAGTTGCGCATGCTGGCTTGCCAGCAGCTGCAATGCCGAATGCAATCGTTGCGCTTCACCTTGATGGTGCGCCACCACTCCCCACAATCGCACAATCTCGCTGAACACCACATCCATGTGTTGTTCATACAAGCCCTGGTGATTGTGATAGATCTGCACATGGGCCCGCACAAAGCGCGCATGGTCATCCGCCATGGCGGCGTTGCGCGAGTTGTGGCGAATGCGGTAATAGAACAGTGTGTCAGGCAGTTGCTGCACTTCACGGCCGAGTCCGATCAAGGCCAGCCAGAAATCAAAATCTTCCCAGCCCTCGTGCATGTTGGGGTTGTAGCCGCCCACACTTTCCCAGTCAGCGCGCCGGAACACGCCGGCATTGAAGATCACATTACCGATCAGGATTTCCGGAAAACGGTAAGGTGGCAGCTCCCATGGCCCGCTCTTGTCACCGAAATACTCGGCTTTGCAGTAGACAATGCCAAGCGCCGGCTTGGCGTCAAGCCGGGCGACGGCCTGTTCCAGATAGCCAGGCCCGATCTTGTCGTCGGCATCCAGCGCCAAAATGTAACTGCCCCGCGCTGCGGCGATGCCGGTATTGCGTGCATGAATCACACCCTGGTTGCTGGTGCGGATCAGGCTGCTTACTTGTGATTCGAGCCGGGCCAGTGCTGCCAGTGACCCGGCATCGGTGGAACCATCATCAACCACGATGATTTCAAAGTCCTGGAAACTTTGCTGATGGATCGATTGCAGTGCATCGCCCAGGTAGATGCCATGATTGAAGCAGGGGATGACGACCGAGACGGTGGGATTATTGGCCATCGTGGCTCGGGCTCACCGCAGCAGGTTTTGCAGGTGAATGGCCAGCACTTCACCGAGAAAGTCGAGGAACAGGGTGTCGAGTGAACTGTTGAAATGTTCGCGGTCGGCACTGGCGATCAACAGCAAGGGCAGGCTGTTGCCCAGCGCCGCCCGGGCAGCGTCATTCAGTTTGAGCGGCACAATGGCGGCTGATACCAGGGGGTCGGGATGCTGCGGGAACAACAAATCGCATTGCACCTGGTTGAGCGGCCCGCAATAAGTGGTCTGCTTCTGGTAAAGCTCGCCCAGCGCAGTGCGCACGGCAGTGGAAGCAATGCATGACAGCGAACAGTCGAGCAGCAGCCCGGCATCATTGACCAGCACCAGCGCGGAAGCGGAGGCATGGAATTCGTTGTTGAAGCGGTGTTCGATCAAGGCCTTGACGGCGTCAATCGAAGGGCACTGCAACAGCGCAAGTATCATCACGCGGGTTTTTTCAAACAGGTTGTCGTTGGCGTGAGCGTTGCTGAGGAATTCGTGGAACTGGTCTTGCAGCAGTTCCTGGCGTTCACGAAACAGCGTCACCTGCCGTTCCAGCAGTGAAATGGCTTTGCCACTTTCATGCGGAATGGACAGTTCCATCAGCAGATCCGAGTGGTCGTGGAAAAACTGTGGATGCTGCAGCAGGAAATCGGCCACAGCCGCGGCTGTCAGCGCAGACTCGGCGGCTTCTTCAACAACGCTCAGGTCGCTTGCATCATTCATAATTCGATTTGTCCTTCAAATACAGTAACTGCCGGGCCGGTTTTCCACACACTGGCACCGTCGCCGGCCCAGTCGATATGCAGGTCGCCGCCATGGGTGTGCACCAGCACCTGTGCATCCAGCCGGCCGAGCAAGCGGCCAGCCACTACCGCCGCACAGGCGCCGGTACCGCAAGCCAGCGTTTCGCCGGCACCGCGCTCATAGACCCGCAAGCGGATTTCGCCGCGATTGATGATCTGCATGAAACCGGCGTTGACGCGCTGCGGGAAAGCCGGATGGTGTTCTATCTGCGGGCCAAGTTCCAGCACCGGGAATGATTCGACCTTGTCCACTACCATTACCGCATGCGGATTGCCCATGGATATGGCGCAAATCTGCAACTGCTGGCCCGCCACACACAGTGGATAGCTCACAGCCTGCTGCGTGGCATTAAAAGGAATCAGGGCCGGCGCCAGCACAGGCGGGCGCATATCCACAGTGACCTGGCCGTCCGCTTGCAGACGGGTGGCAATGGTGCCGCGCGCCATCGCGAAGGTGAGTGCGGTCTTGCTGGTAAGGCCTTGGTCGATTGCATAGCGCGTAATGCAGCGGGCGCCATTGCCGCAATGTTCCACTTCGTCACCATCGGCGTTGAAGATGCGGTAGGCAAAATCACAGCCCGGGCTAGCGGTGGCTTCAAGGATCAGCAGCTGGTCGAAGCCGATGCCGGTCTTGCGATGACTCCACGCACGCACCAGGGTAGGGCTTAACTCAACCTGCTGTTGCAACAGATTCAGCACCATGAAGTCATTGCCGAGGCCGTGCATTTTGGTAAAGCGCAGTTGCATGGTTGGTCTCAGTTGGCCAGCATGGATTCAAGGGCCAGCTGATCGGCATAGGTTTCACGCCGGCGCACCAGCGAGTGGTGAGTACCGTCCACCATCACTTCGGCAGCCCGATTGCGGGTGTTGTAGTTGGAGCTCATCGCAAAACAATAGGCGCCGGCCGACAACACGGCCAGCAAATCCCCTGGCTGCAGCGCCAGCGAGCGATCGCGCCCGAGAAAATCCGCTGATTCGCATACCGGGCCCACAATGTCCCACTGCAGCGCTGTCGCGCTGGCTGCGGGCTGCACAACCGGCACGATCTGCATTTGGGCCTGATACAGCGCCGGACGGATGATGTCATTCATGGCGCCATCAACGATTGCAAAATTCTTGGTGCCGGTTTGCTTCAGATATTCAACCCTGGTCAGCATCACGCCGGCATTGGCACAAATTGAACGACCGGGTTCAAACACCAGCGTCAGCGGGCGCGTGCCGATTTTCTGCAACAGCGCCTGCATGTATTCCTGTGGCGCCGGCGGTTGTTCCTGCTGGTATTGCACGCCGAGGCCGCCGCCCAGATCAAGATGCTCGATCACGATGCCGGCGGCTGCCAGCTGGTCAATCAGTGCCAGCATGCGGTCGAGCGCATCCAGAAACGGCGCCATCGTCGTCAACTGGGAGCCGATGTGGCAGTCCAGGCCAATGATGCGCAAGCCTGGCAAGGTGCCGGCCTGTTGATAGACCGCCAGGGCTTGCTCGATCGGGATGCCGAACTTGTTGTCTTTCATGCCGGTAGATATATAGGGATGGGTATTGGCATCCACATCCGGATTCACGCGCAGTGAAATCGCCGCCACTTTGCCCATGGCGTGCGCAACTGCCGACAGGCGTTCCAGTTCGGGCACCGATTCCACATTGAAGCAGTGAATGCCGGCTTTGAGTGCAGCCTCCATTTCGGCGACGCTTTTGCCCACACCCGAGAAGATGATTTTGCCGGGGTCGGCGCCGGCCGCCAGCGCACGCGCCAGCTCACCGCCGGACACGATGTCGAAACCGGCACCCAGCCGGGCCAGCAGGTTCAGTACTGCCAGGTTGGAATTGGCTTTCATGGCGTAACAGATCAGGTGGGGACGCCCCTGCAGCGGTGCTTGATAGGCCAGGAAACGCTCTTCCAGCATGGCCCGGGAATAGACAAAACACGGAGTGCCATAAAGGGCGGCCACGGCGTCCAGCGACACGGCTTCGGCAAACAGCTGATGATTCTGATAGTGAAAGGCGTTCATGCGGAGGCAGGCCCGGCAACGTGGGTCTTCGCAGGCGGCGGCACCAGCGGGCCTTTCTGGCCACAGCTGGCCAAAGCGAGGCAGGATACGACCAGCAACACGGTCAGCAGTTTCATCGGGAACGACTCGTAGGTAACAGGCGCGGAATTATACCCGTGTGAGGGGGCAGGACGGAGAGGAAAATGCGGGAAATATGGTGTTGCCAGCGCGCCAGTGACTACAATGCCGCTCTCTCCGGGATCCTAGTCATGACTGAAGCCGAATTCCTTGCCCGCTACCAGGCCACCCTCAAGCAAATCGAAGAAGTCGTGGAGGCCGCCATCAATGACGACGATGCCGATATCGACTATGAAAGCGGCAATGACATGCTGACGCTGAGTTTTGGCAACAAGTCAGTGGCCATCATCAGCCGGCAGACGGCAATTAGCCAGTTATGGCTGGCTGCGCGTTCAGGCGGGTTTCATTTTGACTACAAGCCGGGTCTGCAAACCTGGGTCTGCACCAGTACCGGCCAGATGCTGCCGCATATGCTGGAGACCATCTGCCAGCAGCAGGGCGGTGTGGCTATCAGTTTTGCCTAAAGTGCCAAATCCGGCAGTGCCTGCACAGCCGCTTCCTGCTGCTGGGCCTTGCGGATCAGGTCCTGCAATACCATTGGCAACGGGGCTGAACGCGATTTGATGGCGGGCAGCAATCTGCCCAGCAGGAAGTGATCCAGCGTCTGGTCGCGGCAGCCGAGCCGGGCCAGCCAGGGGCGGGCCTGGTTGGGATTGGGCGCCGGCGCCTGCATGTTGCGCAGCCTCTCAAAGCTGCAATGGGCCAGATGCAGCACGGCGATATTGTCGCGGTGCAGCAGGGGAATGCTGTCGGGGGGCACCAGCTCGGGCCAGCTCTGGTATTGCAGGGCTGCGCTGATGTTGTCGGGAATCTGCCACTCCCGCAGCAGCATCATGCCGACAATGTCGGGATCGAGCAGGCTCATCAGAAAATCCTGTTTCGGGTTCTGGCGGCGCAACAGCAAAACCACGCTCTTGCCGATGTCATGCAGGATGCCGAGCGTGCTCAGCATCTGGGCCGAACCGGCCTTGAGGGTGAGGCTGATCTCGCTGCACAGCACGGAAATCATCATGGAATGCGCCTGCAACTGCCGGAATTCCGGGGTGTTGGGCATCGTGCTTTGCACGCCGGTGTTGATCAGCAACTGTTGCATCTGGTTGAAGCCCAGCATCATCACCGCGTGCTGGAAATCCTTGATCTTGTGGGTCAGCCCGAACCAGGCCGAGTTCACAGTGCTCAACACCGACGCAGTCAGGGACGGGTCCTGGCGCGCAATTTCAACGATGGTGCGGGTGTTGGCATTGGGATCACTCATCAAACTGG
Organism: uncultured Gammaproteobacteria bacterium; assembly: GCA_903853385.1. GTDB lineage: Bacteria > Pseudomonadota > Gammaproteobacteria > Pseudomonadales > Pseudohongiellaceae > CAILUG01. The sequence goes on from CAINTJ010000044.1 coordinate 21,163, forward strand.
TGATCTTGGTCGAGTAGGGCGGCAACTTTGGCAGGTTGGCCAGCATGGTTTGCAGTGAAATGGCGCTCAGATAGGGCGCTTGCCGTGCCAGCAACGCGGCAGCGACGGCTGTGGCATCTGCTGCCGGCGCGGCACCTTGGGATGGACTAGTCTGGGCCAGCTGGGTGAACAGTCGGGTAAAGGTCGGCATCAGGTTCTTGTGCAAGGTCAGCTGGCTGGCCTCATCCATTTGCTGGACCGCACTGGTATCCAGTTGCAAAACTGTCAGGGCCTGGTTGGCTTTGCAGTCGAAGGTGTAGCTGCCCTCCCATTGCAACAGCGAGGCGGGGAGGTAATCGCCGGCCAGCAATTGCATGGCGACCTGCGCGGGTTCTTGCTGGCGATAGCAGCTGACATTGCCTTCAAAAATCAGGAAGCCGGTGGTGGCGGCCTCGCCAGAGCGGAACAGCCATTCCTGCGCTTGCAGCATGCGAACACCGCCCGCGTTGAAGAGGGCAGTCAGTGCTTTTTCACTCAATCCCAGCAGGGCCGGGTGCTGGTATTTGCGAAACGGCGAATTGGTAATTGCATTCATGGCGCATCAAAACTTCAGAGTCCTGTCCCTCCTAATCGACAGCAAAGAGGTTTTACTTGAGCCTGCGCGGGTGCTGCCTAAAGCTGCGGCGGCATCTGCAGGTAAACCGGTGCCGGGCGGGGCGGGATCATGATGCCGGCCTGGTCGAGCGCCAGTTTCAGTTGTTCCTGCAGTTCCGCCTTGATCGAGGCATAGTCGCTGGTAAGGACCCAGGGTCGCACAAACAGCTCGATGCTGGTGCTGCCGAGTTTGTCCACGCCGACCGTGGGGGCAGGATAAGTCAGCAGGCGCGTGTTCAGCGCCAGCACCTGCTCAATGGTCTGTTTGGCAGCAAGGAGGTTGTCTTCGCCGCTGATGCAGACCACAAGATCGACGCGCCGGGTCGGCAGTGTGGTGGCATTGATGATGATGCCGCTGATGATGGTGGAATTGGGAATGATGATGCGCTGATTGTCAGGGGTGTTGAGCATCGTGCAGAAAATACCGATGTCATCCACCACGCCACTGCTGATGCCGGTGGTGATCGAGTCGCCGCTTTTGAAGGGCCTGAACATGATGATCATCACGCCGGCGGCAAAATTCGACAGCGAATCCTTCAGCGCCAGGCCCACCGCCAGGCCGGCCGCACCCAGCAGCGCCAGTAACGAGGAGATATTGACGCCCAGCGTCTGCACCGAAATCAGCACCACCGCAATCATCAGGAAGCCGTAGCACAGATGGCTCAGGAACTTGACGAGGGTGTCTTCCAGATTCGACTTCTTCATTACACGCAGCAGCACCTTGCTGAGGTGATCGACCAGCCATTTGCCCATCACAAAGATCACCAGTGCCAGTACGATCTTGCCCAGCCAGGGAGTCAGATAAAGGTCGATCAGGGGGATGTCGGTATGCATGCGGGGCCTGAAGATGCGGGAAAGGGGGGGTTGGCGGGCATTCTAAGAGTGCCAAGCCACGCAAGCCACTCTATAATGCGCCCCCTTTAATGACCGGCGGCGTTCCGCCAGGTCACGGGGCCGCCTGCTGGCTCCCCCACGGACATCATTACCGCCTTCATGATTACCCTCCAAGACGTCACCCTTTATCAGGGCGCCACTGCCCTGCTGGAAAAAGCCAATCTGGCCATCTATCCCGGCCAGAAAATCGGCGTGATCGGTCGCAATGGCGCTGGCAAGTCCACGCTGTTCAAGCTGTTGATGGGCGAGATGCAGCTGGATGGCGGCGAAATCCAGATGCCGGAGTGGCTGCAGCGCGCCCAGATGATGCAGGAAACCGAATCCTCCGATCGTTCGGCTGTGGACTATGTCATTGATGGCCACGTGCGTTTCCGCCAGGTGGAGCGCGCACTGGATGAGGCCACGCTGAAGGACGATCACGAGGCCATGATGCATTGCTATGCCGACATGGACGAACTTGACGGCTACAGTTTGACCAACCGCGCCGAGCAGCTGTTGATGGGGCTGGGTTTCGCGGTCAGCGATTTCACCAAGACCGTTGCCGAATTTTCCGGCGGCTGGCGCATTCGTTTGAACCTGGCACAGGCGCTGCTGCAACCTTCTGATTTGCTGCTGCTTGATGAGCCGACCAACCATCTAGATCTGGAAGCCACGCTGTGGCTGCGCAGCTGGTTGCTGAAATATCCCGGCACCGTGCTGCTGATTTCCCACGATCGCCAGTTTCTCGATGAAGTGGTGGGCCACGTCATCAGCTTCGAGAACAAGAAGCTGATCACCTACCGCGGCAACTATTCACAATATGAATTGCAGAAAGCCGAGCGGCTGTCGCAGCAACAGGCGGTGTACGAGAAGCAGCAGTTGCGCAAGGGCGAGATCGAGGATTTTGTGCGCCGTTTCCGCGCCAAGGCCAGCAAGGCCAAGCAGGCGCAGAGTCGTCTCAAGGAATTGCAGCGCATGGTCGACATCGAGCCGGCCCATATTGATTCGCCGTTCCAGTTCCGCTTTCGCGAAGCGCCCAAGCTGCCCGATGTGGTGCTGACCTGTGAAGATGTCACCGTCGGGTACAGCACGCCGCTGTTCAGTGATTTTTCCATCACCATCAATGGCAGCTCGCGCATCGGTTTGCTTGGCCCCAACGGCCAGGGTAAATCCACCTTTCTCAAATCACTAATGGGCCATCAGCCACTGCTCGGCGGCAAGATCCATTTTCATGAACACACGCGCGTGGGTTACTGCGCACAGCAACAGACCGACGTGCTCGACCAGGACGCCAGCCCGATGCTGCTGATGCGCCGCATCGACGAAAAAACCCCGGAACAGGAACTGCGCAACTTCCTCGGTTCGTTCGCGTTTCGCGGCGAACAGGCCGACGCCTGTATCCGGCCGTTCTCCGGCGGCGAAAAATCCCGGCTCGCCTTGGCATTGGTGGCGTGGCAGAAACCCAACCTGATGCTGATGGACGAACCCACCAACCATCTGGATCTGGAAATGGTGCATGCCTTGACGCGCGCGCTGCAGGAATATGGTGGCGCGCTGATCCTGGTGTCGCATGACCGTCATTTGCTCAACAACACGGTTGACGAATTTCTGGTGATTCGTGGTGGCCAGGTCGAGTTCTTCGACGGCTCACTCGATGACTATGAAAAAATGGTGATGGACGGTTCCACCAAGGCCCGCGACGGCGCGCCCAAGGCCAGCGCTGCGGTGGCTGCCAAACAGAACAATGACAGCAAGGAAAAACGCCAGCTGTCGGCGCAAGCGCGGGAAGACCTGAAGCCGCTGAAAGAAAAGATCCGCAAACTGGAACAGCAGCTGGACAAGGAACACAAGCAAGTGGCCACGCTGGAGCAACAGCTGGCGGATCCCGCGCTCTATGAGGACACCAACAAAGCCAAGCTGGCCAAGCTGGTGCAGCAGCAGGGCGAATTGAAACGGCTGCTCGCAGTGACTGAAGAGAACTGGTTGCAGGCGACGACGGAGCTGGAAGCCATCTCACTCTAACTCACAAATATTTGCCGGGACTTGCGCGGGTTCATGCTGCCAATCGTCGCATGCAGTCTGGGGGGTCATGCTGTTACCGCAAGGAATGCCGGTAACGAAAGCTGCCATTATTTCCCCAACACAAATTCTGCGGGCGCTGGTGCTGTCACGAGGGGGCGGTTTGCGCATGGGTGTCCCCTTGCTACAGGCAGGATATTGTTATTTTGACCCGGCCGATCCTCGGTGGCAGATGCTCAGCGAGTCAATCCTTGGTGGCTTTACTGCGCACCAGCCAGCGCGGCATCATCGAGGCCAATACCCCATCCTTGAGTATCAGGTGGTGGTAGAGCGCAGCCACGGCATGCAAGCCGGCCAGCCACAGGATGACATCGCCGAGCCAGCCATGCAGTTCGGCAATACTGGCTCCCACACTATGCGACTCACTCACCAGCGAATTGAGGTTGATGCCACCCAGCAGGGTCAGCGGATGTCCGGTCAGCCAGGCGCCGGCGATGGCAGTCAGCGGCACCGCCAGCAACAGCACATACAAACCACGCTGAACAATTTTGGCCGAGAGAGTCATCCAGCGCGCTGCGGGCGGCTCTTGCGGCACCACCGCATTGGCGCGCCAGAGGATGCGCAGCACGGCCAGCACCAGCACGATCATGCCCAGTGTCTCGTGCAGCTGGCGATCAGCATCACGGCCGGCCGCATAGACGCGTGCTTCCGAACCGCCGGGCCCGTAAATAAAGGCAATCACCACCAGGATGGCAGTGAGCCAGTGCAGAATCAGACCGACGGTGCTGTAGCGGGTGGTGACTGTGTTCATGTGGGGTTACTTCCTGAGGTGGGTGAACGCCAGGCTTTAAGCGCTTGTTGTTGCTTCTACTTAGTCGGCAGTGTCAGACGAGTTTGGCCCGGGCCCTGGCAATTGCTGCCTTCACCTGTGTGGGGGCAGTGCCGCCGATATGGTTGCGGGCGTTCACCGAACCTTCCAGGCTCAGCACACCATAAACATCGTTGTCGATGGTTGCGCTGAATTGTTGCAGTTCGGTCAGCGACAGCTCGCTCAGGTCTTTGCTGTGGCGGATACCGTAGGCCACGCTCTTGCCCACCACTTCATGCGCGTCACGGAACGGCATGCCTTTCTTCACCAGATAGTCGGCAAGGTCGGTGGCGGTGGCGTAGCCTTTGGCAGCGGCGAGGCGCATGTGGGCTTTCTTCGGCTTGATGGCCGGAATCATGTCGGCATAGGCTTTCAGGCAATCCTTGATGGTATCGAGCGTATCGAACAGCGGCTCTTTGTCTTCCTGGTTGTCCTTGTTGTAGGCCAGCGGCTGGCCTTTCATCAGCATCAGCAGACTTACCAGATGGCCGGTCACGCGGCCGCTCTTGCCACGCACCAGCTCGGGCACGTCGGGATTTTTCTTTTGCGGCATGATCGAGGAGCCGGTGCAGAAACGGTCAGGCAGGTCGATGAAGTCGAACTGCGAGGAGGTCCACAGCACCAGTTCTTCCGAGAAGCGCGACAGGTGGGTCATGATCAGGCTGGCAGCGGCGCACAGCTCGATCGCGAAATCACGGTCACTGACCGAGTCGAGTGAATTCTCGGTAGGTTTGTCGAAACCGAGCAGCGCAGCAGTGAGTTCGCGATCAATCGGATAAGTGGTGCCGGCCAGCGCTGCCGCGCCCAGCGGGCACTGGTTCATGCGCTTGCGACAATCCCGCATGCGGCTGTGATCACGTTCCAGCATTTCAAACCACGCCAGCAAATGGTGGCCAAAGGTCACCGGCTGTGCGGTTTGCAGATGCGTGAAGCCGGGCATGATGGTGCCGGCTTCATGCTCAGCCACATCCAGGAGGCCGGTTTGCACAGCACGGATCAGTGCAAGCACGGTGTCGATTTCATCGCGCACAAACAAGCGGATGTCGGTGGCCACCTGATCATTGCGCGAGCGGCCGGTGTGCAATTTCTTGCCGGTGGCACCGATGCGGTCAGTGAGGCGGCTCTCGATGTTCATGTGCACATCTTCCAGCTTTACCGACCACTCGAAGCGGCCGGCTTCGATGTCCTCTTTAATGGCAGCAAGCCCGTCAATGATCTGCTGCTTTTCCTCCTCAGTGAGAATGCCGACCTGGGCCAGCATGGTGGCATGCGCGATCGAGCCACGGATGTCGACCGCATACAAGCGCTGGTCAAAACCGACGGAGGCGGTAAAACGCTCAACGAAGGCGTCAGTGGGTTCGGAAAAGCGGCCGCCCCAGAGTTTGTCCTGGCTCATGTGAATTCCTTGTAACGGGCCGGCGCTGTGATAGTCCGGCGGAAAATTGGCCTGAATTATAACAACGGGCTGTGGTGGCAGGATAGGAAATTAACCTGCCTGTACCGGCCCGGATCAAGTTGTACAAAGCCTGGATTCAGCTATTTCATTGGATCTGCTGCAGGAGTGGACGCGAGCTTCTAGTACAATGCCCCTTCATTTGCATGAGTTTGTTTATGTCAGCTTCTTTGGTCCGTATTGCCACCCGCGAAAGCCCGCTTGCCCTGTGGCAGGCCGAATATGTCAAAGCCTGCCTGCTGGCGGCTCACCCTGGCTTGCAGGTGGAGCTGGTGCCTATGACTACCAAGGGCGACCAGAACCTGTCTTCCCCGCTGTCGCAGATCGGCGGCAAGGGCCTGTTCATCAAGGAGCTGGAAGTGGCCATGCTGGAAGATCGTGCCGACATTGCGGTGCATTCCATGAAGGATGTGCCGATGGAATTCCCCGAAGGTCTCGGGCTGGTGGCCATCTGTGAGCGCGAAGATTGCCGTGATGCCTTCGTTTCCAACCGCTATGCCAGTTTGCAGGAGCTGCCGCAGGGCGCGGTGATCGGGTCATCATCACTGCGGCGCCAATGCCAGCTGCGGGCCTGGCGTCCGGATCTGGTGCTGCGTGATCTGCGCGGCAATGTCGGCACCCGGTTGCGCAAGCTGGATGAAGGGGAATATGACGCCATTATCCTGGCCAGTGCCGGCTTGATCCGGCTGGGTTTGCCTGAGCGCATAAGCCAGTTTCTGCCCCCGGAATTGTCGTTACCGGCGGGTGGTCAGGGTGCCGTGGGTGTGGAATGCCGGCTGGAAGATGTCGACACCATCATGCTGCTGCAGTGTCTGCATCACGAGCCCACGTCAGTGTGCGTGCGCGCCGAACGGGCGATGAATGCCAAACTGCAGGGCGGTTGCCAGGTGCCGATCGCGGCCTTGGCCATCCTGGAGGCTGGCGACAATCTTTATGTGCGCGGCCTGGTGGGCAGTGTCGATGGCAGCACGGTGCTGCGCAGCGAAATTCGCGGGGCCGCGCATCTGAGCGAGGACCTTGGCGAAATTCTCGCAGAAGATCTGCTGCGGCAAGGTGCTGCCGCCTTGTTGGAAGCAATGTGACTCTGGTGCCGCGATGAGTGGATGCTCCCAGCAGAACCAACCGCTCACGGACTGTACGCTGTGGCTGACACGTCCTGCTGCCCAGGTACAACAACTGCAATTGCAGCTGGAGCAGCTCGGTGCCAGGGTGCGGTGTTTGCCCATGCTGCTGATCGAGCCAGTGCCGCTGACCGGTGCCAGCAAGTTACGCATATTGGATCTGGATCGTTACGACCTGGTGTTCTATGTCAGCAGCAATGCCGCCGTGCTGGGGTTGGAAGCCATTTTCAGCTACTGGCCGCAATACCCGTCGCATCTGCTCAATTTTGCGGTTGGGCCCGGCACCGCTGCGGTGCTGGAAAGCTTTGGTCTTGACGTCAGTTATCCCACAGAGCGGATGAGCAGTGAAGCCATGCTGGCCTTGCCGCAGTTGCAAGCCATCCAGGGCAAGAAAGCCTTGATTGTGCGCGGCATTGGCGGCCGCGAAATCCTGGCCGAGTCGCTGCAGGAGCGTGGTGTCAGCGTGGATTATGCCGAGCTTTACCAGCGCAAGCGGCCTGAGTATGACGCGACTATGCTGCAGCAACTGTTTCAACAGGAAAAGCCGCAGGCAGTGGTGGTCAGCAGTGCCGAATCGCTCGATAATCTGCGGCATTTCTGTGCCACTGCCACGCTTTGGCAGGCCTTGCCCCTGTTTGTATCATCCGAGCGCCTGGCCGGGCATGCACATCAATTGGGAAATGGCCGCGCCATCGTCATGGCGGGGGCCAGTGATAACGCTATAATCAGCGGGCTGCTCGCGTCGTTGACGCCGGCACCGGCAGGTCATACCCAGCGCCAATAGCCAAGTTCATTCAGTTGAACCAGACCAACAGAACAATATATGAGCGACAATTCAAGCAGTGGCTCGATCCGCAAGGACTTTGGTGTCAGTGAGCCCCGGCCTGCGCGTGCCGGCGGCAGGCTCGCATTGTTGTTGCTGTTGATAGCGGCCAGCACCCTCGGCTTTTTCAGCTGGCAACAGCAACAAACCCTGGCTGGCATGCAAACCAATTACCAGAGTCTCTCGGTGGCAGCTGCCACTATTACTTCGTTGCAGCAACAACAGACCCAACAGGACAAAAACCAGGAACTGCTCGATCAGCGCCTTAAGCTGCTGGAACAAGGGCAGCAGCAATTGCTCGGTTCACAGCAGCAAGCGCAACTCACGATGCAGCAGCAGCTGCAGATGGGGCTTGCCAGTCTCAATGAGCAAGCGGGCCAGTTGAACACGATGAGCCAGGAGCTCAACACCCTGCGCAGCAAGGTTGCCGACACCGGCAGCGCTGCGCTGCGCTCGCAGATTCTGGCAGAGGCGTCCGGCATGTTGCGGATGGCTGAATTGCGCTTGCAGGTGGCCCAAGACCTTGATTCGGCCATGGCGCTGCTGCGCAGTGCCGATGCGATGCTGGCCAAGCTGCCGGAAGCGCCGGTGACTGCGTTGCGTTCGCAGCTGAATGACGATCTCACTGCGCTGCAGGCTGCGCAGCAGAGTGATTCGCGCAAGGTCTATCAGCAACTGGGCGAAGCGATTTCCCAGCTCGGTAGCCTCACCGCCGTGTCGAAAACTGCCAGCAATGATACAAGCGTCAGAGCTCCCAACACGGGCAAGCCGGCCGAGCCCGGCTGGATCAACCATACGCTGGATTTTCTCGGCCAGTATTTTGTGATCACCCAGCGTGATGCCGCCATCACGCCGTTGCTGTCGCCCGAACAAATCTGGTTTATCCGCAAAAGTATTGAACTGCAATTGCAGCAGGCGCGCATGGCGGCGCTTAACAATGATCCGGCGCTCTACAAAATGTCGCTGGCGGAAGCACAAGCGGCAATCAGTGACAGCCTGCAAGGCTCATCCAAGGAGGCCTTGTTGAAAAAACTGGTTGAGCTGCAGGCGGCAACGCTGCGTCCCGGCGTGCATTCGCTGGCTGCCAGCATCAGTAGCTTGCAACAGCTGCAAGCGCAGGTCCCCGCCAAAACGGGCAGCAAACAATGAAGCGCGTTCTGCTGATCCTGTTGCTGCTGGCAGGTTTGGCCACGCTGGCATATGTGATGTTGCGCGGCTTCAATCCCGGCTATGTGCTGATCTATGTGGGCGGTTACAGTTTTGAAACCACCCTGGCGGCGCTGGTGCTGGCAGTGGTGGCACTGGTAGTCACGATCAATGTGCTGTTCTGGCTGGTGCGTACACTGAATCCACTGCGGCTGCGCAACACGCGGTTTTTGCGCCGATTCTTCGCGCCGCATGATCCGCTGGCTGCCACTCAGCAAGGCATGCAGGATCTGTTGCTCGGCAATTGGCAGCAGGCTTATCGCTTGTTGGTTGAAAATGCCGACAAAGTGCAAAATCCGGGCATGAATTATCTGGCGGCCGCTATCGCCGCTTTTCAGAGGGGCGACCGGCCGGGCTGGTCGTTTTGTCTGGATCGCGCCGAGAAAAAATCAGGCGTGCATGCGATGGGCGTGCGCAGCCTGCGTGCGCTGCTGGAATCCAGAAGTGGCGAGCGCCAACAAGCCCTGAGCCTGCTGCAGGGTTTGCAGCGTGTGATTCCCAACCAGCCTTTTGTGCTGACACAGTTGGCTGAAATCTATCGCGCCACCGGTGACTGGAACACGCTGGAACAAATGTTGCCTGACATGGAGCGCCGCCACGTGTTGGCGCCGGAGGCGCTATTGGCTTTGCAGGACCAGGTCTATCAGCATCAGCTGCAGCAAGCCGGCAGCGAAAGTGAACAATCGCTGCAATACTGCTGGAAACAAATGCCGAAAGCCTTGCGCGCGCATGCACACATCACTGGCGCCTACATCCAGCAATTGCTGCGGGTGGGGCAGGATGCGGAAGCGGCTTCAATGCTCACCAGCTTTCTCAAGAAAAGCTGGAGCGACGAGATCGTTGCGCTGGTGGCTCAGCTCGACAACGGCAAGCCGCAGCAACAACTGGCGCTGCTGGAAAACTGTCTCAAGCAGCATCCGGACAACCCGGTGCTGCTGACGACGCTGGGCCGGGTGTCAGTCCGCAACCAGTTATGGCGCAAGGCGCGCGATTATTTCGAGAAGGCTTTGCAGTTGGCCACCACCGCGCAGCAGAGTGCGCAAATATGTACTGAGCTGGCCAAGCTGCTGGAACAATTGGGTGAACGTGACAAGAGCCTGCAGTATTACCAACGGGCTGTACAAATGCTGGAGCAATGAATGAAAAAATTTTTGACGGGTGCATTGTGTGTGGTGTTGTCGGTTACTGCGGTTACTGCCGCTTTGGCGCAAAAGCTGCTTGATCCCAAAGCCCTGGCCGCGCCACCGACGGCAGGCTGGCTCACCAACGGCGGCAATCTGACCAACCAGCGCTGGTCGCCGCTCACCAGCATCAATCGCGACAATGTCGCCCAGTTGAAAGGCGTGTGGCGCACGCATCTGCACGGCTCCGGCATGGATACCAAGAATTCCGGCGAGTCGCAGCCGCTGGTGCAGGACGGCGTGATCTATACCGTCACCGGTAACGATGATGTGTTTGCACTCAGTGTGGAGACAGGCGCCATCCTCTGGCAATACAAAGCCGAATTCGACAAGGCCATGGGTGACCAGGTCTGCTGTGGCTGGACCAGTCGCGGTGTGGCGATCAGCGACGATCTCGTGTTCGTTGGTCAACTGGATGCCAGATTGGTGGCGCTCGACAAGAAGACCGGCAAAGTTCGCTGGCTGACGCAAGCCCGTTTGTGGCAGGAAGGCTACAGCATTACCAGTGCCCCGCTTTATTACGACGGCATGGTGATCACCGGTTATGCCGGTGCCGAGCGCGGTGTGCGCGGCGTAGTGGATGCGTTTGATGCGAAGACCGGCAAACTGAAGTGGAGTTTTTATACCGTCCCCGGTCCCGGCGAGTTCGGTCACGACAGCTGGCCAAGCAACAATGAAGTGTGGAAATTCGGCGGTGGTACCGTGTGGCAGACGCCGGCGGTGGATCCGGAACTGGGTTTGCTGTATTTCTCCACCGGTAATCCCGGCCCTGATTACAACGGCTATGTGCGCGCGGGCGACAACTTGTTCACGGCCTCGGTAGTGGCCCTCGATGTACGCACCGGCAAATATCGTTGGCACTTCCAGGAAGTGCATCATGATATCTGGGATTATGACGCCCCCAACCCCGTCATACTGTTTGACATTGAGCTGAGCGGGGCCAAACGCAAAGGCCTGGCCAGTGCCAGCAAAAACGGCTGGATCTTTTTGCTGGATCGCACCAATGGCAAACCGCTGATCGGCATCGATGAAAAGCCGGTGATGCAGGAACCTGCCCAAAAAACTGCGGCCACCCAGCCGTTTCCGCGCGGTGATTCCTTTGTGCCGCAATTCATCGATATCCCGCCGGAAAACATGCCACTGGTCAATGGCGGCAAACTTTATACGACTTTCACTTACGCCAAGCCCGCGCTGATACAACCGGGTCCGGCCGGCGCTGCCAACTGGCCGCCCAGCAGTATCGATCCCGAGCGCCATATGATGTTTGTGTGCGGCAGTGAAAACAGTTTCATGCTGGTAGGTGGTGATCCGGAACTGAAAATCCCCACTTCTGCCACCGGTGCTTCCTTCACTGGCGGCACCTTCACTGGTACCCGGCCACCCCAGCGCGGCATCATTGCGGCGATGAATCTGGCGACCAACAAGCTGGCCTGGCAATATCGCTTGAACGACAACAGTTGCTACAGTGGCTTTGTTTCTACCGCAGGCGGCCTGCTGTTCCAGGGCCGCAATGACGGTCGCCTGACTGCACTCAACAGCGACACCGGACTGAAGGTATGGGAATTCCAGACCGGTGCCGGCATGAATGCGCCGGTGACGGTGTTCGAACACAAAGGCAAACAATATGTACTGGCGTATTCTGCAGGCAACCTGTTTGCAGGGTCAGCGCATGGCGACAGCATCTGGCTGTTCGCGCTCGACGGCAAAATGGAACCTGCCACTGCCGGTGATACCCAGAAGATCAATACCGCCAATGTGGATCCCATCGCTGCGGCCGGTGGCAAGCCTGATGTAAAGGCCGGTGAACAGCTCTACAAGCAAACCTGCCTGCCTTGCCATGGTGAAGACGGCACTGGTGGTCACGGCGGCGGCAAAACACTGGCGGAATTGAAAAGTGCCGCCGATGCCATCGCGGTCATCGCTGATGGTCGCAACAACATGCCGGCGTTCAAGGCCGCCTTGAGTGCTGACCAGATTCGCGATATCGGCATCTTTGTGGTGGATGTTTTAATCAAACACTGACGCAAAGCCCGGTAAGCGCCAGAGGCTATGCGCAGTCATTGGTCAGACAATTATGCGGCATGGTTATTGGCCTGGCGTAGCTGGCGAGGATGCGGGCGCTTGTACGCGGGCTGCCTTGCTGTTTTGGGATTTTATTGCACCCGGTTTTCAATAGCGTTGCCGTAGCTGGGATCACAGTCATAAGGATAGACATGATCAGTCGGCTTGCCCTTGCTGAGTGGAATCAGCCGGGCCGCACGCCCTTTGAACACGGCCGGGTCTTCGTATTCCTGCATGATTGCCAGCGTCTTGCCGTCCGGGCTGAGCCGGAAGTGCTCAATCAGATGCATGTTGTCGCTGTGGTCGAGGCCGTTGTTCAGCATCGTGGAAGACTGGATACGGGTGGTGTCGACCACCAGGGTGTCGCCTTGCCAGTGACCGATGGAATGGCCGGACACTGACAGCGGCCATTTTTCTGGATGCGTCTTTTCGTTCATAAAGATCACGCGCACCACATCGAAATATTCCATTTTGATGACGATGAGATCACGACCCTGGAAAATTTCAAACGGGAACGGGCCTTGCATCGAATAAATGAGGCTGGGTGGTCGGCAGGTGGTGGAGGTGGAGCGCTGCACTTCTACGTCGTAGGTATCGGCCTTGGCCTTGTATTGCTTGCTTACTTCCAGGCCGCCGAAATCGCCGGGTGGAAATTCCACCAGGCCGGTGTCGGCCAGCAGCCTGGTACCCGTCGGCAATTGGTCGATGAGGCTTTGTTCAAAAGGCGTGGCGGGGCGCACTGGCGGAATCGGGCCAAAGCTGATCAGCCAGTAGCCGGACAGGTCCGGTTGCGCAAACACGGGCATGGCACACAGCAGGCCCAGCACTAACACAGCAGAGGGTTTCAGAACTTTCATCTTAGTCATCAATCCTGGTGGAGACGCCGACCATGGTGCCATCGGCCTTGGTGACGGCAGTGATGCGCATCAGTTTGGTACCGTCGCTGGCCGGAATGCCTTCGATGGTGACCATTTCTCCCACATTGATGCTCTCCTGGCTCCAGCCGCGCCGGCGCAGTGCCGAGGGTGCCGAGGTTTCGCAAGTCCAGCGCTCGCTTTCACCCTTGTCGTTTTTCACCAGCAGATCAACGATTGCGTGCGGGTTACGGAAATTGAAGCGGGTCACCTCGCCTTTGAGGGTGATCTTCTCCCCCATGGAATAAAACAGCGCGGCACTGTGGTGGGCAAACAGCGGGGCGCACGGCAGCAATGTGACTGCAGCCAGCAACAGCGCACGGGCCGGTTTGCAGAAGCGTGTGTAACAAGTTGACGCAGGCATGAGGGCTCCTGTGATTCGGTTGTTTTGGCTAAGGAGTTTGCAACAGCCTGATCATAGCGGAGAAAAACATGGATGACAGCAGCAAGGGCGGCTGGTTGCCTGGGAAAATTCACATTTGGGCCACAGGTCAGTGCCGGAAACCATGTGGTGATTTCCCAAAAATCAGCTAGCATTTCGTCTCCTGCGCCGGTCCGCGCAGCTTCTTCGTAAAGGTGATTGCAATGCGTTCTTCCCTGGTTTTGGCAGCACTCTCGCTGATGTTGGTCGCGCGCGTACAAGCCGCGTTGCCGGATGAAATCCAGGTCTATGTTGACGACATCAACAAACCCGGCGATTTCGGTCTGGAACTGCACGCCAACACCACGCTCAATGGCCTCGATCAGCAGGATTATCCTGACGAAACTACCACTCATCATGGCTTGCGCATGACCCCGGAATTTTCTTATGGGCTGTCCGAGGATTTTGAAGCGGGTCTTTATGTGCCTACCGCCTACAAGGACGGCAGCTACCGGCTTGCCGGCTACAAGCTGCGCATGAAATGGCTGCCGCTGAAAACAGTGGATGGCCGCGGCTGGTTCGCCGGCGCCAATCTGGAACTGAGCAATATATCCAGACAGTTCGATGCCGCCCGTTACGGTGCCGAGCTGCGCACAATGATTGGCTATCGTACCGATGACTGGCTGTTCGCCGTCAACCCGGTATTCGGCTCCACGCTCTCGCACAGCCAGGAAAGCACCCAGCCCCATAATCCGGATTTTTCACTGGGCTACAAGGCTTCGCGCCGGGTGGCGGAAGGTGTCTCGGTTGGACTCGAGTACTACAACGAGAAAGGCTCGTGGCACGAGTTTGATGCCCGCAAGGACCAGGCGCAGATGTTGTTCATCGCCGCGGATGTTGAGGCCGGGCCATTACCGTTCAACTTCGGTATCGGCAAGGGTCTTAATGGCAGTACCGACCCCTGGACGGTGAAAATGATTTTCGAAATCCCGATTTAGAAAATTCTGATCAGAGCTGCATTGCCCTACTCTCCCCCTTGCTCATCTGTTGCGGAGAGAGGGAAAGTGGCTTTAACACCAATTCATTCTTGCAGGAAGCGGGCGGCCTCGCTGTTGAACAGCGCCGTGGTCGGCAGGTTCTGATGGATGGTTTTAGGCACGACCAGCAGCCGGCCCTGGTTCAGATTGTTTAACATTTCACGAAAGTGTTCTGCTTTGATCAGATCCTGTTCCGCTCCGATCAACAGCACTGGCGTGTGAATCGTGCGCAGCTGCTGCAACGAAATGTGCGGTTCATCGAGGTCCTGTTCAAGCTGGCGCTGCAGCCGGCTCCAGTTTTCGCGCTTGTCACCGGCAAGCAGCTGGTTGTTCACGTAGGCCAGACTCTGTTTCATGCTGGCAAGCAGTGCATCCACCAAGGCGTCGGGGCGCAGGTTGGGTGATGCGGCCACAATGCGGTTCACCTGGTCGGGATGACGGATGCCCATCAAAAGCGCAATGATGCCACCATCGCTGTGCCCCAGCAGATCAGCCTTGGCGATATGTTCATGGTCGAGCAGTTCGGCGAAATCATCGGCCTGCAGTTCGAAGGTGAAGCGGGCTTTGCCATCTTCACTGTTGCCGCGACCGCGACCATCCACTGCAATCACTCGATGGGCGCCAGAGAAGTAGGCAATCTGGCAGGACATGCTGACAATCGAGCCATCATTACCGTGCATGATCAATAGCGGCGGACCCGCTCCGTAGATTTCATAATAGAGCCGGACGCCATTCACCGTGGCGTAGTGACCGGCAGCCTTGTTGTTGCCGTAGTGGATGGGAGATGGGCAAGGTGATGATTGCGAGAGTGCTACATCAGAGCTGAGCGCGATGCTGAACAGCCCCATCAAGTACCAGAAGACAGGTCGCATCACCGTTCTCCTTGCGGGCTCCAAGTCAAAGTAATTGAATTCAAATCCCCAGATCATTCCACAGCGCATCAACGCGCTCTTTCACTTCCTTGCTCATGCTCAGTGGCCGGCCCCATTCGCGTGTGGTTTCCGGGCCGATCTTGGTGGTGGCATCAAAACCCATTTTGGAACCCAGTCCTGACACTGGCGACGCAAAATCCAGATAATCAATCGGCGTGTGTTCCATGCTGATGGTGTCACGCACCGGATCCATGCGGGTGGTCATCGCCCAGATCACATCTTTCCAGTCACGAATGTTGACATCAGCATCCACCACAATCACAAACTTGGTGTACATGAACTGCCGCAGAAACGACCACACGCCCATCATCACCCGCTTGGCATGGCCTGGATATTGTTTGCGGATGCTGACCACGGCCAGGCGATAGGAGCAACCTTCCGGCGGCAAATAAAAATCGACGATCTCCGGATATTGTTTCTGGATCAGCGGTATAAACACCTCATTGAGTGCCACGCCGAGTATCGCCGGCTCATCCGGTGGCCTGCCTGTGTAGGTGCTGTGATAAATCGGGTTCTTGCGGTGGGTGATGGTGGTGACTGTGAACACCGGAAATTGTTCGACTTCGTTGTAGTAACCGGTGTGATCGCCGAACGGACCTTCATCAGCAATGTCACCGGGATGCAGCACACCTTCAAGAATGATTTCAGCTGTGGCGGGCACTTGCAGATTGCAGGTGAGCGCTTTGGCTACTTCGGTTTTGCTGCCACGCAACAAGCCGGCAAAACCATATTCAGACAAGCTGTCGGGAATCGGCGTCACTGTGGCGAGTGTTGTGGCCGGATCAGCGCCCAGCGCTACCACTACCGGAAACGGCTGGCCCGGATGTTTTTCCTGGAAGTCACGGAAATCCAGTGCACCACCGCGTTGCGGCAGCCAGCGCATGATCAGCCGGTTCTTGCTGATTTTCTGCATGCGATAGATGCCGAGATTCTGCCGCTCTTTCAGCGGGCCCCGCGTGATCACCAGCGGCCAGGTCATCAGTGGACCGACGTCTTCTGGCCAGCAGGTTTGAATCGGAAACAGATCGAGATCAACCTGGTCGCCAGTCAAGACTACTTCCTGGCATACGGGCTTGCTGATTTCCCTGGGGGCCAGGTTGAGCGCCTGCTTGAACAACGGCGCCTTGTCGAGCAGATCGCGAAAACCTTTCGGCGGCTCCGGCTCTTTCAGGAAAGCGAGCAGTTTGCCGACATCGCGCAGCGATGCCACATCCTGCTGTCCCATCGCCAGCGCCACCCGTTTCGGCGTGCCGAACAGATTGCCGAGTACCGGCATCGAATAACCCGTGGGATTTTCAAACAGCAGCGCCGGCCCTTCTGCGCGCAGCGTGCGGTCACAGATCTCCGTCATCTCCAGTTTGGGATCGACAGGAATCTTGATGCGTTTCAGTTCGCCAATTTTTTCGAGGTGGGCAAGGAATGCACGAAGATCGCTGAACATAGTTTTATAGGTGTATCACGAATCCCGAAGTGTCAGAGCCGAATAGCTCCGATGTCGGAAAGCCGATCGCGGCGAGCCAGTCGTGCCAAGGAGGAGCGTAAGCGACGGATGCACGACTGGGGAGCGCAAGCGATTGGCTGCAGGCCACCCCCAATTCGATACTGGCACCTGTTTCCTCTTATTTGCGTTTCATTGAGTTGAAAAACTCATCATTGGTCTTGGTATCTTTGAGCTTGTCGAGAATGAACTCGGTAGCCGGCACATCTTCCATCGTCGTCAGCAACTTGCGCAAAATCCACATGCGCTGCAGTTCTTCTTCGGTCGTCAGCAAATCTTCACGACGGGTACCGGAGCGGCGTACGTTGATGGCAGGATAAACGCGCTTCTCGGCCATTTTGCGGTCGAGATGCAATTCCATGTTGCCGGTGCCCTTGAATTCTTCGTAGATAACTTCGTCCATCTTCGAGCCGGTTTCGATCAAACAAGTGGCGATGATGGTCAAGCTGCCGCCTTCTTCAATGTTACGCGCAGCCCCGAAGAAACGTTTGGGCCGTTCGAGCGCATGCGCATCCACACCGCCGGTCAGTACTTTGCCGGAGGAGGGGATGATGGTGTTGTAGGCGCGCGCCAGACGCGTGATCGAGTCGAGCAGGATCACCACATCTTCCTTGTGTTCCACCAGCCGTTTGGCTTTTTCAATCACCATCTCGGCTACTTGCACGTGACGTGAAGGTGGTTCGTCGAAAGTGGAGGCGACGACTTCGCCGCGCACGGAGCGCTGCATTTCGGTCACTTCTTCCGGACGTTCGTCGATCAGCAGCACGATCAGTCGGCATTCCGGCGAATTGCGCGTGATGGCCTGGGCGATGTTCTGCAGAATCAGGGTTTTACCGGCTTTCGGCGGCGATACGATCAAACCGCGCTGGCCTTTGCCGATTGGCGCTATCAGGTCGATGGTGCGCGAGCTCAGATCTTCGGTGCTGCCATTGCCGGCTTCGAGTTTGAGGCGTTTGTCCGGGAACAGCGGCGTCAGGTTTTCAAACAAGACTTTGGTGCGTGAATTTTCCGGGCGGTCGAAGTTGATTTCATCGACCTTCAGCAATGCGAAATAGCGCTCGCCTTCTTTGGGCGGGCGGATCTTGCCGCTGATGCTGTCACCAGTGCGCAGATTGAAGCGGCGGATCTGGCTGGGGCTTACGTAGATGTCATCCGGGCCGGCCAGGTAGGAGCCGTCCGCGGTGCGCAGAAAGCCGAAACCGTCCTGCAGGATTTCCAGTACACCATCGCTGTGGATGTCTTCACCGTTGCGGGCATGACGCTTTAGTAGCTGGAAGATTACATCCTGCTTGCGGGTGCGCGAGACGTTCTCGATGCCCATCGCTTCGGCGGTTTGCAGCAATTCGGAAATCGGTTTTTTCTTGAGCTCGGTCAGGCTCATCGGGGCGCTCAGGCTGGGATGCAGCAAGGCTCGCTGTTCTTTCTCGGCAAGGGTTTCCACATCGGCAACATCGTTGGCTTCCCCACGGTTGCCGCGATCGAAATTGCGGTCGCCGCCGCTATGGCGATTGCCATTGCGTTCGCCACCGCCGTTGTTGTTGCGCTCTCCGCCACCGTTGCCGCGTTCTGGCCGTTCGCCACGATCGTGACGCGCCCCGCCCCCCGCATTGCGGTGATGGCCACGACCTTGCGGACGTTCACCGGAACGTTCGTTGGAGCGCTCGGAGCGTTCGTTCGAGCGTTCGTTGGTCCGCTCACTGGAGCGCTCGGCAGAGCGTTCGGTCGAGCGCTCGGCTGCTGCAGCTTCTACAGGCGGATTTTCTTGGGGTTGATCGTCGTTACGATCGTTGGCAGGCATGGTGAGGGTGCGGGTGCTAATGGGAATAACCTGGATTTGTCAGAGGGTTGATGGAAGCCTGCAAGGCAGCAGGCATGCGGATGCAGTTAATGCGAATATAGGAATACCGTAGTGTTTTTGATTTGTTTGGGTATGGTTTTTGGGTTTTTGTCTAGACGGTTTTGTGTGAACAGTTAAGTCTGAACTGACAGTCGAATTTGCTAGCAGATCCGCGTGATTGTGCTGTGCGGTAACTATGGAGTCTGCTAAGGGATAAGGGGTTTGGAGCGAGAGATGGCTGAAATCTAGCACCGTATTTTCAGGATGTCCAGAAAATATTATGGCTGAATTGCCGGGGGCTGAGGCTATGCAGGAGCCACTATTGTGGCTCCTGCTGCCAGAATCCGGTCCGCCGGTAGCGGACAGTAAAAATGGCTGGTTAGCTGGTTAGAGCTGGTTAAATAGTGCTATCAATAAACGCGGCCAACTGCGATTTGCTCATCGCGCCCACTTTCTTGCCGGCGACTTCACCATTCTTGAACAGGATCAAGGTCGGGATGCCTTTTACATTGAATTTGGGGGCGGTGGCACGATTGGCATCCACATCCATCTTGCAGATCTTGAGTTTGCCGGCATATTCCTCGGCCAGTTCATCCAGCACAGGGGCAATCATTTTACAGGGGCCGCACCAGGTGGCCCAGAAATCCACCAACACGGGACCGGATGCTTTCAATACATCTTGTTCGAAACTGTCATCAGTGGTGTGACTGAGATGCTGACTACTCATAAAAGTACCTGTGATTAAACTGTTGCATTGCTTGCTTATAATAAGGGCTAAGGATGGGGAATCAAGGGAGGAAGCCGTAGTCCTGGTTATTTATTGAGTTTTCTGGCCAGTGCCAGCGCGAAATAGGTCAGGATGGCATCGGCGCCTGCGCGTTTGATCGCCAAAGTGGATTCAAACATCACCTTGTCGGCATCGAGCCAGCCTTTTTCGAACGCAGCCATGTGCATCGCATATTCGCCGCTCACCTGATAGACGAAAGTGGGCACACCGAATTCATCTTTCACCGCTTTTACTATGTCGAGATAAGGCAGGCCGGGTTTGATCATCACCATGTCGGCCCCTTCCGCGAGATCGAGTGCCACTTCCTGCAAGGCCTCGCGCGCATTGGCCGGGTCCATCTGGTAATTCTCTTTGGTGCTGCTGCCAAGATTGCCGGCTGAACCCACCGCATCACGGAACGGACCATAGTAGGCGGAAGCGTATTTGGCAGAATAGGCCAGGATGCGGGTATGAATGTGCCCCTGCTGTTCAAGCGCCGCACGAATCGCCCCGATACGGCCATCCATCATGTCGGAAGGTGCCACAATGTCGGCACCGGCCGCAGCATGGGACAGTGCCTGTTGCACCAGTGTGTCCACGGTTTGGTCGTTCAGCACATAGCCGGTGCCATCAACAAGGCCATCCTGGCCATGGGTGGTAAAAGGATCCAGCGCCACATCAGTAATCACGCCAAGTTGCGGGCAGGCGTTTTTCACAGCGCGCACGGCCCGCTGGGCCAGGCCGTCGGGATTGAAGGCTTCGCGGCCATCCAGGGTTTTGCAGGCCGGATCCGTGACGGGGAACAGCGCAATGGCCGGAATGCCGAGCGCGGCAATCATTCGGGCCTCCTGTGCCAGCAGATCGACACTCAGCCGCTCAATGCCCGGCATCGAAGCTATCTGCTGTCGTTGGCCGGTGCCTTCGACCACGAAGACCGGATAAATAAGGTCATCCGGGGTCAGCACGGTTTCCCGCATAAGGCGGCGGCTGAAATCGTCACGGCGCATGCGACGCATGCGGGTCTGTGGAAAGCGGCGCGAATAGTCTGACAACGGCAACTCCGGGCAAACGCAGTGGTAAGAGGGGCCATTGTAGTGGGGCGGCAGGGAAATCCAAACTACCGACCCCGGCATGAGCTGGGTCAAGTCGCCAATTGCCGGCTTTGGTAGATTGGCGCTGGTATAACCAGCAGGTCAGATTATGGAGTTCAAGGATTACTACAAGATCCTCGGCGTCGAGCCCAAGGCTACCGCCGAGGAAATCAAGAAAGCCTATAAAAAACTGGCGCGTCGTTATCATCCGGACGTGAGCAAGGAAAAGGACGCCGAACAGAAGTTCAAGGAAATGGCAGAAGCCTACGAAGTGCTCAAGGATGATGGCAAGCGGCACGAATATGACCAGCTCAAAGCCAGCGGTGGCATGGGTGGTAGTGGCCAGTTCCGGCCCCCGCCGGGTTGGGAATCAGCTACGCATTATTCTGCTTCCCCCGGCGAGCAGAAGGATTTCAGCGACTTCTTTGAAGCCATGTTCGGGCGCAAAGGCGGTTTCCATCGTCCGCAGGGTGCTGGCGATCAGATGCGCATGGATGGCGAAGATGTGCATGCGGAACTTGCGTTGCTGCTGGAAGAACTCCATCAGGGCTGTGAGCAAACCGTGCAAATAAAGGTGCCGCAGGCCGACGAATATGGTCTGGTTACTCATCAAATCAAAAAGCTGCGCGTAAAAGTGCCGGCCGGTACCGCCGAAGGCGCAGTGTTGCGCATCAAGGGTCAGGGTGGTGCTGCCATCGGAGGAGGTGCTGCGGGCGATTTGCTGCTGAAAATCAAATTGGCTCCGCACCCCTTGTTCGCGGTGGATGGCAAGGATGTTGCGTTGGTGGTGCCGGTGTTGCCGTGGGAAGCAGCGCTCGGCTGCAAGGTAACGATTCCGACTCTTCAGCATCCCACCCGCGTCAGCATCCCACCTGGCAGTCAGACCGGCCAGAAGTTGCGGCTCGCTGGTCTGGGCTTGCCAGGCACTCCCAAAGGCGATTTCCATGTGATCGTGAAAGTGGTGATGCCCGACTTAATCAATGAAGCCGCCAAAGCCCTGTATCAACAACTCGCAGAACAACAGGGGCACAGTCCGCGTCCCTGGGAGAAACAGCCATGACGACATTGTTTACCGTCGAACAGAATGGTGAGGAACTGTGGTGGAGCTTGCAGGAACTGAGTAACAGCAGCGCACTGCAGCCCGAGTTCATTGTGCAATGTGTGGAGCTGGGTCTGGTCGATGCCAGCGGCGTGCAAACCCAGTGGCGCTTCAACAGTGATGGCAGGTTTCGCCTGCAGAAAGCCTGGCGCTTGCATCGCGATCTGGAAGTGCAGGTGAGCGCCTTGCCGCTGGTGTTGCAGCTGCTTGATGAGCTTGGCGAGTTGCGGCAGGAAGCGGCTTACCTGCGCAAGCGCTTGCAGCATTGGGAACAAAGTCAGGGCTGATGCAGAAGCATATCTATCAACCAGGGTGCAGTGAAACAGCATGGCAGCGATGGAAAAAAAACACCAATTCAATTTTGCCTATCTGGTAATCGCACTGTGGGCGATCGTGCTGTTCCAGTACTGGTTCGGGCCAGCTTCCCAGCGTGTTGACATCAGCTATAGCCAGTTTGAAAGCTATTTGCAGGAAGGCAAGATCAAACTGGTGGCGGTGGACGACCGTTATATTCACGGCGAGTTCAAGGATCCGCTCGCAGGCAAGACCCGCTTCCTGACTCCACGACTGGAAGTGGCGCTGGCCGACAAACTGGCCAAATATCAGGTGGAATACACCGGCGTGGTTGAAAACACTTTGCTTGCTTCGGTTATCTCGTGGGTGGCGCCCACGTTGCTGTTCCTGCTTGGCTGGTTCTTCCTGTTTCGCAGGTTTGCCGACAAGCAAGGCATGGGGGGGCTGATGAGCATCGGCAAAAGCCGCGCACGTGTGATGGTGGAAAAAAGTACTGGTGTGTCGTTTGCTGATGTTGCCGGTGTCGACGAAGCCAAACAGGAGCTGGTGGAAGTAGTACAGTTTCTGAAAGAGCCTGAGCATTTCCGGCGGCTGGGCGCGCGTATTCCGAAAGGGGTATTGCTGGTGGGGCCGCCCGGCACCGGCAAGACCTTGCTGGCGCGTGCGGTGGCGGGTGAAGCGCAAGTGCCGTTTTTTTCCATCAGTGGTTCTGAATTCATCGAAATGTTTGTCGGTGTTGGTGCAGCCCGTGTCCGCGATTTGTTTGAGCAGGCCAAGGAACAGGCCCCTGCCATCATCTTCATTGACGAACTGGATGCGCTGGGTCGGGCCCGTGGCGTGGGACCAGTGGCCGGGGGGCATGACGAGCGCGAGCAAACCCTCAACCAGCTGCTGGCCGAGATGGACGGCTTCAACACCGCAGTGGGCGTGATCATTCTGGCGGCCACCAATCGCCCGGAAATTCTCGATCCGGCCCTGTTGCGCGCTGGTCGCTTCGACCGGCAAGTGCTGGTGGACCGGCCGGACAAGGTAGGACGTGAACAAATCCTGCGCGTGCACAGCAAAAAAATACAGCTGGACCCTGCGGTTGAGATGGCGACCATTGCGGCCCTGACTACGGGCTTCACAGGCGCGGATCTGGCCAACCTCGTCAACGAAGCCGCGATTGTGGCTACCCGCCGCAATGCGGACAAAGTAGTGCTGGATGATTTTGTCAGTGCAATAGAGCGGATTGTAGCGGGTCTGGAGAAGCGCAACCGGTTGATCAATCCCAACGAGAAGAGCATCGTCGCGCATCATGAAATGGGACATGCACTGGTGGGCATGCTGCTGAACCCGAACCAGCCGATCCAAAAAGTATCAGTGATTCCGCGCGGTATCGGCGCGCTTGGCTACACCATCCAGCGGCCTTCGGAAGATCGCTACTTGCTCAGCAGTCAGGAACTGCGCGACCGTATGGCGATTTTGCTGGCAGGCCGGGCGGCCGAGCAACTCATATTCAATGAAGTTACCACCGGCGCTGCTGATGATCTGGCAAAAGCCACCGACATAGCGCGCGCGATGGTGCTGCGCTATGGCATGTCAGCGGAAGTAGGATTGCAGTCGCTGGAACTGCAGCAGCCGTTGTTTCTGGCAAATGCCCAGATGCCAATGCATCAGGATCACGGGCCGCGCATGGCAGAACGCATCTCGCATGCTGTCGGCGCATTGCTGGAGGTGGCAATCGCGCGCGCCACGGAATTGTTGCAGGAGAATGCCGAAGTATTGAAACAAGCGTCGCAGCAATTGATACAGAAGGAAATCTTGAATGAGCAGGAATTGAAGCTGTTCAGTCAACGGCTGCGACGCCCTCCGCCGCCATAACCGGAGTGGGCAGGAGCGGGAGCAGCAGCTCAGCTCTTGCGCAGTGCTTGCCATAAACAAACGCCGATCAGCATCATAAAGCCCAGCAAGGCCAGTTGCGGAATCGTGAAGAAGTTGAAAAGCGGGTCGCGCCAGGTGATTTCGGCGCAGCTGCCGTCGCCGTAGAATAGTGCTTTCACCAAGCGTTTCAGCGGGAAATCCGCTTCCCACATGTAGCTGAGGCTGGGTTCGCAGACAGGCACTTTGTCAGCCGGTAACATTTGCAAATAGATCTGGCGGGCAGCAAAGCCGCTGCCGACCAGCGCCATCAGTGCCGACAGTGTGCCGTAAACAGTTCTGCCGCGGGTTGCCGGGTTGTGGATGGCGCCAACAAGAGCCACCAGGCCGGCAGCGATAAAGAACACGCGCTGCATGATGCACAGCGGGCAGGGTTCCAGCAGCAAGGCTTGTTCCATGTAGAGCGCAATGGCGATCATGGCTGCGCAGAACAGGAAGATACCGAGATTGACCAGGCGGGGTTTCAGGAAAGTTGTTGCTGCGCTCATCGCTCGGCCTCGCTCACTTACGTTTACTTGTTGTTGGACTGCAGCAGATAGGCTGCAAAGTCCATACTGTCGGCGGCTTCTATCGCTTCACGTTCACGGTTCGAAGTCTCGCTCAGGCGTTTGAATTCTTCCATTTTGTCGCCAGGCATTTGCAGGCCCCGGAAATAATCACTGCTGGCGAGTGACTGGTTCATCGCAAAGCGGAAATACGAAGTCTTGAGATCACGCATGCGTTCCAGTACGCGCGCCGACGGCGTCAGATTGCTGTCAGCGACCTTGGCTTGCTGGGCTGCGGTTGCTGCCTTGTGTACGCCGCTGGTATGGGCGCGATCAAGCAGGCCGGCAGTGTCGGCCACCCCTTTGAGGATTTCATTGGCCCAGGCGGTGAGAGTCAGTGCCTGGCCGTCGCGCTGCAGTTGCAGGCCGGGTTCACGACCGCGCTTGACCACGCTTTTGAGATTGGCGTCAATTTCAACAGATTCGGTTGGCGAGGAGAGGTGGCTGGGCTGCAACACGCAATAGACCAGGAAGCTGTTGAGAAAGTGCATGGTTTCTTCATCGATTCCCACTGCCAGGAACGGATTCAAATCCAGGCAGCGCACTTCCACATATTCAACACCATGATTGCGCAGTGCCTGCACAGGCCGCTCGTCGGGACCGGGAATGCGCTTGGGGCGGATAGTGCTGTAGAACTCGGCTTCCATCTGCAGGATGTTGCTGTTGACCTGGCACGGCGAGCCATCTTCACTCACGTAAGCGGCATAGGCTGCATAGGGTGTCTTGATGGCTTTGCTGAGGCCGTCGGTATAGTCGGCGAGGCTGTTGTAGTTGATGGTCAGCCCCGATTGCGCCTTGCTGGTGTAGCCAAGATCGCCCATGCGCAGGGAAGTGCCGTAAGGCATGTAGAGACTGCCGTCATCAAAGCTTTCCAGGCCGTGGTTGGGATTGTTGCGCACAAAACTCTTGCACAGCGCCGGCGAAGCACCAAACAAGTACAGCAACAACCACGACAGCCGGCGAAAGTTGCGGATCAGCGCGAAATATTGGGCGGTGCGGAAATCTTCCAGCGAGTCGGGCGAGCCGTTCAGTTCGTGCAGGATTTTCCAGAAACTGTCGGGCAGCGAAAAATTGTAGTGGATGCCGGCAATGGTTTGCATGGTGCGGCCATAACGATAGCCCAGCCCTTTGCGATACAGCGTTTTCAGTTGGGCGATGTTGGAGTTGCCGTAGCGGGCCAGCGGGATGTTGTCGTTGTTGGCTATCACGCACGGCATGCTGGACGTCCACAGCAGTTCTTCCCGCGACAACTGCGTGAACGTGAAGGTGTGCAGGTCGGCCAGAAAGTCGACCGTATCCTGCGGATTGCGGAATACCGGCGTAATGAATTCCATCAGCGCTTCCGAAAAATCGGTGGTAATGCAGGAATGCGTCAACGCCGAACCGAGTCCGGCCGGGTGCGGAGTCTGGGCCAGATGTCCGTTGGGATCGACCCGCAGGCTTTCCTTCTCGACGCCATGGCTGATCGCAGACAGCGCAGCCAGCCCGAACGGTTGCCTCAGCTTGGTGAGGTAAAGCTGTAGTTGTTCTGACAAAACAAAGTTCCCAAAAAGTGCTGAGGTCTTACTGCTGTTAGGGGCGCAATGACAACAGTCAATGGCTGCCAATAGAGTGGTCGGAGTGTTTATTTATTACAGACCTGGTTAGTGCAAGTATGGAAAAACCAAGGAATTACTGTGGCTATAGTGGTTCCCGACTCCTACAGCAGGCCGGGATTATGCCACAGGATTGTGAGGAACAAAGGGGGAAGCACGCCGGCGGCGATCAGCGGGCCAGCAGCGCCCAGCGTTCATGGTCTTTCCAGCGGCCGCGTACCTTCAGGTAGCGCGGTGAAAAACCCTCCTTGCTGAACCCACAGGACTGGGCCAGTGCCAGCGAGGCCAGGTTGTCCGGCTGGATATTGGCTTCCAGCCGGTGCAGCTTCAGGGTTTTGAAGGCATGGCGCATGACCAGCTGCACGCCTTCCCGCATCAAGCCCTGGCGCTCATGTCCGGCGAACACGTAGTAGCCCAGATAGGCGCTTTGCAGCACACCGAAGATGATGCCGGTCAGGCTGACGACTCCCACGATGGCCTTGGTGTCATTGCGGCACACCAGATACGCCTGGCTGGCCGGCTGCTGCATGCGCAGCAGCCAGGTATGAAACTCGGAGGGGAAGCGGGGTGTGTGGGTCCAGCTGTGATGCAGGGTGCGACTGTGCAGGGCCGAGGCCAGGAACTCTGTTTCATCCGCTAGCGTAGGCGCGCGCAGGCTGACTTGCTGGCCGGCCGGCAGCAGGGCGGCGGCCAAAGCTGGTTTCTTGCCAGTCATCGGCAGCGGCCTCGACAGTCGGCATGCAGAGTGCGAACAGTGATGGATATGTGGTCAGGCAGGTGCATGGGCGCTCACTCTTCGTCCCGGAAAAATTCTTCCTTGAAACGATGAATCCTTCTGCGATCCTGTTTGCTGGGGCGGCCGCTGTGATCAGTCATCATTGCATTCTGGGCCTTGCGCAGGGCGCTCGCGGCTTCGCGGCTGGCGATGCTGGCAGGCGTTTCGGCATACAAGCGCGCCGCTTCCGGCGCACCCCGCCGGTGTTCATCGAGCGTGGTGACGATGACGGTTTTTTCATCGAAGCCCTGGCGGATGCGCAGTTCATAGCCTACTTCCAGTTCGCGGCTGGCTTTGCAGCGTTCACCGTTGCAATGGATTTTGCCGCCTTCAATCGCCGCCTTGGCCAGTGAGCGGGTCTTGAAGAAGCGCGCTGCCCACAGCCATTTGTCGACGCGGACGCGCGCAGCACTGGTGGCAGCCGGGCTGGGTGGCGGGTTCATGCGGGCATGATCTCCTCGAAGTGAACGATGCCGGCAAATTCCGAGCGCGGTCGTACTGGCAGCGTAGTATCCGGCTGCAGCACCTGCAGCAAATGCGGCAGGCCTTCGGCGGCGGCGCAGCGCAACACATTGAGGCTGTCATCAATGAACAGACTGCGCTGATAGTCGAGCCCGGCTGCCTGCTGCAGTTTGGCCCAGAAGCCGGTGTTTTCCTTGGCCAGTTGCAACGAGTGTGAGCTGTAGCGCGCATGCAGATAGGGGCCGAGTCCGGACGCCACCAGCTTGAGCTCCAGCGCCTTCGGATGCGCATTGGTCACCAGGATGCAGCGCTTATTGTGATCATGCAGGAACTGCAGAAACCCCAGTGCGCCCGGGCGAAAATGCACCCGGTCCTGTACTTCCAGCTTCAAGGCTTCCACATCCATGCCCAGCGCGTCGCTCCAGTAATCGAGGCAATACCAGTTGAGCGTGCCGTGCAGCGAGTCGGAAAACGCCTGCAGCCACTTGAGGGCGGCCTCCACCGTCATTCCGGTTTTGGCGGCATAACGCAGCGGCAGATACTCCAGCCAGAAATAATTGTCGAAGCGCAGATCGAGCAGCGTGCCGTCCATGTCGAGCAGCACGGTATCGATCCGGGACCAGTTCACCATGTCGGGGCCTTTCCTCTCCTATAATGGTGGCATTATAGAGAGATTGTCTCCGCTTCCCGAGAACCTTGCATGACTTCATCCGAAATGCTGCCGGCCGTAGTTGCCTTGTGCAGACAGGCGGGCGCTGCCATCCTCACGATTTACCACAGTGGCGACCTCGGCGTGAGCCGCAAGCAGGATGAATCACCGCTGACTGCGGCCGACATGGCGGCCCATCAGGTGCTGGTCAGCGGCTTGCAGGCACTGACGCCGGACGTACCGGTATTATCCGAGGAATCCGCCGCGGTGCCGTGGAGTGAGCGGCAGCGGTGGTCGCGTTACTGGCTGGTGGATCCTCTCGATGGCACCAAGGAGTTCATCAAGCGCAACGGTGAATTCACCGTCAATGTCGCCTTGATTGAAGCGGGTGTGCCGGTGCTGGGTGTGGTCTATGTGCCGGTGCTGGACTGGTGTTATGCCGGCGTGCAGGGCGCGGGTGCCCACGTCGAAAAGGCAGGTCTTACCGCTTCTATCCATGTAGCACCACTGCCAGTGCACCAGCCGCGGTTGCGGGTAGTGGCCAGCCGCAGCCATGGCGGCGAGCAGCTGGAAGCGTGGCTGGCGCGGGTGGAGCGCGATTATCCGCAGCTGGAACTGCTCAGCATCGGCAGCTCGCTCAAAATTTGTCTGGTGGCCGAAGGCAAGGCTGACATCTATCCACGGCTGGCGCCTACTTGCGAGTGGGATACGGCGGCCGCGCAGGCGGTGCTGGAAGCGGCCGGTGGCCTGCTGGTGGACCCCAATGGCAAGCCCTATCGTTATAACTGCAAGCAAGAGCTCTTGAACCCGCACTTTTTTGCAGTAGGCGACCAGGACACAGCGCTGGCACTGGTGTTTGCCTGATCCATTATGTAGTTGGAGTAATGCTTGATGAAGTTCAGTAGTAAAGCGCACAGATGCGCAGCTTTGGATGTAGCGGCGCTAGTGTGTGTGTTTGTCGTGGTCATCATCCCCAACCGGCTCGAGTGGATCACGCCCGGCGCCTTCGTATTTCTGCCGCTGGAGCCGATTGTGGCCGGTCTGTTGCTGGCAGTCAGTGGGTGGGCCGGCCGCGCACTGCGCGCTGTGCTGGCCGTGCTGCTCGCGATCGGTCTGGTGTTCAAGGTGGCCGATCTCATCGTCTACGAAGTATTCGCACGGCCGTTCAATCCGGTGTTCGATCTGTATTTGCTCGATGATGGCCTGCGGCTGGTCACCGGCGCCTTTGGCCGCGTCGATGCCATCGTGCTGGCGCTGCTGTTGCTGTTGGTGTTCGCCCTTATTTTCCTGTTGGCATTTGGGGTGCTGGGTCGTTTGCAGCAACGTCTGCAGCAGAGCCCACGCTATTCGCTGCCGGCACTGGGTGGCTTGCTGGGCCTGTGGCTGGCACTGTACTTGGCGGGGTTCCCCCGCGTGAATACCTATTTCTATGACGAAATGGTCGAGCATGTGTCTGCCATCGTGGCCAGCGTGGAAGACATCAAAACCTTCGCGGCCACCGTCAATGATGACAAGTTTGCCACCACCAACGGCGAGCAGCTGCTCACCAAGCTGCGTGGCAAGGATGTGCTGGTGATCTTCGTCGAGTCCTATGGCCGCACAGTGTTTGATGATGCCGAGTTTGCCAAGGACATCAAACCCAGCTTTGAACAAGCCGGTTTTCAGCTGTCGCTCAATGGCTTGCAGGTGCGCACCGCCTACCTCACGTCGCCCACCGTGGGCGGCATCAGTTGGTTGGCGCATGGCACCTTGTTGTCGGGGTTGTGGATCAACAGCCAGCTGCGCTATGACTCGCTGGTGCTCAGTGAACGCGCCACTTTGAATCGCCTGTTCAAGCGTGCCGGCTGGCGCACACTCGGCGTGATGCCGGCCATCAGCATGGCGTGGCCGGAAGGCCAGTATTTCGGTTTCGACCAGATCTACAACGCCGGCAATCTCGGCTACAAGGGGCTGCCGTTCAACTGGATCACCATGCCCGATCAATTTGTGATGGCGGCGCTGCAAGGGCTCGAACGTAACCAGAGTCCGCGCCCGCCGCTGATGGCAGAAATTGCGCTGATCTCGTCGCATGCGCCTTGGACGCCAGTCCCCGAGTTGATCCGCTGGAGTGAAGTGGGTGATGGCACTGTCTTCAATGGCCAGGCCGTGGCCGGCCCCGATCCGGATGCCGTGTGGGAAGACACCAATCGCATCCGCACGCAGTACCGGCTGTCCATTGATTACGTCATTAACACCTTGGCGTCCTATGCGATTCAGTTCGGCGATGACAACCTTGTGATGCTGGTGGTGGGTGATCACCAGCCGGCGCCGCTGGTCACCAACGACAGCCCCTCCAATGATGTGCCGGTGCATATCATTGCGCGCGACCCGGCCGTGTTTGCGGCGATTGCCGACTGGCACTGGAGCGAAGGTCTGGTGCCGGCCAGTGATGCGCCGGTGTGGCGCATGGACAGCCTGCGTGACCGGTTCGTAGAGGCGTTTTCAAAACCGTGAAGGTTGCATCTATTTAGGCCGCCGGGCATAGTGCGCGAGGCCGGCCCTGGTGCCAGCCTCTCATTCAATCCCCGGGGAATTACCCTATGAACAAGAAGTTTTTCCTGATTTCATTTCTGCTGAGCGTCCTTATGTCTACCACTGTGCAAGCCCAAAACTACGGCCCCAACATCTCCCTGGAACAAGCCAAAGTGGTGCTGGCAGCGGCGGAAGCCGAAGCCAGAAAACAAGGCTGGCCGATGGCCATTGCCGTGGTGGATACCGCCGGCAACCTGGTGGCATTTTCCAAACTCGACAACACCCAGATTGCCAGCGTGAAAATCTCGCAAGGCAAAGCCAACTCGGCGATCGGTTTCAAACGCCCCACCAAAGCGCTGCAGGATGCGCTGGAAAAAGGCGGTGTGAATCTGCGGGTGTTGAGTCTGGACGGTGCCGTACCGGCTGAAGGCGGCATTCCGCTGGTACACAATGGCCTGTTCGTTGGCGCCATCGGCGTGTCAGGCATGGCCTCCGATCAGGATGGCGTCGTCGCTACCGCCGGCGCTGCTGCCCTTAAATAAGTGCATTGCTGCCGGCCGTGTGGCCGGCAGCTGCAACAGCTTTCATCATGATGTTCTGAGCTGCGGCTGACCGGTTCAAGGCAGTGCCAGCACATCGACATGGCCAACGCTGCAGCTGCCGCTCGTTGCATGGGCCAGCCGGAATTCGCGCCAGTTCGCCAATCGCTTGGCATCCAGACCTGGACTGACGGCAACCGCCGCGGCGATGCCGGTGATGAGAGCCTCGACCATGGCGGCATCGGTTGCGCCCAGCAGCCAGGGGCTGCTTGCTGTTTGTACCTTGAAGCCGGCGTGTGTCAACGCGCTGACCAGATGGCCGCCGGCTTCCGGCCCCAGTGCCAGGCCTGTACCCTTGTCGCGGCGCTGGTCGTCATTGAAGGCAGCCAGCACTGCAGCATCATCAGCATGGGGAGGATCCCACACTGTTGTGCCATCGTAATTAAGCGCGGCATAGAGCCCGCTGGCCCAACTGCCGCGCACAGAGGCTAGTCGTAGCACCAGCGCCTCAATGAATGCCGCTGACATCAAATCGAACAGCGCGGAGGCGGTCACCAGCCGGGCCCCGCCCAGTGGTAATTCACCAATTACCGTCAAATCACTTTGGTAGTCTTCGATCCGGTAATGTTTGCCATGACGACGCAAGGCTTCATCGAGCAGCGCGCCATCGTGGTCGACCAGGCGCCATACCAGCCGCTGGGAACCGGGTGCGGCCAATGCGCGCAAAGTGGAGCCGGTGCCGGCGCCGAGATCGACCACGATGGCTTCCCCCGCTTGTGGTTGCGTATGGGCATCACCCGCCAGGCCAAGCCAGGCCAGCGCTTGTTCGCGTAAATGGGGCGCGCGGGCGCGCTGGTCAGCGGCTTCGCGCAGATTCAGCCATTCAACAGAAAATCCACTCATCAGACAGTTACTCGGGTTAGTGCTTCACGCACGGTCAAGGCGGTTTGTTGCCAGGTAGGCAAGTTAAGTGCGGCGGCCTGGGCGCCTGCCTGCAAGCGTCGGCGCAGTCCGGCATCCGTCAGTACAGCTTGCAGGGCGCTGCGCAGTGTATCGACATCGCCGGGCGCTACCAGCAAACCGGCTGAAACAGGCACCACATCGGGCACAGCACCGGCGCGGGCGGCAATGATCGGCAAGCCGTACGACAGCGCTTCGGCGAACGCCATGCCATAGCCTTCAAACAAGGACGGCAGTACGAACAGGTCGGCAGCCATATAGTCAGCATGCAAATCGGTGCTGGCGCCGGCAAACGTGATGCGCTGCTGCAGGCCCAGCGCCTGCACTTGTTGTCTGAGTTGCGCAGACCACCGGGGATCAAAATCACCGCCACCGACCAAACTGGCCTGCCACGGCAGGTGCTGCAGCTGTGCGAGTGCAGCAATCAGGAGATGGTGGGCCTTGCGCGGCGTGAGCGAGGCCACTGTCAGCAAGCGGGGCGGGTCGCCGTTGCAAGCGGCATGGCCACGGCGATCGGTGCCCGGCAAGGCGACGGTAATGCGGGATGCCGGCACTGCAAATTGCTTGGTCAGCAGTTGGGCGGTGCAAGTGCTGGTAACGATTACCGCTGTCGCTGCCGCCAGTGCCCGCTGTTCACTTTGCTGCAGCAAGGCCTGGGTGGGCGCATTGAGTCCGGTTTCCAGTGCCAGTGGATGATGACACAGGGCGCAAAAGTGCAGGCGCGGGCTGTGTTGGGCCACCACGCCATCCATCACCCCGTAAGCCAGCCCATCCACCAGCACGGTGCTGTGGTCCGGCAAACTGTGCAGCCAGCGGTCGGTATCGGTTAAATCCGCACTGTCAGGGTGTGGAAAGCCGGCAGCAAGGCGGTGATAGTGGATCGGAAGGCCCAGGCGCTGCAGCTCGAGCAACAGCCGTCTGTCATAGCCATAGCCGCCGGTCAGACTGGCCAGATCACCCGGAATTGCAAAGTAAACATTGTGCATGCTCATGGCGTGCGCTCGGGGCAGGCCTGATGCGGCTTGCCTCGCCCGGAGCCGGGACGTAACATGCCGGTGCAATTCCTGTCTGTATTTTTCCTCAATGTCCAAACCCTCTGTTACTCGTATGGCCTGTGCCAGAATCCCGACCGAATTCGGGGATTTCCAGCTGTGCTATTACAACAATTCGCTTGATACCAAAGAGCATCTGGCTCTGATCATGGGCGATATTACCGCGGCTGACTCTGTGCTGGTGCGGGTTCATTCCGAATGCTTCACCGGAGATGTGCTGGGTTCACGCCGTTGTGATTGCGGCGAGCAATTGAAACGTTCGTTGTCGCTGGTGGCAAGCGAAGGCTTGGGGCTTGTGCTGTACATGCGTCAGGAAGGCCGCGGCATAGGACTGCTGGAAAAACTGCGCGCCTACAATTTGCAGGATCAGGGCTATGACACGGTGGAAGCCAACCTGATGCTGGGGCACGGTGCCGACGAGCGTGACTACACACTGGCCGCCTGCATGCTGGAAGAGCTGGGTGTGAAAGGAGTGCGTCTTATCACCAACAATCCCACCAAAATATCCGCACTCAAAGCCAAGGGCATCAATGTGACGGAGCGGGTGCCGCTGGAAATCCCGGCCAATACCGATAACGCCGGCTATCTGCTCACCAAGCTGCAGCGCATGGATCATCATTTGCACATCCAGCCGGTTGCAGCAGCCAACGGTGAGCCACATGAACCTCAATCAACGAATTGAAGACTGGCTGCAGCAGACCCGCACCCGCTTTGCCGACAGCCCGGCTGCCAGTCAGCGTCCCTTTGTCACTCTGTGTTATGCCCAGAGTCTTGATGGCAGTCTGACCAATCGCGCCGGCGAAAAACTGCAGCTGAGCAGCGTCGCCTCCACCCGCATCACTCATCAGTTGCGCAGCCTGCATGACGGCATCATGGTGGGTATAGGCACGGTGCTGTCAGACGATCCGCAACTGACGGTGCGTGAATGGAGCGGCCCGAGCCCACAACCAATAGTACTCGACAGCCAGCTGCGCATGCCGGCCGCAGCTCGCTTGTGTATGTCCTCCGGCAAACGCTGCTGGGTGTTGACCAGTCAGCAATCCGATGCAGTTGTGCGTGACTATGAATTATTAACGGTGGCTGGCACCCAGGCTGGCCAGGTCGATTTGGCGGCCGCGCTGCGCTTGCTGCATCAGCGCGGAATTCGCTCACTGATGGTGGAGGGCGGTGCCTCGGTGATTACTGCACTGCTGCAAAACCGCCTGGTGGATGCGCTGGTGATGACCGTGGCGCCGCTGATGATCGGCGGTTACAAGGCCGTGGGCGAACTGGGCCTTTCATCGCAGCAGCCGTTTCCCTCGCTGGCACCTATCCACAGCGAGAAACTCGGCGATGACCTGATTGTCTGGGGTGCGCTCAACTTTGCGGCAGGTGAGGCATGAGCAGTACTGGCATCACTGCCCAACAATTGTGGTTCACGGCTCCCGGTCAGGTGGAGGTCCGCACACTGCTGCTGGAGGCGCCGGCAGCGGGCATGATGCTGGTGGCGGTAAAGTGTTCAGCGGTCAGCGCCGGTACCGAGCTGCTGGTCTATCGCGGGTTGCTGCCCGACCACATGACCCTGGATGCCACACTGCCGGGCATGCAACACAATGCCAACTATCCGCTGCAATATGGTTATGCCAGTGTAGGTGAAGTGGTGAATATTGGTGCGGGTGTGGCAGCACACTGGCTGGGCCAGCGGGTGTTTGCATTCCAGCCACATGCCAGTCATTTTGTGGCTGAGCCCGCGCAAGTCATCGCGGTGCCCGACGACATCAGCACGGAGGCCGCGCTGTTCCTGGCCAACATGGAAACCGCGGTGAATCTGGTGCAGGACGGCAATCCGCAGTTGGGTGAACATGCAGTCGTGCTGGGCCAGGGCATTGTCGGCGTGTTGCTGCTGCAGGTGTTAAGGCAGTTTCCGCTGGCCAGCCTCAATGCGATTGATGCAACAGTCGCCCGCCGCCAGCGCGCGGAAGCACTGGGTGCGCATGCGGTGGCCGACCCCGCCGATCCGCAAGCACTGGCCGGGCTGATGCAGCAGCTCGGCCAGCGTGGTGCCGATCTTGTTTTTGAAGTCAGTGGTGTGCCGGATGCGCTCAATCTGGCAATCAGTCTCGCCGGCTTTGCCAGTCGCATCGTGATTGGCAGTTGGTATGGCAGCAAGAGCGCGCAGATCGCGCTGGGTGGTGCGGCTCATCGCAATCGTTTGCAGCTCATCACCAGCCAGGTCAGCACGGTGGCACCGGCGTTGAGCGGTCGTTGGGACAAGTCAAGGCGCTTCACTCTGGCTTGGGAGCTGATTCGCCAGTTACGACCCCAGCAGTGGATCGGTGAGCGGGTGGTGCTGGCCGCCGCCGCTTCCTTGTACCAGCGCTTGCATCAGCAGCAGCAAGCCGCCAGCAGTGCGCACGATGTACTGCAAGCAGTTTTCGTTTACGACAATTAACCGGAGAGCGTATGTATACCGTTGCAGTCAGTCGCGAATTCATTGCCAACCACTTCCTGATTGGAGGTGACTGGGGCAGCGAGAATTTTCCGCATGCCCATCACTATGTGGCTGAACTCAGCATCGAGAGTCCTTCACTGGACCGCCATGGTTATCTGGTCGACATCGTTGAAATCGAAGCGGCACTCAATAACACGGTGGGTTATTTTCGTGACAGCATGCTCAATGACAAGCCGGAATTTGCGGGACTCAATCCCAGCATAGAACATTTCAGCCGCATCATCTGCGAGCTGCTGCTGGCGCAAATCAAGCCGCCCGGCACCGGTTCGATCAATGTGAAACTGTGGGAAAACGCCACCTGCTGGGCGGCTTACCGCAGGGCTTTCTGAAGCGGCAAGGCCAGCTCCATCACATAGTCATCCATCACATAACCATTGCCAATGTCGAACACGGCAGCCTGCACCACACAAAACCCGAGTTTTTCGTAGAAGCCCTTGGCAATGTTTTTTTTGTTCACTTGCAGTTGCAGTGATTGTGCCCCGGCGGCTGTGACGAGATCGACAATGGTGGTGATGATGAACCTGCCGGCGCCCTTGCCGTGCCACGCCGGCAACACATAAAGTTTCTCCATTTTGAACTTGCCGTGGCCGTTATCCACAAAGGCAGAGAATCCCGCAGGAGTTACGTCGTCGTAACACAGCAGATAGTGCACGCCACTCTGTATTTGTTGCTGCAGCGAAGCGGGGCTGTACATCCACTCCAGCATGAAGTCGATCTGCGGCTGTGCCAAGATGCTGGCATAGGTTTGTGGCCATACCTGCAGGCACAACTCGCGGATCAGCGGAATGTCATCAACAGTGGCGGGGCGGATCGAATACATGATTGCAGGTAATCCCTGAAGCGAAGGTGAGCAGTGTTGGTGGTATGTTACTTCAAGTATCCAGGATCGCTGCCAGTGCCAGCCTGATCGCCAAGCGTGCAGGATCTGCCAACGGCACGATCGGCAACCGGCATTCTTGCTGGCGCAGGCCGTGGGCTGGACCACAGATTTCTGACAAATTCATCAGCATCATTTGCCAAGGCGCTGCAGGCGCCACAAACAGGCAAGTCCAAAGCCCAACACCACCACATCACGCAAGCGAGTCAAGGCAATCATGCCAAGCGCTGCCGTTGCCGGCAGGTGCAGCAAACGAAACGACCACACCAGTGCCGCTTCCACCGGGCCGATGCCGCCAGGCAAGGGCAGCAACATCGACAAGCGCATCGACACCAGCATCAATATGAATGCGTTGGGTGAAAGCGACAGCTCCAGCAAGTGCAGCAACAACACCAGCTCACTCATCAATGCGGCCCACAACAGCAAGGACAACAGCAAGGCCCGCCACAGCAAGCGCTGTCCGTGGCGGAACGCCTGCCGCAAGGCCTCACCGCCATGCTGCCAGTGATGCTCGATCCTGCTTTGCTGCGGATGCAGATGAAAG
Organism: uncultured Gammaproteobacteria bacterium; assembly: GCA_903853385.1. Lineage (GTDB taxonomy): Bacteria > Pseudomonadota > Gammaproteobacteria > Pseudomonadales > Pseudohongiellaceae > CAILUG01. The sequence continues at coordinate 58,150 of CAINTJ010000044.1, forward strand.
CGAGTTGCTATCGACCTGAATCTGGCCGTGAGCCAGCGTGGCTGCATCAGAATCAATGTAGCGGCAGCAACGATGGCCGCTAATGACGCCAGCAAAAGCAGTGCCACATGCAGCCAGTTTTGCGTGGCGAAAGAGGTAAAGCCCAGCAGCAACACCAGCGTGAGCAGCGTCAGCATGTTGATGGTGGTTTCACAGAAACGATCAAGGCCGAGTACCAGCACTGCCTGTTGCAGCGGCAATTTGAACACCCGGTGCAGCCACAATACCTGCAAAGGTTCACCGCCGAATTGCGGGCCGGGGGTCAGGAAATTGATTGCACTGCCGGCTTGGCGGACTTGCACAAGTTGATGCAGTGGAAGTTCAACCCCGAGCGCGCGCGCCAATGCCTGCCAGCGTAGCGAGGCAAGCAGCAGGATCAGCAGATTCAAGGCCAGCCATGACAGCCAGTTGTAGCCGGACAGTGAGTGAATGCTGTGGACAATTCCGGCAAACGGCAGCTGGCTCAAGCTCCAGCCGGCCAGCAGTAAAGCCAGTGGCCACAACAAGAGCCAGAGCTTTGACCAAGGTTGCATCAGGCCGGGTCCTGGCGGGTGATCACGTCGCCATCGCGTTGCCAGAGGCTCATGCGACCGGTGCCGAATATGATTATCCCTACTGCTGCAAATAACGTGGTTACTGCTGCAGCACTGGCCAAGTCATAGCCGGGATAAAAATTCAGCAGCAACAGTAGCGCCATGGCACAACTGCGGCCGGCAATGCCGCCAACAACGCCCAGTCCAGTCAACCAGATCCCCGCTTCAAGCGCGGTGGTGTGGGCAACATCATGAGGTCGCCAGCTGGCCCACAGTGCTGCCACCAACAACAGGCGTAACAAGGGCAACAATCGTTGTGACGCGTGAGCGGCAAACTGTTGGCATGCAGAGTTGACGCTGTCGATGTTCAGGCGCGCACTGACCACCAGCCAGTCAATGCAGAAGCCCAGCAGCAAGGGCAACATGAAGGCAACGCCAGTGACTTGCGATAGCTGGGGTTGTATCGGTGGCCACAGCGCCGTCGCCACAAATCCCATCTGGGCACCTGCCAGCGTGCGTCGCAAGGCGCTGGGGGGTAACGGCAACACCGGCAAATTGCGGTGATGGCGCCAGCGGATGCCAAACACAAACAGGTAATAGGCTGCACTTGCCAGTAGATAGGACGGCAGAATCTTGCCGTACTGGATTGCCAATAATGGCGCGATCAGCAGACCGATTGCGTCATAGCTCGTATCGAGTCGGGAGCCCAAGACTGTGGTCGTGCCGCTGCGACGTGCTAACGCACCATCACAACGATCTCCCAGCGCAGCCAGGGTATAGCATATCGCTGGCAGGAAACCGGCCAGGCCAGTGCGAGCCGGCAGCCACAAAAAGCCGGCGATAGCGGCAATCAAACCGCCCCGCACCAGGGTCAAGCGGTTGGCCCAGCCGAGCGAAGTCTGCAAAGGCGCAGTGCCGGAGCTGCGGTTGTGATACCGGTTCACCCAGAGTTGCTGCCAGAGCAAAGCCCACACCAGCAAGCTTTGCCACAAGCGCTGGCGGGCATCCGGCCAGTTAACAAACAGCAGTGGAGAAATGACGAGCATCAGCAGCAGCAAGCTGCCGAGGAGTGCGGTTATGAACAGCTCCTGGCGGAGTTTGCTGTTCACACCGCGCTCATGCCACAGTCAGGCGAGCGGTGGTATCGATAACTATGGGGCTGTGCAACAACGCCATATATTCAGCGGGTACCAGCCAGCTTTCGAGTTTTTCCGGAGAGTCACTGCGCTCGGCTTTGTATTGCGCCAGCTTCAATTCCGGCTCAAAGCTCGACAGCGAGTTGGCGTCCAGGGGTTTGGTGATCTGGGCGTTGTGCCAGCTGCGGAATTTTTCATCCTTCAACAAAGTACCAAGCGGACAGCTGCCCATGTTGTCGTGGGCGGCGGCTTCGTTGGCTACTACGGCAGCCACGATTGCGGGATTGCGTCGCTCTTCCGGCGTGTTGAGAATGCCGAAAAAACGCAGGAATTTGCCGAGCCAATCTTTGCCGCTGATCCATGACAGCAGTGCCGACAACATCAGGCCGGAGGTGACCGGCAACAGCCAGAAGAACAAGCCGTGGTTGTAATACCAGGTGAGTCCGGCCGCAGCCAGGCCCAGCGACATATGCCACCGGTGCATCTTGATGGCGACGCCGAGCGAGATGGAGCCATCGTTGCGACGTTGCGGTTTCCAGCCACTGTCACTGCCAGTGAGAATTTCCCGCACCATCTGGCTCTGCGCCAGCATCATCACCGGGGCGAACAACGCGGACAGCACGGTTTCCACCAATACGCTCAAGGTCAGCAGAATCGGGCCGCCATAATCAAAGCAGCGGCGAAAGCTCAGCAGCCCGGAACACCAGGCCAGAAATTTGGGCAACAACACAATTTCCATCGACAGTACAAACAGCGTGATGGCGCGCTCGGAGTCAAACACTGGCCAGGTGGGGAACAGTGAACGTTCCGGGAAATAATTGGTGGGTGTGAAACCGGCCTGGATTGCCAGCACCATACCTACCACCAACAACATGAACCAGAACAGGGCGCTGGCATAAGCCATGATGCCGGATAAAATGTGCAGCCGATTGGTCAGCGCCAGCCCACGCGCAAACAGAAAACGTGAATGCTGCAGATTGCCCTGGCACCAGCGACGGTCGCGGACCAGCACATCACTCATCGAGGGTGGTGATTCTTCGTAACTTGCTTGCAGATCGGTATCGAAGCGTACACTCCAGCCGGCGCGACGCAACAACGCAGCTTCGATAAAATCATGACTGATCACGTGGCCGCCAAACGGTGGGTTGCCGGACAATACCGGTAAATGCGCCGCGGAAGCGAAGGCGGCGGTGCGAATGATTGCGTTGTGGCCCCAGAAATTACTGCCGTTGCCGTGCCAGGCGGCGAGGCCGTTGGCAAACACCGGCCCGTACAAGCGGTTGGCAAATTGCTGCAAGCGGGCATAGAGCGTAGTGCCCAGCACAATATTGGGCAGTGTTTGCAACAAGCCCAGCGCAGGCTCGGCCTCCAGTCGGCGTGTCATTTCGATCATGGTGGCGCCACTCATGATGCTGTCGGCATCCAGCACCAGCATGGCTTCATAGCCGCCACCCCAGCGCATCACCCAGTCAGCAATATTGCCAGCCTTGCGCTCACTGTTCTTGCGGCGATGGCGGTAATAGATCGGACAATCCGGAGAGGCTGCTTCAATCAATTTCTGGAAAGCATGTTCTTCGCGTAACCACGCTGCTGGATTGGTGGTGTCACTGAGGATGAAAAAGGTAAAGCAGCCGGGCGCTTGTTGGGCCAGCTCGCTACTCATGGCCTTGAGGCCTGCCATTACCCGCGCCGGGTCTTCGTTGTAGACCGGTGCCAGCACGGCGGTGCGTATGCCCGGCACGCGATCGTGGATATTGTTAATGCCGAACACATCCTGTTTGACCAGCAACAGAAAACCCAGAATGGCCTGGCAACCAGCAAAGCAGATCCACACGTAGTTGATAGAGAACAGTACCAAGAACACCCACTGCACCAGCGTCAGAGTTCCAGTCATTACTTCATGCATTTCCTGGATGCCATAGGCTGACATCTGATAGGTGGCAGCTATCAGCAACAGGCGTACCAGAATGATTTTGCCATCTTCCCAGAGTCGGAAGCGGCTACGAGCACGCTGGCCCTTGGCATGCAAGGGCTGCCGAGGCATTGCTAGAGGCTGCTCAGGCGGCAGGGCGAGACGCGCAGTAGTGGTCATGGCTTGATGGAGCGGCAGGGTAATTCGGAGCCGCGATTCTACGCGGCCAGCGGCCGTTTAGCATCACTGGCCGGCGGCCAGCCAGCGGTAGAGGATGGTTTCACCAAGCGGTTTGCCCTGGTAGCGGGTCTGCACGCGGATTTCCGTCATGGACGCACGCTCAGGATCAAAGGTCATGAACAGGCGGATGCCGTTGGGGCCGTTATGTACTGCCTGGGTTTCCAGCACGCGGCCATTGCTGACGCTGGCCACGAATCGCAGCTCATCCAGATTTAAATCCGTCGGCATGTTGGAAAAATCGACGGCCATTTGCGGGAACTGCGTAAAGAGTTTTATACCGGCAGCAGTGCGGGTAACCCGGCCGAATTTTTCCGGCAGCGGGCTGTCATCAGGCCAGGCCAGATTATAGGCAAATTCGAATGAGGAGCCGGGTTCTAGCGGCTTTTTGGGGCGCCAGTAGGCAACAATATTGTCATTGGTTTCAATGGAGGTGGGAATTTCCACCAGCACCACGACCCCTTCACCCCAGTCGCCTACCGGGCTTACCCAGGTGGACGGCCGCTTGTGGTAGTTGGCTTCCAGGTCTTCATAATCACTTTGCTGGCGGGCGCGCTGTATCAGTCCGAATCCGCGGGGATTATTGTCGACAAAAGCACTGATTTGCAGGGTCTTGGGGTTATTGAGCGGGCGCCAGATGTATTCGCCGGCTCCACTAAGCATCGACAGGCCATTGGAATCATGCACGGCATTGCGGTAGTCGGGGCCATCGCTGTGGTCCATGCCGCCGAACAAGAACATCGACGTCAGCGAGCCCAGTCCGATATGGCTGAGTTTGGTGCGCGGAAACAGGGTCGCTTTGATTTCCATACGGGTTGGACTGCCCGGATGGATGGTGAATTGATAGGCGCCGGTCACTCGCAGGCTGTCGAGCAGGGCATGGACCACGATGGCGTCAGACTTGTTGGCGGGACGTTCGATCCAGAATTGACGAAAAATCGGGTATTCCTCGCCCGTGGGCTCGGCTACGTCAATGGCTAGGCCACGTGCCGATAGGCCGTAGTTCTGGCCTTTGGAGACCGCGCGGAAATAACTGGCGCCGGCGAATACCACGAACTCGTCCTGGTACTTCGGCGTGTTGAGTGGATAGTGCAGGCGAAAGCCCGCGACCTTGTTGAACTCGGCCAGCAAATCAGTGATTTCGGGGCTGGGGGTGACAAAGGTGCTTTTGTCGATCTGGACCGGCTTGGCCACGCCGTTTTCAATGGTATGAACACGTATGCCGTAGGTGTAATAAAGCCCGGGGGCGAACATTTCAACTGAGAACGGGGTACGGGTGCCAGCCCACACGGCGGCTTTTTTGTCGAACCGGATTTGCCGATAGCGGTCGTAATCCAGCTTCTTCAGTTTTTCCGGCACTTCCATCGGGGGAATGAAAGGATGCTCAGACAGGGCGCGCGCGATATCCAGTACGACATTCGGGCTGAATGTTGGGGTCGTAGCATCAGCGGCAGCAACGCTGGCAATCGGTTCAATTGCCAAGGTGCCCAGCGCAGCAGTGAGACGAGCCAGGAAACTGCGTCTTTTTAGCAACCGGGATGGAGATGACATAAGGGGGAATTGTTCCAATGCCATGAAATGGTGCCCAGAGGCGGAATCGAACCACCGACACAGGGATTTTCAATCCCTTGCTCTACCTACTGAGCTATCTGGGCGTGCGCAAAGAGGCGCGTATTAAACCCGCGAGCCGCCTCTTGGTCAAGCTGGAACCGGCTATTCCGGCACGAAACCGCTGGCTTTTTCGAACTCTTCGTTATTGAAAAATTTATCCATTTCCTGTTGCAAAAATTTTCTATGCTCGGGATTGATCATGCTGAGCGCTTTTTCATTGATCAGCCTGACCTGGTGGGCTTGCCATTCCTGCCAGGCTTTCAGCGAGATATTGTTGAAAATATCGAGGCCTTTCGGGCCTGGGAACGGCGGCATGACCATGCCTTCCATTTCCTGCTGGTATTTACGGCAAAACACTTTGGCTGGCATGGCGGTGCTCCGGAATTGATTAAGCAAGCGAGGGGGTGGACAGCTGCTGGGCAATCAGCGCCAGCAGTTGTTTGACCGGGGCGGCGAGGCCGACCCTGGAGGGCTGGCGCAAAGCATACCAATGGAAACGCTCAGCCTCCATGATGCCGACCGCGTCAGCGCCAAGTGGCACCAGCACCGGAATGATGTCGAGATGGAAATGACTGAAGGTATGACGCAGGCGATCCCACTGCTGCATTGTGCGGTTATCCAGCATGAATTGCGCGGACAACTGCGGGGCAAAGTCCTTGAGATCGGCGGTTTCCGGAAAACTCCACAGCCCGCCCCAGATACCAGTGGGGGGACGCTTCTCCAGCAGCACGCTTTGGCAGGATTCATCAAGATACATCAGCATGTAAGTGGTTTTGACGGGCAGCTTTTTCGCGGGTTTGCGGCCCGGGAAATCACTGGTGCGCTGCTGGTGGCAGGCTTCACACCGACTCTGCAGCGGGCACAACCCGCACGCTGGTTTGCTGCGCGCGCATAAAGTGGCGCCCAGATCCATGATGGCCTGGGTGTAATCGGCGCAGCGCTCTGAGGGGGTGTGCTGTTCGGCCCGCTCCCACAGCTGAGTTTGCACCTTCGGCTGGTCGGGCCAGCCTTCGATGCAATGCACGCGAGCCAACACGCGTTTGACATTGCCGTCCAGAATCACCGCGCGCTGGCGCCAGCCGAGCGCGATGATGGCACCGGCGGTGGAGCGGCCGATGCCCGGCAACTGCGCCAGCATATCCACGGTGCGCGGGAACTGGCCATGGTAGTCAGCGACGATGAGCCGGGCAGTCTTGTGGAGATTGCGGGCGCGGGCGTAATAGCCAAGCCCGGTCCACAGGTGTAGCACGGCGTCGAGTTCGGCCTCGGCCATCTTCTCTATGGTCGGAAACGTCTGCATGAAGCGGTCGTAATAGGGGATTACCGTGGCAACCTGGGTTTGTTGCAGCATGATTTCCGACACCCATACCCGATAAGGGGTGGGATTGTGCTGCCAGGGCAGATTTTTGCGGCCATATTGGTCATACCAGTCGAGCAGGGCGGTACTAAGCGAGTCTAAGGACATGCGGTAGCTACGTGGTTAAGGCTATAATTAGCACTTCAATTGTAACCCCGGAAGTCCCATGACAGCGCGTCAAGCCAGTGTTGAACGCAACACCAATGAAACCCGCATCAAGGTCAGCCTGAATCTGGACGGCAGTGGCAAGTTCCGGATGAAATCCGGCCTGCCCTTTCTTGAGCACATGCTGGAGCAAGTGGCTCGTCACGGTCTCATCGATATGGACATTGTCGCTGACGGTGATCTGCAGATTGACGCGCATCACACCGTTGAGGATCTGGGCATCACCATCGGCCAGGCTGTGGACCAAGCCCTCAGCAAGACCGGTATCCGCCGCTATGGCCATGCCTATGTGCCGCTCGATGAAGCGCTGTCGCGCGTGGTGATCGATTTTTCCGGCCGCCCGGGTCTGGAATATCACATTCCATTCAAGCGTGGTTCGGTGGGTGAATTTGATGTAGACCTGTTCTACGAATTTTTCCAGGGCTTCGTCAATCACGCCAAGGTCACACTGCACATCGACAATCTGCGCGGCAACAATGCCCATCACCAGATTGAAACGGTATTCAAGGCTTTTGGCCGGGCGGTACGCATGGCCATTGAAGCGGATGCGCGCATGCAAGGCACCGTGCCGTCCACCAAAGGCACGCTGAGCGGTTGACATGACTCACGTTGCAGTAATCGATTACGGCATGGGCAACCTGCATTCGGTGGCCAAGGCCATTGAGCATGCTGGCCAGCAGGCGGCGGTGCCGTTGCAGGTGTCAGTCACCTCCGACCCGGAGATTCTGCGCAGCGCCGATCGCCTGGTGTTCCCAGGTGTGGGCGCGATGCGGGATTGCATGGCCGAAATCCGCCGCCTGTGCATCGACGAAATCCTGCGTGAACAAGTGAAGCTGAAACCGGTGCTGGCAATCTGTGTCGGCATGCAGGCCTTGCTGCAGCGCAGTGAAGAAAACGGTGGCGTGCCATGCATCGGCTTGTTTGCCGGCCAGGTCAAGCGTTTCGCTGATCATCAGCTTGATCACGCGGGGGCCGAACTCAAGGTGCCGCACATGGGCTGGAACCGGGTGCGGCAGACGCGTGCACATCCGCTGTGGGCCAGCATCCCTGACAATGATTATTTCTATTTCGTGCATAGCTACTACGCTGCGCCGGATGCGCCCAACGAAATCGCCGGGCTCAGCGAGTACCCGACCCCGTTCTGTGCCGCCCTTACCCACAAAAACGTGTTCGCCGTGCAGTTTCATCCCGAGAAGAGTCAGCGTAACGGCCTGCAGTTGTACCGCAATTTCCTGAGCTGGGACGGCCAGGCATAAGAGGCCCTAGTATGTCACTGGCAAAACGTATTATTCCCTGTCTGGATTGCGACAATGGCCGCGTCGTCAAAGGCGTCAAGTTCGTCGACATCCGCGATGCCGGCGATCCGGTCGAAATCTCCAAACGCTACTGCGATCAGGGTGCTGACGAAATCACCTTTCTCGACATCACCGCCAGCAGTGGTGAGCGCAGTACCACCATCCACACGGTCGAAGCCATCGCATCACAAGTGTTCATACCACTCACCGTGGGTGGCGGCATCCGCAAATTGCAAGACATCCGCAACATGCTCAATGCCGGCGCCGACAAGGTGGGCATCAATACCAGCGCCGTGCTGAATCCGGAATTTGTACGTGAAGCCTCTGATCGTTTTGGTTCGCAATGCATTGTGGTGGCGATTGATACCAAGTGTGTGTCGAAGCCGGGCGAGCCCAAGCGCTGGGAAATCTTCACGCATGGCGGCCGCAATCCCACTGGCCTGGAAGCCATCGCCTGGGCCCGCAAAATGGTGGATTACGGCGCCGGCGAAATCCTGCTGACCAGCATGGATCGCGATGGCACCAGGAGTGGTTTTGATCTGGAGCTCAACCGCGCCATCAGCGAAGCAGTGACCGTGCCGGTGATTGCCTCCGGTGGCGTCGGCAACTTGCAGGATCTGGTGGATGGCATTCTGATCGGCAAGGCTGATGCGGTGCTGGCCGCCAGCATTTTTCACTTCGGCCAGTTCACGATTCCGCAAGCCAAACAATACATGCGTGAGCGCGGCATCGAAATGCGCTGAGCTGTGCTCTCCATAAAGCTGATGGCCGCTCGTGCTGTCAGCCAAGCACCCAGTAACCCGGGCCTTTGCTGGCCTCCAGTTTGGCGAGCTGTTCGCGGTGAATCTCGGCAACCCGCTGGGGCGTGATGATGTCGGCAGCAGCCACCTTGGTGATTACCACACTGGTTTTGTCTTCGTAGAGGTTCTCGCCTTTTAATTTGGCCTGTTCGTTATAGGGCCAGATAAAGGCCTGACGACTCTGCAGGTGATAGTAGGCCTCGGGGTCATCGGCCGGATAGCCCATGGCCAGCAGGTTCTTGCCCTTGAGTAACTGGTTGAACGTCAGCTCGTCGGCGATGCCCCAATCACCCACCGCAATAAGGTCATCTGAATTCCACAACACGCACTCGCCGACACTGTTGTAGAACTTCACTACGTTGTCTTTGCCTAGCACCACCACCGGATTGGCACCCCAGGAGACCCGGTAGACCGGGTTGTCCACCATCATGTCGGACGCCACGATCTTGTCGAATTGGCCGGAGCCTTCCAGGTGCACATGGCGGCGAAAATTTTCCAGGATGGCGCGTTGCAGCGGACTGGTTGTGCGTTGCAGCAAAGCTTCTACCGGGTCCATGCAGTGATATACCGCGTGTTCGAATCGATTCATACGTTTCCCCTGGGTGTTGTGGTGGTTAAGAAGTCGCTTGTGTCAGCCGCGCGCTTAAGTCGCGCAGCTGCCTGCGGGCATCGGGACTCTGCGCCTGTTCATTCGGGCGTCCCGGTTCCAGCCCCTCGAAGTACTGGCCGCTGACCCCGGCCAGATCAGTTCCCAGCATGAGATGCTCGAGTGCCGTCACACCTTCTGCAATCGTGCTCTTGGCGCCCGGGAAATAAGCCGAGTCGAGCACCATCCTGGTGTTCATCAGCGTGGCCGGGTGCAGGCAGTTTACCGTGACACTGGTGCCGTGAAGCTGTTCTGCCAGGTCGAAGGTGAAGAGGATCTGCGCCAGCTTGCTCTGCCGGTAGGCGCGGGCATCGTCATAATCCCGGATCAGCATTACATCGTCGAACGCGAGCGCTTGTTGGCCGATGGATGCAACATTGATGATGCGCGCGGGTGCCGATGCTCGCAGCAGAGGCAGCAGCGCATGCGTGAGCAGGTAGCCGGCCAGGTAGTTGACTGCGAAGAACAGTTCGTGGCCATCTGCACTGGTCCGGCGGGGTGCTTGGGGAGCCACAGGACCGATGCCAGCGTTGTTGGCGAGCACGGTGAGTCGTGGTTCAGCAGCCCTGATGGTTGCGGCCAGTTGTCGAACCTCGCTGAGCGAGTTCAGGTCGGCATTGTAGTAACGGATTTTGGAATTGCCGGTGGAGTGGCGGAGATCGTCTGCCAGCGTCGCACCCTTATCCTGGTTGCGGCCATGCAGCAGGACTGTGGCACCCTGCCGTGCCAGTGAGGTCGCGACCTCACGGCCGAGTCCATCGGTGGCCCCCGTGACAAGAATCACCTGCTGTTCAATACTTGTCATTGATTATGGTTCCGATTAGAAAAATTCCACCGGGCGCAGCCTACATTTTGATCCCTGGGGGGGGCAAGCCGAGGAAGTGGTCAGTGTGAGCGAGGTTGCAGCATGGGTCTGGGGTTATGCTGACTCGCATTTGCAAGTAAAAAAAACGGGTGGCTCACGCCACCCGTCTATTACTACCAGGACTTGATACTTAGGAGTACTTATTAAAACTTGTACTTCATTGTTACCCCATACTCAGCGGGACGACCAACCGTGGCAAAATCATAGCCCCAGATCCCGTGGAAGAAGCCTGAGTTGATCATGTAGTTGTTGGCAATATTGGTGCCGAACAGTGATGCTTCCCAGTCTGCTCCAGTAGGTCTGTAGGTAACTCTGAAGTTGGTTACACCCCAGTCACCGCTTTCATCCAGACCGCCGCCACCCTTTTTTACCGCATCATAGGCTGCAGTGCGCAAGAAGGGTTCTGAACGCCAGAACGATCCCTGGTAGTTGTAATCTATGCGAGATACAAGCTCACCCTTCAGGACGTTCATGGTGTACTGAACCCCCAGGCTGTAGCTTGAGCTGGGCGCCTGGGCGAACTCAGTGCCAGCGTCCAACGGCAATTGGCCACTCATGGTGCCCGGCAGGATCTTGGTATAACCGGTATTGAGCTTGCCGTAGCCGACGTTTATCAGCCATCCATCAGCCGGGGCATAAGTCGCCTCAACTTCAAAGCCCTTGGCATTGGCCTCACCAACGTTGGTGGTGGCCAGCTGTGGGAGCTGGGCATGAGTAACCGGGTCATAGATAACGCCGGCAGCTTGCAGGTCTGCCCAAATTGTATTGAACATGGTCACGTTCAAACGCAATTTGCGATCCAGCAATTCACTCCTGAAACCGATTTCACGGTTTTTCAGGGTAGACGGCTTGTAGGGAAACTCCGTCCTGACGCCCGCCACGTTAATGGCAGTAACACCGCCGGAGTTGAAGCCCTCGGAATAGCTGGCATAGGCATTGATCAGGTCGGTGAAACGGTACTCCAGCACCACGCGCGGCGTGTTCTTGCCGAATTCGAACCTGGTAGGAATCCCGGTTGGGTTGCCGGACCAGACGTCGCCAGCATGGTACTGGGTAGGCAGCGCCGGTTTGGGTGCAGTAACACCGGGTATCACGGCCAGGCCTTGGCTATAACCAGTCTGGCTGTGATGACGCAAGCCGTAGATCAGATCCATCTTGTCGGTGACGTGGAACGTGAGCTCACCAAAATAGGCGGTGCCATCCTGGCCGGTTTGGTTGAAGGTCTCATAGTTGCTGCCTGGCCCCAGGTTGGACGCCGACTCGGCGGCACATCCGACCCATCCCTTTGGTGTGCCAGCCACCGGGTTGCAGGCGGCGGAGGCCAGAACTTTATTGACATCGAACTGGCCGTTCACAAACTCCATCCCGGTCCAGCGTGAGTTGCGATTGCGGGCTTCCTGGCTCCATTTGTAAGCGCCTACCAACCAATCAAATTTGACAAAAACATCGCCTTTACCGGTTAGCTGGACTTCATGGCTGGTCATGTCGAGCTTGCTACGGTTGATATCGGTTACGATATCGTATTCGCTGTTGTCCCAATCGATGACGGAATCGGCGTCCTGGTGCACTTTGCCCAGTTGGTACTTCGCCTGCATGTCAGCAGTAATCTGGTATTTAAACTCAATCGACTGCTGCTCGGTATTGTAGTGGTTGGGCAGGGTGGAATTGGATCGATTCTCCCACTTGCCAACCGTGCCACCTGGATAGCCAGCCACCTCGTGCTTCGGATCGAAGAACGGGACTACTGCCTTGCCATTCCTGTCAGTACCTACCAGGGTGTAGAACTCCGGAAAACCAACCAGATGTTTGGTCCACAGCGGATTGGGGTCATCGTAGGTTCTGTACATTGCGTCCTGCACGCGCGGCTCGGTGAATGTGCTGATGTCTTGTTGGAAATTAGCCCGGACGCTCAGCTTTTCGATTGGATCCCATACGATGTCTGCGCGTCGGACTTGCTGATCAATTCCACCACCCGCCTCGCCGGTGGTAAGGCTAGTAATGTAGCCGTCGCGTGACATGGTCCCGACGGTAAACTTGGTCTTTATGGTCTCGCCAATCGGCAGATCAAACGAAGCTTTCAGGTCCTGCCTGTTGTAGGTGCCCAACGTTGCTGACACGCTTCCCCCCTGCTTGGCGGCGGGCGCTTTCGTCCATATACGTATGGCGCCACCGGTGGAATCGCGACCGAACATGGTGCCTTGCGGACCACGGAGAACCTCAACCCGGTCAATATCCACAAACTCTTGGGTCAGGAAGCCGGCTGTGCTGACTTGCCAAACGTTGTCTATGTAGGTGCCCACGTTAGGGATGCCGCGCATGCGGAAGTTGGTCGCACCCGTGCCGCCACCGCCACCGGTAATGACAACGTTAGGAACACCCATGCTGACCTTTTCAAGGTTATCTATGCCGCGGAGTTCCAGGCCTTCGCCAGTGATTGCCACGATAGATACGGGTACTTCCTGCAGGTTTTGTTCGCGACGCAACGCCGTTACGGTGATCTCTTCCAGCCCTGTGGATTTTGCAGCTTGTGCCTGCTGTGCTACTGCGGCCTGACAGGTCAGTCCACTGACGCCAGCGAGCGCCGTTATGACGGCAATCCTTAGTTTTTTCATTTTCATGAATACACCCCTTATAAGTATAGTAATTGTTGTTTTTTACTAACTACTTTTATCAACAGCCATTTAAAGGCTTCCTGCTTTTTCCGTCCTTCGCTAACATAAAAATTGGTATTAAGTGTGAACTGATAATAATGAAGCTGGCCTTTGGAGAGAAGGGCAACGGAGTTTGAAGAGCAATATGTAGCCTATTAACATGATCTTGCGCAACTTCTTATTTGAGTACCTCTACAGTCAAGCCGGAAAACAACAAGGTTTAACAAAGCCTAATTGCCAGTTGAGGTGGGTCACTCGTGGATTTGCTCGCCCTCTTTTTTCAGCATCACTATTTTCGGCAATAGCGGAATGAACAGCAGGATCAGTACTGTGATGCCGGCATTCACCCACACCAGTCTGTCGAACGAAAAGTGGAATTGATCCATCAGCTTTGATCCCAGCACGTCGCTCAGCGAGATGCCGAAATTGCGGATGCTCATCATCAGCGAGAAGCCGAGTGCTTCGCAGCCGCGCGGGGTCGAGCGCACTGCGAGATCCATCAAGGCCAGTTCAGACATCGACGTCATCGCCCCGGTGAGGCCGTGCACAAGAATTGCGGTGTCCTGGCTGTAGTAAAGGAACAACAGCGTGGCCGCGGCATTGCCGAGAATGGCGCCCATCAACAGTGTGCGCAGATTGAATTTGCTGCAGATGGCGGCATAAATGAACGCAAATACCAGGCTGGCACCGCCTTCAATGCTGCTGAGCTGGCCAATGAAACTCTCACTGAATTTCAATTCATCGCTTTGTCGGTAGGTGAGCGCGGTGGCGAGGCCTGGCACTGTATAGGCCAGAAACAACATGAATGCCGCCAACCACAAGGTGCGACTTTGCAGAATCTGTGACAACTGGCCCTGCGCCTTGTGCAATACCGGATTGCGTACCTTGGTCATAGCCAGCGCCAGCACCAGAAAAACCATCACCAACAGCGCATACAGGGAGTAGCCAATGTTGGCGAACCCGGCGTTCATCACACACCAGGTGGCAGCAGCGCCAATGGCAAGGATGCCGGCCATGATGGTGACAGGGGGTTGGTAGACCGGCCGCGCCAGTAATTCGTCACTCACTGGCTGCGGTGGGGCAACTTTATGTTCTTGGTAGGAAGTGAACACGTACACCGCCAGCCCCAGCAATACTGCAGCGCTGAAGCCGCTGGTCCAGCCAAAAGCCTTGGCCGCCAGCCAGCCTCCCAGCAAGGGGCCGGCGATGTAGCTGATTGAAGCCACTATTTGCCGCAGCGCCGTGATGCGACCGGGAATGGCGTAAGTGTGACCGGCCTCCACCTGCAACCCGCCCACCGAGGTGCTGGTAAACACCATGCCGATGTTGAGCAATATGGAAAACGTCAGGAATAACGAGTAGTCGTTGGTACTGGCAGTGAGCGCAAGCCACGACAAACCGGCCACGACAGCACCAAACAGCATGTACAGGCGTCGCCGGTAACCGAATACTGGAAAAGCATCGGTCAACACGCCAGCCAGGGGTTTCAGGTTCCAGGCGAAAGTGGCCCACAGAAAGAATTCGCTGACCTGTTCCTTGCTGAAGTGCAGATGATCCTTGAGCAGGAACAGCGTTGGGTAGTTGCCGAGTACGCGTTGTTGGGTGAAGGTGGTAACGAAAGCGCCGATGCCGACCAGTATCAAATAAGTTCGTAAGGTGACTTCAGGAGACGACAGGTGTGCGGATTCTTGTGTTGCAGTCCGGGACATAGGTGCTCCAGGCAGGACAATTACAAATTCAGTGTGAGGGCAGGCTATCGTAGCGAGAGGTGTGGTAGCACTGCCCGGCACGCATGATCACTTCAAGCTTTGTGCCAGCGCCAAACCCTTCAGCAAGTTGAGGGCTTCATTGAGCTGGTAATCCGGCACCAGCACCTCTTCAGCGGTGGTTTTGCCTTTGGGTGCGGCAGCTGCCGGTTTCGCCGGTGCCGGCGCGGCTTTCTTTTCTTCCGGCTTGGTGTCATTGGCGTTGGCCAGATGCTTGCTCAGATCGGCTTCACGATAGGCAGCAATGCTGTCGGCAATCTTGGTGACCTGGCCGCGATCAACCACGATGTCGGGCTTGATGCCTTCGGCCTGGATCGAGCGACCGTTCGGCGTGAAATACAGTGAGGTAGTGAGTTTGATGGCGCGATCATTGGTGAGTGGCAACACCGTCTGCACCGAACCTTTGCCGAAACTGCGGGTGCCCATGATGATGGCGCGCTTGTGATCCTGCAGCGCACCCGCCACGATTTCGGAGGCGGAGGCCGAGCCGCCATTGATCAACACCACCAACGGAATGCCGCGGCTGGGATCATCGGGGGTGGCTTCAAAGCGCAGGTTGGAATTGGGCAGGCGACCTTTGGTATAGACAATGAGGCCATTGGTGATAAAGGCATCCACTACGCCTACCGCCGCTTGCAAGACGCCACCGGGATTGTTGCGCAAATCCATAACCATGCCTTTGAGCTTGTTGCTGTCGCCCTGCATCTTGTTAAGGGCATCCACCATTTCCGTGCCGGTGTTGGCAGAGAACTGCGCAATGCGCACGTAACCGATGCCAGGTTCCAGCTCGCGGTAGCGGAGACTGCGGGCTTTGATAATTTCGCGGGTGACTTTTACTTCAAACGGTTCATTTACACCGGGCCTGGCAATGGTAAGACGAATCGTGGTGCCGGGGGCGCCGCGCAACAATTCGGTGGTATCCCCCATGGTGACTTCCTGGGTCGGGGTGTCATCCAGCTTGATGATGAGATCGCCAGCCTGGATGCCGGCACGGGCGGCTGGTGAATCATCGATGGGGGCGACTATTTTGATAAGTCCATTCTCAATGCCGACTTCCACGCCCAGTCCGCCGAATTCACCAGTGGTGGTTTCCTGCAGGTCGGCGTAGTCGCTCTTGGCCATATAGGATGAATGCGGGTCGATGCCGGCCAGCATGCCCTTGACGGCATTTTCCAGCAGGGTTTTGTCATCAATGGGTTCGACATAGGCTTCGCGCACCTGGTTCAGAACTTGCGCAAAAATGCGTACTTCATCCATCGGCAATGACAGCGGCTTGCTGTCAGTCGGTTCTTTGGCCGGGGCCTGGCCGCATGCGGGCAGCGCCAGCAACAAGCCCAGTGCCAGTGCAGTCAAGTTGCTTGCAGGTATCAACCGATGGGAAAAGCGCGCGAGTTGCAACATGGAAGGATCTCGGGGGATCAGGTGAATCGAACGAAACTGTCAGTTATGAGGCTTCAGTTACCAGGTATCACTTACGGGGCATGCACCAAAGCGCCGGATTTTCTGCTTTGCCTTCGTGGCGGATTTCAAAGTAGAGCCCGCTCTGGTGCTGGCCGCCGGTATTGCCCACGGATGCAATCACATCGCCACGTTGTACCCAAGCGCCCAGTTTCTGGTTTAGCTGCGCATTGTGTGCATACAAACTCATGTAACCATCGCCATGATCAATTATCAATAGCAGGCCGGAATTGCCGAACCAGTCGGCAAACACCACGCGGCCATAGTGGATGGCTTTGATGTCAGTGCCGGCACTGGCAGCCAGATCAATGCCTTCATAGGTCAGATCGCCAAGCTCATAGCGTGAGCCGAAGCTGTGCAAGAGTTTGCCATCCACCGGCCAGGGCAGGTGACCCTTGCGGCCGGCAAAGGGTTCGGTTTTGCTGAGGTTGGCGAGTGAGCGCTTGCTTAATTCTTCCATCAACAGCTGTTTTTCTACACGCTCCTGTTCAAGCGCGTTGAGTTTCTTGCCGCGTTCGTTGAGGTCGGCATCCAGATTGGCGAGCAGGGTCTGGCGCTTCCCTTGTTTGTCGGCGAGATTGCTGCGCTGGGCCAGCAGTTCGTTTTGCCGCTGCGCCAGCGCTTCGGTAGCGGCGGTGATTGCGGTTTCAGTGGTGCTGATGCCAGCCAGTAGCTGGGTGTAAGAGCTGATGGTTCTGGTTCGCGCCGCGCTGAAGTACTGGTAATAGCGCGACATGCGCGCGGTATCGGCCGGGTTCTGCTGGTTCAGCAGCAGTTTGAGATATTCCTGCTTGCCACTGATCCAGGCGCTGCGCAGGTAACCGGCCAGCAGTTCCTGCTGTGCCTTGCGTTGCTGCAGCAAAGCCGCGGATTCAGTCTTCAATTGCGCGAGTTTCAGGCGCTCTGTGTTGATTTCGGCAGCGAGTTTGTCGAGTGAGCCCTGCAGCTGGCTGATGTCACGTTCGTTGTTTTGCACTTCAGTGCTGACACTGGTGCGCTGATGGTTGAGCGAAGTAATTTCCTTCTGCACCTTGCCGATGGTCTGTTCGATTTGCGTCAGCTCGTCCTTGCTTGGCGGCCTGGGGGCGGCCAGCAGCAAAGCCGGCAGCCAGGCACATCCAAGCAACAGGCAGCGCAGCCAGCCCATCAGAGAGTTTGCACCAGGGAATGGCCAAGCATTTCCTTTGGCTGTGGCAGATCCATCAACGTGAGCAGACTGGGGGCGACATCACACAGCGCGCCGTCGTTGTGCAGCGTCAGCTTGCGGGGGCCGACATAGACCAGCGGCACCGGGCCGTTGGTATGCTGGGTCATCGCCTGTCCAGTGGTTTCATCCAGCATCTGTTCCACATTGCCGTGGTCGGCAGTAATCAAACACTGGCCATCCACGGCCAGCAGTGCTTCGGTAATCCTGCCGAGGCAGGCGTCCAGCGCTTCCACCGCCTTGATGGCGGCCGGCAGCGAGCCAGTATGCCCCACCATGTCGCCGTTGGCGAAATTGCAGATGATGGCATCGTATGCACGATTGGCTATCGCCGCAACCAGCTGGTCGGTGATTTCATAGGCGCTCATTTCCGGTTTTAGATCGTAGGTTTCAACTTTGGGCGAAGGAATCAGGATACGGCTTTCGCCCGGATATTCCTGCTCGCGGCCGCCGCTGAAAAAGAAGGTTACATGTGCATATTTCTCGGTCTCGGCTATGCGTAATTGTGTGCGTCCCAGCTGTGAAAGATATTCACCAAAACTGTTGCTGAGATTTTCCGGATCAAACGCCACGGTGGTGGGCAGATCGGTGGAGTATTCGGTCAGTGACACGAAACAGGACAAGCGTGGCAGCACGCCGCGCTCAAAGCCGCTGAATTCAGGCTTGATAAACGCCGCCGTTAACTGGCGGGCGCGGTCGGCACGGAAATTCATGAACACGATGGCGTCATTGTCCTGTATGACAACGGGCGGCTCATGGTCAGCACCCAGCACAGCCGGCTGGACGAATTCATCGTTTTCACCCCGCGCATAAGCGGCCTGCAAAGCGGTGAGGGCGTCAGGATAGTGCCAGGCGGCAGTGCCATGACAGATTGTATTGAAGGCTTTCTCTACCCGGTCCCAGCGTTTGTCGCGATCCATGCCAAAGAAGCGCCCACCCACAGAGGCAATGCGCCCGCCCGGATGGTTGGCAAACCACTGCGAGAAACGACGCAGGGTGCTTTCAGCGCTGCGTGGTGGAGTATCTCGGCCGTCGAGCATCGCATGCAGATAGATGCGCTGGCAGCCCTTGCCGGCGGCCAGTTCCAGCATGGCCATGATCTGGTCTTCGTGACTGTGGATGCCGCCGTCTGACAGCAGGCCCATCACATGCAGCGCACTGCCCTGTTGCAGGCAAAGATCGACCGCGTGGTTAAGGGCGGCATTGGTTGAGAATTCGCCATCCACGATCGCCTTGTTGATGCGGGTCAGGCTCTGATAGACCACCCGCCCGGCCCCCAGATTCATATGGCCCACTTCGGAATTGCCCATTTGACCGTCGGGCAGGCCGACTTTCAGGCCGGAGGTGTGGATCAAGGTATGCGGGTAGCGGGCCAGCAGACTGTGCCAGACCGGGGCATGCGCCAGGGCTATGGCATTGTTGTCGGTAGCGTCACGATGGCCCCAGCCATCAAGAATGAGCAGCAAAGTAGGTGCGGGTTTCATTAAAGGGGGTATCTCTCCAGGCAGGGCTGGATTCTAAGGTTAGCGCTTGCGTATGGGAACCACGATTGTCTGCGCCCGGTGTGCCTGACTTCCTGGGGGGAGCTGTGTATACTGCCGCGCTCCCGCGCAGGCGCCCCCGATCGGAACCGGCGTGTTGGCAGCGGGGTTTTCATAGTGAAGCAAGTAACTGCATGATACGTTTTCTCGAATTCTTGGTAAATCATTGGGTGCTATCAGGGTTGTGGCTGGCCGCGGCTGCCGCTTTGCTCGCCTATCTCAATTCCAAAACCGGCACCAGCCTCAGCCCCAACCAGACCGTGGCCCTTGTCAACAAGGAAGAGGGTGTGGTGTTGGATGTGCGCGAGCGCAAGGATTTTGAAAAAGGACATATCGTCGAGGCGATCAACATCCCGCTCGCCAAACTGTCCGAGCGCATCGTGGAGCTGGAAAAACACAAAGACAAACCCATTATTGTGGTGTGCCAGCACGGACAGAGTGCAGGGGAAGCGGTGAAATTGCTGCATACCAGCGGCTATGCCAAAGCCGGCAAAATGGCCGGTGGACTAGCTGAATGGCAGGCGCAAAATTTGCCCGTCGTTAAATAAGCAGCCAGGCAATCCCGCAGCTCGCGCAAGATCAGCAAGACCCGGACCAGTAATAACAACGTAACATAACTTTGCAGGTGACCCATGGCAGAAAACACAACTGCGGCTGCACCGCCAGCCACAAACGAACCGCGTTTCGGCGTCCAGCGCCTTTACATCAAAGACACTTCTTTTGAATCGCCGGATTCGCCTGAGTGTTTCCGCCGCCAGTACGCTCCCACTATCAATTTCAATATCAACACCCGTAGCCGCAAAATCGAAGGCGACATGTACGAAGTGGTGTTGCGCTTGACTGCTGATGTGAAGCAGGAAGACAAAACCGTATTTCTGGTCGAAGTCCAGCAAGCCGGTATTTTTGAAATAGCGGGGATTGAGGGTGAGCAGCTGGAGCAGGTTTTGAGCATTACCTGCCCCAGCGTGCTGTTCCCCTACGGTCGGGAAGCGGTTGATGCGCTGGTGATCAAAGGCAGTTTCCCGGCGCTGATGCTGGCACCTATCAATTTTGAAGCGGTCTATGCACAGGCCAAGGCGCAGCAGCCAGCCCCGCAGCAAGAAACTTTGCAGTAGACGGCTCCTGATCGGTCGCTGCGCAAGCGCGGCCGCGCAAATAGCCAAGCAAGGCGGCGGGGTCACCCGGCGCCTTTTTTAATGCCCGCCGTTCGCCGGGGTTGGCATGGCGCCGGGATAGCCCAACTGTCGCCAGGCTTCATAAGCGGCCACGGCGACGGAATTGGATAAGTTAAGGCTGCGGCTGACGGCTACCATGGGCAATCTTAAAGCTGCGTGTATCGCGTCAGATACCAGCATTTTCTCGGGAATTCCTGCAGATTCAGCGCCAAATAGCAGAAAGTCATCTGCTTGAAACTGGAAGTCCGAATGGCTGAGCTTGCCTTTGGTGCTGAAAGCTACAATGCGTTTGGGTTGGCAGTGCGCCAGAAACTGCTCCCAGTTGGCATGCACGCTGAGCTTGCTGAACTCGTGGTAATCCAGCCCTGCCCGCCGCAGCCGCTTTTCATCCAGCGCAAAGCCCAGCGGCTCTATCAGATGCAGTGAGCTGCCGATATTGCTGCAGAGTCTGATGATGTTGCCGGTATTGGGAGGAATTTCGGGCTGGTGGAGCACTATGCTGATCATTTATTCAGCCCCTTCATCCTCTTCATCGGTGGCAGTGTTCTGCATGCCCAGCTCTTTCAATTTGCGGGTGAGCGTATTACGACCCCACCCCAGCAGCTCGGAGGCATCGCGTTTGCGACCGCCGCTGTGCTGCAGCGCTACTTCAATCATGCATTTTTCGAACAACGGAGTGGCCTGTTGCAGAATGCCGGTATGGCCCAGTTTCAGTTCCTGGTCGGCCCAGTGTTTGAGATTTTGTATCCAGTTGCCCGCCACTGGCTGGTCATGGCTGGAGGTATGGAATTCTTCCGGCAGATCATTGATGAAGATTTCACGGCCCGCCGCCATGACGGTGATCCAGCTGCAGAAATTCTCCAGCTGCCGCACGTTGCCAGGCCAGGGCAGGTTGGTGAGGAACTTGCTGGTTTCCGGGCGCAGTACTTTCTTCTCCACACCCATTTGCTGGGCCGCTTTGCGCAGAAAATGCTCACACAAGGCCGGGATATCTTCGCGGCGATCAGCCAGACGCGGTAAATGAATCGGAATGACATTGAGTCGGTGGAACAAATCTTCACGGAACAGATGTTCTTTCACCCGCGCTTCCAGATTCTGGTGTGTGGCAGCGATCACCCGCACATCAACCTTGATAGGTGAGAGCCCGCCAACGCGATAGAACTCGCCATCGGATAACACACGCAGCAAGCGGGTTTGGGTTTCCGTCGGCATGTCGCCGATTTCGTCGAGGAACAGGGTGCCACCATGGGCTTGCTCGAAACGACCAACGCGCAATTGGGTGGCACCGGTGAAGGCACCTTTCTCATGACCGAACAGTTCTGATTCGATCAGGTCTTTCGGAATGGCAGCGACGTTGAGGGGAATATAGGGTTTGTCCGCACGCGGGCTGTGTTTGTGCAACGCCTGCGCTACCAGCTCTTTGCCGGTGCCGGATTCACCTTTGATCAGTACGGTAATGTTGGAGTGGGACAGGCGGCCAATCGCACGGAACACTTCCTGCATTGACGGCGCTTCGCCGATGATGGTCTTGTTCTCCTGCACGGCTGGGGCTTGCGATTCGCCGCGGGTTTCCTGCGAATGGCGGATTGCGCGCTGGGCCACCGCCACCGCTTCATTTACATCAAAGGGTTTGGGCAGATATTCAAATGCACCATGTTTGTAGGATTGCACGGCACTGCTCAGATCCGAGTGAGCCGTCATGATGATTACCGGAATGTGTGGCCAGGTTTCCTGCACTTCATTGAGAACTTCCAGGCCATCTCTGCCGGGCATGCGAATATCGCTGATGATTGCGGCTGGCTGACGCGTACGCAGCTTGCTGAGCATGGCATCGCCGTTTTCAAAGCTCTCACTGGTGAGGCCGGCCTTGGCAAAGGATTTTTCGAGTACCCATCTTATGGAACGGTCGTCGTCAACGATCCATATAGTGTCCTTGTTCATGCGCTACTACCTTCATTTTGAATTGGAATGGAAAGCATAAAACGCGTGCGGCCTTCCTGACTTTCACATTCAATCAACCCCGCATGGTTCTTGATGATGTTCTGTGCAATAGACAAGCCAAGTCCGGTGCCCTCTGCGCGTCCACTGATCAAAGGGTAGAAAATGTTCTCAATGATATGGGGCGGAATGCCGGGGCCGTTGTCGATTATCTCGATGCGTGCAACCAATTTGTAAAGCTCGGAAGAGATGGTGGCGTGCGAGACTGCGCGCGTGCGCAGAATGATCTGGGGGTTTTGCTGTTTGGGGTTTTCTGTCAATGCCTGCATCGCGTTGCGGACGATGTTCAGCACTGCCTGAATCAGTTGTTCCAGATCGCCCGAAATCTCGGGCAGGCTGGGGTCATAGTCGCGAATGATGCGGATGGAGCCCCGGGTTTCGGCTTCCACCAGGTTGCGTACGCGTTCAAGCACTTCGTGGATATTGATGCGACGAATCACCGGCTTTTTGTAAGGACCGGTGAGGCGATCGACCAGATTCACCAGCCGGTCAGTCTCTTCGATGATGACATTGGTGTAGTCCTGTAACTGGGAGTTGGGCAATTCACTTGCCAGCAACTGGGCAGCACCGCGAATGCCCCCTAGTGGATTTTTGATTTCGTGGCTGAGCCCGCGGATCATTTCAACGGTAATTTCGTGTTTGGCCAGCACGGTTTCCTTGCGACTGATGGACCAGCTGCGATTGATTTCCTGGATTTCGATCAGGAAAAAAAGACCGCTGGTGTCATTCACAATGGAAGTGGCATGGTCCACCAGCACTTTATTGCCACTGGGCAGAACCAGTTCAACCTTGCGGGAAATGATGGTGTTATTGGCTTTGCGTGCGGTTGCAGTTGCCTGCTCGATAATGTCGCCATTACGCAGGAGTTCGGTGATATGGGCTTTGTGGGAGTGGCGGGCACTGGTTTCCAGCAAGGCTTCGGCTGCCGGATTCATATGGAAAAGGTGGCAGCCTTTGTCGAGCACGACCACGGCTGTGGTCAGGTTGTCGAGCAGGCGGGTATTGAAACTTTCGTTTGTCACTTTGTCCGGTTTGGGAAATTTGCTGGAGAAAGAGTTCATCCTGATTCAAGCAATCTGGCATTAGGCACTAACATCATGCAATTAGTGCACCAAGCTGGTTGGTCGAAAATAGTTCCGGAATTACTGTCCAAACGCGGGAATCCGGAGCCAACAACCAGTGCATTACCCTAGAAATTGCACAATTTTGGTGCAGAGATCTTACTTTACGCCTTTTATTGAAACAAAAAAAGCCCGCCGGTCGGGCGGGCTTTTGTGTGCGGCAGTCTAAAGCAGAGCTTTGTGGTGGCTCCCTGCTCCAGACTGATACCACTTAGCAGCTGTAGTAAAGCTCGAACTCCAGCGGGTGGGTGGTCATGTTGACGAGGACATGTTCCTGCTTTTTCAGTGCGATGTAGGCATCAAGGGTTTCATCGCTGAACACGCCGCCGGCAGTCAGGAAGGCACGGTCCTTGTCCAGATTGTCGAGCGCGTCCATCAGGTCATTGGCAACCTGCGGGATCAGTGCTTCTTCTTCCGGTTCCAGATCGTACAGATCCTTGGTAGCGGGTTCACCTGGATGGATCTTGTTCTTGATGCCATCGATGCCAGCCATCAGCATGCCTGCGAAGAACAGGTAAGGGTTGGCAGTGGAATCGCCGAAGCGCACTTCAATACGAATGGCTTTGGGATTGCCGCCCATGATGTACGGGATTCGAATGGATGCAGAACGGTTACGGGCAGAGTAAGCCATCATGGTAGGGGCTTCGTAGCCTTTGACCAGACGCTTGTAGGAGTTGGTGGAGCAGTTGCCCAGTGCGTTCAAAGCCTTGGAGTGCTTGATGATGCCGCCGATGTAGTACAGCGCGTCGTCAGACAGATTGGCGTAGCCGGAGCCGGCAAAGATGTTTTTGCCGTCTTTGAAGATGGACTGATGCACGTGCATGCCATTGCCATTGTCGCCTACCAATGGTTTGGGCATGAAAGTAGCGGTTTTGCCAAAAGCGTCAGCCACGTTGTGTACAACATATTTCAAGGTTTGTACTTCGTCGGCTTTCTTGGTCAAGGTATTGAAAGCAACGCCGATTTCGCACTGGCCAGCGTTGGCGACTTCATGATGATGGATTTCAACGTCAAGACCCATGTCTTGCATGGTGCTGCACATGGCAGCGCGAATGTCATGCAAGGAGTCGACCGGTGGTACCGGGAAATAGCCGCCTTTTACGCGCGGGATATGGCCGGTGGAGGGGTGGTCTTCCCAATCGGCATCCGTGGTCCACGCTGCTTCTTTCGAGATGATCTTGCTCATGCAGTAGCCCATGGTGGTGCGGTACTTCACTTCGTCGAAAATGAAGAATTCCGGTTCCGGGCCCATGTAAGCGGTATCGCCGATACCGGTGGATTTCAGGTAGGCTTCAGCGCGACGTGAGATTGAACGTGGGTCGCGGTCGTAACCGGACATCGTGGTGGGCTCAAGTACGTCACAGACTATGTTGACTTGGGACTCTTCGGCAAATGGGTCCATTACAGCGGTGCTGTCATCAGGCAGGAGTACCATGTCGGATTCATTGATGCCTTTCCAGCCAGCAATGGAGGAGCCATCGAACATTTGGCCTTTGAAGAAGCCTGCATTTACTTTATTGGCAGGGAAAGTAACGTGCTGCTGTTTGCCTTTGGTATCTGTAAAACGGAGGTCAACCCACTTTACATCGTTATCTTTGATTAGTTTGAGCGTCTTCTCAGACATGTATTCCTCCGCGGAGCGTTAAACCAGAGTGCTGGTTGTCTGTTTGTAATCACTGCTTGCATTCACTATTTCTAATGACTGTTCGTAATGACTGTTTTCTAATAACTGTTTGGTAATGATAAGGGCCGGTTAGTCACGAATAGGGGCCAAGCCACTGCTTCGTAAACCCTTTCTGACTAACTGCCTGATTACCCCATACTTCTCTTGGCTTGGCAGTAGCAGGGGAGGCAAAATATATGCCATGCGTTTAGAACATGGAAGCATTGATTTTAAAGCAGATAAACGCGGCCGGCATCCTTAATATGCACCATGTTGGTGCTGCCAATAATTAATTGCGCCGTTTGAGGGCGCAATTTGCATCAAAGCAGAACGAACAGCGGGATAAATGAAACCATGAAGTACCTAGTAAAATATTCCGGAGAGATGACCACCAAGAGCCGCGTGGTCAGAAACCAGTTCTGTCGGCAGTTGCGCAGAAATCTGGCCCGGCTGTTTCGTTTGCATCTTCAGCTCACCGACAAGGCGGCAGCGCCACATGATCCAGAAGCTGTCAGTGTTGATTCGACCTGGGACAATATCCAGATCACCTTGCCGGCGGGCAAGGATCACCTTGCGCCAGCGGTAGAAGCCGTCCTTGCCAATACCCCAGGCGTTTGGAGCTTCAATCGGGTGGTATCCCAGCCGCTGGCGAGCTTTGATGACATGGTGGAGCAAACCCTCGCCGTTTATGGCGAGCGTTTGCGAGGTAAAACTTTCGTTGTGCGCTGCCGCCGGGTCGGCAAGCATGAATTCAATTCCATGGATGTGGAGCGCTTTGTAGGTGGCGGCTTGCGGCAGAGATCAGAAGCTGCCGGGGTTGATCTGCATAATCCGGACGTAACAGTGCAGCTGGAAATCCGTGGCCAGGAATTTTATATCATCGATGCCAGTATCCATGGACTCGGCGGCTTTCCGCTGGGCACCCAGGACAGTGTGATTTCGCTGATTTCCGGCGGCTTTGACTCGGCAGTCGCTACCTATTTGTCGGTAAAACGCGGGTTACGCACGCATTTCCTGTTTTTCAATCTGGGCGGACGTGAACATGAAATTGCAGTCAAGGAAATTGCACTGTATCTATGGCTGAAATACGGCGCCTCGCATCCGGTGCAATTCGTGACAGTGCCGTTCGAGGCGGTAGTTACCGAAATTCTTGAGAAAATCGACAATTCACAAATGGGTGTCATCCTCAAGCGCATGATGATGCGGGCAGCGACGGTAGTGGCAGACCATCTGGAAGTTGAAGCCATGGTGACCGGTGAGTGCGTGGCCCAGGTTTCCAGCCAGACACTTGCCAACCTTGCCGTCATCAATGAAGTCACCACCAAAATGATCTTGCGTCCGCTGATCATGACCGACAAGCAGGACATTGTTGATTTGGCCAAGAAGATAGGCACCGAAGAATTTTCAGCAGTAATCCCGGAGTACTGCGGAGTGATCTCGGTCAAGCCGACCACCCGTGCCAAGCGCCACAAGATTGCCCATGAAGAGCTGCGTTTTGATTTTGCCGTGCTGGAGCGTGCCATTGCCGAGCGTGTGTCACTGGATATACGCACTATGCAGCCTGAAGGGGGTGAAACAGCGCCAGCAACAGCGGAATTTGCTGAAATTTCACAAATTCCTGATGCAATGCTCGTAATCATTGATATTCGACACCCTGAGGACGAAGAGCGGCGTCCGTTGTTGCAAACTGGGTATCCGGTACAAAAAGTGCCGTTTTTCCGTTTGAATGCCCAATTTCCTGCACTTTCGAACGACCGGCATTACCTGCTTTATTGCGATAAGGGGGTGATGAGCCGCTTGCACGCCTCCCATTTGCGTGATCAGGGATTTTCCAATGTAGGTGTATACCGGAAATAGTCCGGAATACCCGGGTGTCATGTATAATCGCGCGTCTTTTTTCCCTCCTTTATCTCCCCCACAGGATTTACCCGTGATAGACAATATCCGCAATATCGCGATCATCGCGCACGTTGACCATGGCAAAACCACACTGGTCGACAAGCTTTTGCATCAGTCAGGCACGCTTGCCGCCAGCCGTGGCAAGGAAGTTGAGCGAGTAATGGATTCCAACGATCAGGAACGCGAACGCGGCATTACCATTCTTGCCAAGAACACAGCTGTGCGCTGGAACGGCTATCGCATCAACATCGTTGATACTCCCGGTCACGCTGACTTTGGCGGCGAAGTAGAGCGCGTGCTGTCGATGGTAGACAGCGTATTGCTGCTGGTGGATGCCGTGGATGGCCCGATGCCGCAAACGCGGTTCGTAACGCAGAAAGCTTTTGCCAACGGTCTTAAACCTATCGTGGTCATCAACAAGGTTGACCGTGAAGGTGCACGTCCGGACTGGGTGCTCAACGAAGTGTTCGACCTGTTCGACAAGCTGGGTGCCACCGAAGAGCAGCTGGATTTCCCGGTAATCTATGCCTCGGCATTGCTGGGTCGTGCCGGCTATGATCCCAATAATCTTGAAGAAAACATGGATTCACTGTTCCAGTTAGTGGTCGACAAAGTGCTGCCGCCACCAGTGAATGACCAGGGTCCACTGCAGATGCAGATCAGTGCGCTCGATTACTCGTCCTACCTTGGTGTTATCGGAGTAGGTCGCATCACCCGCGGCAAAGTGAAAGTGGGCATGCCGGTAGTAGTGGTGGATCGCGAAGGCAAAAGTCGCAAGGCCAAGATTGGTTTGGTCAAAACCTACATGGGACTGGATCGCGTAGATGCACTGGAAGCCAGTGCCGGCGACATTATTTGTATCACCGGCATTGAGGCGTTGAATATCTCCGATACCGTGTGTGACCCGACAGAGCCGGAGGCGATGCCGCCGCTGTCAGTGGATGAGCCAACCGTGACGATGACGTTCCAGGTCAATGATTCGCCATTTGCAGGTCTGGATGGCAAATACGTCACCAGCCGTAATATCAAGGACCGTCTGGAACGCGAACTGATCCATAACGTGGCCCTGCGTGTTGAGCCAGGCGCTACTGCCGACAAATTCAAGGTGTCCGGCCGCGGCGAATTGCATCTGTCGGTATTGATCGAAAACATGCGTCGTGAAGGTTTTGAGCTGGCGGTGTCACGTCCACAGGTAATCCGGAAAGAAATCGACGGCGAGATGATGGAGCCGTACGAAATTCTGGTAATCGACATTGAGGAGCGGCATCAAGGCAGCGTCATCGAAGAACTGGGCAAGCGCAAAGCCGAAATGACCGAAATGAGCAACGACGGTAAAGGCCGTACGCGTTTGAACTTCATGATCCCGACCCGGGGTCTGATCGGTTTCCGTACCCACTTTCTGGGCATGACCTCCGGCACCGGCATTCTAACCTCGATCTTTGATCATCATGGCCCGATCAAAGCCGGTGATATCGGGACTCGCACCAACGGTGTGCTGATTTCCAATGTGAAGGGCAAGGCGTTGGCCTATGCCTTGTTCACACTGCAGAACCGTGGTCGCCTGTTCATCGACCCCAACATCGAAGTCTATGAAGGCATGATCATTGGTTTGCACAGCCGCGAAAATGACATCGTGGTCAACCCGACCAAAGCCAAACAGCTCACCAACATTCGCGCTGCCGGTACCGATGAGAACATCGTGCTGACGCCGCCGATTCGTCACAGTCTGGAACAGGCGATGGAATTCATCGATTCCGACGAGCTGGTGGAAATCACGCCGAACCATATCCGTATCCGCAAGCAGTACCTGGGCGAGAGTGATCGCAAGCGTAATTCACGCAAAGCCGAAAGCGCCGAGTAAGCTTCATGCTGGCCCTGATACAGCGCGTAACATCAGCGAGTGTCAGTATCGGGGGCAGTGTGGCGGGCAGCATCAGCGGCGGATTGTTGTTGCTGCTTGGCATTGAAAAGTCAGACACCGAGCAGCAAGCAGATCGCTTGTTGCAGAAGGTGCTGGCTTATCGGGTGTTTGCGGATGCCGAGGGCAAGATGAATCTCAGCCTGCGCGATGTGCAAGGTGGCTTGCTGGTGGTCTCGCAATTTACACTGGCAGCGAACACCGATTCCGGTTTGCGCCCTAGTTTCTCCAGCGCCAAGGCTCCTGCTGAAGCGGAACAACTCTATAATTATTTTCTGAAAGCGGCCCGGTCTTCGCATGCCAGTGTGGCGGCCGGACGTTTCGGCGCTGACATGCAAGTAGCGCTGGTCAATGACGGCCCCGTGACCTTTCTGCTGAAATCCTGACGGCCCCAACGCTGCGGAAACGCCGCGTTATCTAGTTGCCGCCTTCTGCCTTGGCTTTTTCGGCATCATCGCCCTTGCGCTTGAGGATGCGACCGGCCAATACGCCTGACTCGAACAGGATCCACATCGGAATGGCGATCAGCGACTGGGAAAATACATCCGGTGGGCTGAGAAACATGCCAATGGTAAAGCAGCCGATGATGACGTAACCCCGGTTTTCCACCAGTTTTTCCGGGGTGATTGCGCCCGCCAGAATCAACAGCACCGTGGCAACCGGTACTTCAAACACGATGCCGAATACCATGAACATGCGCATTTCCAGATCGTATAAAGGACTTATGTCAGTCATGACGGCAACATGTTCCGGTGCAGTGCTCGTCGAGAACTTGAAGATCATGGGCAAAACTGCAAAATAACAAAAGACCACGCCGAGATAGAACAAAATGACGCTGGAGACAAGGATGGGCAATGTGACGCGGATTTCGTTCCGGTAAAGCCCCGGGGCAATGAAGGCCCAGATCTGATGCATGACATAAGGAATGCTGATGAAAAACGCCACCATCATGGTGAGCGTGAGCGGGATTAAAAAGCCGTCGAGTGGTTTGGTGGCAATCATTTGCTGGCCTGGACCCATTGCTTTGGCAAGTGGTTCGGACACAAATGTGAAGATGTCATTCTGGAAATAGAAAATCGCCAGGAATACCAGGCCTACACACAGGACGCAGCGAATCAGGCGATCGCGCAGCTCAACCAGATGGGAAACCAGCGGCAGCTCTTTGGCATCCTTGTCGTCAGATGTTGCGCTCATCAAGATGCACTCTTTTCGTTACTGGCTGCATCAGTGTGGGGGGCGGCGGCAACCGGGACTGCCGGCACTGGAGTGGCGGCGGCTTCGATGTTTGCAGTTGCAGTTTCGGTGCCGGAAGCAGTGGTAGCTGCCGCTGATTCACCGGGAGTTGTTTCAGGCAGAGGGCTGATCGCAGGTGTTTCAGCTGGTTCGCCACCATGGCTGCTCCAGCTGGCCGACTGCGATTCCAACTCGATATTCTTGCGGAATTCTTCAGTGCCTTCCTTGACGGAATTGATGGTGTCGTTCAGCACCGTTTGCGTCTGCTTGAACCGCTCCATAATGTCTTCATTACGCAGCTGCCGACGAATTTCGTCGGCCCCCACTTCTTTTTCGATTTCGGCTTTCAGCGTGTTGAAACTGCGCTTGAGGCGGCCAATCATCAGGGCCGCTGTGCGCACAGCGCCCGGCAGCTTTTCCGGGCCGAGCACCACAAGGCTCACAACACCGACAAGTACGATTTCGGTAAAGCCGATGTCAAACATGGCAGGTTTCCTGGCAAATCACGCAAATCTTCAGGAGTGCGGCTTGTCGGCGTCAACTTTTTCGGCTTTTACGTCCACAGTGTGACCTTGATGGGTAGCAGCAAGCTTGTCCTGCTCCTCCTTGTGGGCCCCGTCTTTGTCTTTGCCTTCATCCATGGCTTTTTTGAAACCGTGAATGGCGCCGCCCAGGTCTTCTCCGAAATTCTTAAGTTTTTTGGTGCCAAACACCACAACTACGATGAAGGCCAAAATGATCAATTGCCAGAAATGCAATCCACCTAAACCCATAAATCACCTCATTCGCGCTGCAAGGCAGCTCTGTTAAAAACATTGATGGCCATTGTATCAGCCGCGAGCAGCTTTTTCTGCCAACCCGGACATGCCGAAGCGCCGTTCCAGCTCGACCAGTACCTCAGCCGGGCTGCAATCCAGGTGCGCCAGCATCACCAGGCTGTGGAACCAGAGATCGGCAGTTTCATTGATAAGTTGTTCACGGCTGGCGCCAGCTTCAACATCACGCGCTGCCAGAATGGTTTCTATCGCCTCTTCGCCCACTTTTTCCAGAATCTTGTTGAGGCCGGCATGATGCAGCTTGGCCACGTAGGACGAATCGGGGCTGGCGGACTTGCGCTGCTCAATAATGGCAGCCAGCTTGGTCAGGGTATCATTCATAAGGGGTAAGTTTTGCGTAAGTAATGGGGATGTTCCAAACACTCAGTCTTTTGGGGCCGCAGTGTAGATCTGGCCCGGTTCTTTCAGCACTTTGCCATCCACCTGCCATTCCATATCTGGTCCCAACCGGTTGAAATAGCACGAGGCCCGGCCAGTATGACAAGCAATACCACCCAATTGTTCCACTACATATATGAGGCTGTCGCCGTCACAATCCAAGAGCACTTCGTGCAGAATTTGCACATGGCCTGATTCTTCGCCTTTGCGCCAGAGCTTCTGGCGGGAGCGCGACCAGTAAATTGCCCGCTGCTCCTGCACGGCCAGCTGCAGTGCTTCGCGGGTGACGAAGGCCTGCATCAGGATGTTCTTGTTGTGCCAATCCTGGGCTATTACCGGCACCAGGCCATTGGCATCCCAGTTAATTGCATCAAGCCAGCGGGTTTGCATAGGGGGAAACAGTGTCCTTTAAAGCAGCCAGCATAACGCAACTAGCAGCGCCAGCAAGCCTGCCGTCAGTCCGGCCAGCCCGATTCTCCGGGCTGCGTGCAATTGCTGCTGCAAAGCGGCGATCTGGCCAGCCTGGCGGCCGACTTCATTACTAGTATTGGCCGAGCGTTCCAGTGCTTGTAGCACCAGTTCCGGCACTTCCGGCGCCTGTTCGATCCATTCCGGCAGTTTCTCCCTGATCTTGCGCAGATTGTTCAGTGGCGACAACCGCTGCCGTTGCCAGTCTTCAAGAAAAGGCATCGCAGTCTTCCACAAATCCAGCTTGGGATAGAGTTGTTTGCCCAGACCTTCCACATTGAGCATGGTCTTCTGCAGCAGCACCAGCGAAGGCTGCACTTCCATGTTGAAGCGGCTGGCGGTGCGGAATAATTGCAGCAGTAACAGCCCGAACGAGATTTCGCCGATCGGTTTCTGGAAGATCGGTTCACACACGGTCCGCATAGTAGATTCAAATGCATGGATCGGGGTATCGGCCGGTACCCAGCCACACTCAACATGCAGCTCGGCTACGCGGCGGTAATCCTGCTTGAAAATGGCCAGTATGTTTCTTGCCAGATATTGCTGATCAGCTTTGTTGAGGCTGCCGATGATCGCGCAATCCAGCGCTATGTATTGTGGATTTTCCTTGTGCTCGCGCGACACGAACACATTGCCTGGATGCATGTCGGCATGAAAAAAACTGTGTTGAAACACCTGTGTGAAAAAGATCTGCACACCGGTTTCTGCCAGCTTTTTGATATTGATGCCGGCGGCACGCAGTTCCTCGACCTGGCTGACCGGAATGCCGTAGATGCGCTCCATTACCATGACATTGTCGCGGCAAAAATCCCAATAAACCCTGGGCACATACAGCTGGGCGGAATCCTTGAAGTTGCGCGCCAACTGGGAGGTATTGGCAGCTTCGCTCAGCAAATTCAGTTCGTCGAAAATGATGAGTTCGTAATCACGTACCACTTCACGCAGCCGCAAGCGTTTGCCGCCTTCAATGCGCTTGTCCACCAGTGCAGCGATGCTGTGCAGCAAGGCCACGTCTTGGGCGATAATCTTGTCAATGCCGGGGCGGGTGACCTTGATGACCACATCTTCGCCGGTGAGCAGCCGCGCTGCATGCACTTGCGCCACCGAGGCTGAGGCCAGTGGGTTCTGTTCCACACTCTGGAAGATCTGAGCCAGCGGCTTGCCCAGCGCCTGCTCGATCAAGCGCAACGCTTGTTCCCCCGGGAAGGGTGCAACCTGGTCCTGCAGCAGGGCCAGTTCGTCAGCGATATCAAGCGGTACCAGATCACGACGGGTGGACAACAACTGGCCGAATTTGATGAAGATGGGGCCGAGTGATTCCAGTGCCAGACGCAGGCGCTTACCCCTGGGCATTTGTACTGCCAAAGAGTTGCCGGCCCCCATGCGCAACAACAGTGCCAGCCACCGTGTTTGCGGAAATTCATCCAGCAGCGTATGCAGCCGGTAGTGCGCGGCAGTGCGGTAAATCGTATAGAGACGACGGTATTGCTGCATGAATCAGTTTGACGGTAGCGGGGGCGGCCACGATAACGGAAAAGGCAGTACAGGGCAAAACCCCGCACTGGCCTGGATGCCAGAATCCTGTACTCTCAACAACAAATCGCGGCAACTGCGGCCTGGCCCCGGGTTCGCTGCGTAATAGAGGTTGCGAAGCGCGGTCGTTTGAGACACTGCCCTGCAATGGGCAACCATTAACTTGCCAACACCAGGAATGCCATGAAAACAAGAATGCTCATCGGTGCTATTGCGCTGCTGCTATCCATTGCCGCCAAGGGCCAGACCCTCACTGCGCAGGGCAAGAGTGCACTCGACAGCTATCTGCAGAATGCCATCAAGACCACGCATATTCCCGGCATGGTGGCGCTGGTTGTCAGCAAGGATGGCATCGTATATGAACAGGCTTTCGGTCTGAAAGATGTCGCGCACAAGCAAGCAATGACCGCCGACACCATCTTCCGGCTGGCATCGATGACCAAACTGCTCACCTCTCTGGGCATCATGATGCTGGTTGAGCAGGGCAAGATCAGTCTGGATGCGCCTGCTTCCCTTTATTTGCCGGCACTGGCCCAAGCCCAGGTCTACACTTCATTCAATCCGGCAAATGGCAAGTTTGTGGCCGGACCCGCCAGGCACGATTACACGATCCGTCAATTACTGACGCATACCTCGGGCCTTGGTTACACATTTACCAGCTCTGTACTGGTGAAAGCGATGAATGGGAATCCTGCAGCCCGCGCCACCCAGTTGCCACTGTTGTTTGAGCCGGGCACGCAGTGGCATTACGGTGAAAGTACACGCGTGCTGGGCGAAATCATTGAAGCGGTGAGTGGCCAGGAACTGTCGGCTTTTCT
>CAINTJ010000045.1 GCA_903853385.1 uncultured Gammaproteobacteria bacterium
AGACCGGAATGCTAGCACCGGCCTATGCATAAAATTTACACATTAAGTGCATATTTGGGTATCCTGTGCGGCTAAAGTGCATGCTCATTTTTGCATGCCCCCCAAGGATTCCCTCAACCCCATGGCAAGACCTCAGCGCATCGAACTGGCAAATGCTTTTTATCACGTAAGTAACCGTAAAAAATCAGGCAAGCCCCTGTTCCCGTCAGCAACCCATGCCGCTCATTTCATGGAATTGGTAGTGTTGGCAGGATGCCGCTTCAACGTTGAACTGCATGGCTGGTATCTGCACAAATCGCATTACCAGTTACTAGTAAAAACTCCCGAAGCCAACCTCAGCCGCTTCATGCGGCAAGTGGACGGTCTTTACACATTGCGATGCCAGCAGTTGCAGGGGCGTCGTGGGTCAATATTTGCAACCCGCTACAAAAGTGTATTGGTGCAACCAGCTCTGGTCGCCGATGTGCTGCATTTTCTGCATCATCAGAGTGGAGCCGCTGTGGCTGCGGATTTGGGTAGCCATAGCAGCAGTCTGCCGGTCTATCTAGGCAAACAGAAGCGGGTTGATCCGGTCAGGACTGATGAGATTTTGGGCAGTGCAAAATCCCGGAAAACCATGTTGAAAGCTCAGCAAGCCACCATGCCGCCGGAATACATTGTGCATTTCTTTGCCCGTAAAAGCCGGCCGGCCCTCATGGGTAATACCGGTTTTGCGGACAAAATACGCGCAAGTGCCGCCAAAAACCCCGGTGTAGTTAGAACACGCAAACGCCCTTCGATGCGCAAGATCATCAGTCGAGTGGCAGAGGTATTCAAAGTAAGCGACAGCAGTATCGTACAAGCAGCACGTGGCCCGGATTCAAAAAACATCGCACGCTGGGTGGCGATGCATCTGTGCCAGGAAGTGGGGGGCATTACCCTGCAAGTTATCGCTGCCCATTTTGGCTTGCAACGCTATGGGACAGTGTCTACTACCATTGGTAAATTGCGGGCAGAATTACCGGACAATCCTGGCCTGCTGCGCCAAGTAAACATGTTGATGCAGGAAATGCGCTGAGAAAGCAGCAAATTGCAGTCAGAGTCGTATTTCCCATAAGATTTACCCGGAGGAAGCGGGTAAACTGCCCGGAAATCCGACTCTGACTCCAATTTTCCTGGCTTAGGGTTACCCTTTTTTCGCGGATGTGCTCAATGGCCACAGTTCCTGCCGCTGCCATCAAACTGCGTCCTGCCCCGGGACATGACCGGCCGCTGGATCTGCGTGATTTTTGCGATCTGCTGGTCGAAGAAGGCCAGCTTAGCCAAGACCAGCTGGAAAAGCTGGTAGATGACAGGCGCGGTGCCGGCCAATCCAAGCATGTGTTGGTATATCTGGCCGAACAGGACCTGCCTGACCGCAAACGGCCAGGTCATACACTGGATCTGGAAGCGCTGACACAGAAGCTGGCGCATTACAGCGGCCAGCCTTATCTGCGCATCGACCCTCTCAATATTGATGCCGCCAAAGTTACCGATGTGTTTTCCTTTGCCTTCAGCCAGCGTCACAAGATTCTGGCAGTGGACGCCAGTGACAAGGAGATCACCATTGCTTCAGCTGAGCCCTTTGTCAGTACTTGGGAGGCCGGGCTTGCCCATATCTTGCGGCGCCCTATCAAGCGCGTGGTGGTGAACCCGCTAGAATTGCAGCGTCTGACAACAGAACTGTATCGGCTGTCCACGTCGATCCAGTACGCTACCAATAAAGGCAAAACCAATTCGTCGTTTGGTGGCATCGAGCAGATGCTGGAGCTGGGCAAAAGCAAGGATCCGGAAGCCAACGACCAGCACATCGTCACAATTGTGGACTGGCTGCTGCAATATGCGTTTGAGCAGCGTGCCAGCGACATTCACATAGAACCTAGGCGTGATATCGGCAATGTACGGTTCCGCATTGATGGCGTGCTTTATACGGTTTACCAGATCCCCATCCAGGTGCTGGCTGCAGTAACCAGCCGTCTCAAGTTGCTGGGACGCATGAATGTCACCGAGAAGCGCCGCCCGCAGGATGGACGCCTCAAAACCAAAAGTCCGGAAGGTAATGAAGTCGAATTGCGGCTGTCGACGATGCCGACCGCGTTTGGTGAAAAGCTGGTGATGCGAATTTTTGATCCGGATGTACTGCTCAAGTCATTTGGTGATCTTGGTTTCAGTGTGGATGATCTGGCGCGCTGGAAGCAAATGATCGGGCACAAGCATGGCATTGTGCTGATCACCGGACCCACCGGCAGTGGTAAAACCACCACGCTGTATTCCACGCTCAAAACGCTGGCAACACGCGAGGTGAATGTTTGCACCATTGAAGATCCGATTGAAATGGTGGAATCAAGTTTCAACCAGATGCAGGTGCAGGAGAACATTGATCTCAGTTTTGCCAGTGGGGTGAAGGCCCTGCTCAGACAAGATCCTGACATCATCATGATCGGCGAAATCCGTAACCTGGAAACTGCAGAAATCGCGATCCAGTCTGCACTCACCGGCCATCTGGTGTTTTCGTCTCTGCATACCAATGATGCTCCCTCGGCGATAACCCGCTTGTTGGAGCTGGGTGTACCTTCCTATCTGATTAAAGCCACGGTGATTGGTGTACTGGCCCAAAGACTGGTCCGCACTCTCTGCCCGCATTGCAAGCGTGAGGTCGACGTTGATGCTGGCCTGTGGCATAAGTTGACCACGCCATGGCAGAGTACTGTGCCTGGAAAAGTTTATGAGCCAGGCGGTTGTCTCGAATGCAGGGATACCGGCTACAAAGGACGACAGGGGATTTATGAAATCATGCAGATGTCCCCGGCCATGCGCGAACTGGTTGATATCCAGATTGACCTTGGCAAAATGCGCCAGGTCGCCTATCGCGAAGGGATGTGCAGTTTGCGGCTGAGTGGGGCCCAGAAAGTGGCAAGTGGCAGCACCTCGATGATTGAGGTCTTGCGCGTATCGCCAGAATCCGATTGAGCAGTATTGATGCAAGCTGCAACTGATCTCCTGCTTCGCACGCAGCAACAATTCAAAAAAGCATTGGCGCAAGACCCGGCCTGGCAACGTATCTTTGATGACCGGCGCGCGCTGGTGGGAGAGTTGCCGGCTGTCTGGCTGGCCAGCGATCATGTGATTGGGCTGACGCTTACCCGTACCGATTTGCTGATCGATCTGTTACAGCAAGGCGATATACAGCACGCATATACGGATTGGCCCCAGCATCTGGCTGATTTCAAGCAGCGCTGCCTGCCTGGGCTTGTAACAAGTGATTCCATGGCTGCACTACAGGTGTTGCTCCGGCGTTTTCGCCAGCGTGAATGGCTGCGCATAGTGTGGCGCGATGTAAACGGACGCGCCTCCTTGCAGCAAACCTGCGCCGACCTGACCGCACTCGCTGAGACTTGCATCAGTTATGCATTGCCCAGGTTACAGACACAGCTGGAAGCCCAATATGGCCAGCCGCTGGACACTAAGGGCGAGTCGCAGCAATTGATTGTGCTGGCAATGGGAAAATTCGGGGCACGGGAACTCAATCTGTCATCCGATATCGATCTGATCTTTGCGTTTCCGGAAGACGGTGAAACACGGTGCTCCAGCCAGTGGCAGCAGCAATACCCACAGGCGCAATCTTGCACCATCCAGAATTTCTTTACTCGTCTCGGACAACAGTTGTTGGAAGCACTTGATACTGTCACAGCGGATGGTTTTGTGTTTCGGGTTGATATGCGCCTGCGTCCCTATGGCAGCGCGGGAGCCTTGGCCCTGTCATACGCAGCGCTGGAAGAGTATTACCACAGCCAGGGCCGCGACTGGGAACGCTTTGCAATGATCAAGGTACGGGCAGTAACCGGGCAAAGTACAGCAGTTGGGCCTTTGATGCAGATGCTGCAGGGCTTCACCTATCGACGCTTTCTCGATTTCGCAACGATCGAATCATTACGCGATCTCAAGCGACAGATCGAGCAGCAGGTGCGACGCAAAAGCATGCAGCGCAATATCAAGCTGGGCAGTGGCGGCATTCGCGAGATTGAATTCATTGTACAAGTGAGCCAGTTGGTTCACGGTGGCCGCAGACCGGCCTTGCAAGTAAGGCCTTTACATGAGGCCTTGCAGGCGCTGGTGGAAGCAGGCCTGGTTGCCCAAAGTGATGCCGACACTCTACTGACAAGTTATCAATTCCTGCGGCGTCTCGAGCATGCGATCCAGGCGCTGCGTGACCAGCAAACCCATGACTATCCCGAAGATGAGCTGGCTGAGCACCGCATAGCGATTTCGCTGGAGATTCTGGATGTTGAGGTACTGCGCACGCGTCTGGCTGAAGTGCGTGCGATCGTTGGCCAGCACTTCCAGGATGTGATCAGGACGCGTGAGCAGGACCCGGGTGATGCAGTTGATATCAGCATGCAGCAGGTGTGGCTGGGCAATCTTGAACCGGAACGTGCGCTGGCAGTGCTAAGCGAGAAAGGTTTTGGTGATGCGGGCGAACTGCTGCGCAGTGTTGACAACTTCAAACGCAGCCGACAGGTACTGGGACTTGACCGCAGAAGTCGGGATCGACTGGATAATTTTATGCCGTTGTTGCTGACCCTGGTTGCTAAAGCCGGGGCACCATCGTTGGCATTTTTACGGGTATTCACCTTTGTGCAAGCGGTGGTGCAGCGTTCAGCCTATCTGGTGTTGCTGATGGAAAACCCGCTGGCATTGCGACAGTTGCTGACCTTGTGTGCCGCCAGCCCGTGGGTGGTGGAGCTGTTGTCGCGGTATCCGGTATTGCTGGACGAACTGTTGCGTCCACTCAAGCAACCGCCGCTGTTGCCGGAATTGCGCAGCTTGCTGCAACAGCAATTGTTGCGTAGCGGCAGCCACGATATTGAAGGTCAGCTCAACGTCATCCAGTATTTCAAGCAAGAGCAGGTCTTGAATGTGGCGGCAGCAGAACTGCTCGGCGAAATGCCATTGATGCAGGTCAGCGATTATCTGACGTGGATCGCGGAGACTGTCGTTGAACAAGTGCTGCAACTGGCATGGCAGTTGCTGACTTCCCGCCATGGTTGTCCGCTCAACAATGCCGGCCACAGTGGTGACTGCGATTTCATTATCATTGCCTATGGCAAACTGGGTGGCCTCGAATTGAGCTATGGCTCGGATCTTGATCTGGTGTTCGTGCATGACGGCCATCCTGAGGCAGACACTAGCGGTGGTATCAACGGCCCCATCAACAGCACTGCTTTCTATGTACAACTTGCCCAGAAAATTCTGGCCTTGCTGTCCACGCAGACCTTGGTCGGCAAGCTGTATGAAATAGATCTCAGATTGCGCCCTTCTGGTGCCTCCGGCGCTTTGGTTAGCTCACTGGCTGCGTTTGAGCGGTATCAGCAAAGGCAGGCCTGGACTTGGGAGCATCAGGCGCTGGTGCGCGCGCGCGTGATTGCCGGTGCGCCGGCGTTGGCGGCAAGCTTTGCGAAAGTGCGGGATGTCACTCTGTCAAATCAGCGCGATTTGAAAGGATTGCAGCATGACATTCTCGAAATGCGTGATCGCATGGTACGCCAGCATGGCTCCAAACACGTGTCTCGCTTTGATCTCAAACAGGACAGTGGCGGTCTCATCGACATCGAGTTCATGGTGCAATATCTGGTGCTGGCGTATGCGGCGCACCATCAGCAGTTGCTGCGCTACAGCGACAACATGCGCTTGCTTGATATGGCGGCCAGTCTCGGCCTGTTGTCACATAATACTGCGGCAAGCTTGCAGGGCATTTATCTTGAATACCGCACCGAGTTGCATAAACGCGCACTTAATTTGCAAAATTCAGTGCTGGATGGCGATGCCTGTGCCCGAGAGCGTAATCTGGTCAGGGAGGCCTGGCAGCATTTGTTTGAGACCAGGCAGGACAGTAGCAGTGAGGCAGAGCAGCCATGAAGATCCTGGTAATCGGACCCGCCTGGGTTGGCGACATGGTGATGGCGCAAGTGTTGTTCCGCTGTTTGCAACAGCAGCACCCGGGCGTTGAAATTGATGTATTGGCCCCGGGTTGGTGCCGTGAATTGCTCACGCATATGCCGGAAGTAAGGTTCGCACTGCCGTTGCCGCTGGCCCATGGCGAATTGGGTTTGGGCAAGCGTTGGCACATTGGGCGTGAACTGGCGCAAGATCATTACGATCAGGCTATTGTGTTGCCCAATTCATTCAAGTCTGCACTGATTCCACGTTTTGCAGGCATAGGGGTGCGTACCGGCTGGCGTGGGGAAGCCAGAACATGGCTGCTCAATGATTGCCGACAGCTCGACAAGCAACGCAATCCGCTTATGGTGCAGCGTTTCGCCGCTTTGGCTTATCCGGAAGGTGCCAACTTGCCGGCCACTCTGCCCCTGCCGCATTTGCATGTAGATAAGGCCAAAACTGCGGCACTGCAAGCGCGCTTGTGGCTCAGCCCGGACACGCCGGCGCTGGTGTTGTGTCCTGGTGCCGAATTCGGTGCTGCCAAGCAATGGCCGGCTGCACATTATGCCGAGGTGGCACGTCATTTTGCCGGGCAAGGGATGCAAGTGTGGCTGATGGGGTCGGAACGAGATGCTGTGGTAGCACACGAGATTATTGATCTGGCCGGGTCAGTTCCGGCGCTGATCAATCTGTGTGGTCGAACGACGCTGGGTGAGGCCGTTGATCTGATGGCGACTGCGGCCGCCGTGGTCAGCAACGATTCAGGATTGATGCATGTGGCATCCGCGCTGGCCAGACCGCTGGTGGTAGTGTACGGTTCTACTTCGCCGGCATTCACTCCGCCGTTGGCGGAACGAGTGAAGGTCCTGTCGCTGGGGCTCGACTGCAGCCCCTGCTTCAAGCGGGAGTGCCCGTTGCAACATCTGAATTGTCTGCGCCAGCTGGCGCCATCGAAGGTTATAACTGCAGTGAAAGAACTGCTGGCCTGAATCAGGCAGCAATTTCCACTCCAGTACTGGAAAGTTTAATGCGCGTTTTGATAGTCAAAGTTTCGTCCTTGGGCGACATCATCCACACCTTGCCGGCGGTGACGGATGCCTACCGCGCCAAGCGTGGTTTGCGTTTCGACTGGGTAGTGGAAGAAGCCTTCGCTGAAATTCCCTCCTGGCATCCGGCGGTCGATAAAGTCATTCCGGTAGCGTTTCGCCGCTGGCGCAAAAAT
The DNA here is from genome assembly GCA_903853385.1 of uncultured Gammaproteobacteria bacterium. Lineage (GTDB taxonomy): Bacteria > Pseudomonadota > Gammaproteobacteria > Pseudomonadales > Pseudohongiellaceae > CAILUG01. The sequence continues at coordinate 7,178 of CAINTJ010000045.1, forward strand.
CTCTACCGCACCTGGCGTAACGGTGAATTCAAGGAATTCACCTCCAGTCTTAAGATGGAACACTATGATTTAGTGATTGACGCACAGGGACTGGTCAAGAGCGGGCTCATCAGTCGTATTGCGCGCGGGCTTACCGTGGGATTGAGCAATCGCACCATCCGTGAGCCCTTGGCCACATTGTTCTATAACGTAGTCTACGCTGTGCCCTGGCAACAGCATGCAGTAGAGCGCATCCGTGATCTGTTCTCGCGGACTTTCAATTACAGCCTGGATTACCATACATGTGATTACGGTCTGGATCCGCGCCGCTTTCTGGGTTTGCAGAAAGTCGCTGAGAGCGACACCGGCAAACATTTGATGTTTTTCCACGGCACTACCTGGGATACCAAGTTGTGGCCTTTGGAGTATTGGCAGGAACTTACCCGATTGGCCAATGCGGCTGGTTATGGTGTGAAACTGCTGTGGGGCAACGCGGAAGAACGCGGCCGGGCACACGCCATTGCCAGTGCCGGCAGTAATGTGCAGATTCTCGATCAACAAAACCTGACTGACATAGCCGGCCATCTGGTGAGATGCGCGGGTGTGGTATCCGTGGATACCGGCCTGGCCCATCTGGCTTCGGCATTGTCGTTGCCGGCAGTTTCGCTTTATGGCGCTTCTGATCCCAGTCTCACTGGCACTTATGGGCGTCGGCAATTGCACATGAAAGCCACGCTGCCGTGTGCACCTTGTCGTCAGCGCCAATGCATATACAAGGGGCCGGAGCTGGAAGATGAAGTTGCCGGCAAGCGTTTCATCGTGACGCCGCCGTGTTTCCGTGACCAACCCCCTGCGTTGGTCTGGAGCAATCTGGTGGCATTGATGGCCGGAGGCTTGGGTACACTCGACGGCTTGTTCTATCAGCGTTGAGCAATAACGACAGGACAGGCTTTGGATGCGGCTCGGCTTTGTACTTTTCAACTGGTTTCCCCATGGAGGTCTGCAACAGGATCTCGTGAAAATCGTGCGTGCGTGCCAGCAACATGCACAAATCAGCATTCACTGCCTTGATTGGCAGGGGGAAAAGCTGGCTGGCGTCGAGACGCATGTGATCGAATGCCGCCGTTTGAGCAAAACCGCCTGCCGTGAAGCCTTTGCCGAATATGTTGTGGAAAAAGTGAAGCCAGCCGTTGATTTGCTGGTGGGCTTCAATCGACTGCCTGGCCTCGATTATTACTTTGCAGCAGATAGCTGCTTTGCCCACAAAGCTTTCACTCAGCGCAGCTGGTGGTATCGTCTGGCGCCGCGGGTACGTCAATATTTGCGTTTTGAAGCTGCGGTATTTGGCACTCACAGCAACACCATTGCACTTTTGCTCAGTTCGCAACAGCGCGAGCAATATATCCGCCACTATCACACCCCGCTCAATCGATTGATCGATCTGCCGCCCGGGATTGATCGCAAGCACCGCGCCAGCGCTGATGCCGCTGAGCTGCGCGCGAGTTTCCATGCTGAGTTCAATATCAAGCCGCATGAATTGGTAGTACTACAGGTTGGCTCCAGCTTCATTACCAAGGGCGTGGCGCGTTCGTTGCAGGCGCTCGCGGCATTGCCGGCTTCACTGCGCGCGCGAGTTCACTATTTTCTGATGGGCAGCGACCATCGTTTGGCGCAATGGCAGGCCCGGGCAGCAAAAACCGGGATGGGTGAGCGTATACATTTTCTTGGGTCAGACCATAGTGTGCAACGCTGCATGCAAGGAGCTGATCTGCTGTTGCATCCGTCGCTGCAGGAAAGTGCCGGCATGGTTATTCTGGAGGCTGTGGTCGCAGGTTTGCCAGTGTTGACTACTGCCAGCTGTGGTTATGCCCAGCATGTCCGTAATGCCGACGCTGGCCTCGTATGCGAAGAGCCGTTTGAGCAGCAACGCTTGAATGAGCATTTGTTCACGATGCTCAATACCGACCGCGCCGGGTGGCGACAGCATGGTATTCGCTACGGACAAACCAGCAACCTCTATGACATGCCGACAGTTGTTGCTGACATTTTGTTGCACCACGCTCAGGCTTGATGTCAAAGCCGCATCTGATTGTGACTGTCACTGCCCGCTCACTTCAACAGTTTCAACTGGCCGGTGATGGCGTCGATGGCCTCGGCATTGGCAGGTCCAATGCCAAGACAGGTGATAGTGCCGGCTTTTACAACAGTGTGGCCTGCATCCTGAATCAGCGCCACAGGCAAGCCGGCCTTGCGGGCCAGTGTTTCCAACTGCAGCAGTTCGGCTTCAGACTCGGCTTTCAGCACGATCTTGGGCATGCCTTGGGCGAACCAGGCTTGTTGGATTTTGGCGGGGGCACAAGTAAGCGCATCCACAGCGGCATGCGCAACCTGTGCAGCGAGTTTTCCACGCGGCAACAACAACGCCTCATTGACCACTATTACTTGTTTCATGCTATTGCACCCGGTATATCCGCACTGCATCGTTTTTGCGATTGGCAAAAATCTGCAGCAGCACCAGTCGTTGATCCTGCTGCAACATGTTTTTGGTAGTCTGATCCTCACCGCCAACAGTCAACGCAAGCGTGTCGCCACTGTTTATGTTAGCCAGTGTCTCGATAATGTTCTGATGGATATTGTCATAGTCACTGATGCGGCCGCTGCCATAAGCCATGTAAGGGCTGTTGGTGTGGAAAGCAGTACTGGCAGTGTCATTGGCCCTCAGCCAGCCAAGCGCTTGCGGCAGATAATCAGTGGAATAACCGAAACTGACCAGGCTGTCGGTGAAAAAATAAACGAGGAAAAACCCGGCAGCGAATACATAACGGCTCCGCTTGCGCTGGGTCTGTGCGTGGTCGATCCAGCGATTCAGTACGCCGGGGACCAGCAACAGCAGTAGCAAACACAGCAACATGGTGTAGCGTTCGGTGAGGAAGTGCATGATGCTGATGAATAGCAGCAGACTCAAAAATGCACAAAAGGCATAAGCGGCAAGCGGGCCACGCATGGCTTCTGCGGGGCGCAACCACCCGCGCCATCCTGCATGCAACAGCAATAACGACAGCGGTACACTGAGGGCTTGCACCAGAATTGCCAGCACGCTGTAGCCAAAAGCAAACAGCAAGATGAGCGGACCGACCGCGGCATTGTTACTGGCTGGGAAATTGTCAGGACTGAAAAGTTGCTGCATTACCAAATTGCCTGAATGGGCCATCAGCGCGGGCAAATCAAATAGCGGCGGCAGGTAGTAGCGATAGGCGAACTGGATCAGGCCCGGCAAATCCACCTGCATCAGCCCACTGACCAAGCTGGTAAAAAGGGCGAGGGCAAACAATATGAAGTACAGCCACAATACTTTGCGGTGGTTGCCGTTGCCTAGCAGAGCCAGCGGCGCCACTACTGCCAACATCAAGGCCTCCAGGCGGAACACTGCAGCCAGACTTATCGCGAATACCCACAGTGCCGCATGTTGCCACCGGCCTGAATCACGCAGTAACAACAACAGCTCAAGACTAAGCAGCACAAAGGCCAAAAAGCCGAAATCACGTATCAGCATGAAGCGCATTTCATTGAGTTGGGGGTAGGCCAGCAGTACCAGTGCTGCCAGCCATCCAATGCGTCGGCCGGCCTGCACGCGCTGACTGACCCTGACGAAAGTGGTTATCAACAAAGTCTGCAGCAGCAGATTGAGCACATGGGCGCTTGCCAACAAGCTGCCTGGCAGCACTCTGTGAAGAAGGGCTATCACAATTGAATAATTGAACCACCCATAGTGGGTAAACACTGCAGAAGCGCCATCGCTACTGAACAGTTCTGCGGCACGCAGGTATTGATAGGCGTCGTCGTTCAGCACCGGGTTCTTCACGATCGACCATAGTGAGAAAACGGCACCGACCACTGCCGCTACCCATTGGGGGGGCAGCTGCTTCAGCTGGTTCCATGTATTGTCAATTGCAGGTTTCATGATCATGGTACAGGTTGGATTTTGCCTGCCATCAGCGCAAGCAGGCTCTTGCAGTCGACACTGTGACTGGCATGTAAATATTCATCAACGCATTGTGCCTGTTGCTGACCTGTATAAGAAAGCAGAGCCAGCATGTGCTGCAAGTCATCCGCTCGCAACTGGCTCTCGCTGCGGTTGAGTCTTTGCAAGCAAAGCGGGTCGAGTACGGCAAGCCGGTTGTTGTGTAGCAACAGGTTGTCAGCTTGCATGCGGATGAAATGCCAGCCAGCCTCATGGATTCTTGCCAGAAACAAAGCCGCTCGCTCCGGAGTCAGCCCCTGGCCGGATCCGGCAGTCAGTGGCTCGCCGCGTGGAATATGACAGGTTGCTGCCGATTCATTCCGTTGCGGCATCAAGAACAAGCTGTCGACGGTAACGGTAACGACACCATTACTGCGCAGATGCTTGCTGAGTGAGTCCAGTTGCAAAACTGGATGGCGGGAGGCGAACAGGCCGCGCGCCAGCCCGGGATAACTCCACAGTTGCAAGCCGCTGCGCAGTTGTAGCCGGTTGGGCTGCGGCAGTGGCGTGGACTCAGTTGTCAATTTCTCATACAGCGCTGCATCCAGTTTGCGCTTGGGAGTGCTGATCAATATGTAGGGACTTTGTGGCTTGCCGTGGGGCTGGGTCTTGAAGCGCTTGTGCATCCACAAGTATTGGGCAGGGTCCATGCGAATGGCGGTTTCAATCATCTTGTTGATGCGAGTGGCGTCTGCCACGTCATCGCCAGTGGGGAACGGTGGTGTAACCGGAATGAATTCGAGCACGTACTTGCGCTTATCCGACAGACGGTGGTGGCGTACCAGCACTACTGGTGAGTTGTTGAAGGCAGCATAGCGGGTAGTGGCAGTAATAGTGGCGGCCTGACGGCCAAAGAAAGGCACGAACACCGACTGTTCGAGGCCATAGTCCTGGTCAGGCGCATACCAGAGGATTTTGCCTTGTTTGAGATGACGAAAAGCGCCACGAATGTCGCGGTGATTGAACACGCCGTTGCTGTAGTGCAAGCGGCCTCTTAGCATGAAGGCGTCAAACAGCGGATTCTTGTGAGGACGATAGGTAGTGCCGAATGGATAGACCGCACCCAGCAGGTTGGCGGTGAAATCCAGCGTTGAGTAGTGAGCTCCCAGCATCAGTACGCCGCGGCCCTGAGCGAGTGCGGCATCCATATGTTCGGTACCACTCAATACCAGCAAGTGCTGAAAATGGGCGGCTGGGCGCATCCAGCTGGTAGTGGTCTCGATCAGGCCTATGCCGTTCTCGACAAAGGTGCGTATAACCAGCTGGTGCTGGGCAGACGGGCTAAGTTCGGGAAAACAACGCCGGATATTGATAGTGGTGATATAGCGGCGTTCACGGGCCAACACATAGGTCAGGCGGCCGAGCAGGTTCCCGATAGCCATGCGCAGCCCATAAGGCAGCCAGGCGATGATAAATAACATAGCCACACCAACCCAGGTCGGCCAGTGTCGAGGGTGGATAAAGGTTCGGAACAGCGGAGGGGTTTGCGTAGCCACTATGGCGAAAGAGCTCGTCAAATTCTGGAGAATTATGGTTGGGTCGGGATTGTAGCAGATGGCCGGGACTGCTCAGTTCATGAGAGTTGCTGTGCTATTATAGCCAAGTATACAAGCAAGGGTTCCGCATGAATCTCGACATCCCCCGTTTTGACAAGGCCCGCATTCTCGTCCTTGGGGACGTGATGCTCGACCGCTACTGGCACGGCGGCACTTCGCGTATTTCGCCGGAAGCACCAGTTGCGGTTGTCAAGGTGCAAAACACCAAGGACAGCCCCGGGGGTGCCGGCAACGTGGCGCTTAACCTGGCAGCACTGGGCGCCGCCGCTTCACTAGTGGGGCTGGTGGGTGACGACGTAGCCGGGCGTGAACTGGAAACTTCCCTCAATGCGGCCGGTGTGCTGTGTGATTTTCACAAGGTCGGCGACAAGCCTACCATCACCAAGCTGCGTGTAATCAGTCGTCATCAACAATTGATCAGGCTCGACTTTGAAGAGCAGTTCAATCCGGCTGATGCGCGGTCGCTGACCCAGCGTATGCAGGCGTTGTTGCCGACGGCCGATATTCTGGTGCTATCGGATTACAAAAAAGGCGCTCTGCATCATGTGCAGGAACTCATCCAGATGGCTCGCGTTGCCGGTGTGCGCGTGCTGGTTGATCCCAAGGGTGAAGATTTCTCGATCTATCGGGACGCGACCCTGGTCAAACCCAACCTGCACGAATTTGAAGCCATTGTCGGCCACTGTAACAGTGAAGAGGAGCTGGTACAAAAAGGCCGGCGCCTGCTGCAGGAACTCAATTTGGAAGCGCTGTTGATAACCCGCGGCGAGCATGGCATGAGCCTGATCCGCCAGCATGGCCCCGAGCAGCATTTCCCGGCGCGCGCACGTGATGTGTTCGATGTCACGGGTGCCGGCGATACGGTCATTGCGGTAGTGGCAGCTTGTATGGGGGCTGGTTTGCCGTTGCCGGAGTCAGTGGCACTTGCCAATATCGCGGCAGGTCTTGTGGTGGCCAAATTGGGTACTGCAGCGATAAGTGGCCCGGAGTTAAGGCGTGAAGTGCAGCTCGATGGCGGCTCTGATCGCGGGGTAATGACGCGCGAACAATTATTGCTGGCTGTAAATGATGCGCGCGCCCACGGTGAAAAAGTGGTCTTTACCAATGGCTGCTTCGACATCATCCATGCCGGCCATGTTGGTTATCTGAAAGAAGCCCGCAAGCAGGGTGACAGGCTGATTGTGGCGATCAATGATGATGCTTCCGTTACCCGCCTGAAGGGCAAAGGCCGTCCGATCAATTCAATTGACCGCCGCATGGCGGTGGTATCAGGGCTGGAGTCGGTAGATTGGGTGGTTTCGTTCACTGAGGATACGCCGGAAAGTCTGTTGCGAGAGCTTAAACCGGATGTGCTCATCAAGGGTGGCGACTACGGCATCGGCGAGGTGGTGGGCTCGGAATTTGTGCATTCCTATGGTGGTGAAGTCATGGTGCTGGCCTTTCTGGACAACTGTTCGACATCTGCCATCGTCGACAAGATCCAGCGCGGACAAAAAACCGGCTAACGCTGGCCACTCAACGCTGCCAGCGCCAGTTCCACATTGCGACGCAAATGGGTCGTATCCAGGGTTCCCACGATCATGCTGTGGATCGCGCAGTTGCCCAGCACTGCATTCATGCTGTCCCGCACCAGATCCTGCGGCGGGCTGCCCGCCACAGCTTGTACATGTCCGCTCATCAAGCCTTTTTTTACCAGGACACCTTTGCCGAGCGAGTGGGCTTTAGCCACCGCAACTACATCTTGCTGTTGCAGGTTATAGGTCACCATCACTGCATCGAGCAATTCAGCTGCCAGCTCGCCACCGGCATCGGTTTTTACTGACATGCCGATAGCACGAATGAGCCCCAGCTTTTGCAGCTCGCGCAAGGTGGGTACACAGTCGCTTGCGCGCAAAATAGCCTCGTCGTCACCATTGGAATGAATCAATACCAGATCGAGGAAGTCAGTGCGCAGACGTTTCAGGCTACGCTCAATGCTGGAGCGGACATGGCCAGCGCTGAAATCAAATGTTGAACAAGTGCCGTCAAAATCTTCACCGACTTTGGTGATCAATGACCAGTCATGCCGGCTAGTGAGCAGTTGCCCGATACGCTCTTCACTGCTGCCATAGGCAGGTGCAGTATCGAGGACATTGATTTGCAGTTCACGCGCCACTGCCAGCAGGTTGCGGATGGTGTTGTCATCGGGCAAATCGAAAGCGGATGGGTATTTGACGCCACTGTTGCGGCCTAATTTGACAGTGCCAAGTCCGAGTGCAGATACCTGTAACCCAGTATTACCCAGGGGTCTGATAAAACTCATAGGGTATCCCACACCGGTAACGCCACGCCTGGATAGGGCAGGCCAGTCAACGGCGAGTCATTGCCCTCGCTGGCGGTGATGCCCAGCGCTGCAATTTTTTCGATGACGGCATTGGCCAGAGCTGGTGCCAAGGTCAGCTTGGTAGGCCAGCAATAAAGTACATTGCCGTCAACAATCACGCTGTCACGATCAGGACGTTTGCCGTCAGGCTGCCGGGCTTCGGCACGATCTATATAGAAGCTGTGGAAGCGTGCGCCGGAAAAGTCACACCAGGGAAACAGCTCGGCCAATTTGTTGCGAGTGCGCTGGATTTGCGTGGCGGCATCTATTGTGGCTCCCGCTTCGGCCAGTTCACCGCCCAGATACCAGGCGATCGAGCCATCCTGGCACGGGTGGGTAGTGATGGTAAGTTCCGGAGTGGAAGAAAACTGGTCGGCCAGGCAATGCACATAGAGTGGATGCGGATTCCGGTGCTTGACTACCACCATTTGCAGAGGTCGTTTTTGCATCGCCACTGTCGGTGGTTTCAGTACATTTAACCAAACTTCGTTGCCAGTGCCGGCGGCACACAGGTAGATCCTGGCTTTGAGCTGACACCCATTGTCCAGGGTCAGAGTACGAATGTTGCCTTGGGCATCGTGATCAATGCTGCAGTGGGTCCGGTATATATGCGGGCGGCAGTGTTCACCCAGGGTGTGCAACAATGACGGCACATCCAGCACGATATCGTGCAAACGATAGAGGGGGCCTTGCAGATGCCCTTTAAAAAACTCCGGCACTGATTCTCCGCTGACTTCGCTGGTCTTGCTGCTGACCAGCTTGCTGCCCAGATAAGCGGTCAGGCGTGAGCGCACATTGCTGCGTGGCCACATGTAATAGGTGTCTGACAACAGGCGGGTACCACGTAAATCCACATCGCCGCGCCCTTGCAGACAGCGCTGCCAGTGCAGCGGCATATCGGCAATCGCTTCGGATGCGCCGGTAAGGGTGCCACCGAGCGCATATTTGAGGCCACCATGAATCATGCCCTGGGAGGCAATGGTCTGGCCGTCGCCAAGGGTTGAGGTTTCCAGCAATACGGCGGCAAAACCTGCAGATCGCAGGCGGTTCAGCAGCCAGAGTCCGGCAATGCCGCCGCCAAGGATGACGATGTCTTTTTCAATCAGCATGCAAGCCTGGACTATGCCATCAGAAACACGGGTGCAGTATAAAGCCTGTGGCACCTACAATACCCGTGCTCGCAACGTTGTATTGCAGGTTCATTGTGGGCACCATGCGGCTGTTTTCACTGCAGATGGATTGTAGAAATTGCGCATTCTCTACACTTTCTTGACCTTTTTGGCATTGCCGCTGATTTTTGCCCGGCTGTGGTGGCGTGGTCGTCGCAATCCCGATTATCGTCTGCGCTGGGGCGAGCGCCTGGGGCGCTACCACAGGCCGGCATCCACAGAGCGCCATGCGGTATTCCATGCGGTCTCAGTGGGCGAAGTGCATGCGATTCTGCCCTTGCTTGAAGCCTTTATGCAAAAGCATCCGCAAGTGCCAGTGGTCGTCACCACCACCACGCCGACCGGTTCCGCCCGTGTGCGGCTCTTGCTGGACAAACGGGTGCAGCACGTATATCTGCCCTATGATCTGCCCGGGTGTGTTGGCAGGTTCATGCATCAATTCAACCCATTACTGATTGTGCTTATGGAAACTGAGCTGTGGCCCAACTTGCTGTATCGATGCCAGCAGGATCAGTGCCCGGCGCTGCTGGTAAACGCCAGGCTGTCCCGCAAATCCATGGCCTCCTATCAGCGCATCGCCGGTTTGGCGCGCGCGATGTTGCAACAACTCACGCTGGTGTCGGCCCAAACCCGGGCAGACGGTGAGCGATTTGTGCAATTGGGGCTGCGGCCAGGGCGTTTGGTGGTGGCGGGCTCTCTCAAGTTTGATGTAGAAATCCAGTCAGAAAAATTGGCAACGGCTCGTGCAATCAAGGCCGGTTGGCAGCGGCCGGTCTGGATTGCTGCCAGCACCCGTGATGGTGAAGATGCATTGGTACTGGCCGCACATAAACAGCTGTTGGCAAGGATTCCGGATTTGTTGCTGGTCTTGGTGCCGCGCCATCCGGAACGCTTCCGTTTAGCCCATGAGTTGGCGATTGCCAGGGGCATGAAATGCGTCAAACACAGCGGGCAAGAGCTGGTAACCAATGAGACCAACGTGCTGGTGGGTGACTCCCTGGGTGACATGCATTTCTATTATGGATTGGCGGATGTGGCCTTTGTGGGAGGCTCGCTGGTGCCCACCGGTTGCCAGAACATCATTGAAGCCGCCGCCATTGGCTTGCCGGTTATCACCGGGCCCTCGCTATTCAATTTCCAGGCTGCCAGCGATGCTTTGCAAGCAGCGGGCGCGATGCGGGTTGTGGCGGATGCCGGTGAATTAGGCCAGCTGGTAGTTGAACTGCTGCAAAATCCAGAGCGCCGCCTGGCCATGGCGCAACAGGCGCGGGCAGTAGTGGCCGCCAATCTTGGTGCCACCATGCGCACGTTGGAAGTGATTGAACGTTATTCTTTCAACCACTGATTCAAATCGACCAGATCCTGCGGGCTCAATACACCGGCAGCCTGTTTCAGAGTCAAGGTGTCCATCACGAAATTAAGCCGGGCGTTGGCGTGATCACGCTGGGCCTGGAACAGCAAACGCTGTGACAACACCACGTCAACGATATTACGGGTGCCCACTTCGGCGCCCACCTTGGTCGCATCCATGGAACTTTGTGCGGATTTGATTGACTGGGCACGCGCCGCAACGGCTTTGACGTCGGTTTCCACGCTGCGGTAGGCATTGCGAGTGTTCTGGATATTGTCGCGTTGTGATTTCAGCAAGGCTTCCTGGCTGGCATCGCGGTTGTAAGAGGCTTGATGCGTACGGGCGCCGGTAAGGCCGCCGTTAAAAATCGGGATGGAAAAGCTCAGGCCGATGCTGGAACGTTCTAGTGGCACTGTGGCCGAGGTAAGGCTGATCTTGTTGCCGCTAAAATTCCAGTTATAAGAGGTGACCAGATTTACAGTCGGCCAGTAATCGGCGCGAGCGGCTTTGGCATCCTGCTCTTTGGAATCCAGGTCAAGCTGGGAAATCTTGATGGCGAGATTGTTTTCGTTGGCGATTTTCACCCATTCAGCAACGTTGGCAGGATCCAGTGAGGTAATCGGGAAATCCGGGTTGAGCTGGGCAATGTCCAGGTAAGTCTGGCCGGTGATTGCCGCTAATGCTTCCAGTCGCTGTTGCATGGTGTTTTCTTCAGTCAGGCGATTCACGCTGGCGAGATCGGCGTTGGCCTGACTGTCATAGACATCAGTAATGGCAACCAGGCCCACATCGAAACGCTGCTTGGTTTGTTCCAGGACTTGTTTGGCAGCCTGTTCTTCGGTGGTGAATGAGGCCAGATTGGCTTTGCTGCGCAATACATCAAAATAGGCTTTGGCTACTTTCAGGATCAATGCCTGCTCGGATTGCTGCAGAGTCAGCGCGGCGCTCGCGTCACCCAGTTTGGCAGACTGATAGGCATACCAAGCCTTGAAATTGACCAGTGCCTGGGTGAGGTTGAGTCCAAAGCCGTCGGTGTTAAAGCCGTTAGCGAAAGAATGGACATTTTCGGGGGCGTAGGTGTCGCGGGAGGTGGTGGCAGTGGCGCTGATGGTGGGTAGCAATAAAGCGCGACCCTGGTCGATGACAGTGTGGGAGGCCTTAAATTTGGCCCGTGCCTGCCGGATTTCCGGATCTTTCTGCGCGGCTACCTCAAAAATTTGCTGCAGATTCTCGGCTTTGGCCAGTTCGATTGAGCCGAACGAGGCGAGCATTACCCCCAGGCCGAGAGTGGACAGCAAGCGGTGCTTATTGGCCTTCATGAAGATTCCCCAACAGTATTCCAACAAAGTTTATAGCCATGACTGACTGGTCAGTCAGTTTAAATTCGAAGCCCCGGTTGTCAAGAACTTCAATGACTTGGCAGCGGTGTCGTTACTGGCAATCAAAGCCGGTTTGGCTTGCTGCCTGAGTTGAAAGCAAAGCTGACGACAAGGCTGGGGTTACCGGAAAAAAGCGGTTGCATTGTAGCAAACAAACCCTGATTCTGCGGGCGTCTTTCACGGTTGTGTCACAATGAGTAACGAGTTGGAGCCAAGGTTCAAGTTGTCGGATGTCGAGGTGCTCGAACGGCAGTGCTGCTACCAGGGCTTTTTGAAAATCGAAAAATTGACGCTGAAATGCCGCCGTTATGATGGTGACTGGAGCGGGGTTTTTCACCGGGAACTGATGCTGCGTCTGCGAGGGGTGGGCGTTTTGCTCTATGACCCTGCGGTGGACATGGTATTGCTGGCTGAACAATTCCGTGCCGGCTGTCTTGACGACACCCGCAATGGTCCCTGGGCGCTGGAGCTGGTGGCGGGCATGCTGGACTCGGATGAATCAATAGAAGAGGTAGCCAGGCGGGAAGTCCACGAAGAAGCTGGTATTGAAATCAGCCACTTGATCCCCGTTTGCGAGTATTACAACAGTCCGGGTGGCAGCAATGAGCGGCTGAGCATCTTTTGTGCCGGCTTTGATGCCAGCCAGGGTAGCGGCATTTTTGGCTTGGCCGACGAACATGAAGATATCCGTACGGTGATTTTGTCGAGAAATGCGGCATTGGCTGCAATAGCCAGTGGCAGAATCAATAATGCGATGAGTATTATTGCCTTGCAATGGCTTGAGCTTAATTTGCAGCGGGTCAGGACTGAGCTGCAAACAGGAAAATCTTGATGAAACAACCAATGAGATGCAGAGCGCAACAGGATAGGCATTTGTGCTGAAATCGTGCGCACCTTCCAGGCGCCGCCCCTTGCTTGATTTAAGCGCTCGCATGGCGGTCTGTGATGCCAATTATCTGCGACTGCGCAAACTGTTACCCGAATTCCATGCCGGTGCAAGCCGCGCCATTCTTTTCCCCGGTGTGGGAGCAGATGGCAGTGGCGAGCACAAGCTGGAAATGCATGTGCTGGAATCATTCCGCTACACCACCACACTGGATTTGCAGCTTTTGCTAGAGGAGGCCGCACCGCATTGGTTCAAAACCCCGCGTCTTACTGTGCGGCTTTATCATGACGCCGAGACTGCCGAAGTGACCAGTTACCAGGATCAGCGCGGTTTCAAAGCAATCTATCGCGAGGATGAAGCCCCGCGTTTCACCTGGGATGAAAAAAACCAGATCAACCTGTTTCTGGCTGAATGGCTAAGTCTGTGTCTGGAAGGGGGCTTGGGTTATCTGTGCTTGCCGGCCTGTCTGCGACCTGTCGGCACCCTGGATGAGGTGCCAGTGATATTAGAGGGCGGGAAGTAACCATGCAGCGGCTGCTTTCGGCTAACAACAGTTACCGCCTGGTGCAGGTGACTGATACGCATTTATACGCGGATACTTCGCATGTATTGGTGGGGATGAATTGCGAAGAAGGCTTGCAGGATGTGATGGCGCTGATTCGCAAAAAGGAAAAAGTGATCGCCGGGGTTTTGCTTACCGGGGATGCTTCGCAAGACAATAGTGCGATGAGTTACCGCCGCCTGCATGCCACGCTCGCTACGCTCGGTGCCCGCCAGCACTGGATTCCCGGTAACCACGATGAACTCAAGGCCATGCAAAGGGCGCTGGATGCCGACAATCGCTGTTTCGACAAGTCGATCCGCTTCGGCAAGTGGTTGGTGCTGATGCTGAGCAGCAATGTTGTGGGCGCAGTACACGGCTTTCTGAAAAAGGCAGAGCTGGACTTTCTTGACGAGGAGTTGAGAAATACTGCTGCGGAGCATGTGCTGGTGTGTCTGCATCACAATCCGGTGCCGGTGAAGGCAGCCTGGTTGCAGCATCACGCGCTGCAAAATCCTACAGAGTTCTTTAAAGTGATTGATCGCTATCCGGCAGTGCGGGCTGTACTGTTCGGGCATATCCATCACGTACTGAAAAAACACCGCAACGGAGTGGCTTACTACGGCTCTCCTTCCACTTGCATCCAGTTTCATCCCGGCAGTGAAGATTTCGCACTGGATCATCGCAATCCTGGTTATCGCTGGTTGGAGCTGCACGGCGATGGACAGTTGCTTACCGGGGTTAACAGGGTTACGAACAAAAGTTACTCGGTTGATTTTTCAGGTATCGGCTATTAACCTTGCCGGTAGTTCACCAAAGCGTATCGCTATGAGAGAACAGCCCCCTCGTGTTGTGTATTTGCATGGTTTCAACAGTTCCCCCGCTTCTCACAAAGCCCGTCTAGTCGTCGAATACTGTAATGCCAATCAAATTGCCTGTGCGGTGCCCGCACTTTCCCATGATCCAGTGCTGGCGATGAAAACAGCGCAGTCGTGTGTTGCGGAGCAAGGTGGGGCTGCGACATTGTTGATCGGCAGTTCATTGGGCGGGTATTACGCCACATGGTTGGCGGAAAAGTTCAAACTGAAGGCGGCGTTGGTCAATCCGGCAGTTTCCCCGTGTGACCATGTAAACGCAGAATTTCTGGGTCTTCATCACAATTACTACAGCGGTGAGGAATATGAATTCACGCCACAACATGTGGAGGCCTTGCGGATGTTTGACGTGAGGCTCATTACTGACCCGAAGCGCTATCTTCTGTTGGTGCAAACCGGCGATGAAGTGCTTGATTATCGACTGGCAGTTGAGCGTTATGCCGGATGCGAACAGATTGTCCAGCAGTGTGGTAACCACAGTTTTGAGAATTTTGCTCCATTGTTGCCTCTTATAATGAAATTTGCCGGACAGAAGTGAATAGTGCCCGTTTGGGCAGCAAGCAATCGAAGGAAATCAATTCCCCATGAGTAAAGAATATAACGCTGGATCGATAGAAGTTCTCAGTGGCCTTGATCCGGTACGTCGACGTCCAGGCATGTACACCGACACTACCCGCCCCAATCATCTGGTGCAGGAAGTGGTGGACAACAGCGTGGACGAAGCCCTTGCCGGTCATGCCCGTCATATTTCAGTGACGCTGGAAAAAGACGGTACTGTTGAGGTCACCGACGATGGTCGTGGCATGCCGGTGGATATTCATCCGGAAGAAAAAGTCAGCGGTGTTGAGCTGATCCTCACGCGCCTGCATGCAGGCGGTAAATTCTCCAGTGACAATTACAAGTTCTCCGGAGGGTTGCATGGTGTCGGGGTGTCGGTGGTGAATGCGCTGTCGCTCACTCTGGAAGTATTGGTAAGACGTAATGGCAATGTTTACCAGATGACCTTCAAAAATGGCGACAAGGCCTCTGAACTGAAGATCATCGACAAGGTGGGAGCGCGCAACACCGGCTCCACCGTGCGCTTTGTGCCGGACCCCAAATATTTCGACAGCCCCAACATTTCAATATCGCGGCTGATCCATGTGTTGCGGGCCAAGGCTGTATTGTGTCCGGGCCTGCGCGTCAGTTTTATCGATAATACGGTCAGTGCTGACAAGTCACGAAGTGCAGAGTGGTATTTCGAAGACGGCTTGTCAGACTACCTCAAGCAATCCTGCCTGCAGACACCAACGCTGCCTGCTGAACCTTTCACCGGCTCCATGAAGGGCAATGAAGAGATGGTCGACTGGGCGGTACTTTGGCTGCCGGAAGGCGGAGAACTTCTTACCGAGAGCTATGTCAACCTGATCCCTACCGTGCAAGGCGGCACCCACGTCAATGGGTTCCGCACTGGACTTATTGAGGCTATCAAGGAATTTTGCGAGTTTCGCAATCTGATACCGCGCGGTATCAAGTTGTCTGCGGAAGATATCTGGGATCGTTGCAGCTATGTACTGTCATCCAAGATGACCGAGCCGCAGTTTTCCGGGCAAACCAAGGAAAAGCTGTCCTCACGCCAGTCGGCTGCCTTTGTAGGTGGTGTGGTCAAGGATGCATTCAGTTTGTGGTTGAACCAGCATACGGCCGAGGCTGAACAGCTTGCCGAGATGTGCATCAATAATGCGCAACTACGCATGAAGGCCAGTAAACTGGTAGTAAGAAAAAAAATAACTTCCGGTCCGGCCTTGCCGGGCAAGCTGGCCGATTGTTCAACCCAGGATGTATTTGCCGGCGAGCTGTTCCTGGTGGAGGGGGATTCGGCGGGCGGTTCCGCCAAGCAGGCGCGCGACCGCGAGACGCAAGCCATCATGCCGCTTCGTGGCAAGATCCTGAATACATGGGAAGTCAGTTCCAATGAAATTCTGGCGTCACAGGAAGTCCATGATATTGCCACTGCCATCGGTGTCGATCCAGACTCCACTGATCTGAGCGCATTGCGGTACGGCAAGGTCTGCATACTGGCCGACGCTGACTCGGACGGTTTGCACATTGCCACTTTGTTATGTGCTTTGTTCATCCGTCATTTTCGTGCCGTGGTGGAAGCGGGTCATATTTTCGTGGCGATGCCGCCACTGTATCGCATCGATCTGGGCAAGGAAGTGTTCTACGCACTGGATGAGCAGGAGAAGAACGGGATTCTGGACCGCTTGGTTGCCGAACACAAAAAAGGCAAACCCAATGTACAGCGCTTCAAGGGGCTGGGTGAGATGAATCCGCTGCAGTTGCGGGAGACTACCATGAACAAGGATACGCGCCGGCTGGTGCAGCTTAATGTTGATGAGTTCGATCTTACCAACGAGTTGATGGACATGCTGCTGGCCAAGAAGCGTTCCGGCGATCGCAAGGACTGGCTGGAAGCCAATGGCAACAAGGCTGATTTCTAGACTGCGACTGAAGCAGTAATCGATTACAGGAAATACTGACAATGAACGAACCCACTACATTCAACGCCGAAGGGATGGAACAGATTCCGCTACGCAAGTTCGTGGAACAGGCGTATCTGAACTATTCCATGTATGTGATCAATGATCGCGCCCTGCCGCACATCGGTGACGGACTAAAACCGGTGCAGCGACGCATTGTTTATGCAATGAGCGAACTTGGGCTCAAGAACTCGGCCAAGTACAAGAAATCCGCGCGCACCATCGGCGACGTGATCGGCAAATTCCACCCACATGGTGACTCCGCCTGTTACGAGGCGATGGTGTTGATGGCGCAGCCGTTCTCCTATCGTTATCCATTGGTGGATGGCCAGGGTAACTGGGGTTCCCCGGATGATCCGAAGTCGTTTGCCGCGATGCGTTATACCGAATCGCGTCTGCAGGGTTATGCAGATGTGTTGTTGGCAGAGCTCGGGCAAAACACGGTCGACTGGAAACTCAATTTCGACGGTGAGCTGGAAGAGCCGGTTATTCTCCCGGCACGTTTGCCGAATGTTTTGCTCAATGGTGCCAGTGGCATTGCAGTAGGTATGGCCACTGATATTCCGCCGCACAATCTGCGGGAGGTGGTACAGGCATGCATTCATTTGCTGGAGAATCCTTCAGCAACTCTGGCAGACGTGCTGCAGTTTGTGCAGGCTCCCGACTTTCCGACTGCTGCCGAAATTATCACACCGCAGGTGGAAATTGCCGCGATGTATGCAAGTGGTCGCGGCATGGTCAGGTGCCGGGCAGTGTACAAGCGCGAAGATGGCGACATCGTGATCACTGCGTTGCCTTATCAGGTATCCGGCTCCAAGGTACTGGAACAGATTGCCGCGCAAATGCAGAAGAAGAAACTGCCGATGGTGGTTGATCTGCGCGATGAGTCCGATCACGAAAATCCTACTCGCATTGTGATCGTGCCACGTTCGAACCGCATAGATGCAGATGCGGTGATGAGCCACTTGTTTACCTGCACCGATCTTGAAAAGAGCTATCGGATCAATCTCAACATGATCGGCACCGATAGTTTGCCCCGAGTTAAAGGGCTGCTGGATATTATCAAGGAATGGCTGGAGTTTCGCACCACCACTGTCACGCGTCGCCTGCAGCACCGGCTCGACAAGATTATGGCCCGTTTGCATATCCTTGATGCCCTGCTGATCACCTATCTGAATATTGATGAAGTAATCAGGATCATCCGCACCGAAGACAAGCCAAAACCGGCTTTGATAGAGCGCTTTGCGTTGTCTGACAAACAGGCGGAATCCATCCTCGAATTGAAACTGCGCAATCTGGCCAGGCTGGAAGAAATGGAGATCAAGGCTGAACAGGAAGGTCTGGAGTCCGAGCGCGTACAGTTGCAGCTCACCCTGCAATCGAAAGGCCGCCTGAAAACTTTGATAAAAAAAGAGCTGGCAGCCGATGCTGAAACCTATGGGGACACCCGTCGTTCACAGCTGGTTACGCGCGCCGAAGCCCAGGCCTTCTCGGATAACGAATTGTTAAGTGTCGATCCGGTCACCATCGTATTGTCGGAAGCCGGCTGGGTGCGTGCTGCCAAAGGCCACGATCTGGATGCGACTTCACTCCAATACAAGGCGGGAGACAAACTTAAACTGGTAGACAAAGGGCGTAGTAACCAGAACGTTGTTTTCCTTGATTCAACAGGCCGTGCTTATTCACTGCCTGCGCACAGTCTGCCGTCAGCGCGCGGCATGGGTGAGCCCCTGACAGGCCGGCTCACGCCGACCTCTGGCGCCACTTTTGAAGGTATGTTGATCGGAGACCCGGACAATTTCTATCTGCTGGCCTCGGATGCCGGCTACGGATTTGTGACTAGAATGGAGAATCTGCTCGGCAAGAACAGGGCAGGAAAATCAGTGCTTAACCTGCCTGACGGTGGACGCGTAATGTCGCCGGTGCTGGTCGCTGATGTTGAAAATGATGATGTAGTTGCCGTGACAACGGAAGGCCACATGCTGGTCTTCAAACTCACTGAGCTGCCTCAATTACCTCGCGGCAAGGGTAACAAGATAATTGCCATCACTCCTGCAAAAGTTCAGGATAGAAGCGAATTTGTTGCGGGATATGCTGTAATAGGTACAAGACAGTCCGTGGTGATACACAGCGGTAAGCGTTTTATAAAGCTCAACAGGGATGAGCTTGATCATTATCGGGGCGAGCGAGGCCGGCGCGGCAACAAATTGCCTCGCGGTTTCCAGAAAGTCGACAGGGTGGAAATCGAAAGCAAATGAGTAATCGCCTGCGCAATAGCGCCGGCAATTCATGCATGAATATGAATTTTTGAGAGAACCATTCATGAAGAAAACGGGGACCTTACGCCGTACTACTGCGGCTTCGTTGTTATTGCTGGCAATACAGCCTGTGCTGGCACAAACCCAGCCAGCATTGATTGAGCAGGTGCTGGTCACGGCGCGCAAACGCAGTGAAGACTCGGCGCAAGTGCCAATAAGCATGAATGTAGTTGATGGCAGCGCCATTGAGGCGCTGCATTTACGCACGCTGCCGGAACTCGTATCGCAAACCCAGAATGTCAGTCTGTTCGAGGACTTTCCTGGGGCCGGAATTCCCACCTGGATAATCAGGGGTGTGGGCTTGCAGGATTTCAACAGCAATAACACACCCACGGCCGCAGTCTATGCAGACGGGGTTTACCAGGTTGCCACGGTAATGGGCAACATGGGCGTGTTCGACATACAGCAGGCCGAAATTCTAAAAGGTCCGCAAGGCGGACTCTATGGGCGCAACACTACCGGAGGAGCTGTGCGTCTGGACAGCCATCGCGCAGTAGTCGGCGAGAATCAACAAGCGGTGTCACTGACGTACGGCAGTTGGCAGCAATCACAGCTGGATGGCATGGTGAATTTACCACTTGGCAATGATGCAGCGCTGCGCCTGGCAACCCAGATTGAGAATGGTGATGGCGGCTGGCAACATTCGCTGCCAACCGGCGAAAGGCATGGTGAAAAGCAACGTTACGATATCCGCAGCTGGCTGCATTGGAATCCGGCCAGCCAATGGCAGCTCGATTGGAAAGTGCAAGTGATGCAAAGTCTCAGCGCCAATATTGCACATGAAATGCGCACGCCTCTGTCGGGCATCAGAGCCAGTATCAGCGGCATAGAGGAATATCTGCCGCAATTGCTGGAGA
>CAINTJ010000046.1 GCA_903853385.1 uncultured Gammaproteobacteria bacterium
ATTTCAGCTGAGCGTATCAAGGAATTTCCCCGTTTGCGGCTGTATCACTCCAAACCAACACAAGAAGTCTTTAAAGAACAGGAAGTACTACCATGCAATTAAATCTTTTTCTTGATAAAAGGTTTAACTACTTGGGCAATTCCCGCACAACCCGCAAGCCGCCGCCCCGGCTGGTATAGCGAATTTCAGAAGAATACCTGGCTCTTGCCGTCGATTTGATCGATTTCAATTTGTTGTACCAAGAGCCGCCTCTGACCACCCGCATAGTGCAATCGCCGCTCGTCCAGGCGCTGCCGTCGACTGGAGCGCCTTCGTAGCTGGTGTTCCAGCAATCCATGGTCCATTCCCAGACATTGCCGTACATGTCGTACAGACCGTAGTTATTCGCCGGTTTTTGGCCCACGGGATGCGTGGTTTCATCAGAATTTTCATCAAACCAGGCGTGTTCAGGCACTTGCGTTTGATCAGCGCCGAAGTAATAGTCGGATTCACTGCCGGCGCGCGCTGCGTATTCCCACTCTGCTTCAGTGGGCAGTCTATAAGTATGTCCGGTTTTTTCGCTGAGCTTGCGCGTGAATTCACGGGCTTGTTTCCACGTTACTTGCTCTACGGGAAGATCGTCTCCTTTGAACATGCCGGGCCGGGTTCCCATGATAGAAAACCATTGAGCTTGGGTGACTTCGTATTTGCCGATTGCGAAAGATGTGATGCTGACTGCGTGCGTTGGCGTGTGTGCATCTTCTTCGCTGCCAGATACCGAGCCCATCGCAAAACTGCCGCCGGGTATGACCATCATCTCAGGGCAATCCGGGCAATCGCGTAATGGGGTTGTGGTTTGTGCGACAGCCACACAGGCCAGGGAAAACATGCAAAGAAAAATGGCAAGTCTGGTTGAATTCATGGACAGATAAAGTGATGATTCTGAATAGCTTCAAGTCTATCTCATTGAAACATTTTGTATTTCAGCTAATAGGTTCGCTGGTATAAATTTTCAATTGAATGATGGGTGAATAATTTTGATCACTGAGTCCTATCGATGAAGATGAAAATGCATTTATCCTTATTGACCAAAGGATGTACACTTTTTAAAGGCAGCAAAGTCTTACCAATACGGCTTAACTGATCTTTTAAAAACAATCAAAGGAGAACAGACATGACAACTTTCACTCGTTTTTTCACGGCCATTGCAATGCTGGCTTTCGCTGTGGCCGCCAACGCGCAACTGATCGACAAAAAATCTTTGACTTTGGAGGCGGCTCAAAAAATAGCGACGGCTTCATTGGTAGAAGCCCGCGCTAACAATTGGAACGTCATCATTGCCGTGGTGGATGAAGGCGGTCACCTGATCACTTTAAATAGAATGGAAACAGCGCAATACGGCAGCATTGATGTGGCCATCGGCAAAGCCAAAACCGCCGCCGCTTTTCGTCGACCGACCAAGGTTCTGGAAGATGTAGCCAAAACCCGTCCTACTCTGTCTACCATTGCCAACGCCTACCTGCTTGAAGGCGGTGTGCCCATTATTTACAACGGCCAGGTCATTGGCGCAGTTGGCGTGAGCGGCGCCACTTCACAGCAGGATGCCCAAGTCGCAG
>CAINTJ010000047.1 GCA_903853385.1 uncultured Gammaproteobacteria bacterium
AAACCCCGGTGAGATGGTGCCTGGCACCTTCATGCCGATGCAGATTCCGGACAACAAGACGCGCGCGGATGTGGTCGCCTTTCTGGCGTCGCTGAAGAAAGAGTAGGTTGCAGCTTCAGCCACAACGTTAAATGCCCACTAGTGAGGCCAATTGATGCCGTTCAGCCAGGCGCTGGGACAGCGCAGTGCTCCATTCCATTTGTTGCCGGCAGTATAGCCGGCCTGTTGATCCTGGATGACAGCCACTGCAAGACGGGGCATGGACTACCAGTGAGCACCGAAGTGAGTCCGCAGCTCTTCCAACTGTTCTTCAGACAGCGCTTGCGGACGTGCGAGCAGGTACAGCCGGGCGGTTTCTTCCAGCTCTTCCAGCACCGCACTGGCGTTGGCCGGGCTGGTGTGCCAGACATTGGGGCCCAGGCGATCCAGCATGACTGCGCGAATGGGCATGCCCTTGTTGCGCATGGCGCTGATGCGCGCTGCCACCAGAGTACCAACGGCCGGATCACCGGGGCGGTGGTAGGGAATCAGCGGCACATGGCCGACCTTCATCACGTAATAAGGGGTAAGGGGCGGCAGGATATCGTCCTGCGACCACACCCCTGACAATGTCAGCGCCACCAGGTGGGTGGAATGGGTGTGGATCACACAGCGTGCATCCGGATCGCTGCCATAGATGTTGCGGTGCAGGGTCAGCGTCTTCGAGGCCCGGTCTCCAGAGACCTGCTCACCGGCTGCATTCACAAACGCCAGCCTGGCCGGATCCAGATTGCCCAGGCAGGCATCCGTCGGCGTAATGAGGTAGCCGTCATCGGTACGCACACTGATGTTGCCGGCTGTGGCATGTACATAGCCGCGTGCAAACAGCGAGGCACCGACCCGGCAAATTTCTTCGCGCAAGGCGCTGGTCATGGGGATGTCTGCAACAAGGCAAAGGCTTTTGTGAAGAAGTCGACCGCGCCAAAGTTGCCGGACTTCAATGCGAGGTGCAAGGTTTTCTGCGGCCATTGCGTAGACTGCACGGCGGTCCATGGCACACCGGGGTCGATTTGCGGCCCAATCGCCATGCGTTGCACACCCAGAGCCTGCACCACGGCACCGCTGGTCTCACCACCGGCCACCACGAGCTGATGTACGCCCAACTCCACCAGGCCCACCGCGATAGCCGACAGCGTTTCCTCCACCAGTTGGCCCGCACGGGCCACGCCCAGTCTGGCCTGCACCGCCTGCACGGCATCAGATTCGGCGGTGGCGTAGATCAGCACCGGTGCATGCGGCAGCAGCGGCTTGGCCCAAGCCAAGGCCTTGGCAATCACAGCGTCCCCGGCAGCAATCGCCAACGGATCCACGGCAAAGGCCGGAAGACCTTGCTGGCGGAACTTGAGCACTTGGCCATTGGTTGCTTGCGAGCAACTGCCAGACACGACGGCACGCAGCCCGGTTGCTGCGGGCAAGGTATCGGCACTGACACCCGCACTACCGGCTTGGCTGTTCCAATTTTGCGGCAGGCCAATCGCAATGCCTGACCCAGCAGTGACCAGTGGCATGCCGGCAAGCGCCTTGCCAATCTCCATCAGGTCGGCATTGCTGATGGCATCGACCACAGCCACGCCCACACCCTGGGCTTGCAGCGCGGCAAAGCGCGCGGCAATGGCGACAGCACCCTGGCTGACTATCCCATAGGGCACAAGATCAACCTTGCGCTTGGTCTGGGACTGCATCACGCGCACCAGGTTGGCATCGGTCATCGGGGTCA
>CAINTJ010000048.1 GCA_903853385.1 uncultured Gammaproteobacteria bacterium
GAAACATTTTGTAACAGTATTATGCAAATCCATCTTATTTGTTTCAGCTAAAGCCCCAGCACCGGCGTATCAACTGCTTATCATGGCCAGACAGCAGCCTAAATTAGAACCCGATCTGCTTGCTTCCACGGGCTTGCAAGGCATAAACCCTTATCGATATCAGCGCAGCCGCAGGTCCGCTTGCTTTTGCCCATATGGAAAACGACTTAATCGGCAGGAATTATTCCTGAAACAATGGTTCTGACTTGCCTATCCAGACATTTATCGGCAAGTAGTTAACAATGGGTTGGTGGCGACAAAGGCATTCCACCAGTTACTCTTGATACATTTTGTTACATACAATGCGTCAGTAAAAAGGCTGTTTGCATGTAACATTTAATGGATAAATAAAGAAATATATTCCATTTGTATCAATTGCGGGATTTGTTTTTTTAATTTAAACCGGATCATTCTTTCAATGACTAACCATATCCATGAAGAAAAAATCTGCACTAATAATTGAAGATGATTATGTTTTTGCCAAAATTCTTTCGCATCTTTTGCAAAAAGAAGGCTACAACTGCACTTTCGAGAATGACATTCCAGCCTTGATTGACCTCATTGAACAAGGCCCGGCACCGGACATCTACATTCTTGATTACGAGCTGGGCAACAGCATCACCGGCCTTGATCTGTGCCGCATGATTAAAGCCAAAAAACCACAGACTCCCGTTTTAATGTTGACGGGTTATGACTTCGAAGAAATCGCGGTACGCTGCCTTGACGCCGGTGCCGACCAATATCTGGTGAAGCCTTACAAAAAGAACGAGCTGCTGGCTCGCATCCGCACAGCGCTGCGAAGCAACCATATTGTTACAGAGTCTGAAAACCTGAAAAGCCGGCCAGACTTGCAATTACAGCAAAGGAGCCTTAAGCGCAGAGTATTGTCCGCTGGCAGCAAACAGCTGAAATTAACCGAGCTGGAAGCGGTACTACTTGAATATTTGATGGGGAACATCGGGGTAGAACTGAGTCGCGAAACTTTGCATTCCACTCTTTACGGTTTCCAGCCTGATGCTTTCAGTAGAAAAATAGATGTTCTGATTGGCAGGACAAAAAAGAAACTTGAAAGCCTGGATGCTCCCTATTCCATCAACAACCTGCGGGGCTATGGCTACATCATGCATACCGCACCTAGTACCGAATTGGAGAACTGACATGACGGCTGCCTTGAGCCAGATTTTTGACCGTTCCGCGATATATGAAAACCTGGGTGTAGAAGATGTCCAGTTTGTCAAAGAGCTTTATGAAGAGTTCCTGGTCCAGCTTAACGATCTGGAACGGTTTATGGCCAAATTTGGCTTTGCCAGCGCCAATTCCCCCGAGATGGCTTTTTTTTCCCACAGGCTGATATCCTCGTCAAGCGTGGTCGGCGCGCTGCAACTCGAAAAGTCGCTGAAGATTATCGAACTTGCTGCGAAGAATAATACTTCCGAACTGCCGGTAATTTTCAGCACTTTAAATCTGTTGATAGAACCTACACGCAGTGCGATAGAAGCTGAAATAAATCTTATTAATGGAGGGCTATAACCATGGCTTCCACCAAACATTTGCTGGTCATTGATGATGACAGGTTCTTTACTCGTATTGTGCGCCACCAAGCCAAGGCCAGCGGCTATAGCGTGGAGGAATACAACGATCCGACCATGCTCAACCCCACCAGACTATGCTATTTCGACATCATTTTCCTCGACATCATGATGCCGATCATCAATGGTGTGCAGTTAATGAACACCCTTCGCAAATACGCGCCGAAGGCAAAAGTCGTACTGATGACCTCCATAGACCAGGAAGTTCTTAGCAGCATCGTGCAACTTGCCACCGAGATTAGCATCGATGTCGTTGGCATTTTGCAAAAGCCTTTCAAAGCATTTGAGATCGCGGAAATACTGGAAGTCCACAACATTTACAAGAACCAAAAAGGCAGCTCGCAGACCTCCGCAACCGCGCAAGACAGCTTCCCCGAGCAGGCTATGCCAAACTTGCTGGACTTCCAGCCACAGTTTTTGCTGGCAACAGGAAAGTGGGCCGGTTGTGAAGTCCAGGTAAACACGCCAAAAAGCAATGATAAAAGCCAATTCCCAACTTTAGTCAAAGCCCATGACACCAACAATGTGCCGGCCCCACCCATCAATCTGGATGTGATCAATCGCGGCATGGCAACCATCAAGCAGGTGCAACTCACCACTGGCATCAGCTTGTGCTTGTGGGCACAAATTCCTGCTGAGCAACTTGCCTTGCCAGAATTTTCTGAACGCCTGCTTGCGGCGATGAAGATGCAGGATTTCCACCATAACCTGCTGGTGCTGGAACTTGTTGAACCGGCACATCCGCCCGCAGATAGTCAACTTGCACGTAATATCAGCCAGCTGAGGGCAAAAGGCGTAAGAATTTCGATCAAATACGTGAGCCGGGACTATGCAGAAACCTGCGCTGACAATCCGGCCTATGACGATATCAGGATTGGCAGCCGCTTGATTGAAGCTGCCAACCGTTCCAGCTCAGGCAGACAGCTGGTTACCAATATCCTGAATCGAGCTGCGCAGCTGTGTATTCCGACCACTGCGGAAGGCATAGCCGACTCAAACACCTACAAATGGCTGTGTGCCGATGGCTGCAACTTTGGGCAAGGCCCGCTTATTGCAGCCGCCATGAATGTGAATGACCTGCTGAAATGGCAATTGTCGCGTCAACCGTCACCGAGACTTGGCACCAACATCTATGGTTAAGATTCAACCGTTTTATTTCCAACTACCCCAACGACTCGCCCACAATTATGCCTAACCGACCCGGACCCTCAGAAATTATTGAACGGGAATTTCTGGGGAAAATGACTGAAAGCAGCCGCTATCCCGCTTACGTTGTAAATACTGATGGCCTTATAGTATTTAAAAACAAAGCTTTTCTGGATTTATTGCATTGTACTTCTGAACAGCTTGAGCAATTTTCTCCCTTCCAATATTTTCATTGGGAGGATGTCGCATTAATTAAGCGTAGATTGTCTCAACTGAGTTCAGGCCCCACCCACTCCGAGCCATTAAGTGTCCGCTTTGTTTTGCCATCGGGCGCCCAAATTTGGGTGAGGTTGACCGAGGTTTACCTGCAAGAACTGCAACTCACTTTCGTAACAGTTGAGAACATCAATCAACGAATATTAAATGAATCACTCATCCGTGATACCAGCGATACCCTGGCTGCTGCCAGTACTACCCTCTCAGAATTCATCCTGGGCAAGACCGCGGCAAACCCCTTCGACACCATGCTGATTCACCTGCTGCGACTTACCCGCAGTGAATACGGCTTCATCGGCGAAGTACTGCATGACGACGAGGGGCAGCCGTATTTAAAGACGCACGCGTTGACCAATATTGCGTGGAGCCCAGCAACCCTGGCGCTCTACCATAAACATGCGAAAACAGGCCTGGAATTCCGCAATCTGAACACCCTGTTCGGCCGTGTACTGAGCACCGGTGAAGCACTGATAGCCAACGATCCTGCAAACCATGCTTACCGTGGTGGTCTGCCGCCTGGTCACCCACCGCTCAATGCATTTCTGGGACTGCCGATCTACAGTGGTGAGCAATTCATCGGCATGATCGGCCTGGCCAACCGACCCGACGGTTACCAAACGGAATTATTATCCTATCTGTCGATTTTTGAATCTGCCTGTTCCAATCTGATTCTGGCGGCCAGGATAGAGAAGCAAAAAGAAGCGGCCCTTGCACAATATGACTCTGAGCAAGCTCGTACCCAGATGATTGTAAGCTCGCTGTCAGTCGGAATTTTTGAGCTTGACAACAATTTTCAATTTGAACTCTTCAATCCTGCCTTGCTGCACTTACTGGGCTCCGATGCAATCACCTTGCAATCCAAATCACTGTCCGATTACATCGCCAGCGGTGATTTGCCAATAATTACCAATTTTTTTGCAGCAATGTCCTCCGATGAAAAGCTAAGCCTGGAGTCCATTATCACCCGTGCTGATGGCACTAGCGTGCCGGCGCACGTGTCATTGACCCGCTCGACCTTGCAAGATCGTCCTCATATAGTCGGGTCAATCCTGGACATCTCTGAGCTGCATGCAAGCCGAACAGAATTACTGCAAGCCAAACAGTTGGCCGAACAGGCCAACTCGGCCAAGAGCGATTTCATTGCCCATATCAGCCATGAAATCCGCACACCGCTCAACGGCCTTATCGGCATGATTGATCTGACTCTTGATTCAGCACTCTCCTGCGATCAGCAAGACTTTCTGGAGACGGCAAAATCTTCGGCCACAACGCTACTGGATCTACTGAATGACATCCTGGATTTTTCCAAGATTGACGCAGCGAAGCTGCGTCTTGAACTAATACCTTTCAGTATCCGCAACCAGCTGGCTTATATACTTGCCCATTTCCAGCAGCCGGCCTCTGAAAAAAAGATTGTGCTTGACTCCCATTTCGATTCGAGAATTCCAGAATTCGTCATCGGCGACCCTTTACGCTTTCGCCAGGTCGTATTCAACCTGCTTAGCAATGCCATCAAGTTCACCCAAATCGGCAATGTCCATATTAGTGTCAAGCAACTGGACCGAGACGATAATTTCGTGACTCTGCAGATCGCAGTTTCTGACAGCGGAATCGGCATCAGTCCATCAATGCAATCGCAGATTTTTACAGGCTTCTCACAGGCGGACGTCTCCATCACGCGCATGTTCGGCGGTAGCGGGTTAGGCTTGTCAATCTCCAATGCCCTGGTAGGGCTGATGGGGGGGGAAATCCACCTGTTCAGCGAGCAAGGCCAAGGCAGTTGTTTCTATTTCGACCTGAAACTGCCGCTGCCACCGCAGCAACTGCAATTGAACAATGCCCAGACTGGAAACAACCAGTATCCAAGTATCAAATCTGCTGTCACTGTGCCCAAACCTGCGCAATGGCGCTCCTTGCGCATACTGCTGGCCGAAGACAACACCGTGAACCAGAAATTGTATACACACAAACTCCAGCGCCGCGGTCATGAGGTAATGATTGCCAATAACGGCCTCGAAGCATTGCAACTGCTTGCGAATGCCACTTTCGACGTCATCCTGATGGATTTGCAGATGCCGGAGATGGGCGGACTGGAAGCCAGCATGATCATACGCGCCCGTGAACAGACGAACATGGAGCGCCAACGCATCATTGCCTTGACTGCACATGCCATGCATGGCGACAGCCTGCGTTGCCAGGAAGCCGGCATGGACGACTATCTTGCCAAACCGATCACGGACACTGAACTTTTCGGAAAACTGGAAGTTTTTGAGGTAAACGACTGAAGAGTCCGGCTGTAATCCTACAGGCCGGTTACACGCGCATGGACGCAGTGTCTTGGGCCAGCACTTGCCCAGACACCGCCCACCCTGCAGCCTGCAATGTGTTTAGGCCAGCGTAAATCCATGCTGCTGCAGCGGCAACGACCGCAAGCGTTTGCCGGTGGCGGCAAACAGCGCATTGCACAAGGCCGGAATCAGCGGCGCCTGGCCCGGCTCACCCACACCACCCCAGAAGCCACCGGTCGGTGCCAGCACTACGTCTACCTTCGGCATCTCCTTGAGGCGCAGCACGCGGTAGTCATGGAAATTGGCTTGCTTGACGCGGCCCTGCTCGATGCCGATCTCGCCCCACATGGCGGCGGTGAGTGCCCACACGGTGGCGCCTTCCAGCTGCGCGCGCACATTGTCGGGATTCACCACATGGCCGGGGTTGATCGCCTGCACAATGCGGTGAATGGTGATGACACCGGCCGCGTTGACCGAAAGTTCCACCACGGCGGCGGTAAAGCTGTCATAGGGCTCGGTGGTGGCAATGCCGCGAAACACGCCCTTGGCCGCTGGCTTGTCCCAGCCGGCGGCTTTGGCCACGGTTTCCAGGATGTGGCGCGACAGTTCGTCGGCGGCCATATGACGCACACGGAACTTGAGCGGATCTTCACCGGCAGCGGCGGCCAGCTCGTCGATAAACTGCTCGCGGGCAAACGGCGTCTGTGACCAGCCCACCGTGCGCCAGAAACCGATCGGCACATGGGTGGCGCGCTGGATATAACTGTGGTGCTGGTTGGCGACCTGGTACGGCAGGCGCGAGAAACCTTCGGTGGCCATGGCATCCACACCTTTGGCCAACGGGGCGCCGATGCGCTGGCTCATCAGCGAGCCGCTGGCGATGCGCGTTTGCCAGGCGATGACGTTGTTGTTGGCATCCAGCGCACCCTTGAGCTTGTACATTGCCAGCGGCCGGTACATGCCATGCTGGGTATCCTGTTCGCGTGACCACAGCAGTTTGACGGGCGTGCCTTGCGGCAGCCTGGCCGCGATCAGTGCCGCCTGCCTTGCAAAATCGCCGGAGCCGCGCCGGCCGAAACCGCCGCCAGCCTGCACCCGGTGCACGATGATGGTATCCGGTTTCAGCTTGAGTGCTGCCGCCACTTCACTGGCAAGCCCGTCTGCCGACTGGGTCGAGGCCCACACCTGCACCTGCTCGGCACCGATCTGCACGGTGGCGCCCATCGGCTCCATCGGTGAGTGACTCAGATACGGAGTGAAATATTCGGCTTCCAGCACCTTGCTGGCGCCAGCCAGTGCCATGTCGACATCGCCCTTGTTGTTGGCCAGTGGTGCTGCATCATCCGCCGTGAGGCCGGCAGTGAAAAACTGGCGGATGCCGGCATCGTCTACTTTGCCATTGCCCTGCTCGTCCCAATCAATCTGCACTTGCGCGAGCGCCTGCTGTGCCCGCCACCAGTTGTCGGCCACCACTACCACGGATGCGCCGTCTTCGATCGCGAAGATGTCGATTACGCCACGCTGTTTGCGGGCAGTGTCCGCACTGAAAGCGCGCGCCTTGCCCCCGAACACCGGGCTCTGCGCTATCGCCGCGTACACCATGCCGGGCAAGCTGACGTCGATGCCATAGACCTGGCTGCCATTCACCGAAGCCGGAATGTCCACGCGCGGTTTCGACTGGCCGATGATGTGCCAGTCTTGCGGATCCTTCACTGGCACGTCTTTGGGCACCGGCAGTGTGGCCGCGAGTGCTGCCAATGCACCGAAGCCGCTTTGATGCTTGCTGGCGGCATGTGCGACGATGCCGTTGTGCACGCTAATTTCACTGGCTGGCACTTTCCACATTTGCGCGGCTGCCGCCACCAGCATCGCGCGCGCCGTGGCACCGGCCTGGCGCAAGTAACTCTGCGAATTGCGAATGGTTTGGCTGCCCACGGTTTGCATGCTGCCCCAGGCCTTGTTCATCAGCAGATGTTCATGCACGTCGACATAGATGATGTGCACCTGCTCCCAGTTGGCGTCGAGTTCATCGGCCACAATCTGCGGTGCCGAGGTCATACTGCCCTGCCCCATTTCGGAGCGCGCATACTTGATGGTGACACTGTCATCCGGCGCCACTTCCACCCAGATATTGATGCGTTTGGCGGCTGGGGCGGTGGCAGCTTGCAGCTTGCCCTCGGGCAGCGTGAAGCCGAGCGCCAGACCGCCACCGACGGCAGCACTGGCTAACAGGAACTGGCGACGGGAAACACTGTTGGACATTTTCATATTGTTGCCCTCAGACCTTGGCTACTTCGGGTGCAGTGCCAGCCACGTCGTGGATGGCAGCGCGGATGCGTTTGTAGGTGCCACAGCGGCAGATATTGCTCATCGCGGCGTTGATATCGGCATCGGTGGGTTTCGGTTTTTTCTCGAGCAGTGACACCGCTGCCATGATCTGGCCGGACTGGCAATAGCCGCATTGCGGCACCTGATGCTTGACCCAGGCCTGTTGTACTGGATGCGATGCATCATGGGACAAGCCTTCAATAGTGGTGATGTTTTTGCC